>CAWIZQ010000005.1:0-200019 GCA_963840595.1 uncultured Acidimicrobiaceae bacterium
TGAGTGGCCGTGTCCCAAAAGCGAGTGCCTCGCGAATCCTTCTGATGCAAGAGGTGACCGCACTGCCCGCAGGAACATCAGCGCCCAACACGGTGATCACCGAACACGCCGTGCAGCAACTGGGCTGACGCCCCTCACGTCGGGGTGGCTGATCCAAACGTCACGGCCACTCAGCGCAGCGCAGCTCTCGAATGCTCGAAGCACCGCGGCCGCGGCGGGCATGAGCATCGAGACCAAGTCCAGCATCCCCACGTCGGCCACCATCATCGACTGGGCCACGATCGTCGGGATCGTGCTCGCGCTGGGCATTCTGGCGATGACGATCGGTCTCATTCGAAGCGAGACGGCGGGCGAGCTTTCGGATCCTCGTGGCGACTGGAGCGAGCAGCAGAACTCGGCGCGGTCTGACTGCGGCGACCGCGTGCGCGCTGGCATTCATCGGCGCGGTCGTGGGAACCGCCGCGGCGTACATCGCGCTCATCGGCTTTAGTCGAACGAGCAACTTGGACGGCCTGTCCTCTCTAGCTTTCCGTACCCGTGCTGAACCTCATGCTGATTCTCCTGGCCATGCCGGTAGTCGCGGCCATCGTCGCATGGCTTGCCGCGTGGCGAGAACCGTCAGGCGTCTCGCGTCCAGCCCGTCGCGTAGCAGGCGAAAGCTCGATCGCACTGCCGACCGGACCACTTGACGGCCGGGAAAAAATCCGGAGAATCTGCCGAATCGGTCACGGACAGCGCTGACACTACCGGCTGTTGCGAGTGAGAGCCTCTTGCGGTAAGCATGCGTTCGACCGGACGCAACTACTTATTGAAGCCGGATCAGGAAAGGACGGTGTCCGATGTCCACGAAGCCGGAATCACCAGCGAGCAGTGAAGATTCCGTGGTGATCGGTCCGGGCCCGTATTTTCATAGGTCGGACTGCAACATCTGTCGTAAGCAGGACGGGCTGAACAGCTCGGCACTTCTGGATGTCCCGATGCCGGGCGGCTACGTCGTCAACGATGAGCACTTCCTCGTCCAGCACGCCCCGATCCAAGAGTCCAGCGCTGGCACCATGATCGTCGAGGCGCGACGGCATTTCTTGGATTTCGGCGAGATGACGACAACCGACAGCACTGAGCGGGGCTCAATTCTCCATCGCATCGTTCCCGCGATCAAGGCCGCGACCGGGGTCGATCGCGTGTACTACTTCGCCATAATGGAGCACGCACCCCACTTCCATCTCTGGTTGATACCGAGGAAGGTCGACAGCGAACTTCGAGGGCCTGCATACTTGGCTCAGCAGCCTCCGCTGAGCGCCACCTTCGCCGACGCGGAGGCGATGGCGAAGAAGATGGCGACTGGGTTCGAGTCGACGTAATGAGCCGATCACCTCAGCAGCGAAAGACGGATGCACTGGCGAAGTTGACGGCGAACGGTGAAAACGTGTGGGTGTCGTCCGCCTCGCTCACTGGATCGGTCCACGTCATACCGGTGTCGCACACGTGGAATGGCAGCCAGGTCGTTCTGGCGACAGGACCACAGTCGCGCACCGTGACCAATGCCACCGTGAACCCACGGGTCTGCCTCGCACTGGGAGAGACCAGGGACGTGGTGATGATCGACGCCGGCCTCGTCGAGACCGTCCCAAAGAAAGAGGTCTCGGCAAGTCTCGCGATTCGTACGCAGCCCAGGCGGGCCTGGACGCACGGACCGAAGGCGATGACTACGTCTACCTGGTGTTTGTGCCCGAGCGTATCGAGGTGTGGCGGGAGGGTGAAGATTCGAAGGGCGAACCGTCATGCGCAATGGAGCATGGGTGATTTGACCGATCGGGATCTCTCGAGAAACCGACACATCGCGTCAATCATCTTGTGGCGTGAAGAGAGCCATGCCGATAAAACGGATCAGGAGAGTTCTTATGAGGGGCCCCTTCACAGGGTCGGCGCAAACATCAGCCTGCGGGAGGCGGCCAGCCGAGCGCGTCGAAGACTGCTAGTGGGTCGAGGTAGTCGCGCCGACGAGTGGCCTTGCGGTCGACGATCGTGATCACTGAGATGTACCGGTTTGCGTAGACGGCCCCGGTGGTGACGACGTGACCTTCGGAGGCGTACTCGAGAACGACCACGCCGGCGTCTCGGTCGTGATGAACGGCGAGGTCAAAGCACCGGTCGAGCGTAAGAGGTCGCCGTAGGGCCGGTACAGCTCAGCCACCGCGGAGCGGCCGACAACGCGACGCGGATAGCCGGGCACGGTGATGATGTACTCGAAGATGACGTCGTCGGCGAGCAGATCGAAGAAGTGTCCTCCTTCAACAAGCCCGCTCAGACCCTCTTCGATGATGCGAAAGAACGGATCGAGGGCTTTGAAGTCATCCGGTTTGTTGATGGTCGTCATGGCATTCCGCCTTCGGTCCACACCGCCGCTGTTCGATGAGCGGAGTCGGCGTACGGCCCTCGCTCGAGACTAGTGATGCAAATTCCTTGACGACCTGTCGCGACCCGTCGCCTTCGCCGTACTCCGGGATCTCAACGGAACATCTTTAATCGGTGCATTACGGCTCGATTCTTCGAACGCACGCCCACGCTCCTCCGAGCAGGACAGTTCCGAAAGCAAGATAGAGCAGACCCTCGCGCAACTGGAGAGTCCAAAACTTGTTCGGGCGATGTACACCGACACGTTCTCTACGCGAAGTCTGCGATAACACACGGTCTCTGCCGTCACCCATTCGCGTTGATTCTTCTGCGGGAATTTCTCCGTGCAGCTCTCGATCTTCACTTGAGAGTCCATGACCTCGTTCCACGTCGGCGTGCCCACGGTCGAGCGAGGCAGGGCGCCGTTGACGAGCAGCCAGGCGCTTCTGGAAGGCTACGGAATAGGTCACTGCCCCTTTCACGCCTACGGTCGCTGTGACGGAGTACCAGTGAACCGTTGGCGTCACGAGGTGCTCGCGTACTTGCTTGGGTACGAAAGGTCCACGACCACGAGAAAGAGGAGCAGGGCCGCAGCGAGCGTCCAGCCGGCGCGACGAATGACGACGCCGAGCAGGATCGTCAGCGCGAACATGAACAGCCCATACGCCACGAGATCCCATCCGGCGATGCCGAAGTATTGGGTGTCGAGGACATCCTTGTCGCCGATGGTGCCGTTCCACCACGACAGCACGATGGCGGTCGGCACGAGAATGATCGCCACTGATATCGCCCCAACGGCGACCTTCGTCATAAACCAGCGCGTAGCGAGAGATCGACTGCGTCCATGCCAGACGCACCGTGCGGTGATCGAGTTCGCTCGCCAGCGCGAGGAGGCCGAGAACGGCGCCGACAAGTGGAGCGATGACGTAACCGGCCACCTTGATATAGATGTCGTAGTTGCACGACCTGGGCGTATCGAAGAGAGAGGAGTCCGCAGTAATCTCTCGGGGCTCGAGTGATGAGTTCGCCGCCTCGACAGGGCGGACCCATGAACTCGACCATGTCGTGATGCTGGATCACTCCCGTGACGACGGTGAAAGCGATGATGACCAGCGCAAGCGAGCGAGCACGTACGCCACAGACCGCTGATATCGCCACGCGATCCAGATCACGAGTTGCCCCCCGTCGATGCTGATCATCGGAGAAGGGAGTCCTGAGCGCTGACCTTCGCGCAAATAGGCGATGGCGATCTCATCGAGGGTCGGCCGCTCGATCCGCCAGCCGTCGCGTTCCAGCGGCTCTGCAAGTCGCACGAGATAGGTGACCTCGCGAGTCGCCCGGCGTTCTTCGAGGACGATGGCACCGCGGGGCACTGACACGCCGTCGTCGATGCCGCGACTCAAGAGTCGGTGACTCTCGAGTACATAGTCAAGGTCTTCGCTCAGTACGACTCGAGAGCGCGAGAGGATGACGACGTAGTCGCAGATTGCGGCGACGTCAGCGATGGCGTGCGTGGCCATCACGACACTGGCATCGTGGTCTGCGAAAAGTTCGGTGATGTTTTGCAGAAGATCCTGACGTGCGACGGGATCGAGAGCCGAAGCTGGCTCGTCGAGGAGTACGAGCTCAGGCCGCTTGGCAAAGCACACTGCGAGCGCCACTTGTGCTCTCTCACCACCGGACAGGTCTCGAAGTCTGCTTTCCCTATCTATGTTGAGAAGTGCGAGGTGTCGGTTGGCGAGGTCACTGTCCCAGGCGGGGTTGATTCGTCGACCGAATTCCAAGATCTCTCGCACGCGCCACCTCGGATACAGGGGGCGGTCTTGGTCGAGGTAGCCCACCCGAGCACGGAGCCCAGTGTTCGATGTCGACATCTCTTGGCCGAAGACTGAAACCTGTCCGGCGGTGGGTCTGGAGAGACCGGCGAGGATCCGTAGCAGGGTGGTCTTGCCCGAACCATTGGGTCCCACGAGGGCAGCCACGCGGCCGTGGGGGATTGAGAGCGAGCACTCAGTGAGCGCGGTCTTGCGACGGAATCGCTTCGTCACCCCGTCTGTCTCGACGACGAAGTCATCGCCGGTCATGAGCGTGTCTCCGATTCGCTCGAGAGGAGACTCCGGACACTATGAATAATCTCGTCATCCGCGATCCCGCTTGATCGCGCCATGTCGACGCCTTCTTGCAGGACGTCGCGCCACGAGCTCGCTCGATACTTGCCGTCGGGTGAGTCTTTCGATGTTGTGATGAACGTCCCCAGCCCGAGCCGGCCCTCCGCCAGTCCCAGGTGTTCCAGCTCTCGGTATGCGCGATGGACCGTGTTGGGATTGATCGTGACTTGGCGGACCACCTCACGGACTGAGGGGAGTTGATCGCCGCCTTGAAGCTGACCGCGCTCGACGGCATTGACGACCTGATCTACGAGCTGGCGAAAGGGCGCTCGATCGGAGCGGGCATTGAGTCGAAAGACGATGGAGGCGCGTTGATCCGTCATGTACTAGTACACTAGTACACCAACTACTTGGTCGTGTGCTTGGCGAGCCCCGAGGTGGGCACACTTCCCGCGACGTCGGCATCGTTGAACGTGCCCCAGGATGTGGTATTCGACTCGGCCGGCGATTTGGTCATCGCGGACGCCTACAACAACGTCGTACGATTCGTACCTGCATCCTCGGGCACGTTCTTTGGCCAGTCCATGACAGCTGACGACATCTACACGATTGCCGGCGACGGCACGGCGGGCTACAGCGGCGACGATGGGCCTGCGTCGTTCGCCCAACTTGATCAACCCGACGGTGTCGCAGTCGACGCTGAGGGTGACGTGCTTATATCCGACTACCAGAACAACGTCGTACGATTCGTACCTGCATCCTCGGGCACGTTCTTTGGCCAGTCCATGACAGCCGACGACATCTACACGATTGCCGGCGACGGCACGGCGGGCTACAGCGGCGACGACGGGCTGGCGGCTTCGGCCGAACTAAGCGGCGTCGATGCCGCGGTGTTCGATGCGGCGGGCGACGTGCTGATTGCTGACGCGGGTAACAATGTCGTGCGCTTCATTCCCGTGACCTCGGGCGAGTACTACGGCGCGGCCATGACCGCCGATGACATCTACACCGTGGCAGGTGCCGGCTGGTACGGGGGCGACGAGGGCAACGACGACGTGCCGCCGCTGGATACGGCCTTCTCCTGGATCACTTCCGTGGGCCCCGATGGCGACGGGGGCTTCTATATCGTCGACAGCATAGGCAACCGGGTTCGCTACGTCAAAGACGGTCCGCCGACGAGTGTGTCGACGACCTCCTACACCTACAACGGCGACGGCGAAGTGACGAGCGTGACCACGCCGGACGGCAACGTCGCAGGCGCCGACGCGGCCAACTACACGACGACGTATGCCTACAACGGCGACGGCGAGCTCACAGCCGCGACCCAGGGCGGCGGAGACGGGGCCACCGTGATGGCCCGCGCGACGTCCTACACCTACGACGGTGACGGGAACGAGGCGTCGATGACCGATCCGCGCGACTACACGACGACCTACGCCTACAACGCCGACGATGAGCAGACGCTCGTCACCAACGCCGATAGTGACGCCACGCTCACCTGTTACGACGGCGACGGCAACGTCGCCGAGGTCGTGCCCGCTGTCGGCGTCGCCGCCGACTCCCTGACACTGGCCTCCTGTCCGTCGAGCTATCCGAGCGACTACGGCGACCGCCTGGCCACCGACGCCACGACGACGGCGTATAACGCACTCGGCGAGAAGACGACCGTCACCACGCCGGCGCCCCCGGGTCTCTCGGGGCACGAGACGACCACCGACGCCTACAACCTGGACGGCTGGCTCACGTCGGTGACCGCCCCGCCGACGAGCGACGCCGACGACGCCCCCAATGACGTGACGATCTACACCTACGACGATGCTGGCGAGCTCCTCACCACGACGACCGGCTACGGCACGGCAACGGCCGCAACGACGAGCAGCTGCTATGACCCCGATGGCAACGTGACGGCCACGGTCCCGGGCGACGGCAACGTCTCCTCGGTCGCGACGTGCTCGGACGTCTCGCCCTACGGCACGTCCTCGGCCTACCAGACGACCTACAGCTTCGACAGCCTGGGCGAGGTGGTCACCCAGACCGCGCCCGAGACGTCGGCCGCGCCCGATGGTCAGGTGACGACCTACACGTACGACCCCGAGGGCAACGAGCTCACCGAGACCACGCCCGACGGGGTGACCACGACCAACACCTATTCGCCACTCGATCAGCTGCTCAGCGTGAGCTATCCCAACGGGACGCCGAATGTGACCTACGCCTACGACGCGAACGGCAACCTGACGCGAATGGTTGACGGCACCGGGACCACCACGAGTGTCTACGACTCGTTCAACGAGCTCACCAGCACGACCGACGGCGCCGGTGACACCACGTCCTACGCCTACGACCTCGACGGCAACGTGACGGGCATCACCTATCCGCTCGGAGGGGGCGCCTGGTGGGCCGGCACCGACACCGTCACCTACACCTACGACGACGCCGATCAGATGGCGTCCATTACTGACTTCAACGGCAACACTTCGGACGTCAGCGAGACGGCGGACGGTCTGACGGCGGCCCTGACACTGGGTACGACGGGGGACACCGTGTCGACCACCTACGCGGCGAACGATGAGGCCTCCTCGATCACTCTGGCCGCAGACTCGACGTTGCAGTCGTTCTCCTACGCCGATGCGCCAGCGGGCAACGTCGTCAGCGAAACCGATACACCCTCGAGCGACCTCTCACCGGCCGACTACACCTACGACGCCCAAGACCGGGTGACGAGCGACACGCCGGGCACTGCCAGCGCCCTTGACTACGGCGAGGACCAGAGCGGCAACGTGACGACGCTCCCCACCGGAGCGAGCGGCACGTACGACGACGCCTCGGAGCTCACGTCCTCGACCCTCTCGGATGTCGCCACGGACTACACCTACGACGCGTCGGGCAACCGGACCGCCGAAAGCGGCGGTGCGACCATGTCGGCCAGCTACGATGGTGCCTCCCAGCTCACGAGCTACGACAACTCGTCCGCCGACATGTCGAGCGCGACCTACAACGGGCTCGGCCTGCGCGTCTCCTCGACCACGACGCCGAGTGGAGGGAGCGCCTCGACGACGGACTATGTGTGGAACACCGGAAACTCGGTGCCCGAGCTTCTGATGGATTCCAACTACGTATACATCTACGGGCCCAACGGCACGCCGTTCGAAGAGATAGACCGCGGCATCGGCGCCGTCGACTATCTCGTGTCTGACGCGCTCGGCTCGGTTCGGGGCGTGGTTGCTGGTTCCTGGGGAGGAGTGATTGCGTCGACTTCGTACGACGCGTGGGGGAATCCGGAAACCTCTGGTGGACTGACGGCGTACACGCCGTTCGGCTTCGCGGGCGGCTATACCGAGTCGACGGGACTCGTCTACTTCGTCAACCGCTACTACGATCCGTCAACCGGAACGTTCGTCACAGTGGACCCTGACGTTTCGGAAACGAAGGAGCCGTTCACCTACACGGACGACGATCCCGTGAACCTCGTTGATGCTTCGGGGCTCATACCATCGCTTGGAGGAATGGAGTCGGACGCGCAGTCTGGTTCAATTGGTTCGCAATATCAGGGGATTGTAGATATTGAGGATGCTTCGAATCTTGAGAATCAAGTTCTTTGCGTGGAAAATAGTGCCGAAGCTCAGCTCAATACCGACTGGCTGAATGAACTAGGTCCCGAAGGTTCGGATCTTCTGTCCGCGACGCAAAAGTATCAGGAGGATCTCTCGAGTTACACGCAGGAGGTACAGCCGCTGGTTCAGAATCTGGCCCAAGTAGCTCTAAACGCTTACAACGTTGCCAGTGCTCACTCTGACTTTGCGGACTCAGTCGTCACCTTGCAGGAAGCTCAGGACGCATACAATATCGCCGTTGGAAGCGAAAATGAGCTGGATGCACTGGACAATCTAGAGGCGGCGGGAGCATACGCGGGAGCCACGGCTCTAGCGTATGGGTATTCAGTTTCGGACCTTTGGCTGGGGCTGATCGGATTATTTTCTTGACAAAACTGATGGTGGGGTATTCACACGTGGACGAGAACCTCGAAGAGTTGACGCATAAATATGTTGCAAATCACGAACGGTACGATGATTGTCATTCCGAGCTGATGGTCCGCTTCTCTCGGTTGGGCGCATGGAGATCTCAATTTAGAGATAGGTGGACTGACTCCGGACCCCATTCGAACGAATTGGATGCGAAGTTCAAGGAGGTTCTTCAGCCTGTGAGAGCAGCGCTTACGAGTTGGCTGCACATTGAAGAAGAACGTAGAGACAACTTGGCCCGCCTTCTAAAGGCATCGACAAAAGTTAAGCCGTCGAACGCGAAGAAGAAGTTGCCCATATTGGAAGAATTGGTGCAATCAAGTGTGCGGGATCTCGACGAAGGGATCTCGCGGCGTGTCGCAATATTGGATGAGTATGAACGAGCGCTCCAAGCGGTCGAGCTTTTCTTCGACAGGGAAGTACCATCGGCCTAGAGATGTGTGAAGTGTCAGCCCCCTGGGCGTGTCGTTAAACTTCAGTGTCCAAGTTGTGGAATGCGATTCGAATTCAGGCTCCGCGAGTCGAGTCATGCGCCGGTGTTCCGCTCAATACCGAATGTCGCACGAACGCTCCTTTGGCTGGCTCTACCTCTTGAATACGTGAAGAAAGTTCTCACACGTTCCACTCCCGAGACCCTTGGGATGGCACGCGAACGACGACGCAGTCGCCGTTCGCGTGGTCTGTATCATCTTTGCGTTGGAAAAATAATTGGCCTGTCGAGAGTCAGTGGTTTGCGGATCAACGTGGGTGGGGTTGTATGGGAAATTTGATCGCCCACGAAAACTGCCGTGTTTCTGAGAAGGCAGTTGGTGAGTTGGCGAAGTTGGTGATCAGGTTCACCAACTTTTAGTAATTCGTTATCAGGTGAAACGGACGAGTTGGCGGGTTGGTCCCTTGTTTGCGACGCGAGGTGCCCCAGAGATTCGTACTCGGAGGTGTCGTACACCGAGATATCACTTCGTACTCCGATTTTGGTGGCGGAACCGTGACGACCACCGACACTGCTGCTCTCGGCAATGATCGCGCCCGAAGAATTTTCTGATTTCAAAAAAATCTAGCCATTCGTACACCGATCTCCCTGGTCAGTACCTCCGACTATGGAGTGTCCGTGGCCCCGCTCGGTGACTTTCGTAATCAACCGCTACTACGACCCAATGACGGGTTCGTTCGTGAGCGTCGACCCCGACACAAATGAGACTCATCAGAGTTACGCATATGCCGGGGATGATCCGGTTAATTCTTCGGATCCGCTGGGACTATGCAACGCAAACTCGTGCGGAAATCAATCAACTGATCAGATTGCGGGGGCATACGCGGACATGTCAGAGGAAGTCGCTCTTTCGTATCAGCTCGCCTTTTGCGAAGAAACGGTTGGTGCCGAAGTCGAAGAGGAATACATCACCGCCGAGACAACAAATTCTCCTAGCTTGTTAGCCGAGGATGCGACACTGTCGGCGAAATATGTGGCATCAGTCGTTCCATTGGCTCTACAACTGGGAAACACTGCATACGATGCTGTCACAACCCTCCAAGCGTTCAACATGAAGACACAAGCGGTGCAAGCAGCGATGGACGCCCAAAATGCATTCGTCGCTGGGGCTTCGACTGACAGCGCCGTCGTTGCGCAGGAAGCCTCGGAACTTTACGAAGACATCGGAGCAGCAGGAGTTGCTCAGCTGTCTAGCGACTTGGGGTTTCTAAGCGCAGTGTCGTCAGGCGACGCGGTGGGCCCGTCGCTTGGTCTACTTTGGGCGTATGTTTTAGACTTCCTTGGTTGAAAATAGGCGGATATGTCACGACGTGAAAAAGTAGAACTTGCGAAGGAGCAACGTCGCGTCGTCGAGTTGTTTGAGATTTCGAGCGAAATATCCGCGGAAATTATAGGCGTTAATGCGGAAACGGGGCAACGTCTTCAGAGAGTGCTGAACTCTTGGAAACCGAGTGTTCCTGCTGACGGCGAACTGCAACTTGAATACGAAAGACTACTCAAAGTCGCTAATTGTATAGGGAGAGAGGTTCGCTCCTTAATCTGGGTCGAGCGCGAAGAGGAAGAGTCTTTGATAAAGGAGGTTACTGAACCGACGAACGCGGACGTTGGCAATCTGCTTCGTCTGAACCGGCGGCTTCGAGAACTTAAAACCAGGGAGCTCGAAATCCACAAGCCTCGTCTTCGCGAAGCCTCCGGTAGGTATCGAGACGCCATCATCGAATTAGAGTCTTTTGTGTATGCCGTGTGATACACGGCTACGCGCCCAAAGCGAATCATGAGCCTCTCGTTCAATGACTGAAGATTTTTTGCGCCCGTCCGCAGGCAGTATTGAAGTGCTCAACATGATGCGGTGGTCAGGTGACCCGCGGTTCGGCGCTTTCGCAGTGGTGATCGATGGTGCACTCGTCGGAGAAGCCCCCGCGTTTGAATGTGGCTTCTTCCCGACCAAAACTGGACGGCATAGTGTTCAAGTCAAGTTACGACAATTTTCGAGCTCGGTCGTCACAGTTGATGTTGCACTTGGCCAGGTGCGACGTTTAATCGCGCAACGCAAGGGCGAGAATCCATACACACGATTGTTTTACGTGCTTTTTGCGCGGAGAAGCGCACTCTCATTGAGACTCTTAACACCTGGTAGAGACGACGATGTTCAACTCCCCGAAAGAGATGTTGGAGCCCCCGCAAGGTTGAAATCTCGGACGAAGAGGATCAAACCACTAATGCAGTGCGGACTAGCTCTCATAATCGTGGGATTTATAGATGGGCTTTTTGGTCGCGGTCCCGTCTTGCTGATCTGGCTTCCGCCGGTCCTCGGAATCTGTCTCATCGTTGGATGCGTTGAATGGATCAGAAGAAAACCTCGAAATAGCGAATGAGCGAGAAACGCGAACATGTTGATCGTCACGGAAATCGGCGCGACACGACTGGCGGTAGTGCGATGGTCAGCCATTTTCAACGTCTTCTTGAATACGTAAAGAAAGTTCTCACACGTTCCACTCCCGAGACCCTTGGGATGGCACGCGAACGACGACGCAGTCGCCGTTCGCGTGGTCTGTATCATCTTTGCGTTGGAAAAATAATTGGCCTGTCGAGAGTCAGTGGTTTGCGGATCAACGTGGGTGGGGTTGTATGGGAAATTTGATCGCCCACGAAAACTGCCGTGTTTCTGAGAAGGCAGTTGGTGAGTTGGCGAAGTTGGTGATCAGGTTCACCAACTTTTAGTAATTCGTTATCAGGTGAAACGGACGAGTTGGCGGGTTGGTCCCTTGTTTGCGACGCGAGGTGCCCCAGAGATTCGTACTCGGAGGTGTCGTACACCGAGATATCACTTCGTACTCCGATTTTGGTGGTGGAACCGTGACGACCACTGACACTGTTGTTCTCGGCAATAATCGCGCCCGAAGAATTTTCTGATTTCAAAAAAATCTAGCCATTCGTACACCGCTCTCCCTGGTCACCGCCTCCGACTATGGAGTGTCCGTGGCCCCGCACGGTGACTTCCGTAATCAACCGCTACTACGACCCGACGACGGGGATGTTCTTCACGGTCGATCCTGATGTTGCTGGAACTGGGCAGCCCTATGCCTATGCGGGTGATGATCCGGTTGACGAAATCGATCCGCTCGGAATGAGCTGGTATGACCCGTCGTGGGTCAACAAGGCCTGGAACGATACCGGAGGGAAGGTTGTTCATGAAATCGCTACCCACACAATAGGAATATGTCTAAACGTTGGGCTCGGATCTGGCGCATATGTCACCGCCAGCGGGTGCATAGCGCTCGCCGGCGGACACCCGGTTCTTATCGGCGTCGCTGGCGGCGGCGGTTCGAGTCCCACCGGGTCGGTGACGCTCGGGGTACTTATTAGCAATGCCCAGAAGCCGTGTGAGTTGTCCGGGCCATTCGGACTGCTCGGTGGTTCAGGAGATCTTGGTGTTTCGGTGGGAGATGAAGGTTCAATTGGATCGGCGAGTAATAACAAGACGATTTGGGAGAATCAAGTTTCCGGCGGTCTCGGCCTCGACCTGCCAATCCCAGTCGAGACTCACGGAGGCGCGACGTATAGTTGGGTGTGGTCCCCATGACGATTCGCATCTTCGGAGGCGCATCCTTCCCCGGCAAGATCGGCACGTTCTCCGCCTCCTGGCCACTCGCAGTTCTTGTCGCTACCGATTCAGGCGTGAATGTCGATCTTCGACTCCGATTCTTAAAGCGCCTATTCGGGAGGTTCGTTCGATCGGGTTCATCCTCCGTGTGGTGGACAGCTTGCTGGGGCGACATCGATTCTGTCGACTTCGGAAGGCGGAGCATCGTTCTTCACTCAAAGAATCAACGCGGTTGTCGGTTCGTCACTTTGACTCGTCGGAGGCTGCTTTCCGTAGTGCAAGAATTTGAGAGGCGTCAGATTCAAGTGACCCCGATGGCGACGACTCTAAAGTGGTTCATCAAGCCGACATGATTTGCTACGAAGTGGCTCAGAACTAAACGCCGTCACACCGGCGACGTTTGTCATTGGCCGTCGCGCTCATTCAACAACGCGATGGCTTGCGCTTGATGCTCGACGCGGGAGCCGACGTGCGCATCATCACGGAGATGCTCGGGCACCAGAAGTTGTAGACCACCGTGACCTACACCCGTGTCTCGATGGTGAAGCTTCAAGAGGTGCACGCGCTGTCATCCGGCCGAGCAGCTCCGAGGCTCTCGATTCGGCTAATCCATCGAATCGATTTGAGGCTTCAACCCTCCGCGGCAACTGTGGCACTCTACATACATGCCGCGCATTCCAGACATCTTTTTGAAGTCAATAGTGTTTCTCTATCCCAGTATTGAATCCGCTCGCGCAGGTACTTCAGCGGGTGGGAGCGGCTTCCTGGTGGATGCCGCTGGCATTCGAGTCTTGATCACAAATATTCATGTGGCGATGGGCGGCTGCCGAACAATTCGAGTACCGCTGCATTCGGGTGGCTTTGCGACACTCGAACTTCCCGAGCCACTTGGATATCCCATACGGAGACGACGTGGCGGCAACGGCCATCGACGTGAGTCCCGAATGGGATCTTCAAGCCTTCCAATGGTCCCCATCACCGCCACTCGTGATCGGGTGACGGAACTAAACGCGGGCGTTGGTGACGAAATTGTAATGTTCTGTCGGTTCGTAACCGTATGCGGACAACAGATCAACGCGCCCCTAGCGCGCTTTGGAAACATAGCCATGATGCCTGGCGAACTGATTACGGACAATCGCGGGCTACGAGTGGAGGCATTTCTCATCGAAATGCGGTCAATGTCTGGGTTCAGTGGTTCACCCGTTTTCGTCTTCATGGGTCCGGGAACCTACCGCGGCGATAAAAAAATGATGCCCTTTTACACGGAAACCATTGGCTTGGTTGGAATCGATACTGGTCATATTGCGATTACAAACTCGGTGATCTCGGAGATCGATAAGCAACCCGTTGATCATTGGCGGGTCGCTCAAAATAGCGGAGTCGCCATCGTGACGCCAGTATGGAAGATTGCGGACGTTTTAGAGGAACTGACAGGCGAGACTTTGCCTCGCTGACGTAGGAAACGACCGAGTCATTGTGCCAGCACCGTGAGTCGGCTCGGATTTTCGGGAGACTCCTGAGCCCGATTGACGTCCTGCTTATTGCGCTTCTTGCGCGGTGTTTGGGACGAAACTGCAAAAATATCGGGCCTTAGGAATTTCTCGACTTCAAAAATTTACAGCCATTCGTACACCGATCTCCCTGGTCACTGTCTCCGACTATCAGGTGCGCGCAGCCCGCGCGGTGACTTCCGCAAACAACCGCTACTACGACCCGACGACGGGTGAGTTCGTGAGCGTGGACCCCGACGTGGGTGTCACTGGGCAGCCGTATGGGTACGCAGGCGATGATCCGATCGACAACGCTGATCCGCTTGGGCTCTGCATTTTTGGAGGATCGTGGTGCAACGGGATTCAGCATGTGGTTGCTTCCACGTACGATAGCTTCCGTCACCAGACGGCATCGGTTGCGGACTTCCCGGCAAACGCTGTCGTGTCCGCCGGAAGTTCGATCTTCAACGCGTACGACAGGATCTATCAAGACGGAGCAAATGGCTGCCCTTTCTTTTCAATCGCGACCCAGGAGAACGTCGGTGACGCGTTGTTTGGAGATGAGAGCGCAGCGCTCATGTTTGGCGGAGAAGGTGAGGCTGAAGAGGCCAGTGAAGAAATTGCAACAGACGTTGGACATGCCGGGATCCATCAATACCCCGGGATTGAAGCTGGAAAGAGTCAGTTTTACGACAACGTGAATCTAGGTGACCTAAGCGACACCAACGGACTTCAAGGGACCGTCCAATCAAACGGTAACGTGCGATATGTGTTGCAAGCTCCTGAAGACATCGGTGTTGACCGAAGCACTGGCCTTCCGACCAGTCTCTACACTGTGATCCGAGGACCGGCGGGGAACGTCATAACAATGTTCCCGGGTACAAGTCCGCTCAGTTGATATGTCTCTACGAATCGAATTACGCACAAGAACTGGAAAGGTCCTGGGTGTGACGGGCGAGGTCTATGACGCTCTTGATGCGATGCTCCCTGAATTGAATTTTGAGGACTTTCCTCTGGCTGCCGGAATCGATCGATATTCGAGAACAATGTTTAATTCTTCGCAGATGGCGCCACTTACCATGGAGTTCGAACGAATGCTTTCAGATGCCCCCGAGCGCCGTAGGGAATTGCTTAACGCTCTCATCGAGTTCTGCAACGAAGGCTCTCTTCTTTCGGAGTGTGAGTTGTGGTTTCTGGGAGATTAGATGCGTCCTCGCGCTTGGTTGTACTCCGAGGCGGAATCCGATCGACACTGACCTTGATGACGTAAAGAAAAGTTAAACGGATTTGCCTTTCAAGGGGTCCTGTGGGCGCTGTCTCAGCGCCCGATCGGCCCAACGGGCGGACTAAGTGATCATCAAAATCGTTCGACTCTCGATCTCAAAAACAGTTTCTCGACACGCCAATAAGTTCTTGCTCGGTTTCGCTGTTTTCGAGTGGCTCTATATGTGTGGGAACGGCATCACTTCCGAACGAAGGAGCATTGCGAAAACACATAGGTTCAGATGACGAAATATGACCGGCAAGCTATTCCCAGCTGGTTTTTCGTGAACGTGATCCCGACGCGCAACGACAAGAGGTTCAGCTTCTGGGATCCCGCGACCTTTGGGCAGCAATGTGTGATTGCTCGGTGGTCCGGATGGTTCACTCATGACGGCCAAGCGCCACTTTGGAACAGTTCGTCGCAGAGCATCTGGACGGTGGCAAGCGCTGTACGTCCATGACGGGAAAACTCATTCAGCTGGTACTTTCGCCTCTAAGGCCGACGCCCTCGCAAATCTTGCAATGGTCGAAGCAGATCTGCGACGCGGAGCTTGGATTGATCCCAAGGCTGGCATAGCGACTCTGGACGAGTACGCGGGGCAATGGCTCGACCAACGAGGGAATCTCGCTTTTCGCACGCGAGAGCTTTATCGATACCTCCTCGACTGTCACATTCTCCCCGCGCTTGGTCAGTCAAGCTTGGCGGGTTTGGCTCCTTCGAGGATTCGGAGTTGGCACGCGAATCTGGCTCTGGCGCACCCCACCACGGCGGCCAAGGCCTATCGACTTCTTTCGTCAATTCTTCGAACTGCTGTTGTTGACGGACTGATATTTTCCTCGCCATGCAGGGTCGAGGGAGCGGGCGTCGAGCGTCCCGCTGAACGACCGGTTGCAACCGTCGCAGAAGTCGAAGCGCTCGAGGCAGCTTTGCCCGAGCACTTACGGCTCATAGTTCCCCTCGCTACTTGGTGTCAACTTCGACGGGCGGAACTTCTGGGGCTTCGGCGAATGGACGCGGATCTGCAACACGCCTTGTTGCATGTCGAACAGTGCCGAACATTCACGATGCATGGGGAGTCTCTTGTCAAGGGCCCAAAGACGTCAGCAGGTCGGCGCTCGATCGCTGTTCCCGATCCCCTGGTCCCCAAGATCGAGGCGCATTTAGAGCGTTTCACAGGCCACGAGGCGGACTCTCTCGTGTTCACCGGTCTCACGGGCGTGCCCCTTACAGGAAAGGTTCTACAGGTCTCCTGGCAGCGAGCAAGGGCAAACGTCGGGAGGACCGACTTGCATCTGCACGACTTGCGGCACACCGGGCTCACATTGGCGGCGGCAACTGGCGCAACGACCGTGGAGTTAATGTACCGCGCCGGCCACTCGTCC
Organism: uncultured Acidimicrobiaceae bacterium; assembly: GCA_963840595.1. Classification (GTDB taxonomy): domain Bacteria; phylum Actinomycetota; class Acidimicrobiia; order Acidimicrobiales; family RAAP-2; genus RAAP-2. The sequence continues at coordinate 16,752 of CAWIZQ010000005.1, forward strand.
TCAGCTATGCGCTATCAGCACGCAACGAAGGATCGCGATCGGATAATCGCTGACGCTCTCGGAGTACTCCTCACGGGAAGTTCGCAAGGATCGGTCGATCCTGACGACGCTCGCTCTGAATAGGAAATCGAGAGGAGCAGTGAAAGGTCGACTCCTCGATCGTTTCGGGCATGATCTGGGCATGATCGGGCATGATCGGGCATGATCGGGGCATGTCACAGAGGACAACAGTGGTCAAACGCGGTTAGCCATGGTCACGCGAAAGCGCATGAAGCAATTGAGCTTTCGAAAGAAATTCGTTTGAGCGGGTGACGGCTAGGTGGAGCGGGTGACGGGAATCGAACCCGCATGGCCAGCTTGGAAGGCTGGAGCTCTACCATTGAGCTACACCCGCATCTCAGTAACACTGAGCAATCCATTGTAGGTGATGCCATTACCGTGTCGAAGTGGAAGAAACGCTCTTCGATCAAGTCGGCGGGGAGGCATTCTTTCTCCAACTTGTGGACACATTTTACGCTGCGGTTGAGAAGGACCCGATCCTGCGTCCCATGTATCCCGAGGATTTGACCGAATCGAAGGCCCATTTCACGATGTTCCTCATCCAGTATTGGGGCGGTCCCCGCACGTATCAAGAAGAACGTGGACATCCGCGTCTCAGGATGCGTCACGCTCGCTTTGAGATCACCAAGAGCGCCCGCGACGCGTGGATTGCAGCCATGAGCTCTGCGCTTAACTCGGTGAGCGAGAAGCTCACCAGTGAGCAACTCGAGTCATTGACGTCGTATTTTCAGATGGCCGCGACGCAGCTACGCAACACGTAAGATTCGCCGCAATCGTCCCTGACCGATTGCGGCGCCAAGCAGGACGATGGCACCGCCCACTGGCTCAAACCACGTAAAGGACTCATTCAAGAAGATGACGCCCGCGATCACCGCGACGACGGGCGACATATAGGTGACGGTGCTCGCGATGGAACTTCCGGCGGCCGAGATGACGCGAAAGTTCCACATGAAGGCGAACCCGCTGCCGAAGATGCCGAGCGCCAACGCGGAGCACAGGGCCTTGGCAGTCACTCCGTGTCCGTTCGATCCATGGATCAAGAATGTGGGCAAGAGTGTTGCCGTTGCAAGGATGAGCTGAGCGCTCGCCAACGAAACGGGGGCGAGCCCCCGCGGGATGAGGTATCGCCGACTGTAGGGATACGAGGCGCCATACAGCGTGACGGCGCCAAGGAGTGCCGCGATCGCCCACCACGGATTCTTGCCCAATCCCTGCCAGACGCCCAGCACGACAAGAACACCGCAGAGTCCGACGCCGAGGCCCACCAGCTGAAAGCGATGCATCGGCTCGTCGCGAAAGACCGCGAGCATGAAAAATAAGGTCGTGAGCGGCGTCAGCGCATTGATGATGCCCGCGACGATCGAGGTAGTGCGCGTCTCGGCGAGAGGAAAAAGTATCCCCGGGATGATGTTGAGACAGAGCGCGACCACCCAAAGATGAAGCCACACGATCCGTTCCCGAGGCAATCGGACGCCAGTGATCCGAGCAATGAGAACCAGCGTGATTGCACCAAGCGCACAGCGTACGAATGCGACGCCGTAGGGCGTCAAAAAACCGAGGGAGAGTTTGATGAAGAGGAACGAGCACCCCCAGACGATGCCGGTCCCCAAGTACGCGGGCAACCACGATCTCGCCGGTGCTGACATCTTCGAAGGCTACGCGGCCCTTGTAAGACGTCCACGAAAACGTCACAGGGACTCTTTACGCTGTGGGTATGAGTAGTCGCGACCTTTGGCGCGAGGGCGAGGTGCGAGTCATCTCAGTAACCCCGGTATCGAGGGGTGTCGTTCGTCCCTTTTTGCTCACGGTCACGACGCTCGCGCTTATCGTCGAAGGGGCGTCACGCTACTCCTGGGTGCATCGTTACGAAGAGTGGTTCATCATCGTGATGGTCTTACCGTTCTTAGCGGTGACGCTCACGAGGACGTGGCGCTGGCGCTCGCACAAGGTGCACGTCACAAATGAGCGGGTGATTATTGAAGGGGGCGTGCTGCGTCGCTATCGCACGGCGGTCGAGCTTCGCGACGTGCTCGGCACCCGGGTGGACCAACGGGTGAGTGAGCGGCTTACTCGCCGCGGCTTCGTACACCTCGATACCCTCGGCTCGTCGATACCGGTGGGGCTCGTGCGACATCCGGGCGCGCTCTGTCGTCTCATCGACGCCGAGCGCCTTTCGAGCGAAGACACGACGTTTCCGCTCGACACCGTCTTTACCTACGACGACCCTGACCGCTACCAACTCGAGATGCGACCTGACGAATGGCAGCGGCGTCGCTACGAATGAGGGGCGTGACATTTCCGGTACGGTGACTCCGTGGCAGACCGATACCGTTGCACCGCGTGTGGCAATCTGACTCGCTTTGACGTGGTAGAGACCACTTCAGTGCGCTCGTTTCATCACTACAGCGTCGGCGGTGAGCTCACCGTCGAAGAGCCCGAGGTGATCGCCCACAACGTCGAATCAGTGACCTGTCGCTGGTGCGGGCACGGGCGTGGTGTCGAGGCCTATACCGAGACCGAGTGAGCGACTTTCAAGCTCGCTCCTTTGACGCTCCTCGCAAGCGCCCCGCGCCACGCGAGTTCGTCGGCGTCACGCCAACTGGCGAGGAGCGTCGCATCGACATCCATCGCATGGCCCTCGTCGTCGCCGTCAAGCCCGACTGTGACGGTTGTCGCGAGTTCATCCGCGGTGACCTCGACGAGCTGTCCGGCGTGGACGTCGTCATCGTGAGCGCCACCTCGAGCAGCGAATGGGCCGATGCGACGAACGAGGTGCTGATCAGTCCTGCGCTCATGAAAGAGCTCGACATTCGTTCGGCGCCGTTTTATGTCCTCATTGACCCGACGACGCAACGGGTCGTGACCGAGGGCGTCGTATTCGGTCCCTCCCAGGTCGCCGCAGAGATCGCGAGCGCGCTGCAACGCTGAAGATGTCACACAGTGCTGCGAAGGTGGAACCATCAAGCGAGAGGGACACCATGCGCAAGGACATTGAAGTTTCCATTAGCTGCCACGACTGCGTGCGGCGCGGAACCCCAGACTGCTCTGACTGCCTCGTGACGTTCGTACTCGGTGAAGAGCCCGAGGCATTGGTCCTTACCGAAGCTGAAGCTCAGGTCGTCGACCTCTTCACGTCCGAGGGTCTGATACCGACGCTCAAGTTCGACCGCGTTCGCCACTAGCAAACCCCTTTCACTAGCGTGGGTTATATGGCCCGCCACCTCCTGGTGACCAATGACTATCCACCGAAGACGGGCGGCATCCAGGTCTACCTGCACGAACTCTGGAGTCGACTGGAGAGCGGTCGTGCCGTCGTGCTCACCGCCTCGTCGCACGGGGACGCCACCGCGTTTGACGCGTCGAGCGACGTTGTCGTCGAACGGGTCGCCACGCCGACGCTCTTCCTACCGAGCTGGCGCGCGTATCGATCGATCGAAGACGCGATCGAACGACACCAACCTGAACTCGTGCTTCTTGATCCCGCGTGGCCGCTCGGACTTCTCGGCCCGCGCCTTTCGCGACCCTACGGCGTCGTGCTGCACGGCGCCGAGGTGACCATACCCGGTCGCATCCCGTTCCTCGCTTCTTCGCTTCGTTATGTGTTGACTCGTGCAGTGGTGGCGATCTGCGCGGGTTCCTTCCCCGAAGACGAGGCTCGACGCTGTGCCGCCGACGCGATGTGCCCAGTTGTGCAGGTTCCTCCAGGCGTCGACACATCTCGATTCGTTCCCGTCGATAGCGATCGGCGCCACGCGGTGCGCAGCGAGATGGGTTTTTCGGACGATGAATTGCTCGTGGCCTCGTACTCACGTCTCGTGCCGCGAAAAGGCATGGACACGCTGATTCGTGCGAGCGCAAAGCTGCGCGAGAGCTATCCAGCGTTGCGCGTCGCGATCGGGGGAGCAGGTCGCGATCGCGCACGGCTCGAGCGACTCGCTAGGAAGTTAGGGGCGCCCGTCACCTTCCTCGGTCGCGTCGACGACGAACTCTTGCCATCGTGGATAGCGGCGAGCGACCTCATGGTCATGGACTGTCGCAATCGCTGGTTCGGCTTCGAGCAAGAGGGCTTCGGCATCGTCTTCGTCGAGGCGGCGGCGTGTGGCGTCGCTGAGATTGCTGGTCGCTCCGGTGGCAGTCACGACGCCGTCAGCGACGGCGAGACGGGCATCGTGCTCGACCGTCCGCGCAGCGTTGCCGATCTTGCTGCCGCGATGACGTCACTTATTGACGACGTGGAACGTCGCGCTCGCTTCGGCCTGCTGGCGCGCGACGTTGCCGTCCGGGAGTTCTCGTGGGACCGACTCGCGGGCGTTTTGGGCAACGGTCTTGAGCCATTTGACAGCGTCGAGTGGGTCCAGACGCCGACCTAAGGTGGGAACCGATGGAGGCCAGGTGATACAGCGGGCGACGGAGTCGACTCTGGTCAACGCTCCGCCTGACGTGGTCTATCGAGTCGTCACCGACTTCGAGCGCTACATGGACTGGGTCAGCGATTTGAAACGAATCGACGTGCTCGAGCGTGACGCGGAGGGCCGACCACTCGAGGTTGAGTTTCGAGCGGCAGCATTTGGTCGTTCGACGACGTACACGCTCCACTACGACTACAGCCGCGCGCCTGAGCTGCTCTCGTGGCACCAGACCCAAGGTGACTTGACCTCGACGCTCAATGGCCAGTACCGCTTCGAACCGGCGTCGGGCGGGACCCTCCTCACCTACGACCTCGAGGTCGAGATGTCGGTGCCAATCCCCTCGTTTATCAAATCGCGTGCCGCGTACCGCATTCAAGACCAAGCGCTTCGCGAGCTGAAGCGCCAGGCCGAACGCCAGCTTCATGAGTGACGTCGCGATCGGCATTGACGTCGGCGGCACGAAGGCGCTCGCGCTCATGGTGGCCCGCGATGGACGCATCGTCGGCGAGATCAAGTCCCAGACTCCTCACGACGAGGGTTTCGGTGCCGGCGAGGCGACAGCGAAAGTCGTCACCGAGCAAGTCTTCGAGCTCTGCGAACGACAAGGACTCGACGCAGCGCACGCGCCCATCGGCATCGGCCTGCCGGGCATGATGCGTCGCGACGGACATCTCGCGTTCGCGCCAAATCTGCAGACTGCGTCGGGCGCAGATCTTGGCGCACTGCTCAGTTCGGCGCTCGGAAACTCGAGCGTGTTCTGCGAGAACGACGCCAACTGCGCGGCACTCGCCGAGCATGAGTGGGGTGCGGGTCGCGGCATACGCGACTTCGTCATGGTGACCCTCGGCACGGGCATCGGTGGTGGCGTCGTTGCCGATGGCCAACTGGTGCGCGGGCGAAGCGGGTTCGCCGGCGAGATCGGCCACATGGTGGTGGAAGCCCACGGTGCGCCGTGCCTCTGCGGTGGCAAGGGATGTTGGGAGCGATACGCCTCGGGGGGCGGGCTGCACCGATTGACCCGCGAGGCGGCCTGTGAGGGACGTCTCCCCACGCTCGTCGAGCGCTGTGGTGATCCGCGCGCCGTGCGCGCCGAGGATGTCTCGTCCGCAGCTGCCGAGGGCCTCGAAGAAGCAGTGGCGCTCATGCGCGAAGTCGGTTGGTGGCTCGCCCTCGGACTCGCCAACCTCGCCGCGATCCTCGATTGTGGACACTTTGTGATCGGCGGCGGACTCTCCGCCGCGTCGGACCTCGTGCTGCCAGCAGCACGCGACTACCTCGCCGAGCTCGTTGAAGGCTACGACGCGCGTCCGACCATCACGGTCACCTCATCGATGTTCGGCCCCCGCTCGGGAGCGATGGGTGCGTCGCTGGTCGCCTTTGCGGGCGCGTGAAGATCGGCGTTCTTCTCCCGACGTTTCGCGACAACACGACTGACGCACTTGCCGCCGCTGATGAGGCCGAGCGCGCGGGGCTCGACGGCGTGTTCGCGTTCGATCACTTGTGGCCGATCGGTTCGCCGACACGTCCGTCCTTCGCGCCGATGCCCATCCTCTCGGCCGTCGCCGCCCGCGCAGAACGTCTGCACGTCGGGACGCTCGTTGCGCGGATGGCACTCGTCGGCACACCCACGCTCGTCGAGCGATTCCTGACGCTCAACTCGCTTGCGCCCGGACGGGTCATCGCGGGTCTCGGCACGGGTGATGAGCTCTCGAGGGCTGAACAGATCGCCTACGACACGGGCTATCCGTCCGCCGAAGAACGCTGGGAGCTACTTGCCGACGCGTTGGAAGCGCTGCGTGGCCACGTCGACATCTGGTGCGGCTCCGGGCTTCCGTCAACCGAAGAAGTCGCGCGCGCCCACGGCGCCACCCTCAACCTTTGGGGCGCGACAGTGGCACGCGTGCGAACGGTTGGCGCGCGAGGCCCGGTCAACTGGGCGGGGCCCATCGAGGGCGACGTGGCGATGACGCTCGATCAGCTGCGTGACGCCGGAGCAACGTGGGCTGTTGCGTCGTCGGCAACGCCCATTGCTGAGCTCGCAAAGTGGCGTCGCGCGGCCTGACTCACTACGGTTTACAGATGGAGTTCCGCCGTGTCACGGGCCTGCCCCCGTATGTCTTCGCTCAGATCAATGGTTTGAAGGCCGACGCGCGCGCCCACGGACGCGACGTCATCGACTTCGGGTTCGGTAATCCCGACCTGCCGAGCCCCGACGTGGCAGTCGAGAAGCTTGCCGAAGCCGCCCACAACCCAAAGAACCATCGCTACAGTGCAAGCCGAGGCATTCCGAACCTCCGCCTTGCGATCGCGAATCGCTACAAGCTGCTCTTTGATGTGGACCTCGACCCCGAGAGCGAGGTGGTCACAACCATCGGCGCAAAGGAGGGCTTCACGCACCTCATGTGGGTGATGCTCGGGCCGGGAGACTCGGCGATAGTGCCGTCTCCGAGCTATCCGATCCACTTGGCGGGGCCTGGATTTGCGGGTGCGAGCGTCATCACCGTACCGATGCACGACCCGGGGATGAGCGAGAACGAACCGGGCGACGACTTCTTCGAAGGACTGCTCAGTGCCTGGGAACGGGCAGAGGTCAAGCCTCGGGTGATCGTTGTCTCGTTTCCGCATAACCCGACAAGTGCGTGCGTGGACCTCGCCTTCATGAAGCGGCTCGTGGCCTTCGCTCTTGAACGTGACGTCGTTATCTGTCACGACTTTGCCTACGCTGACCTCGGCTTTGACGGCTACCGTCCGCCGTCGATCCTCCAGGTTCCGCGAGCGAAGGAGTGCTGCGTCGAGCTCTACACGCTGACCAAGTCCTTCTCGATGGCCGGGTGGCGCGTGGGATTCCTCGTTGGCAACGCTGAGATCGTGGCGGCGCTCACGAAGCTCAAGAGCTACCTCGACTACGGCACCTTTCAGCCCGTTCAGATCGCCGCGATCGTCGCGATGAACGAGGCCGTCGACTACCCCGACCAGCTGCGAACGATCTACCAGTCGCGTCGCGACACGCTCATCGATGGACTCCATCGCGTCGGGTGGGATGTGGTCGCGCCGCGCGGTTCGATGTTCGTGTGGGCACCGATCCCCGAGTCGTACTCGGAGATGAAGTCGCTCGAGTTCTCGAAGTTCCTCATCAAAGAGGCCGACGTCGCGACAAGTCCGGGCGTTGGCTTTGGCGACGGCGGCGACGGACACGTGCGCTTTGCTCTCATCGAGAACGAGCTGCGCACCGGTCAGGCGATCCGCAACCTCCGTCGCGCGCTCACCAAGCTCGGCTGATTACGGCCAACCGGCGCCGGGTACCTCGACGTCGGCCGCTTCAATCTTGCCAACGAAGGCGTCCGCGATCTTGAAGCGGTCACTCGTCGGCGCGGTCATGACAAAGAGACGCTTGCGATCCTTTCCACCGAGCATGCAGGCGTAGGCGTAGTCGCTTGTTTCGACGACGCTCGTAGTCTCCCCGCCCTCCTTGACGCGCAGGCACTGTTTGGCCAGCGCGTTCGCAACCCAGACCTGACCATCAGCGTCGAGGCAGATGCCGTCAGCCGCGACGAAGTCCAGCTGTGCCCAGACGCGCCGATTCGACACGGTCCCGTCGGCAGCGACGTCAAAGGCGCTGAGGCGAAACTTCAGCGTCTCGGCGACGATAAGCGTCGCACCGTCGGGCGTGATGACGCTGCCGTTGGGAAAGTCCATGTCGGGGACGGCCTGAATGACGGCACCGGTGGGATCGATCACGACGAGGTTCGTCGTCGGCGGGGGAGCTGCCATCATGCCGGCCGGTCCTATCTCACGAAGCGTGAGGTCAAGGTCGAAGCCGAAGTTGCCCACGTAGGCATATCCCGTGGGTGAGACGACCATGTCGTTCGCCCAGAACCCGCAGTATGCCGAGATATCGCAGTAGAGCACGCTCGCGTCGTCGTGGCGTCGCATGACGCGCTGGTCGGTCATGGAGACGAAGAGAAGATCACTGTCGGGCAACCACCCGAGCCCAGACGGCTGGTTCGGCACCATCAGCTCGAGACGCTCGTCGGTGCCGTCGTGCGTTGAGAAGATGGCGTGGCGATAGAAGTCCGAGTACCACAGCCGCTCGTCGTGCCAGCGAGGTCCCTCGCCAAAGGTCAGTCCGTCGCGAACAGGGTGTGCCCCATAGCTCTCCATGATCCCCTAGGAATGCGTTAGGAGCGAACTTATCCGGATCACGGCGTGTTAGCGTTCCGGCGATCGTTATCCGTCGATAGGAGGTGAGACCCATGAACGCAGTAACCGCACTGGGTGCTCCTGGCGGTCCAAGATCGAGCGACTGAACTAATTGTCGCCGGGAGCGCCACACGCAATACCCGAAAGGCGACTCTCATGAACGCAATATCTTCGTCAACTCTGCACCCCACTTCGACGACGACATCTGACCGGACGAGGTCCGACCAAGATCGGCCGCGGACTGACGCCACCGAGCGGGAGCGCGCCGCGCGTGAGCGAGCGTTGGTACTCGGCGGTGCCGGATCGGTAGGTAATGCGTGGGAGATTGGCGTCATCGCAGGCCTATTTGAGGGCGGGTTGACGGTTACCAAGGCAGACCTGACCATCGGGACGTCGGCCGGATCGACCGCTGCGGCACAGATAACCAGCGGGATTACGCCGGGCGAACTGCTCGCCGAGATTCTTGCCGCTGCGCCTAAACCATCGACGGGCTTGGGATCCGAACGTCCACGCGCTCCGATCGGACCCGCGTCGGATCACATGGAGAGGACGAGCGCAGTCATTGGTGCTGCTCAGAATGCCGCCGACATGCGCCGCAGAATGGGCGCAGCGGCCCTCGAAGCGGACGAACCGTCGGACACTTCTGTGCAGTCAGAGTGGCGCGCCGTGGCGGCCGCTCGCCTGCCGAGTCAGCACTGGCCGCAACAGTCGTTACTCATCCCGGCGGTCGATGCCCAGACCGGTGAACCGGTCGTGTTCGACTGCAATAGCGGAGTCGACCTCGTGGACGCCGTCGCCGCCAGCACTTCGAATGGCTTCGGCATCCCTCCGTACCGCATCGGGGCCAACCGATACATCAACGGCGGCTACCGACGAAACGAGAATGCCGATCTGGCAGCTGGGTACGCACGGGTGCTGGTGCTGTCACCATTCGGTGGCAGGTCACGGTACCCGCTGGAGTGGGGTATGCATCTCGCAACACAGGTCGATGAGCTCCGCGCGTCGGGCAGCAGAGTCGACACGATCTTCCCAGACAGCGACTCTGAGCCAATGTTCGGCGCGAATGCGATGGATGTGTCGCTGCGTCCGGCAGCTGCTCGAGCTGGTTACGACCAAGGAAGAGCACTTGTCGAGCGGCTCGCCGAGTTCTGGCGCTGACGCACAGTGGATTTCGAAGGGCCACGTCACCTCAGGCGCGTTCGAGCGCGCGACACCAGGCGAGATAGCCCGCGTCGACAACGAGCGACTCTTCTGGTTCGAATCGCGACGTACTTCGCCACGCCGCCTCGAGACCATCAAGCGAGCTCCACTGACCGATCTCGAGACCGGCGATGCTTGCCGCTCCTCTCGCCGTTGCTTCGAGGGTGGAGCTGCGCAGCGTCGCCACCTTCGAGTTCGTCGCCTGCAGCGCCAGGAGTAGATCCATCGCAGCCGCACCGCCGTCACAGCGAAGCTCGCGTAGCTCCACGCCGCCAAGGCGAAACGCATCAGTCATCGCGCGCACCTGGTAGGCGAGCGCTTCGACGATGGCGCGTGCGATCTGACCTTTGCCAACGCCGCGGCTCAGTCCCGTGATCGCCCCGCGCGCGTCGGCTCGCCAGAACGGCGAGCCGAGCCCCGTGAAGGCGGGAACGAACTGCGCGCCCGGCCGAGTCAGGGACGGACAACGCGAGCGATTCGAGTTCACTCGACGCCGCAATGATCCCGAGGTCGCGCAGCCACTGCACGGCGGCACCGGCAACGAACGCTGATCCTTCAAGTGCGTACGTGGCGAGGCCGGAGGCGCCGAGGTCCCAGGCGACGGTCGTTACGAGTCCGTCGACGACGTTGGGCACACTTTCGCCCGCGTTCGCGAGAACGAACGCGCCGGTTCCGTAGGTCGCCTTCACGAGGCCTGGGCTGAAGCACGCTTGTCCGAACAGCGCCGACTGCTGATCGCCGAGGATGCCCGTGATCGGCACGCCGGCGAGCTCTGCGATGACGTTGCGCGACACAGTGCCAAAGCGCGACGCCGACGGTTGAATTTCGGCAAGCATCGAGCGTTCGATGCCAAAGAGCGTCATCATGGGCTCTGACCAGTCGAGCGTCGCGAGGTCCATCAGCATCGTGCGCGACGCGTTCGAGGGCTCGGTGGCAAAGACACCGCCATCGACGCCACCGGTGAGCGTCCAGAGCAGCCATGTGTCGACGGTTGAAAAGGATGGATGGCGTGCTGCGTCGGCGACACCGTGGTCGAGCATCCAACGCATCTTGGTCGCAGAGAAGTACGAGTCGAGCACGAGACCCGTCGTCGCGCGCACCTGCGGTCCGTAGCCCTCGTCGCTCGAGCGCGTTGACACTGATCGGCCGTTCGGCGGTCCTGCCAAACGATGGCGCGGTCGAAAGGGACGCCCGTCGCACGGTCGAAGCCGACCGTTGTTTCTCGCTGGTTGGTGATGCCGATCGCGGTGATCTCGTGACCCGCCTCGAGGGCCTCGAGTGGCGACCTCGCGGAGGGTTGAGATGGCGAGTTGGGCGATCTCGAGGGGGTCGTGCTCGACCTCGCCGGGGGAGGGGAAGAACTGGGTGAGCTCACGGTAGGACTCGTCGACGACCTCCAGACTGGGGGTCAAAGGCGACCGTCCGGACGCCTGTCGTACCGGCGTCGAGGGCGAGGACGAGGTTCACCCGGGCAACGCTACCCAGGCCGAGAGCGCGATTTCCGCCCCTAGACTGGAGATAGAGGAATTGTCCAAAAGTCTTTGAAAAAGTAGTTGACAGCGTGTAATTACAGTGCTGTAATGACACAGCATCTTGCGACGTGGAGTGGGCTAACCACTACATATTGTGGCTAGGGGGCCAGGGGTCACAGATCCTTGTCTTTCCGACTCCTCGAAGCCGGATATGTTCTTATGTCGGTTGAAAAGAGAGAAGAGAAGATATGGCCATCGCACCTCAGCGACTCGGAATTGGAATTCGTCGGTACTTCACGACTGAAGATCGTCACCCCTATGACGAAGTGACCTGGGACCTTCGCGAGGCGCGCATCACCAACTTTCGAGACGGCTCGGTCGCCTTCGAGCAGCTCGACGTCGAGGTGCCCTCGACGTGGTCGTTCAACGCGACGAACATCCTCGCCCAGAAGTACTTCCGCGGCACGCTCGGCACGCCCGAGCGCGAGACCTCGCTGAAGCAGGTGGTCGACCGCATCGTCGACACCGTGACGACGTGGGGCATCGAGAGCGACTACTTCGTCGACGACGAAGAGGCCGAGACCTTTCGCGCCGAGCTGAAGCATCTGCTCATCACGCAAAAGGCCGCCTTCAACTCACCGGTCTGGTTCAACATCGGCGTGAAGGGCGTCCCTCAGCAGGGCAGCGCCTGCTTCATCCTGGCCGTCGAAGACTCGATGCGCTCGATCCTCAACTGGTACACCGAAGAGGGCATCATCTTCAAGGGCGGCTCGGGTGCGGGCGTCAACCTCTCGAGGATCCGCTCAGCGCGGAGCCCCTCGAAGGCGGTGGCACGGCGAGTGGTCCGGTGTCGTTCATGCGCGGCGCGGACGCGTCGGCCGGCACCATCAAGTCCGGTGGCAAGACGCGTCGCGCGGCCAAGATGGTCATCCTCGACGCCGATCACCCCGACATCGAAGAGTTCATCTGGTGCAAGGCCCACGAAGAGGAGAAGGCGCGCGCGTTGCGCGACGCCGGCTTCGACATGGACCTCGACGGACGCGACATCAACTCGATCCAGTACCAGAACGCCAACAACTCGGTGCGCGTCTCCGACGAGTTCATGGAAGCGGTCGTCGCCGACGCCGACTGGAACTTGACGTCGCGTCACGGCAACCAGGTCATCCGCACCGTGAAGGCGCGCGAGCTGTGGCGTCAGATCGCCCTCGCCGCGTGGGAGTGCGCAGACCCCGGTCTGCAGTTCGACACGACGATCAACAAGTGGCACACGTCGTCCAACACTGACCGCATCAACGGCTCCAACCCGTGCTCGGAGTACATGCACATCGACAACTCGGCCTGCAACTTGGCGAGCATCAACCTGATGAAGTTCCTCGGCAACGACGGCGAGTTCGACGTCGACGCCTTCAGGGCGGCCGTTGAGGTCATCTTCACGCGCCCAAGAGATCATCGTCGGCGCGGCCGACTACCCGACCGAGAAGATCGGTGAGAACTCGCGCAAGTTCCGCCAGCTTGGTATTGGCTACGCGAACCTGGGCGCCTTGCTCATGGCCTCGGGTCTCGCCTATGACTCCGACGCTGGTCGGGCCTGGGCGGCGTCGATCACCGCGCTGCTGACCGGTCACTCGTACCTGACGAGCGCGCGCACGGCCGGACGGATGGGTCCTCACGAGGGCTTCGCCGAGAACGCGGAGCCCATGATCAACGTGCTGCGCATGCACCGCGACGCGTCGTACCAGATCGACGCCAAGCTGGCGCCCGCCCACATCCTCGAAGCCGCCCAGCACGACTGGGAAGAGGCGGTCGAGCTCGGGCTTCGCCACGGTGTGCGCAACGCGCAAGCGTCGGTGCTCGCACCGACTGGGACCATCGGTCTGTTGATGGACTGTGACACGACGGGCATCGAGCCCGACCTCGGACTCGTCAAGTTCAAGAAGCTTGTGGGTGGCGGCAACATGTCGATCGTCAACCAGACCGTGCCGCGCGCCCTCACCAAGCTCGGCTACAGCGACGACGAGGTCGCCGTGATCATCGCCTACATCGACGAGAACAAGACGATCGTGGGTGCTCCGGCCTTGAAGGCCGAGCACCTGTCCGGTGTTCGCCTGCTCGATGGGCGACAACACGATCCACTACTCGGGTCACGTGCGCATGATGGGTGCGGTGCAGCCCTTCATCTCGGGCGCGATCTCTAAGACCGTGAACATGCCCGAAGACGCGACCGTCGAAGACGTGGAGAATCTCCACCTCGACGCGTGGCGACTCGGCATCAAGGCTGTCGCGATCTACCGCGACAACTGCAAGGTGGGCCAGCCGCTCTCAACGGCGAAGAAGGACGGCGAGGACCAGATCCTGTCCGTCTCGATCACCGACGTCGATGCGGCGGAGGTTGTCGACCTCTACGCACGCATCGCCCGTCTGGAGACAGCGCTCGAGCACGCTCGTGACGAAGGTGCGCACGTCGTCGTCGGTGCGGTGCGCGAGCGCCTGCCACGTCGTCGGGTGTCCTCCACCTTCGCCTTCCGTGTCGCGGACTGCGAGGGCTACGTCACGGTCGGTGAGTACGAAGACGGTCGACCTGGTGAGGTGTTCATCAAGGTCGCCAAGCAGGGCTCGACGCTCGCGGGCATCATGGACGCGTTCTCGATCTCGATCAGCCTGGGCCTCCAGCACGGTGTGCCGCTTGCCACGTACGTGAAGAAGTACGCGAACATGAAGTTCGAGCCGTCGGGCATGACTGACGACCCGGACCTACGGATCGCGACGTCGCTTGTCGACTACATCTTCCGTCGCTTGGCCCTTGACTACTTGGACCCGAGCGAACGCGAAGAGCTGGGCGTGCTGTCTACGAACGAGCGACTCCAGCCGACGTTCCCCGAGATCGCGGAACAAGCGACGCCGACACTCAACCTGCCCGTGCAGCCCTCGCTGCTCGACCTCGGAGACAAGCCCGCGCAGAACCAGCCGTTGCTCAGCCGTTCCGAGCAGCGCGACGCGCCGATGTGCTACCAGTGCGGTAACTCGATGCAGCGAGCGGGCTCGTGTTACGTCTGCACCAGCTGTGGTTCGACGAGCGGTTGTTCGTAAAGCGCAACTATCGCCGCGGCATCTACACGTAGACCAAAGTAGAGAAAGAGGAGTGGCGTTTTGGCCACTCCTCTTTCTTGTTAGCGGTCAGACGTTTGTGGCAGTGACGGGTTCGCTGCACGCATCGAACTTGTGGAAGTTCCTTCCTACAGCGCCTCGGCATTCTCGATCGCTATTGGCTCGATGTTGTCCGCCGGAGTGAAGCCCAACACCTGCGCGTAGAAGGACAGCTCGGCTTCGGCGGTGCGCACGATGTTCTTCGCCTGACGAAAACCATGCTGTTCGCCTTCGTAGGTTAAGTAGGCGAAGGGTACCCCCTTCGTTCGAAGAGCCTCCGCCATGAACTCAGCCTGGTTCGGAGGAACGACGGCGTCTTCGAGCCCTTGGAACAAGATCATCGGCGTGTGCAGCACGTCGGTGTGAAAGACGGGTGATCGCTCCTCGTAGATGGCTCGAGCGTCGGGCCAAGAACCGACGAGCCCGTCAAGGTATCGAGATTCGAACTTGTGGGTGTCCTCCACGAACACGCCGAGATCAGCCAAGCCGAAGTAGCTCGCTCCGGCGGCGAACACGTCGCGGAACGTGAGTGCGCACAGCGTGGTGTATCCGCCGGCGCTGCCGCCATGGATCAAGAGGGCCTGAGGATTTGCTCGATTGCTTTCGGCCAGAAAACGCGCTGCGTTGACACCATCGTCCAGGTCAACGACGCCCCAGGCGCCTCTTAGTCGCTCACGGTAGAGGCGACCGTATCCGGCGCTACCGCCGTAGTTGACGTCGGCGACGGCAAAACCCCGACTCGTCCAGTATTGGAGCGAATAGCTCAAGGCCGCGCTGGCGCTTCCCGTCGGTCCGCCGTGGATCGACACGATCAATGGAGGCGCTTCACCTTCGGGCCCCTCAAAGTCACGATTTGAAGGGGGGTAGTAGTAGGCGTGTGCCGTGAGTCCATGTTCGGTTGCGAATTCGATGGGCTGAGGAACCGAGAGGTACGCCGGGTCGACGGTGTTCACGAAACTCGTCGCGAGAATGGTCTCCGCTCCACTGCTGAGGTCAATGCGCACTATCGCCGCGGGCTTCACGGGAGACGCGACCAGACCGACGTAGTCAACGCCGTCGGTGGCGACCGAGCTTATGATCGGCCAGTCAAGGGCTACCTCGTGCATGTCCGTCGAGTCGAGAACCCCGAGGTGACTACCCTCGGGGTCCTGCCACGCGGCGACGAGCGATCCGTTGATGAGAGCCGCGTAGTCAGAGAACCCGAATTGCCACGCGGGACGGCCGAACTCAGCCTCCAGGGGATAGAGCGCGATCGGTCCGCCCGGCGCGTCGCGATAGAGATTCCACCAGCCAGTGCGGTCAGACAGGAAGATCAACGTGCCCTGGGCATCGTACTGAGGTTGGATCACTGACTCATTGGGGTTGGCGACCACCGTCCGGCGCGACGTGATGTGGGCGCGATCACCGAGTTCGACCTCGTACAGCAAGGTGGTATCCCAGGGCATGTTCGGGTGGTCCCAGGCCACATAGGCCAGCCGTCGTCCATCACGAGAAAATGTGGGCGAACTGAAGAAGTCGTGACCCTCGGCCACCACCGTCGGCTCCGCGGTCCCGTCGGTCGCGATGGCGACGAGATCGTTCACGACCTCACCATCGTGGCGCTCTCGTACGCACACGAGGAAGGTTCCGTCAGGGCTCACCACGGGATCGGCGTAGCGCCACGAGCGTGGCGCGGGCGGCTCGGCTGTCAGGGCGACGGGCTCTCCGCCAATTTCGAGGCGATAGAGACGCTGGTCGGCAAAGTTCGAGAAGTAGACGGTCGATCCTCGCACGACGTAGCAACGTCCGCCGTACTCATGTACGAGCGTTCTCGCAGCAAACTCTGGACCGAATACATCGGCCGTCTCGCCGTCGAGGCTTCGGCGAACAAGGACATTTCGCCCGGCCTCTTTGGGGCGAGCCTCAATCCAGTAGTACGCGCCGTCTTCCACCGAAGGAAAACTCAAACCGACTACGTCGCCAACCAAGAGCTGGCTGGTGATCGGCGAAGTCCATGATCCGAAAGCGGAACGTTCTGGCGCCATGCCTCACGATAACTCGGTGGGTAGCCTTGCGCTTCCCCGCTCGGTTCTGTCAGGCATCTCAAAGCAGGCGCACGTTGTCCTTGATCGTCTCGATGACGTCGTCCATTTTCCCGCCCCACATCTGCTTGGCCATGCTCAGGGTGAAGCCCTTCAACGTCTCGGCAGGTATGTGAGACGGCATGGCCAGCGCGTAGGGTTCGACGAGCACGTCCACTACGACTGGTCCGTCCTTGTGCGAGAGTGCAGCCTTCAGACCCTCGCGAACATCACCCGGCTCTTCGATGCGAATCCCCTTGGCACCGCACGCCTCAGCGACTTTGGCGAAATCGGGGTTCTGGAACTTCGTTCCGAACGGGACGAAACCTGCTTCTTGCTGTTCAATGTTGACAAAGTCCAGCATCCCGTTGTCGAAGATGACATGAACGACGGCTGTCTTGCGCTCGACCTCGGTCAGCAGATCGCCCATCGCGAGCATGGTGAAGCCGCCATCGCCGCATAGCGCGATGCTCTGGCGATCCGGATACGCGAGTTTCGCTCCGAAGGCGTTCGGTGACGCACTCGCCATGGATGCCCAGGTGAAAGAGCCGAACAGCCTGCGCCCCGCGCCGTAGTGGATGTGGCGCGCTGCCCAGATGCAGGGCGTCCCGGTGTCTGGAAAGAACATCGCGTCATCGTCGGCGAGCTCATCGAGCACGGCGGCGACATACTCAGGTCGAATCGGCTTGAGCGAGGGACCTTTGTTCACATAGTGTTGCAGCCTCTTCTCGAAGCGCTCAGTCTTCTCGACGTGGATTCGCAAGAACTTGTCGTCAGGCTTCTCGTCGACCATGGGCAGCAGTGCGGTGAGCGTCGCCTTCACGTCGCCCACCACGCTGAGGGCGAGCGCGGCTCGGCGTCCGAGGTGCTGGGGATTGCGATCAACCTGAATTGTCTTGACGTCTTTTTGAGGAAGGAACTCGGAGAAGGGGAAGTCCGTGCCGAGCATGAGCAGCACATCGGCGTGGTTGACGGCGTCCCAACATCCGCCGTATCCGAGGAGTCCGTTCATGCCCACGGCATTGGGGTTGTCATGCTCGAGCCACTGCTTGCCCTTGAAGCTGTAGCCGACGGGCGCCTTGAGCTTCTGCGCGAGCGCGCGCGTCTCGGCTTCGGCGTCGCGGCACCCGTCCCCACCGAAGATGGTGGTGTTGCTGCCCTTGTTCACCATGGCGGCGATCGCTGTGAGATCGGCGGCCGACGCCGCACCGATCGTCGTGGCGGGAATCGGCACGAGGTGCTCTCGGTGGGGCGCCTCAGCGCGGGCGACATCGACCGGCACGGCAATCACCGTCGGACCGCGCTCAGCGATCGCGGTGGTGATGGCGGTGCCCACAACGTTGTGCACCTGCTTCGGGTTGACGATCCGGCCGATGTACAGGGCAGCTGAAGCAAAGAACGTGTACGGGTTCAGCTCCTCGAGCGCATCGGTGTCAATGATCGACGTCTCGACGTCACCCGCGATGGCGATCACCGGTGCGCCTTCCTTCTTCGCGTCGATCAGGCCGTTAATGAGATGTGCTGTCCCCGGGCCCGCCGTCCCGCAGACAGCCACGGGCTGACCGGTGAGACTCGCGTCGGCCACCGCTGCGAACACGCCCCACTCCTCGTGGCGAACGTGAATCAGCTCGATCGAACCATTGCGCCGCAGCGCATCGACCATCGGGTTGAGTGCATCGCCGACGATGCCATAGCATCGCCGAACCCCAGCACCAGCCAGCATTTCCCAAGCCTCATCGGCAACTGTTGCAGCCATCCGAATTCCTCCTTAGCGATGCGGCTCGGGAGCGACGGGGCTCAGGGCCACCTGGTTTATTTTCGGAGTGTAACGGGGCATCGCCGGAGCGGTCCGAGGCCCGCGGAGCGACACCCACGGGCCTCCACCCACGCTGCCCGGGAAGGCGATCCTGCGGAAGATTCGTAGGGCCGTTCGATTGAACGATCGAAGTTCTCAATGTTACGTTCACGTTGTGAGAAGACTCATCGTCGGGCTGTGCGTCGCAGTCACCATGAGCTGGCCGATCGCTCCGGCACTCGCAGTTGCTCGCTCGAGGACGACAGGTCAGATCGTAACGCCGAGGATTCCAGCCGCGATGGCCGAGTCAACTTCGGGCGTGCTCTACGTCGTCGACTCGAGCCGAGACCAGATTCTGCGCGAGCTGGCGGGCGGCAAGTTTCAGGTGGTGGCGGGAGACGGGCGTCGCGGCTTCTCAGGCGACGGACACCTTGCGGTCGAGGCAGAGATCTCAGTCAATGGGCAAAGTGGTCTCGCGGTGGCGCGAAACGGTACCGTCTTCTTCGCTGACAGCGGTAACGGACGCGTGCGCGAGATACTGCCGAATGGCGTCATCGATACGGTCGCCGGGGGAGGTACGATATCGCCGCGTAGGGCGCCAATGCTCGCGTTGAAGGCTCGCTTCGCGAGCGTCGACGAGCTCAACGGCTTGGCGGTGGGACCAAACGGCGAGCTTTATGTCGCCGGCGATGGCGTCTACCGATTGGACAACGGAGTGCTGCGTTGGGTTGTGGGGTCTGACGTGGCCGCGTTGAATCGGGGCTTCCGGGGGTTTGGCATGAATCCGGCCACGCAAAAAGACTTCGATCCCGCGTACACGCTCGCCTTCGATGGTCGTGGTGACCTTCTCGTCGGCGGCGGCGAGACGTGGGGCCTATACGAAGTGACAACGTCAGGATCGCTTCGCTACCTTCAGAACGACCGTGGCGAGCCCGGACTGTATCGAGCAATGGCGACAACTCCGAGTGGCGACGTGGTCCTCGCGGGAGGCCTCAACGGTTTCGATCTGTTTCATCCCTCGAGACGTATCACCTGGGTCGCTGCTCCCGGCCTTTCGATGCTGATATCGCCCGACGGCGCATTCGCAGTCGGCGTAGGAGTCGCCACAGCGCCGAACGGCGCGGTCGTTCTCGACACCGAAGCCAACGATGGGTTCTCACGCGTGAGCGCCATCGCCGAGATCACGCCTGCGGGCCACGAGGAGCTGATCTGGAAGTCGTAGACAGTGGACTTGCGTGCCGAGGGCGTCTGCGCTAACGTACAACCAAATGGTTGTAGATCACATCTCCGACGAAGAAGTGGATCGCCTCTTCCAAGCCCTCGCTGACGCGACCCGTCGCGACATCCTGTCGCGAACCATTCAACAAGAGCAGTCCGTGTCGTCGCTCGCCCAGCACTACGACATGAGCTTCGCGGCCGTCCAAAAGCACGTGGCGGTATTGGAGCGCGCGGCGCTCATCACCAAGGAACGACGTGGTCGCGAGCAGATCGTTCGCGGCCACGAACCAACCTTGACAAAGGCCGCTCATCTTCTCGACAGCTACGAAGAACTCTGGATTCAGCGAGCCAACAGAATGGCCGGGGTACTCGCCGGCAAGAGAGGAGAACAACTATGACGGTTATCAGCACTACGAAGGACGAGGAGAACCTGACGCTCATCATGGTCGCCGACTTCGAGGCGACACCGGCGCAGGTCTGGGAGCTCTGGGAGGATCCACGCCTGCTCGAGCGGTGGTGGGGACCGCCCACGTTTCCCGCGACCTTCACCCGCCATGACTTCGTGGTGGGCGGCGAGTCTCGTTACTTCATGAGCGGTCCCGAGGGGGAGACCCCGCGAGGTTGGTGGCAGATCAAGGCGATCGACAAGCCTCGTCGACTGGAGTTTGCGAACGGACTCGCGGGCGAGGATGGCGAGCCTGTGCGAGGCGTGGAACCGATGCCCGGCTACGTGACCTTCGAGTCGCATGAAGGAGGCACCCGGATGACGGCGGTCACGCAGTTCATCGATGTGCAGCAGATGGAGAAGATGCTGGGCATGGGCATGCAGGAGGGCATGGCCCAAGCCATTGGCCAGATGGATGGCCTGCTCTTGGCGGTATAGCTCGAGCACCGATCAGAAGGTCATTTGCGGAGGACAGATCCCTGCCCCGTAATCTGGCCTTCGTGCACGGATCGAAGGTTTAAAGGTGAGCGATCCGCTTGTGGACGTGTCGCCGCAGCTGCGCACGATGTTGATGAACGGACTGGCGCTCGCGCCCGCCGGCGCGAACGTCGTCATGCAGCTCTCCCGTCTGCCGGTAGGGCACGGGGTCGCCGAAAGTCGTGTCGAGAGCGGGGCGCTCACGAGACGGCCCATCAAGCGCACAAGGACCACGCTCGGCTACATCACGGCGGCCCTGCTCGGCGACGACGACGACCGGGCGATGTTGCGCCGCGAGGTGAACCGTCAACATCGCGACGTTCGCTCTCGGTCCGATGATGCTGTCAGCTATGACGCCTTTGACGTCGAGCTGCAGCTGTGGGTTGCCGCGTGCATGTACCGCGGGGCGCTCGACGCAGTGCGCTTCATCTACGGCTCGACCTCTGAAGAGATGCAGGACGAACTCTACGCACACTGTGCGCGCTTCGCGACAACGCTGCAGGTCACCCCCGATCAGTGGCCACCGACGCGAGCCGCCTTTGACGAGTATTGGGAGAACGCCGTGGCGCGGGTCGAGATGGATGACGTCACGCGAGAATATCTACGTGGCATGGTCGCACTGACGTTCCTGCCGCAACCGCTGCGCGCGGGCCTTGGACCGCTGCACGAGTTTGTGACGGCGGGCTTTTTGCCAGAGCCATTTCGCGGCGAACTGGGCCTGTCGTGGGACGACCGTCGCGAGCGGCGTTTCGTTGCCCTCATGCGAGCCACGGTTGCTGTGCACCGTCGCATGCCGCGAGTCGTTCGACAGTTTCCCCTCAACGCCGTGTGGTGGGACACACGCCGGCGCCTTCGATCGGGTCAGCCCTTCGTCTAGCTCGCCTCGTCGAGTGCGGGCACGGCGCTGAAGCCACCGGATCGCTTTCGCGAGGCGGAGAGAATCGCAGCCAACACCATGAGCGACGTCGACGCGTAGAAGGTTGCGTGCAGTCCGGTCACGAAGGCGCCGATGACGTGCGGGCTGATCGAGCTCGAGCCGACGAAGATCGAAAACGCCACGTGGCGCGAGATCGACGCGGAAGCGATGAGGAATGCGACGGCGAAGGAGAAGACCATGCCGACGTTCGCGAACGTGCGCAAGAGGCCTGAGGTGACCCCGAAGGCATTGCTCGGGGCGACCTTCATGACCGCCGAGTTGTTAGAGGGGAAGAAGCAGCCCATGCCGATCGCGCTGACCGTGTAGGCGATGACGACGACCCAGAGCGACGTGTGCGCGCCGAGTTGGGCGTAGGCGAGGAGGGCGAGGATCTGCAGGACGAGGCCGAAGGTCGCGGGCAGCACCGCCCCGTGGCGGTCGGCGTAGCGGCCGGCGAACGGACCGAACGCGCCGCCGATGACGTACCCGGGCACGAGGAGCAGGGCCGCGCGAATCGGGTCAAGGTGCTGGACTCCCTGGAGGTACATCAGCAGCAAAAACAAGACCGCAAAGCTCGCGAGGCTCTGGATCATGGCGGCGAGGAACGAGGGCGTGATCGTGGGAATCTTGAAGAGCTTGAAGTCGAGCAGCGGCTCTTCGGTGTGGCGTTCGATCTGCCAGAAGGCCAGCAAACACATCACGCCCCCGACGAAGAAGCCGATGATCGTGGGATTGAGGGACTCGCTGATGAGGTCGACCATCGCCCACAAGAGGCCGAAGAGACCGAGTCCGACCGCGAGGGCGCCCCACCAGTCGATGCGCCGGCTGACGCGCGGGGCGGTGTCGTGCAGCACCCTCCGCGCGACCATGACTGCGGCGATGCCGATAGGCAAGTTGATCCAAAAGATCCAGCGCCACGATATGTAGGTGACGATCGTGCCGCCGAGCACCACGCCCAGCACAGCGCCAGTGTTGTAGCCAATCGCGTTGAATCCGTAGGCTCGCCCGCGCTTCTCCTTTGGAAAGGTGTCGGCGATGACCGCGCCCGAGTTGGCCGCGATAAAGGCCCCACCGATTCCCTGGATCAGTCGAAAGATGATGAGGGAGAGTTCGTTCCACGAGAGGGCGCAAAGCGCCGAGGCGACGACGAAGATGACAAAGCCCATCTCGTACATCGACACGCGCCCGAACATGTCACCGAGGCGACCCACCTGCGTCGAAACGAGGGTGATGACGAAGAGGTAGCCGATGATTACCCAAATGACCGACGCGAGGCCGATGTGGAAGGTGCGTTGTATCTCCGGCAGCGCGAGCACCACGATCGTCGTGTCGACGGCCGTGATGAGCACGCCCGTGACCACGACGAGGAGCGCGAGATTGGGACGAGTGGTGATGTCCAAT
Organism: uncultured Acidimicrobiaceae bacterium; assembly: GCA_963840595.1. GTDB lineage: Bacteria > Actinomycetota > Acidimicrobiia > Acidimicrobiales > RAAP-2 > RAAP-2. The sequence goes on from CAWIZQ010000005.1 coordinate 39,549, forward strand.
CCGTCGTCGCCCGCCGTATTTGACGTCAAGTCGCGTCGCGATTTCACTGATCAGCCGCTATTTCTTGGCTCACTCCGACGGTGTGTGCGACGTCGTGAACTAGAGGAGCCGAGAGAAACATGACCCTTCCAGGTTATGTGTCACATATGACAGTTGTGTCGCCGCACGATATCAACATGCGAACTCGGCCACAACTTGATATCAAGTCGAAGAATGCGCGTGACCGAACGCTCATGGTGGAGCCGCCTTCGTAGGTCGTGGGAACCAAATCTTCGGTGACCGAGACGCGAGCGTCACACGACGATCAGAGAAGTCAACGCTGAATGTAACGGACCTGGCAGGTGTCGCCGTCGGCGAGCGTGATGGTAAAGGTGAAGGTGCCGTTGCGTGATCGCGCGGCAGACTTCACCCGCACGATCAGCACCGTGCCGGTGTCGCGGAGGACAACGGCACTGGTGCCGGCGTGACTCGTAACTCGTGGCTGACCGGCGAATCCAGTTCCGTCTATCGCGATCGTCACCGTGCGCCCGGCGACCACGACGCCGTGCACCACCGTTGCAGTTGGCTTGGGAGGCGGCGGAGGGGGCGGTTTCGTGACGGTGAGCGCGAAGGTGAATGTGCCTTGGTCGCCGGTGGCGTCGCTGACGGCCCCGCTTGCCTTGTACGTGCCCACGGCGAGCGCGCCGCTCGTCGTCACGAGACCCGAGGAACTGACGACGAGGTCCGGCGTGCCCGATGTTTGGACGAAGGATTCGGCCCCGAGGTTCGCCCCGACGCTCAGCTGCTGACTGAAGGTCGCGGAGTTCGCCGTCGTGATCGACACCGTCGTGGGAGCGCGTTGCACGAGTGCTCCGACCTTCAAGGTGAGGGTGAACGTTCCTTTGTCGCCGAGCGAGTCGGAAGCAGTGCCCGTTGCGACGTACGTGCCCGCAGTGAGTGAGCCATTCGTCGTGACGAGCCCCGAGGAGCCGACGACGAGGCTCGGTGCTCCGCTCGTCTGCACGTAGGTGACCGCGCCACTCGCTCCCGTCACGTCCAGCTGTTCGGAGTAGGTCGAACTGCCACTCACCTTTACGTTGGCCGTCGTCGCAGAACTCTGCAGCAACTCGCCGACGTCGACAGTGATGCTGAAGGTGCCGGTGTTGCCGCCTGTATCGCTCGTGGTTCCAGTGGCGGTGTAGCTACCAGGAGTGAGCTGTCCGCTCGTGGTCACGAGTCCCGACGGGCTCACGACGAGGTTCGGCGCGCCGCCAACCTGTACGTAGGCCACCGCACCGGCGTTGTTCGTTGTCACCAACTGGTCGCTGAAGGTGGCCGAGCCGGTGACGGCGACCGACGTCGAAACGGGGGCGCTAACGAGCCCGCAGACGTAGTCACCGTCGTAGCCCTGCGAGGGGTACTGGATCATCGCGACGCGCGCCCCCGTGAAGGACGTCGCCGCACACGCCGCCTCCGCAGCGGGGAGTGTCGCGGCCAATCCCGGCAGCCACACCGGGACTGTCGACAGGGCGGTGCTCGTACTGCCGTCGATCTCCTGCCACATTGACGAGGTGGAGTAGATGCCAATCGACGTCACGCCCATGTTGGTGAACGACGCCACTTCGCCTTCGATCGTCGCGCTGTCGTACGCTTCAGTCGCCGCGTTGCGTCCGTACTCAATGGTCTCCCACGCGTTTCCGGTCTCCACATCGAGCCACCACGGTGCTGAGCGTGCAGCGAGTGTCGCGTTCGACGAGCCATCTGTGTTCTCCGCCGCAACCGCGTTGGCGAATGACTGGCGCGCTGCGTTCCATCCGTAGTCGTAGGAGCACGCGACGGTGTTTGCACCCGAGCAGGCGTCGGGTGTCTGTTGACTGGTTGGCCACCCCACGCCGTAGGTAGGTCCGCCGTTGCCGGTGTTTGCATAGAAGCCGGCAATTTTGCTCGTGGCGTCGTTCGCCCAGTTGAGCTCTGAGGCGAGGCACTTGTTCGTAGTAAAGACCGCGCCACCGTTGACGCCGACGATCCCGAATCCCGGGGCGCTCGGCATAGGACTCGCGCACTGGGGAAAGCTGATGTCAAAGCCGGTCAGTCCCGACGCGGGCGTCCCGCTTGCCGCAGCGACTACCGACGTGGCTAGTGAGACCACAACAGCCAAGATGACCGCAACGGCCGACTTCGAGAGGGGAACATGCACTTGAATCGAGCCTAGGTTTGCTCATCACTCGAGTTCGAAAAATCTCTTTACAATCTCGTGTGATTACCGCACAACAGTGTGCGATGCATTGTGTTCAACGCAAAGATTCATCTACTTGTCACCAACACTGCGCTCGACGCGATGATGTACAAAGTATTCACTGTCAACCAGTGGCGATTACTCCACGCTTGACTTCTGTGAAGCGCAGTGTGTACCTCGCCGTTGCATCGCAACGCCGTCGACGACGAGAAGCCATGATCGCGAACATGATGAGCAGTCGCACCTACCGCGATATTGAATGTTGCTGCTGCGGTGCGATCGACAAGATCGTTGCGCCGACGTGAGACGCGATGAACATGAGTGGAGGTGGTCGACTCCCGCAAAGCTCCTGCTTTCGTTCGCGTCCCGCTCGTCGTGATCGCCTACCGAACGGGTCCTGTGCTGTCGAGCCGGGCTACCACCCGCCGGGATCGCACCCATACTGGTCGGGTACCCAGTTGCGAGTGACGCGCATGCCGACGATGATCTGGGCGTCCTCACTCGCCCGGCCGGCCAGCGGCGCGAACTGGACGCCCCCGTACTCGTTCCAGGTCGCGTTGCGAAAACCAATGCCTGAGTACACCGGTCCGACCATCCGCCAGTTCCCGCCCACCTCGCAGATGGCCACGTGCTCCCACTCGTTCCGCAGGACAGGAACCGAGACCCGGCGAGCCCGCGCGTCGGCACCGATGGCTCGGGCTTCGAAGACTGCGAGGAGGTGGGCGTGGTGCGCGGCGGGAGCGGGTGGCTTGGCCTTGCCGACAGCTCCCGCGGGAGGGGCGAAGCTGGGTTGAGTCAGTAGTCCCACCGGCACGGCCAGTGACACCAGCATGGCGAATAAAAGTCTTCGCACGGCTTTCCTTCTCCTTGAACAGCGCCAGGGCCGCAGCCTGCTCCGCGTAGTCGCTTCGCTGGCGCTGGCCCAGACTTGGTGGGTTGTATGTCGTCCCCCCACCAAGGGGCACAAATTCGGTCGGTCACCGGTTCCACAACTCTGTGGGGCGACGTGGGAGCAGTCGTTGCTGCCTGAGGGAGCCTAACCGGGGGGTGATGACCCTGTGACGAGACGGCGTCTGTTTTTTAACAGATAAATTTTGTTCTTCCTGATCAAGGGCTATGTACAAAATATCGAATACGGGACACCCTGTCCATTTTCCTGGCCGAAACGGACCCGTGGAACCCCTTGAAGGTCGTATGAGCGCTGTATAGGCTGGCCCCAACGTCGCGTGAACGGGACCCTGAGATGGTGCATTCGTGAAGGCCGTCGTATTCGTAGACACTCGATCGATCAAGGTCGAAGAAGTACCCGACGCCACGGTGGAGGAGCCGAGCGACGTCGTGATCCGGGTTACCTCCAGTGCCATCTGTGGCACCGACCTGCACATGTACGACGGCCGCACTGGCGCGACGCCCGGGCTCGTGTTCGGTCACGAACCACTCGGGGTGGTGGAACTCGCCGGGAAGGACGTCACCATGGTGAAGCCCGGCGACCGGGTGGTTATCCCGACCCACCTCTACTGCGGGGTGTGCGTGAACTGTGCGAGGGGGTTGTCCGCAGCGTGTCTGCGCGTGCGACCGGGGAGTTTCGGCGCCGCCTATGGCTATGCCGGGATGGGCCCTTACCGGGGGGCCCAGGCAGAGCTGCTGCGGGTGCCCTTCGCGGACGCGAACTGCATTCCCGTACCTGGTGAAGCGGGCGACGAGCTCGAAGACGACCTGGTCCTGCTTGCCGACGCCTTTGTCACGGGCTGGCACGCAACCGAGCTTGCCCAGGTGACGCCCGGCTCGACCGTCGCCGTGTTTGGGGCGGGCGCCATTGGACTGCTCGCCGCCTACAGCGCGTATCTGAAGGGCGCGAGCGAGATATACGTGGTCGATCGCGTGCCCGAACGCCTCGCCAAAGTCGCCGAGATCGGGGCGACGCCAATCGACTTCACGAAGGGCGATCCCGTGGCCCAGATCAAAGAGCTGCGTCACGAGCACGGGCTTCCTTTCGGCGAAGAGGCGATGGATGGCGTCAACATCGGCATCGACGCCGTGGGCTTTCAGGCGCGCGACCGTTCGAATCCCGACGTGGAGAATCCAACCCAAGTCATCGGCGACCTCGCCCGACTCGTCAATCCGACAGGGCACCTCGGCATCGCGGGCGTGTACGCCGAGAAGGATCTGCGTCCTGCACCCGAGGGCACGAGTGATGGGCATCTCGAGGTGCCGTGGGCGACGCTCTTTTCAAAGGGCGTGTCGGTGGGCTTTGGTCGCACGCACGACCGGCGCTACACCGTGCTCTTGCGCGACATGGTCACTTCTGGGCGAGCGAAGCCGAACTTCGTCATCACTCACCACGGACGACTTGAGGACGCGCCCACCTTCTTTACTGAGTTCGACCAGCGCGCTGATGGCGTGATCAAGGCGGTGCTTCGCCCGAGCTGGCAGGTGTGATCTCGACCGGACTGCTCTGGTCGGCGCCCAAACTGCTCGCTGCGGCAACGACCAAAGAAGTGATACCAGCGCGAGCGCAGATGGCCTTCACGCTCGGCTTTCACATCATCCTCGCCTGCTACGGAATCGCACTTCCGACGATCGTCCTCATCACCGAGTACATGGCGATTCGCAAGCGCGACGACACGCTCATGAAGCTCGCGCACCACTGGTCCCAGGCGATGGGCGTGCTCGTCGCGGTCGGCACCGTCACCGGCACGGTCCTGTCGTTCGAGATGGGGCTCCTCTGGCCGGGACTCATGAGCCGCTACGGCTCGGTGCTCGGGCTGCCCTTCGGGTTCGAGGCGATCTTCTTCTTCCTCGAAGCGATCTTCACTGCCATCTATCTCTACGGCTGGCGACGGCTGACGCCATGGGCCCACTTCTGGTCCGGCGTGCCGATCGCCGTGAGCGGAATCTTCGGCGCGATCGCGGTGATCGCCGCCAACGCTTGGATGAACCAGCCGGGTGGATTCACGCTGTCGCACGGCCGCGTCGTCGCTGTCGACGTCTGGCAGGTGTTCCTCAATCGCGCCGCCGCGTACGAGACGCCGCACATGATCATCGCTGCCTACATGGTGGTCGGCTTTGGCGTGGCGTCGATCTACGCCGTGGGCTACCTGCGGGGCCAACGCGACCGCTACAACAAAATGGGCTTCCTGATCCCCTTCACCGTTGCGGGCATCCTCACACCGATTCAGATCCTCGTCGGCGACACCGCTGCTCGAACGGTCGAGCACAATCAGCCCGTCAAGTTCGCCGCCATGGAATATGTTGTCCACACCGCCCGCGGGGTGCCCGAGTATCTCGGCGGTTTCTTCGTGAACGGTCATGTCTACTTCGGGCTCCGGCTGCCCGACGTCGACTCCCTCCTCGTTGGCTTCAGCCCGCACACGCGCGTCATCGGGCTCGACTCGGTCGCGCCGTCGGACCGACCGCCAGCGCTCACGCTGATCCACCTGTCCTTTGACGCGATGGTCGGCTTTGCCTTTCTGCTGCTGCTCGCTGCCTTCTGGGCGCTCGTTGTGTGGCGAAAGCGACGCGCCCTGCCCCAGCAGTGGTCGTTCTGGTGGCTCGCCGCGCTCTGTGGTCCGGCCGCGCTCATCGCCATGGAGTGCGGGTGGATCGTCACTGAAGTCGGTCGCCAACCATGGGTCGTCTATCACCTGCTCACGACATCCAAAGCCGCGACGACGAATCCTGACGTCATCGCCAGCTTGACCTTCGTCATCGTGCTCTACTGCGTGCTCGGCGTGACGACCATCGTGCTGCTACGCGTCTTGTCGCACCGCTGGCGCCAGAATGAGGCAACCCAGAATCTGATTCCCTACGCGGGTTCCGAGCGCGAGGTACACCAGTGATCATCTTCATCTCGGCGATCCTGCTCATGAGTGTCAGCTTCTATGCAGTCTTGGGCGGGGCGGACTTTGGTGGCGGGTTCTGGGACCTCGTCGCCGGCGGCGATCGTAGCGGAATGGCGTCGCGCAAGCTCATCGATCAGTCGATCACCCCCGTGTGGGAAGCGAATCACATGTGGCTCATCTTCTCGCTCGTGATCTTCTGGACGGTCTTTCCCCGAGCCTTCGCCGACGTCATGACCGCGGCGGCACTTCCGATCTGGCTGGCGGTCTTTGGCATCGTGCTGCGCGGTTTCGGCTTCGCCTTTCGAAAGGAGGTCGAGACGCTGCAACACCAGCGGCTCCTCGGGGCGACCTTTGCCTTATCTTCGCTCGTGACGCCATTCTTTATGGGCACGGTGATCGGCGCCATCGTCGTGGGCAACGTTCCCGCGAGCGCACGAGAGACGCACCTGGCGACGTGGACGAGCGCCACGTCGCTCGACATGGGCTTTCTCTTCGTGGCGGTCTGTGCATACATGGCAGCGGTCCTGCTCAACCACGAGGCGATCCGCCGTGGCGACGACAGTTTGCGTCGCTACTTTGCGGTGCGCGCCGAGGTCGCCGCCGTCGTCTCAGGACTGTTGTCGCTCGCCACGTTGCTTGAAGTGCGCGTTGCCAACCCGTCCTTCTACCATGGCCTCACGCATCGCGCACTGCCGCTCGTCGTGGTGGCCGGCGTCTGCGGGTTGGTCGCGCTCGCGCTGCTCTTGCTCAATCGCGTGCGCGGGCTGCGCGTCATCTCGGCGATCGGTGTCCTCTGTGTCGTGTGGGGCTGGGGGATCGCGCAGTACCCGACGCTGTTGCCGGGGACCACACTCACGATCAACAACAGCGCTGCCCCCTTCGCCACCCTTGTCGGCGTAGCGATCGTGTTTGGACTCACGATCGTGCTCGTCGGACCAGCGTTCGTGATCCTCTTTCGCCTCTACGGCCGCGAGGCGCTGCAATCGGACGAGGCGTACTTCTAGCGATTCATTTGGGCGGCACCGTCCACGGAGCCTTCGAGTGCGACGCGCGCATCGACCAGCGCAGCGTCCCCGCGAGCACCGTCGTCGCGAGCGCGAAAGAACACCAGGTGTAGGTGTCAAGCGCCAGCACCGCGCCCATCATGGCGCCGACGAGCAGCGAGAAGGTCGCCACGATGCGCACCGCGAAGCTCGGATCTCGCCAGTCGCCTTTCAGCGAACCAGCGGCAAGACCCGTCAAGGTCGTCGTGAAGACCGACGTCGTGAGTCCGGGCACGTTGATGGCCCGCACGATCGCGGACTTGGCGCCCATGCCGAGGGAGAGGACGATGAGCAGCAGGTCGCGCACCGCAGTACCCGGGTCCGGGCTTGCCGAGATAATCACGGTGGCGAGTGCGAGGTCGACGAGCTGGACGAGCACGGCGTAGCGCACCGCCCGCCCCCGGTGGGTGAGCGGTCGCGGGGCCAGCGCCCCTGCGGTGGCGGCGCCGGCGAGAAAGCTGGCAAAGACGATCAGCGGCGCCGTGATCGAGTAGCCCCGGGCGCCGACGAGCGCGAGCCCGATGAAGATGATGTTGCCGGTGATGTTCGCGACGAAGACGTGATCCACGCGGAGAATGGTGGTCGCGTCGGCGATACCCGCTACCAGCGTGAGCACGGTCAAGATGCCAGGTAATGAACCCTGACGCTCGTCGTCGACGAGGCCTATCCAGACGTCGCGGACCAACCGCGGTCGACTCGGTCGCTCACCTGGCACTGCGACCTCCAGTTGACGGGGTACTGCTCGAGTCTCACCTGACGCCAGCCCATTTTCAACCGATTCGGTCTAGCTGTGCCACTTCGGAATGCTCCTCGAGCAGCGTTTCTATGGTTGTGGTATATATTCCTCGTCTACTTTCAGCGGCGCAACATCAACCAAAGAGTTGCTCAGATCTTGGCCAAGGAGCGTCGCTGAACAGTCGACACAATTCTTTTTGTTCCTATTGCCGACAAGGGATGGAGGGGCCCATGGCAGCATATGACTGGAAGAAACTCTCGACGACGGACCGCGTCATCTCGATCACGTCGCTCATCGCGTTGATTGCGCTGTTCTTACCCTGGGAGGGGGCAAGCGGGCCCGGGTACAGCTACTCGATCAGCGGGTTCAGCACGAGCTACGGATTGCTGGGCGCGTTGCTCGTCATCGCGGCGGGTGTGTACGTCGTGATGCTGAGATCTGGCTCCAACATGCCGAAGTTCTCGTACGGCCCTGGCGTCATCACGCTCGGCCTCTCGGCGATCGGTACGGTGCTCGTGATCATCCGCTGGGTGTCACTGCCGCGCGGGTCCTACGCCGCGGGCTTCTTCAGCTACGGGCCGCGCATCGGGATCTTTCTTGCCTTGATCGCGGGGGTGGTTCAGTCCATCTTCGCGCTGCGGCTCTTTCGCAGCACCGGCGAAGCACTACCCTGGGCCAAATAATCGACGAACCCACCATCGAACCGACCGCTCGTCGGTCGACCGATCGCGCCAACGACGACGAGGAGAGCGCCGCGCCCGCCCCCCCGCGCTTTGTCGGCATCGATCTTGCCACGGAGGCAAAGCGCACCGGCGTAGCCATCGTGACGCCTCACGGAATGCACGCCGGGGCCACGTTGCCCGCGACGGGCTTTGTCGCCGACGACCGCGGGCTGGTCGAGATGGTTGATCGCGGGACGATCATCGGGCTCGACTCACCGCTCGGCTGGCCGGACGACTTCGTCTCGGCTGTCACCGCGCATCGCGTGAGCGCGCGCTGGCCGAGCTTCGAACATCGCAGCACCGACAAGATGCGCGAGAGCTTGCGTCATCGCACGACCGACCTGTTCGTTCGATCACTCGATCTCGGCTCGACGCCGCTGTCGGTCTCGTCCGACCTCATCGGTGTCGTTGCCATGCGCGGCGCGTGGCTGCAGTCGGCGTGGGCGCAGCGATGGGGGCGCCTCGAGCCGCGCGACGGCAGCGGTCGACTCGTCGAGACGTACCCGGCCGCAGCGCTGCGCGCGTGGGGACTGCTCGCCCGCCGCGGTGTGCGCTACAAGGGTGGGGGAGCAGAGGGTCCGCGCGAAAGTCAGCGGGCCGAGCGCGAGCGGATCATGCGCGAGATCGAACAGCAGAGTGACACGTGGCTCACGGTGTCAGCGGATCTTCGTCATGCAGCGATCGACTCTGACCACGTCCTCGACGCCCTCGTGAGTGCGCTGGTCGCGCTCGCCGCTCGAGTGAAAGCGACGTACCCGGTGCCTCGTGAGTCGGCCGAGGCCGCTCGACGCGAGGGTTGGATCCACGTGCCGAGTGAGGAGTTCGCCTCGCTCGGCAAGCATCTACCGATCGGCTAACGAGCTGGCTGCGACCTCGACGCGTCCATCGGCGCTTGCGCTGATGTGTCGGCGCAGGTCCATCATCATGGCGCCGCCGAGAAGTGCGGTGAGCCCCGTGCCGAGTGGCCACCAGTTGCCGAGGTGCACCGAGAAGTAGAGCGCGGTGGTCGCCGGCGCGAGGGTGCTCGAAAGGCCCCAGGAGAGTCCGGCCGCCGCGTTGTAGCGACCGCGAAGGTGCTCGGGGGCGATCTCGTTCACGATCGCCGACCCGACGGGTTGGAGCATCGTCTCGCCGACGGCGAAGACGACCATGGCCAGACAGAGCATCGGAATTGACGCTGCTGCCGGCAGCGCCAGCGTCGACTCGAGGATGATCCAGAAGATGAACCACAACGCGGCGACCACACCCATCACGCGGGTGCGCGAGCGTCCGTCGATCCGATTGAGCACCCACAGCTGGGCGAGCACGATCGTGGTCGTGTTGAAGAAGAAGATGACGCCGATCGTGTGCACGCTCAGCTTCAAGTTGTTCACGACGAAGAGGCTGAGTCCCGCGTCGAGCGATCCGTAGCCACCGATCATGAGAAAGACCAGCGCGACGACGTAACGAATCATTCGCCGATCGCGCGCGACCACGCCCCAGCCCTCCGCACTCTTTTGCGGATCATCGTGCTCTTTGATTGGTCCGCCGTGGTGGCGAATCGTCAAGTAGAAGAACGCGGCGAGCAGCATCACCCCGGCGTTGAAGATGTAGAGCGCAGAGAACGTGTCGGGGCGCTTCAGGTCGACGACGCTCGCCGAGATGAGCGTGCCGAAGCCGATGCCCAGGTTGACGAGCATGAAGTTCACTCCGAAGGCGCGCTGGCGATGCTCGGGAGAGACAAGTCGGCTGAGCATGGTGGTCATCGGCCCCCAGCCCGCGCCGCCGAAGACGGCGATCAGCAGCGCCGCGACGATCGCCTGCAGGCGAGTGTGCACGAGCGCCCAATACACAAGGGCGGCGCCGTAGGCCGCGTAGGCGAAGAGTATGACGCGCAGGGGACCGATGCGGTCGGTCATCGTGCCCCAGAGCGGCGCGCTCGCTAGACCCACGACCGCCGAGAGCGCGAGGAGCAGTGTCGCAAAGCTCGTTGAGAAGTGACGCACGTTGTGCAGGTAGATGACGAACAGCGACAACGTCAGTCCGTTGCCGATGCAGGCGATGAACGTGCACGCGTAGAAACGGCGCAAGGGACCGCGAATGGAAGACCGAAAATCGGTCGGTACGAGTGCGTCGAGGGGTTTCACAAGGTCATCAGGTTACTTGAGCACTGCGACACGCTCTTGTGCGACGGCTCACATGTACGGGGGTGAATGGATAATTCGTATTGACGCAGAGCGTTAGGGTTGTGTGCATGGCGCACTGCGCTGTGAGAGAGGTAGTACAACTTGAGCACTCGATTGCCGAAGAGCCGCGTTGATCTACTAGAAGAGATCACCCCCGACGTCGAGCGTCTGTACAACCGTCACATGCAGGCCCCGCGTCTATGGTATCCGCACGAGCAGATCAACTGGGGCGAAGGCGAGGACTTTGGCGAGCATCCTTGGTCGGCCGAGCAGTACCCGATTCCCGAGGGCGTGCGCAGCTCGATCTACGTGAACCTGCTCACCGAAGACAATCTTCCCTACTACACCGACTCGATCTTGGAGCACTCGCCCAAAGGTCATCCGATCCGCGAGTGGACCTGCCAGTGGACGATGGAAGAGAACCGCCACGCGATGGTCATGCGCGACTGGGTCCACATCAGCCGCTGCATCAACCCGACGACGCTCGAAGACGGTCGCCGCGTGCAGATGCAAAAGGGCGAGGTGCCCCATCCCGCGAACTTCGCCGAGCTCATCGCTTACGTCTCGTTCCAAGAGCGCGCCACCCAGATCGCCCACCGCAACACGGGAGCGAAGCTTCCCAAAGATGACAAGATCGGCCGCAACGTGCTGGGTCTCATCGCGGGCGACGAGACTAAGCACTACCTCTTCTATCGAGACCTCACGCTCGCCGCGTTCGCCATCGATCCCTCCGCGATGATGATCGCCGTCTCCAAGCAGGTGAGCACGTTCGCGATGCCCGGTACCGGTATTCCAAGCTTCACGCGTCACGCGGTTCGCATCGCTAAAGAGGGCATCTACGGGCTGACGCAGTACTTGAGCGATGTGCTGACCCCCGTGCTCGCGCTCTGGGACGTCGAGCACCTCAAGGGTCTCACGAAGGAAGCTGAAGTTGCGCGCATCGATCTGGTGAACGTGCGGGCCAAGCTCTCTGAATCAGTAGAGCGCATGGCGCAGAAGGCGTCGTTGCTGAAGACGCCGATCGGCGCCAGCCGCTAGCTCACTCCTTGGTGTTGGCGACTTGACGGATGTAGGCCTCGAACGACTTCTGTGAGGTAACGGCGTCTTCGACCTCGTGCTGGTGCATCTTGCCACCGCGGATGAGCAGATAGAGCAGACACCCCAGCAGTGGGAAGATCAAGATCAACAGCACCCAACCCGTCTTCGCCGCGCCGCTCAAGTCACGGCTGCGAAAGAGATCGTAGAAGATGTGATAGACGAGGATCAGCCAGAAGAAGAACAGTACGAAGTACAGCGTGGAAACGAATACATCCATCGCCGGATAGCTTGAGCCAAGCATGAGAGTCCTTTCAGAATCGCTACGGGAAGTGTAGGTTCTTGCTGCACGAATTCCTAGTGAAGCCTTGTGCGCGTCACGCGCGCCATCGACAATCTGGCAGGCTGGAGAAGATGGTGGCTCGGTCGACAACACGGGGGTAGTGGTGCGCAGTTACGAAGAAGCGATCGCGACGGTCTCTGCGCCCGGTCAGCCCTTCGAGGTCGTCACCGTAGAGAAGAACGGCGTCACGAACCGAGTCTTCAAGAACGCCCCGGCCACGGTGCGCGACTTCTTTGACCTTGCGCGAGGCATTGAGACGACGTTCCTCGTCTACGAGGACGAGGAGTGGACGTTCGACAAGGTCATGAAAGAGGTCGACGGGCTCGCCTACGCGCTCGTGCACCACTACGGCGTAAAGCGCGGTGATCGCGTGGGCATCGCGATGCGCAACTACCCCGAGTGGGTCATCTCGTTTGCGGCGATCCTCTCGGTCGGGGCGATCTCGGTGTCGCTCAACGCGTGGTGGACTGAAGAGGAGCTCGCCTACGCCATCGACGATTCGGGGCTCAGCGTCATGATCGCCGACCGCGAGCGCGTCGAGCGATCACACGACGCCTGTGCCAAGGTCGGCGCGCGGTTGCTGGGCGTACGCCTTCAGCCCGGAGACGTCCACTCGTCACTCGTCGAGCGCTGGGAGGACGTCGTTGTTCCCGGGGCCGAGATGCCACGGGTCGACATTGACGCCGACACCGATGCGACGATCCTCTACACCTCGGGCACGACGGGATTTCCCAAGGGTGCGGTGTCAACCCACGGCGCCATCAGCCAAACGATTATGGCCTTCGTCTCGAGCTCGCAGGTGCAAACAGCCCGTCGCGAGGAGGGCGAGGAAGGGAGCGGCCTTCCTCCGTGCTTCATCTTGATCGTCCCCCTCTTTCACGTGACCGGCTGCATTCCGGTGATGATGTCCTGCTTCTCCTGGCACTTCAAGCTGGTCATGATGTATCGCTGGGATCCCGAGCGCGCGCTCGAGCTCATCGAGCGACACCGCGTGACGAACTTCGTGGGCGTTCCCACCCAGGCGTGGGATCTCATGGAGGCGCCGAACTTTGCCAACTACGACACGTCGTCACTGACCGCCGTCGGCGGTGGCGGTGCGCCCGCACCCTCGACGCTCGTGGCGCGCGTCGAGCACACCTTCAAGCGCGGCCGACCCAGTCTCGGCTACGGGATGACCGAGACCAACGCGTACGGACCAGGCAACTATGGCGATGACTACGTGAACCACCCGGACTCGACCGGGCATGTCCCTACGATCGTGATGGACGTGGACATTCGCGACAACGATCTGCGCTCATTGGCCCATGGCGAGGGCGGAGAGATCTGGCTCAAGTCCCCGACGCTCATCCGCGGGTACTGGGAGAAGCCCGAGGCGACGGCGGCGACGATCGTGGACGGCTGGCTGCGGACCGGAGACCTCGGGCGCATCAGTAAGGAGAGCTACCTCTACGTCGAAGATCGGGCGAAGGACATGATTCTGCGCGCAGGAGAGAACGTGTATTCGGCGCAGGTCGAATCGGCCATCTACGAGCACCCCGCCGTTTACGAAGCCGCAGTCTTCGGGTTGCCCAACGAACGGCTCGGCGAAGAGGTGGCGGCCGTCGTCATGGTTCGAGACGGCATGGACCTCACGCTCGACGAGCTGCGGGGATTTCTCTCCTTGCACATTGCGGCCTACATGATCCCGTCACGCGTCGCCTTCACGCGAGAGCCGCTGCCGCGGAATCCGGCGGGCAAGCTAATGAAGCGCCAGATGCCCGCGATCTACTTTTCGAGCGCCAGCTGAATCGCACGCGCCGCGTACTCGGCGACGTTCACGTCACTGAGCTCGTCAAGCTTGAACCAGTGCACCTGGTCCGTCGTGCCGAGTGCTTCGTCGCGCAGTTCGCCGCCATTCAGCGACACCGTGTACAGCACGCGCACAGTGTGGATCCGATCGCCGTTCGGGCGTCGGCGAATGTCGCTTGCCACGTCGAGCAAGACGGGGTCTTTGATCGCGAGCCCCGTCTCTTCGTGAAACTCGCGCAGCAGCGTCTGTTCCGGCGACTCGCCGAAGTCGATGCCGCCCCCGGGAGCCACCACAGCGGCGGCACGATCTGGGGGCTGCTCGAACGCACGAGCAAGACGCTCTCATCGCGGACCAAGACGCCGTATGCCCTCACGCTGGTGTGCTGTCTGCTCATCGACTCGTCGTAGTCCTCACTCGATCGGCTGGCTAGGCGACGCTGCATCGGTGAAGATAGTGCGGCATCCTGCGCTGCAGAAATAGTAGGCCACGCCTTCGCGCTCAACTGGGGTGTCGTGTTCGCCCGGCGCGACGCTCATCCCACAGACGGGATCGATGAATGACGACGTCGCCTCTGCGGGCAGTTCGGCGAGAAAGCGCTCGCGACAGCGAGGCGAGCAGAAGTAGTAGGTCGATGAGCCTCGCGCGACCGTGGCAGCGGCCGAGGCCTTCTCGACGCTCATGCCACAGACGGGATCGGTCGCGAGGCGCTCGCTGGGCTGTGACCTCGAGAGTCGCCAGATCACCAACAAGACGAGTGCCGCGATGATGTTGAGCACCAGCGTTGCACCGAGGGGGAACTGGCCCGACAAGATCGCGACGTGGTGAGTGCGTGGCGCGGCATTCGCGAGGCGAAAGAGCCCGTCGACAGCGAGCCCGGCGAGGCTCGCCGTGCCCCAGAGCAGCGCCAGGACGCGCGCCGTGGCGCCGGTCCCATAGAATCGTCGATAGATCGCGAGCAAGGGAAGCGTGACCAGGTCCGCGAAGATGAAGGCGATCGCCCCACCGAAGGCAACCCCGTGTCCCCAGAGCGTCGCGGCCAAGGGAATGTTGCCGACTGAGCAGACGAACGCGAGCACGGCGACGAGAGGTGCGAGCAGGACGTTTTCGAGCACGGTCCATGCGCCGTGACCGGACATGAAGAGGTGATTCCACCACGACGCGGGCACGTGCACGCTGAGAAAGCCAGCTACGAGAAAACCGGCCACCAGCTCGGTGCGAATCATCGTGAGGTCACCGGTCGTGTAGCGCGCCGCCGCAACGAATGTCTCGCGGCGGCGGAGGCGCGTGCGCCACGTGACGGTGTCGTCGCTGTGGACTGAAGGCTTCTCCACGACTACCCGCTCGCGCAGCTGGGCGACCCGCGCGGGGCGAAAGAGCACGCGCGTGAAGAGTCCGAGCAGCCCGATCATGATGATCCCGCCGACCAGCTGCGCGATGAGGAACCGCCAGCCGAGGATGAGATAGAGCACGACTCCGAGCTCGATCACGAGATTGGTGGAGGCGACCATGAAGACGATCGAGTTTCTCCATGACGCGCCGCGCGAGAACAGCGCTCGCGCCATGGCGCTCGCCGCGTAGCTGCACGACGACGAGAGAGCTCCCAGCAGCGACGCTCTTGCCAGTGACGACGCGTTGTCATGCCCGAGTCCACGTCGCAGTGCGTCGCGGGTGATGGCGCTCTGGACGAAACCGGCGAGCGAAAAGCCCAGGACGAGCGGCCACCACGTCAGCCACACCATGGCGAGACTCTCGCGAAGTCCGACGCCCACCCAGTGCGCCACGGCGCCGATGCTCGCGATCATCGAAGCGTTCGATCGCGAGACTGATCCATGGCGTACCTCTTTCGACACGACAATCTAATAGTCGCTTTGAGATCCCCAGTTAGAGTTGCATCCATGTGTCCCGCCGACGAAGGACGCGCCCTTCGCGGTGCGGCAGCCGTAGAGTCCATCGCTCCGGGACGATTTGCCGTCAATCTCTCGCCGCTCTACACCGTGATGGACCACCCGCACGGCGGATATCTCCAGTGCCTCGTGGTCAACGGCGCCTTGGCGGCGGCCAGCGCAGACGGAGCGACCCACCTGAACGCGACCGCGGTGACCACGAACTTCGTGAATCCTCCGACCGTCGGGCCGGGCGAGCTCCGCGTGGAGGTTCGCCGGGTGGGACGTGGCGTCTCCTTCGTGCACGCCACGCTCTATCAGCGCAACGTCGTCACCCTCGAATCGCTCGTCACCCTTGGCACCTTGCGCGAGGGCTCGCCCCTGCGCTATCAGGATGCGCGTCCAGTCGAGCTCGCTGCACGCGAGCTGTGTCGCTCCTGGGAAGGGACCGACGAAGTTGCGATCACCAAGGTGCTGGACATTCGCATCGACCCCTCCACGTCGGGGTGGTGGGACGGCCAACGCTTGGCCCAGGCCGAGATCAGAGCGTGGCTCCGGCTGGACGACGGAGAGGCGTCGTGGGACGCATGGAACATCCTGTTCGCGTGTGACGCGCTGCCGCCCGCGACGTTGCCACTGGGCTCTTCCGGGTGGGTGCCGACGCTGCAGCTCACGAGCTACGTGCGTCGACCGCCCACGAGCGAGTGGTTGCGGGCGAGTCAGAAGGCGATCGTCATCGCCGAGGGGCTCCTCGACGAACGCTGCGAGCTCTTCGATGAGTCGGGCAACCTCGTGGCATCGTCATCGCAGCTCGCCATGGTGCGACTTCCCGCAGGCAGCTGACGCGTGTCGTTCGGTCCCACGGCGAACGACGACGGCTCCCTCGCGGTTCGCCCTCGCCTAACGATTCCCGCCGATGAGATCGAGTTGCGCGTGACCACGTCGGGCGGACCGGGCGGCCAGCACGCCAACCGGTCGCTCACGAGGGTCATCGCGACCTTTCGCGTTGACGACTCCGGCGTGCTAGGCGATGCGGAGAAGCTGCGTCTGAACGAATCCCTCGGGCCGGTGGTGCGCTCGAGCGCGAGTCGCTTTCGCTCCCAGACGCAGAATCGAAGGGCGGCGCTCGACCAGCTCGCAGAGAAGCTTGCCACCGCATTGGCGCCACGCACGCCTCGTCGTGCGACCAAGCCCACGCGCAGCGCCGTCGAGCGTCGCGTCGACGAGAAGAAGTTGCGAGGTCGCCTCAAAGTGCAGCGACGTCGCCCCATCGAGGAGTGAGTCGCCTGTCTTAGCGCTCGAGCTGTCGCTTCATCGCTTCAAGCGCCTTGTCGATCACGCCATCGAGTGCGGGGTCGGTGTCTTCGTGCGGTCCGCGGACGGGTGTGAGTGACGCGTAGCCGGCCACGAGGAGAGCCCCGTCTTCGTCGGCGTCTTCGTCACTCACGTCACCGAGCGCAGGGCTCGCGGCACCGAGTCGCAGAGGAAGCTCGCCCTCTTCACTCAGTGCTTCGCCACCCGCGTAGGGCCCCGCCGCCTTGATAAGTCCGGCCGTGGAGATGCGGCCACGTCGCACGCCCTTGAGCTCGCTCATCGGAAGGTTGGGAACGTTGAGGTTGAGCAGCGTGCGCGACGGCGCGCGGTAGAGCTCGTCAAGCACCTCCAGCGCAACGACGGCCGCGGTGTCATAGTGCACGTTCTCGCCCCACTGCACAGAAACCGCGAGACCTGAGAGGCCGAGCTGGGCGCGCGGTCAACACCGCGCCGACCGTGCCCGAGTGCAAGACGCTGCGCCCGACGTTCGCGCCAGCATTAATGCCTGAGACGATGACATCGGGTTGAAAGTCGAAGCTGCCCAGCGCGCCGAGGATCGCGCACAGTGCCGGCGGCGCATCCAGACCGTAGGTGGGAATCGACTCCGCACCGGCGATGTGATGACGGCGATAGGGCACCGTCGGGCGCTCGAAGATGTCGCCGACCGCTGAGGACATGCCCGAGTGGTTGCGATTTGGCGCGACGATGAGTGCTTCGCGCACCTCATCCGTCGGTGCCTTGTCGATCCATTCAGCGACGCTCCGGGCGAGTACTGCCATACCCGGCGCGAGGACGCCGTCGTCGTTTGTGAGCAGCAGGCGCATGCCTTGACGTTAACTGTCGTAAGTTACGTACCAGTGAAAACCACGAAAGTCCTCGACTGATGCTGCCCTCTGGAGAGCAGATCGCGATCGCTCACGGCGACCAGCGCGCGGTGGTGACAGAAGTCGGCGCCACCCTGCGCACCTACGTCAAGGGTGGCGTCAGCGTGATCGAGGGCTTTGCCGGTGAAGAGATGCCGACCAACGCTCGTGGCCAGGTGCTTTACCCCTGGCCGAACCGGTTGGGCGAGGGGGAGTGGTCGTTCTCGGGTCGCACGGCTCGCCCGCGCATCGACGACATCATCCACAAGACGGCCATTCACGGCCTCGTGCGCTGGCGACCCTTTCGCATCGAAGCCGTCAACCAGAACCGCTGCGTCTTGTCGTTGCTCTTGCATCCGTCCCCCGAGTACCCCTTTTTGAGCGAGATCAGCCTCGCTTACCATCTCGGATCGCTCGGACTGACGGTGACCACGACGGTCACCAACTGCGACGGTGTGCCGATTCCCTTTGGCGTCGGCTTTCATCCCTATCTGTCGGTGACGACGCCCACGATCGAAGGCGCCATGCTCGAGATGCCCGCCAAGGCGTACGTCGCGGTCAACGACCGACAGCTGCCGACGGGAGAGATTCTTCCGCTCGCCGGCAACCCGCTCGACTTCTCCAAGCGCAAGTCGCTCAGTGGCCATGAGCTCGACGTGACCTACACCGAACTGGTCCGCGACGATTCAGGACTCGCCGTCGCAACGCTCGAAGACGCGAACGGCGGCGAGATTCAGCTCAGCGCCGATCGAAACTTTCCGTACTTGCAGGTGTACACCGGCGACAACAACGAAAAGGGCCGTCGGCGTACCTCGGTCGCGATCGAGCCCATGACGTGCCCGCCCGACGCGCTGCGCAGCGGCAAGGACGTCGTCGTCCTCGAGCCGGGTCAGCACTGGGCGGGGTCGTGGCGCCTTCGCCGGAGCGAACCGTGAGCAGCGTCGTGCTCGTCACGGGCTCGACGAGCGGT
Source organism: uncultured Acidimicrobiaceae bacterium (assembly GCA_963840595.1). Lineage (GTDB taxonomy): Bacteria > Actinomycetota > Acidimicrobiia > Acidimicrobiales > RAAP-2 > RAAP-2. The sequence continues at coordinate 58,469 of CAWIZQ010000005.1, forward strand.
ATCGGTCTCGCGACGGCTCGCGACGTTCACCGAGCACGGTGACGTGGTCGTCTTCAACTCGGTCCACAGCGTCGAGGCGGGCGAGCACCTGGCGTCCATCACCTACGAGTCGATCTACGTGCAGGGTGACATCGCCCAAGCGGCCGACTGCGAGCGACTCGTGTCGACGGTGATCGAGCACTACGGACACCTCGACGTACTCATCAACAACGCGGGCACGACCAAGGTGATTCCGCATCACGACCTCGAAGCGGCGAGCGTCGACGTGTGGCGACAGATCTTTGAGGTCAACGTCTTTGGCACGTGGCAGCTCAGCGGTGGCCGCGATGCCGGCGCTTCGAGCGAGCAAAGGTTCGGTCGTCAACGTCTCGTCGCTCGCGGGGCTGCGGCCAACGGGATCGTCGATTCCCTACGCGGCGTCAAAGGCGGCGCTCAATCACATGACCGAGCTGCTCGCCAAGGTCGTGGGGCCCGAAGTGCGTGTGAACGCCGTCGCGCCGGGCTTGATCGATACTCCGTGGACGCAGGACTGGAGCGCCGTTCGCAGCTACGTCGAAGGGATTGCGCCGCTGCGACGTAGCGGCACGCCCGACGACGTCGCCGACGTGATCGTCGCGCTGGCGACGTCGTCTTACGTGACCGGTCAGGTCGTCGCAGTCGACGGCGGACTCGCGCTCACCTGACGAGGCGCGGGCATCGCAAAGCGCATCGCGGCGCACAAGAGCGACGTGGCGGGACGAGTGCACATGCGATCAACCAGTGAGCTGCGCCGCACGCCGAGCTGTTCTTGGGCATAGCGAGGCAACAGTGACCACGCGCTCAGCACCATGAGCCGGTAGATGAGTCGCTGGGCCCGGCTCTCCATCAACCCGTAGGCGATGAAGTCGCGAGCGACTTCACCGTCGGCGCTCAGGCGGAGCTCGCGGCGAAACGACAGGAGCGCGGCGGTGAGTTCGTCGACCGTCCGTGGTGCGTGCACCACGCCGAGCGCTTCTGCGAGCGGCGCCATCTCACTGACGTAGCGATCGGCTTCGCTATCGCTCAATCGCCGAGAGCCGAAGCGACGAAACGCCGCGAGGAACATGTAGATCTCGGCGCAGTGGACCCACAACAACAAGTGCGGATCGTTCGCGTCGTAGGGGCGACCGTCGTCGGCGACGCCGTGGATGAACTGATGGACGGTGAGGACTCGATCGATAGCGGACTCCGCCGCGTCGCGCGTTCCGAACGTGGTGGCACTGATGAAGTTCGCCGTCGAGAGGAGGCGCCCGAGCGGGTCGTCTTGATAGTGCGAGTGGTCAGCGACGCCCGCCATGGCAAGGGGATGAAGCATCTGAAAGAAGAGCGATCCGAGACCGCCTACCAGCATCGAGGGAAGCTCGCGATGAACGACGCGCGCGATGCCATGGACGTCGCAGTACGACAGATCGGGATCATCGCATCGAGGTGGCGGCGCGACGTTGAGTCCAACCGAGCGCCGGATGGCGACGCCTGCGGCGGCGCGCCGACGCGTGAGGGCGTCGCGGCACTGGGCGATCGGGAGTGGGTTCGGCGACACGACGCTGTTCACTCTAGGACCCTCCACTTCCAATCGGGTCAGGCGTCTGCGATGCTGGAGGCGTGCCCGCGCTTCAGCCCGCTCGTAACGCTGCGACCAAAAGCGAACTTGACAGCGAACTCGAGAGCTCGCTGGAAACAGTCACCGAGCGCCCGTGGAACGTCGTCGTCTGGAACGATCCGGTCACCCCAATGCCCGTCGTGGTCGCCGTGTTCAAGCGAATCTTTGGCTACTCGAACAACAAATGCACGCACCTGATGCTGACCGTCCACCACGAGGGACGGGCCGTGGTCTGGTCGGGTCGTCGCGAAAGGGCAGAGTCCTACTGCGTGAAGCTTCAAGTCGCCGGCCTCCAGGCGACGGTGGAGCAGGACTCCTAGTGTCCGGAAAGCTCTTTGTGCGTCGACGAGATGGCCGCATCGAAGTTCGCCTCAACGACGCCGGCCGCGCGATCATCCGAGAGGTCTTTGCCCATGTGCTTGCCGCCGAACGCGACCCCGAGCACGAGTGGCACTTGTCACTGCACGCGCCGATCAACCCAAGTAGCGACGACGACGATCCCGCGGCAACGCTGTCGCGCGAAACCGACATCGCCTCGAACGCGGAGCTCTCGGTCATGACGCTGCGAGAGCAGTTTCTCACTGACGCCGAGGCGTGGGCGTGGCTCAGCACCCTGCAGGTCGCCCTGCGTTCGACAGCCGTGGTCAATGGGATCTTGAGCGACGAAAAGCTCGAGTCGTGCTCACCCGAGCTCCTCGACGACATCCGCACGATGCAGCATTTTCTCTTCGATCTCTCAACCTGCTTCTAGCGTCGAGCCTGATGAGTTCGGTCGCGACGCGACGTTGCACGGATAGGGGGACTCAATGCGCCCTAGGCTGATGCCATGAATATCCTTCGACGTAGGTCCCTGCCGCTCTCGGCGTTCGCCATAATCGCGACGTCGCTCGCGGGCGGCTTCTCGCTCGCGGCGCAGGCGACCACAACGCCCACCGTCACCTCGATCATTACGGCGGCCAAAGCGTCACTTGCCAAACAGGTCGGCGTGCACATTTCGGTGTCGACGACCGATGACAAGGTCGTCAGCACCGTGGTGGCCGACATCGGCCCGACCAGCGGCTTTGAAACCTACAAAAAGGGTAAAGAAACCTTTACGATCAGCGTGACGCCGAAGTACGCCTTTTTGAGCGGCAGCCCGTCGGGTCTCACCACCTTGATGGGCCTCACGAGCGCCGAGGCGAAGAAGGTCGGAAAGAAGTCCATCGAGATGAAGAAGGGCTCGGACCAGTACTCCACCTTTAAGACGAACCTGACGTCGGCGGCGTTCTCTCAGCTGCTGCCCGCGGTGAAGGGCACGACGTTGCTCACCGCGCGGGACAAGACGACCAACGGATATCAGCTCACTTGGGTGACCGCCGCGACGAGCACCTCACCGAAGGAGACGAGTGTGCTCGTGATCTCCTCAGGCTCATCGACCGTGCCGCTCAAGGAGACAGTGACAACGTCCTCGGGCAACAGCCACACGACATTTACGGACTGGAATCAGCCGTTCACCGTGAAGGTCCCGACCTCCACGATCGCCTACGCTAAGGTCTTCTAGCTCCCTCGGGCTTGGGCCCGACAAACCCCAACCACAGAACTCGTGCCTGACCCGTTACGCCCATTTCCTTTGCCTGGCCACGAATAATTTCGAGACGAAACGGTTCAGTTCCGGAACGATCTGGTATCGTATGTCCCGTGGCATCCGATACGACAGCGATCAACGAAGCGAGCTCAAGCGAACGAAACCTCGGGGGACGTCCTCTCGATGCATCACGCGATGACGCGCTGCGCGAAGCAGCGCTCACGCTTCTCGCCGAGATCGGTTATGACCGGCTGACGGTCGACAAGATTGCGGCCTGCGCCGGAGCCGGCAAGGCGACGATCTATCGCCGTTGGTCGGGCAAGGCTGAGCTGGTCGTCGATGCGCTGATGTGCCAGAAAGGTGACTTCAGCGCTCCCGACTCGGGTAATCTTCGCGATGACCTCACGGCGCTCGCGCACCAAGCGGACGCGCACAAGGACCAGCCGCTCGACACCGAGGTGATGATCGGACTCGTTACGGCGTTGCCGCACGACCCGGAACTTCGTGACGTCTTCCAAGAGCGGCTGATCAATCCCCACCTCGAAACGCTGAAGGTGGTCTTCGAGCGAGCGGTCGCTCGAGGAGAGATCGCCCCCGTGCAGAACCTCGACGCGGTGGTCTCCATCTTGCCAGCGCTCGTGATGCACCGCTTCATCGTCGTGGGCACCCCCCCAGACGAGCAGTTCTTCCTATCCATCATCGATGACGTGATCCTCCCGCTTGTGCAAGCGGGAGGAGGCGCTGTCGGGCCTTCGCCCCTCCAGTAGAAAGACCCCTTTCATGACCATGACGGAACAACCGGAACTCGCTCGCGGCAATCTCGAAGGACGTCACCTCGGGCTGGCCCTCGCGGTGATCTCGTGCGCACAGCTGATGATCGTGCTTGACGCGACCGTCGTCAACGTGGCGATCCCCACGATCCACCACGCGCTGCACTTCTCGCTCACGAATCTCGAGTGGCTCATCACCGCCTACTCGCTGACCTTCGGTGGGCTGCTCCTGTTCGGTGGGCGCACGGGCGACCTGTTCGGCAAGCGCCGGATGTTCATGCTCGGCATCGCGGTCTTCGCGGCAGCGTCGTTGCTCGGAGGCTTGGCGACGAATGACCTGTGGCTCATCATCACTCGCGGCGCGCAGGGAGTGGGCGCTGCGATCGCCGCACCGACGGCGCTCGCCTTGATAGCGACCAACTTTCCAGAGGGTCGAGAGCGCAACCGCGCGATGGGCGTCTACGCCGCGATGTCCGGCGGCGGCGGGGCCGTCGGGCTCCTCCTCGGTGGACTGCTGACGACGTACGTCTCGTGGCGATGGATCTTCTTCGTCAATGTGCCGATTGCCGCCGTGGTGCTGTTCCTGGCGCCGCGCGCCCTCAACGAGTCCGACACCACCTCGGGCCACCTCGACGTGCCGGGTGCGGTGACCGCGACGGGCGCGATGCTCTCGCTCGTCTACGGGTTGTCGAATGCGTCGAGCCACAGCTGGTCGAGCCTGTCGACGATCATCTCGCTCGCCGGCTCCGCTGTCCTGCTCGTCGCCTTCGGACTCATCGAGCGTCGCAGCAAGGAACCGCTGATGCCATTTAGCATCTTCAGCAACCGAAACCGCACGGGCAGCTTTGGGATCATGCTCTGCATCGGCATCGCGCTGTTCTCCCTGTTCTACTTCCTCACCTTGTATCTGCAGAACATCCTCGGTTGGAGTGCGATCCGCACCGGCGTCGGCTTCTTGCCGATGACGATCGGCATCATCATCGCGGCGATATTGACGTCACGGTTCGTGGGACGAGTCGGCATCCGTTTGCCGCTCATCCTTGGACCCTCGTTGGCAGTGCTCGGCATGCTCTGGATCACGCGCATCACAGTGTCGAGCACCTACCCCGACATTCTGGGTCCGCTCGTGTTGATCTCGCTCGGACTCGGCTTTGCCTTCGTGCCCTTGACATTGACAGCAGTGTCGGGCGTGCAGTCAGACGAAGCCGGTCTCGCCTCGGCGCTGCTGAACACCATGCAGCAGATAGGCGGCGCGATTGGATTGGCGGTGCTCGCGACTGTCGCCATCGACGCGACGAATTCACGACTGGGAGGCGCGCATCACCTCACCACTCGGGCGCACGACATCGCGACGACCCACGGCTATTCGACGGCGTTCTTCGTGTCCGCTGCGATCACGTTCATTGCGGTGATTATCTCGGTGGTCGTGATTCGACCCCCGAAGGTGGCACCGGGCGAGACGCTTGACACCTCGGCGCTCGTTGGCGGTTGAACGGGGATAACCGCGCTACACCGCTGTAGTGGAAGCGAGACCTCGCTACCCGCAGGATTTGATCGCGTTGGCCAGTGCCTTTGTGCCGGCTTCAAACTTGGCGTGATTTTTGGCGATGTAGACCTCGAGTGACGAGATCGACTGCTTCTTTGACTCCCACTTCAAAATGACCACAACGTCGCCCAGTGTGGTCTTCGAGGCCGAGTTCGGAGCTTCGGATGCGAGTTTCTCGTAGAACGGCACCAGCTCGGCCGCCCACGCACGGTACGCCGTCATCGTCGTGGGTGGCGTTATCTCTTTGGCGTCTTGTTCATAGAAGGTGATGATCGTGTTGCAGAACGCGGTTGAACCCGAACTGCTCGCCTCGGCCACGCCGAGTGAGATGGTGAGTGCGCCGAGCATCGTTGCGCCTGCGAGAAGACCGCGTATAGCCATGGCGAAGCGCCTGGACCCATCGAACATGTGACCCCTCCCTAATGGAACCGCGCAAGGATTTCGCGGATCCCCACTATTGGACCTCCCTTGGTGCCAACTCCGTCTGTCTACCAGACTTCATACATTTAGTCCAGACAACGAAGGTGATCTTTGAACGGAGCCGCATGCGTGTTCGTTGCGCACAGTTGCCTAGTAGTAATGGCGTCGCCCGCCGATTTCAAGACCAATGGCGCCCAGGAGCCAGAGCACCGCTCCGATGACGAGCAGGAACAGGCCCAGCACCCACAGGGCTGAATTCCCGCTGAATAAGCCGAAGATGGAAAAGAGTACGCCGAGAGTAATCATGACCCCTCCGTCGTTGAGCCCTACCGCGCAGCGGACCTTACCGCGCTGCTCAAAAAAACGTTACGTGCGCTTGGGGTGAATTCCCACTACAAAACCCTGTGAAGGAGCGCAGCATTTCAACGTCTTAACGCATGTTTATTTTGCGCTGCGCGTGTGTGACGATTCGGCGGCGAGGCTCGCACGAGGCTGCCATCAAAAGAGTCTTGACATGACGACTCGCACCACAGAGACTGAGCCGAGTGATTCGTTTGGTCGACCCGCGACCTGTCACTGCCAATGAAAGGGGCATCATGCAAGAGACAGCGGTGCGCGACGGTGAAGACGTCACGCGTGAGTCTGATGAGAATGACGTCGTCGAAGGCGCTGACGCGTACAACGCCGAGTCGATCGACGGCGGTGTCGTATTCGTGGGCGACGTAGAGGGCGTCACGGACATCGAAGACCGCGAGCCCGACGCCGTCGGCGGTGAAGACGAAGGCGACGAAGAGGCTGTTGGTGGCGACGACGAGGGCGACGAGCCTGACACCGTCGGTGGTGAAGACCCAGAAGAGGGCGACGAGTAGGCCAAACAGCTACTGGCGTCTAAGCCTTGGCTTTGACGCGAGCGCGTGGTGCGACGAGTGGCGCCATCAGGTCGCCGAGTTTTTCGACTCGTCGCACCACGTCGTCCGCCTCGAAACGCAGTGAGTTCGGATCGCCGCTCTTCGCGCACTTGTCGACCTCTTGCCACGTGACGGGCGTCGACACCGTGGGCTCGGGACGAGCGCGCAGCGAATAGACGGCGACGGTCGTCTTGGATGACGTGTTCTGACTCCAGTCGATCAGCACCTTGCCGTCGCGAAGGGTCTTTCGCATGGACGAGACCACGTCGTCGGCGTGGTCCCGCTCCAGGGACATGGCGATCTCGTGAGCGCGTTCACTGAGCCGCTCCCACGTCAGTCGTTGGACTTTGGTGTAGAGCTGCAGTCCCTTCGAGCCGCTCGTCTTCGGAAAGAGCACGTCGCGGCCGAGCAGTTCGCCCACCCATCGAGCAACGCGGCAGCACTCGACGATCGACGTCCCCGGCCCCGGGTCGAGGTCGAACACCAGATAGTCAGGTGGCGCGGGGATGGGCTTACCCTTCGCGACGTGCCAGAGCGGAACGTGGAACTCGAGTGCAGCGAGATTGGCCGCCCACAGCAAGGTCGGACGATCGGAAACCATGGTGTACTCGATGGGTTCGTGCCCACCGCTCTTCGATGGCACGTCGACGGTCTTGATCCACTCGGGCTGGTGGGCGGGTGCGTGCTTCTCAAAGAACGACATGCCGTCGACGCCGTTCGGATACCTGCGGAGGGTGGTGGGGCGGTTGTCGATATGGGGCAGCATGACAGCCGCGATCCGCGCGTAGTAGTCGAGGACCTGACCTTTCGTGAATCCCGTCTGGGGATAGAGCACCTTGTCGAGGTTGGACAGGGAGAGCTCGCGCCCGTCGACCTCGGTCAACACACGTTCAGGACTCACGGACCACGTCGCTCGCGCTCTTGTCGACACGCAGTCCCCGCCACGACGGCTGACGCAGGATGCCGTCATTCGTCCACTCCGCGAAGCGAACCTCACCAACGATCGCCGGGCGAACGAAGTGGGCGAGTGCGGTCTCGGCGTGGCTGAGTGGCGTTGCAAAGGGCGACGTCTTTCGCGCGAGCGGCGCGAGCTGGGCGAGGAGCTCTTTTCGCGCATCCGCGGAGAATCCCGTTCCCACCTTGCCGACGTAGGTGAGGCCGCTGTCGCTCGGGATGCCGAGCAGGAGCGCACCGAGGCTGCCTTCGCGCTCGCCCTTGCCGGCGGTCCACCCGCCAATGACGACTTCTTGAGTCGTGGACGTTCTTCACCTTTATCCAGTCGCCGTTGCGCAAACCCGGCGAGTACGGCGAGCTGCGCCGCTTGATGACCACGCCCTCCAAGTGACGTTCTGCGGCGATCTTGAGGACGTCGGCGCCCTTCACTGTTGGTGATCGACGGAGGCGTCGCGAAGGTGTCGCCGTCGAGCTTGAGGGACTCGAGCAGCCGGCGTCGCTCGTCGTAGGGGCTGTCGAGCAGGAGTCGACCTTCCAGGTAGACAAGGTCGAAGGCGAAGAAGCTGACAGGAGTGGTGCGAGTGAGCTTCTCGATCTGCGACGTGGACGTCACGTGCAGTCGGTGGGTCAACGTGGAGAAGCTCGGACGGTTGTTCTTGTCGAGTGCCACGATCTCCCCGTCAAGAATCGCCGAGCGCGAGCCGAGGTGAAGTCCGATGTCGCGAAGCTCGGGGAAAGCGCTCGTCAGCGTCTTGTCGTTGCGCGTCAGAGCGTGCACGCGACCGCCGTCCACGTAGACCATCGCGCGCACCCCGTCCCACTTGAACTCATACGCCCACCCTTTGTCGCTCGCAGGCAGCTCTCCCGCAAGGGCGAGCATCGGCTTGACGTGCTCGGGCATCGCTACGAAGTCGTCGGGCACTGGGTCCATGCGGTGAATCATCCACTTGTCCTCACCGGTCGAAAAGAGCACGTAGCGTCCCGAGACGCGCTGGCCGTGCAGCACCACCATGATCTCGTTGGGGCGCCACTTCAGCGTGTCGTAGGTGCCGTGGTCCCAGATGGTGACCTCGCCCGCGCCGTACTCGCCCTTGGGGATGCTGCCGTGGAAGGTGCCGTAGTCGAGGGGGTGGTCCTCGACGTGCACGGCGAGGTGATTGGTCTTGGGGTCGACGGGGAGACCCTTCGGGAGCGCCCACGAGACGAGGACGCCGTCGCGCTCAAGGCGAAAGTCCCAGTGCAAGGCCCGCGCGTGATGCTCTTGGATCACGAATGTCGGCAGCGCGGACTTCTTTGCACCATTCGACTTGGTCGCCTTGCCCATCGGCTCGGGCGTCTTCTTTGGGTCGCGCTTGGCTCGATAGTTCGTCAGCCTCGACGGCGCAGACGTGCGGGCCGTTCGAGAGCCGACAGAACGAGTCATGAAACTCGTCGGCCTGATTTCTTCGTGGCAGGCTTTGCGTTCCCCACCGCGCGTACGAGCTCCGCCTTGGTCATCTTCGAGTTCACGTCAATCTTGAGACGCGCCGCGCGTTCGAGGAGATCGGCCTTCGTCATCGCGTCGAGCCCCTGGCGCTCGCGATGGTCCGACACCTTCATGCTGGAGCTCTTCTTTGCCGTCGTCGCCTTCGCCGCTGCGCGGCGCGGACGAGAGGACGACGATCGATCGATCGACGCCTGCAGGGCGGACATGAGATCGATGACGTTGGACTTGGGACGCTCTTCTGACCCGAAGACCACGGCGTGACCCTCGCGTTTTTGCTCGATGAGCTCTTCGATCCGTTCGCGGTAGGTGTTCTTGTAGCGAGCGGGGTCCCACTCGTCGGTGAGCGACTCGACGAGCTTCTTCGCGATGGAGAGCTCGCGCGGGTTGGCCTCAACGATGGGGGGCAGCGTGTCGAGCTCTTCTTCGGGGTCGCGAATCTCGTCCTCGAAGTACATGGTCTCGAGCATGAGCACCTTCTCGGCGGGGCGTATCGCGACGAGGTGCTCCTTGTCGCGCAGCACGAGCGTCGCGATGCCGACCTTCTTCGTCTGGCGCATCGCTTCAAGGAGCAGCGAGTACGCACGATCGGCGCCCTTGCCTTTGGGGGCGAGGTAGTACGACTGGCGAAAGAAGATCGGGTCAATCTCGTCGAGGTCGACGAAGTCTTGGATTTCGATCAGCTCTGACTTGCCCGGAGCGGCCTTGGCCATCTCTTCGCGCGTCACCACGACGTACTCCCCACCGCCGAGCGGATAGCCGTTCACGATGTCCTCGTTCGAGAGCTCCTGACCGGTCTCCTCGTCCACCTTCTTATATCGAACGCGATGCGAGGTGCCTTTATGGAGCTGATTGAAATGGATCGTCTGATCGGCAGTGGCGGTGAAGAGGCCAACGGGGACGCTGACGAGCCCGAAACTGAGAAATCCCGACCACGTGGCTCGTGCCATGTTATTTCTCCTCGTCCTCGGTGCGAGAGACCAACCACCGAGAATTTATCACGCGTCGATTTTGCTTCGATAGGGTAAATGTTGCCGAGGGCAATAGCTCACGTCACGACGCAGCGAAATGCGGTGCTGTGGGCCACTTTGACGCGACCCTCCACCGTAATGTCACAGCACCGCTCTACGTTGGCATCATGTCATTGCAACCCATAGCGAGCATCAGTTGCGTGTGGTGCGACGCACAGCTTCAACACTGTCACGGGACGGCCATCGTGATCGACGACACGACGCACGTCTGCTCTGACGACCCGGACTGCACGCTCGACGTGGACGAACACTGGTTCGTCGCGCTTGATGAGGACAAAATCTGGTCGCGACCAACGGCGAAGTGAATCTGCGCGTAGCCGCTTACGATGCCGGGTGGAAGTGCATCTTCGAAAGGAGCGGCTATGCCACAGGGAGCGTGGAGCGACAAGCGTGAACGTCAGTACCAACTGATCAAAGAGAGCGAACTCAAGGAGGGTCGCAGCGAGAAACTCGCCGAAGAGATCGCGGCGCGAACAGTCAACAAGGAACGAGCCCGCAGCGGCGAGGCCCGAGAGTCAAGTCGCCTCTCGCTTGACGACATCTCTTCGGGCCGACGCGGTGGTTTTCGCTCGCACGAGGGTCCGGGCGGTCGAACGTTCAAGCAGCTGTACGAAGACGCGCGTCGCATGAATATTCCCGGGCGGTCCAAGATGAACAAGGACGACCTTGAGAAGGCCGTCGATCGCCACTAGCCCGTGACGCAACATCGAGTCACGTAGCGCGGCCGACCGTAGCGTGAGCGCGCTGGCGGCGGGCTCCGTTATATTCGTTGCGTAGTGCCTCTCGGCTGATGGCGGACGCCTGTGTGCCACTGATCGTGAATCCTGTAATGCCGTTTTGGAACGTGATTGCATGCCAAGTTCCATCTAGGTTCTATCCGGGCGGCGAAGGATAGTTTGGGGCCGTATCAATTCATCTGCAGTGGTAAAGGGGTCCGAGGGATGGTGCGTGCACGTGTCAGTGGTTCGCTGGAAAGGCGCGCATGAGCAAAGGCGGGGTAGGCACCAGGCGCCACATCATCGAGGTCGCTGAGGCGATGTTGGCCGAGCGGCCAAGCAGCGAGATACATCTTGCCGACATCGCCGAGCAGGCCCATGTGGGAGTGCAGACGATCTACTATCACTTCGACTCGCGCAACCAGCTCATCGCCGAAGCCCAGTCCGCGACCTACCAAAAGCTTACCGAGCCGCTACACGAGTATCTGATCTCTTGTGAGACGGCGCTGGTCGCCGGCGACGAGGCGACCTTTTGGTCGGCAATGGGCGACAACATCATGTTGGCGTGGGCCTATGGCAGCGGTGGGGATAGGTGGAAGATCCCAAAGCTGCTGATCGATATCTCGTCGGACGCAAAGACGCAACGTGACTTCAGCGAGAAGCTCGAAGTCCAGCTCGAACGATGGATCAATGTGATCGAAGGGGGCAAGCATCAGGGCTGGATCGATCCGGATATCGACACCTACGCGCTCATCACGTCGTGTTGGGCCGGGTCAGTGGGCCAGGCACTGTTCGCCAACTCATCGAAGATCTACTACACGCCAGAGAGTATCCGGGACTTCTTCATGACCCTTGGCGCGGCGAAGCATTAAGAACCTGCAGCTTGAACTCGGGAGACGACACGAGTCGCGCGACGTACTCGGCGAGCGATTATGGGACTTCCTCCCGACGGTTACCCCTACCGCTTTCCCTGATCGCGTCAGGATTCGTGTTGCGTCAGGCCGAACGTGAAATACCACAATTCAGGTCTGGATTCTCATTACATATCGAACAACGTCTAGTTTTTCTACCACGTGGATTAGACCTAGTCCAGTAGTGAAAGAACTGATTAGAGGGTGTTAATGTCGTCGCAGTGCCGCGTTGCCGCTGAACCGTACAAGTTGCGCGGGGCGAGTTCGTGACGAGCAGTGGCGTGAGCACACGACAACACATCATCGAAGCAGTCGCGAAGATGCTGGCACAACGTCCAAGCGCCGACATCCATCTGGCCGACGTCGCAGAGCGCGCTCATGTGGGTGTGCAAACGATCTACTACCACTTCGATTCTCGAACGCAGCTGATTGCTGAGGCGCAGGCGTTCAGCTATTACCAGCTCACGGAACCGTTTTACGAGCACGTCACCAGGGCGGAAAAGGCGCTCCAGGATGAGGATCAGGAGTCGTTTTGGACGGCCTTCGGTGACAACATAGTGCTCGCGTGGTCACACGTTCCGAGTGAGGATCGCTGGCGAGTGATGAAGCTGCTGATCGATATCTCTGGCGACCCCGCAACGCAGCGCGAGTTCTCGGATGCGTTGGATGTACAGCTGGGGCGATGGATCGAGGTCTTTGACGCGGCGAAGTCTCGCGGTTGGATTGACGCCGAGATCGACACACGGACGCTCGTGAGTTCGGCCAGCGCCGCCGCGGTGGGTCAGGCGCTCCTCGTCAAATCGTCAAATGTCCACTTCACGCCGGAGAGCATCCGCGACTTCGTCATCCACGTTGCCATGGCGCAGCCGAAGCGGCTCGATTGTCACGACGGGGGATCGTCTCAACCCCAGTCTTGAGATCAAGGCTGGCGGAAACCAACGCGTCGGCTGAGGACGCGTTGGATTCAGTTTCTTTGCCAGTTCGACACGACTACAGCGCGGGTCTTGCCCGACCCGAGCGTGACGATCTTCCATAGCGCGGAAGGCACTCATCTCGCAGTCTGACGAGATGCTGCGCGGCGTGCTTTAAGTACGATGCACGCCATGTTGCGTCCTGCAAGTTGGATCGGACCAGTGGGTGAGAGTCCCACTCGGGTAAGTGCCGGTTCGTCTTTGAGGCCGACATCACGAACTTCTTTGGCGAGATCGATCACGAGCGACTTCTTGCTCTGGTTGAAGAGCGTGTCTCGGATCGTCGGGTGGTGAAGTTGCTGCGTCAGTGGTTGCGCGCGGGTGTGTTGGCAGACGGTGTCGTGACCGAGACGATCACGGGCACGCCCGTCGTGCTGTGTTCGTCTCGCTCTCAGGCTGAAGAGGCCCAACGGCGGGCAACTGGTCTCCTGGATGAACTTGGTCTTTCGCTTCACCCAGACAAGACCCGCGTGGTCGACCTGCGTGAGGGGAAGGAGGGCTTCGACTTCCTCGGGTGTCACTTTCGTGCGCGCATGTCCGGCAAGTTGTGGGAGCAGCAGCGGATTGTCCGCTATTACCTCCACCGCTGGCCTTCGCCGCGTTCGATGACGCGCGCCCGGGCGAGGATCAAGGCACTCACGGCTCGAAGTCAGGTCGGACAGCAGTTGGAAGACGTCATTGGACGACTGAACCTATTCCTTCGGGGATGGGGCAACTACTTTCGCACCGGCAACGCAGCCACCAAGTTCATCTCCCTGGATCGCTACGTGGAGTGGCGGCTTAAGCGATTCCTCATAAAGAAACGTGGCCGCAACCTCCGTGCTAGACAGGCGGACACCTGGACACGAGCCTGGTTCCACGACCAGGGTCTGCATCAGCTCATCGGCACCATCCGCTATCCAAAGGCAGCGTAACTATGTTCAGACGACCGTCGGCAAGCCGTGTGCGGGAAAATCGCACGCACGGATTGAAAGGGGGATGGGGAAACAGGTCTGTTCATCAGATCCTGCGCCCCTGACTACCAATGGAACCACGCGAAGTGCTGTCGCTCGACGACATCAACTTGTCGGACGTCGCCTTTTGGGATCGACCGTATGGAGAGCGCGACGGGGCGTTTCGACTCCTACGTAGAGAGCGGCCTCTCGCATTCTTCGAGGAACCGGAACTTGACCCTTCGGTCGCCCTCTTCATTCCAAAGGGCCCGGGCTACTGGGCCGTGACGCGACACGCAGACGTAAGCGTAGTGAGTCGCCACCCTGAGATCTTTGGCTCGGGCAAGGGTGCGACGAGCATTCAGGACATGCCCGAAGAGCTCCTTGAGTACTTCGGATCGCTGGTCAACACCGACGATCCCCGCCACGCCCAACTGCGTCGAATCGTCTCGGCGGCCTTCAGTCCACGAACCATCATGAGAGTCGCGGAGCGGATCGAACTACTCGCGGAAAAGATCATCGATGATGTCGCCGAGCGAGGGGAGTGCGACTTCGTTCTCGACATCGCGGCGCGACTTCCGCTGGAGGTTATCTGCGATCTCATGGGCATCTCCCCGAGTGACTATAAGACCGTGCTGCACGCGTCGAACGTCATTGTCAACACGACGAACGCCGCCATCGGCGCCGGTGATCTCGAGTACACGCCGGACGGGCCCGACCTGTTGACGTCGCTTCTCGAATCGGCGCAGGCGCTCACGTCGCTCGTGACCGAGCTCGCGGAGTTCCGACGCGGAACGCCCGCCGACGACGTGACATCATCGCTCGTCAACGCCAACATCGATGGCGAATCGCTCACGCCCACGGAGGTTGCGTCGTTTTTCATCTTGCTGGTGGTCGCGGGCAACGACACTGCTCGCAACACCATGAGCAACGGGCTGCTTGCGCTGAGTGAGTTCCCCGAACAGCGCGCTCTGTGGAAGGCAGACCCCGAAGTGATCGGCCCCACGGGCGTCGAAGAGATGGTGCGGTGGTGCTCGCCCATCGTGTGGATGCGCCGCACGGTGAGAGAACCGACGGTCCTTGCGGGAGAAAAGCTTGAAGTGGGCGACAAATTGTTGCTGTACTACAACTCGGCCAATCGAGACGATGACGTCTTTGACCACGCGTACGAATTTGACGCGCGGCGCAAGCCCAATCCGCACGTCGGCTTCGGTGCGATTGGACCACATTTTTGCCTCGGGGCACCGCTCGCTCGCATTGAAATCGACGTGATGTTTCGTCAGCTCTTTGAGCGACTGCCGGACATCGAGAGCATCGGTGAGCCTGACCGGCTTCGATCGACATTCATTAACGGCATCAAGCACCTCGACTGTGCGTTCACTCCGGCGCGAACGAGAGATCGCTCGAACGACCCAGAGAGGGAGTAGCTCGATAGCTACTTGTTGAGATTGAGATTGAGACGCGGCGCCTGAGAGTCGGGATGTACCGTATCCACTGTCAATGACGCTGGCGCCCGACGTCTTGCGCGAAGAGCTGCGGCCGCTCGGGATTGGCGTCAGCCTCGTGACGCCTGGTGCGGTCAATTCGCCGTTCTTCGATCGACGTCACTCTCCTTACGAGCGCCGCATGCCCAAGATGATCCAGGCCGACGATGTGGCAGACGCCACCGTCGACGTGATCGCCCATGGAAAGGACCACGTCATCATTCCGGCGCGGCTTTCCATCCCCGCTCGATTCAAACGGAACCTATCGTTCGCCTATCGCGTACTCGCGAACCGTTTTGGCTGGTCTCGCTCGAGTCGTCAGGTGGGGATCAATCGTCGCGATCTGCTACAAATAGCGCGTCATGTTCGAGGCCATTCTTCTCGCGCTGAGCGCCAGCTTCTTCACGGCGACGTCGTCGGTGTGCCAACGGCTGGGCGCGCGCGATGCGGAGAGCTCGCCCAAGTTCGATGTCGAGATACTGCTTCGTCTCGTTCGACGTCCGGTCTGGCTGTTGGGCATTGCGAGCATGATCGTGGGGTTCGTACTGCAGGTTGCCGCGCTGCGCGCCGGCGGTCTCGCCATCGTCCAGCCGGTGCTCGCCTTTGAGCTGATCCTCGTGTACCTGTACCTGAGCGTGCTGGGCAAGCGGGCGATCCCGAGTTGGGATTGGTTTGCCGTCGTGTCGATGGCGGTGGGCTTGGGCCTGTTTCTCTATTCGGCGTCGCCCTCTAACGGCCACGTGCACGCGAAGGCGTCGGCGTGGTGGTGGGCGGGGTTCGGCGTCGGTGCGGCCGTCCTCATCGCCATCGCGGTTGCGTACGACTGGGGGAGTCGTCGACAGACATCTCGCTTGCGCCGTGCCGCCGCGCTCGGGATCGCTACGGGCGCGACGTGGGGCTTTGTCGCCGCAGTCATCAGAGAGTTGAGCTCGCATCTCAGCCAGGGCTTCGAAGGGGTCTTTACGAACTGGTCGCCATACGTCTTGATTGGGGTGGGGTTGATCGCCTTGGTATTGGAGTCGAACTCCTTCAGCGCCGGATCCCTCGCGGCCTCCCAACCGGGGTTCACCATCACCGATCCTCTGGTCGCCACCTTGCTCGGCGTCATGGTATTTGGGGAGCGGATTCGCGTTGGTCCTCTTGAACTCACCGGCGAGATCGTGTCCTTTGCGCTCATCTTCATTGGCGCCGTGATCCTCAGCCGCAGCCCAGTCGTTGCCCCCGCGACCCCGTCGAAGCCCGACCAGACCTCACCGTAGGTGGTCTGGCAACTGGCTCTATGGGTCGAGATCGTCAGTGCCACGCTGACCTGAAGCATTTCGATCAGGAGGAAAGCGAAAGGCCGAGTAGGGTTGATACAGCGAGCAATCCGAACTGATCGGGCTGTCGCTTTGAGAATTGAGTGATCGTGGCACAAGGTACAGTGAAGTTTTTCAATGCAGAAAAGGGATTCGGCTTCATCTCGCGTGAGCAAGGTGATGACGTCTTCGTACATTTCTCCAACATCCAAGGCGACGGTTACAAGAGCCTCGAAGAGGGACAGGTCGTCGAGTTCGACGCCGTGCCCGGTAAGAAGGGCGAGGAAGCACAAAACGTCCGCGTGATCTAGAGATCACGTCGGCGGTGCCGCGACATCCGAAGGCTTAGGCCCTCGTCCGTACCAGTAGTACGGACCAGATGATCCCCTCGCAACTACAAAGTCTGTTCGTTGAAGTGCCCATGCGACGGCGTCGGGCAACGTCTCGAAATCAGGCGATAGTTCAAACCCTCCGTCGGGCTGGTCGACGAGGACCGAGTACTGCTCCACGTCCGATTGGTGCGGGGCGATGTACGCCCTCGGTACCGCGAATCTCATGTGGCGATAACTATCACTTCGCGCGTCCTCTGCGTCACATTTCGCCTTTCTGAGGTGTCATGGAGGTGGAAGCGATAGCGCAGCTTTGTGAAGGTGGACTTCACAGAAGCCCAGATGGTTGAGATCACTGTGCTCCTTGTGCTGGTGAATCTTGATCGGTTCAATGCCGCCTTTGGTATTGGCTCTGCCGGATGAGCGACCGGATGGTCTGCCTGATCCCGACCGCCCGTCGACGTTGTAAGCACGTCGCGGCGTTACTTCACGGACGTTGTCGGGTTGACCGTCTGAGCGTGCCGCCACTCGTCGTCGGCGAACGACGGGGAGCCCGTCACGACGGACCATGGCGGCAGTAGGTTTCAAAGTGACGCGTCTCGGTAGACCTGACATAGACGGTTGACAATGTGCCGCGGTGCTGAGAGAGGAGAATATCGATGGCTGAACTGATAATGCTGACATTCGACACTCCACAGGGGGCGCAAGCTGCCGTGGCGTCAGTGCGAGCGCTTGAGGAGCTGAACTACGCGTGGATCGACGATCTTGCGATAGTCGAAAAGCACAAGCATGGCCTCGTATCTGTTCACAGTCCTCACGGCTCCGCTGCACTTGGGGCCTTCTACGGAGGTCTGATCGGACTGTTTCTGTTTTGGTGGTTTCCCCCCGCCTGGTTCTTGGGCGGATGGCTCGGTGGTTTGGGCGGTGGGGCGCTCATCGGAGAAGCCATGGAGAGAGCGGGCGTCGACCAGAAGCTCGTCGATGAGGTCAAGTCCGAGTTGGCTCCCGGGACTTCAGCGCTCTTGCTCATCGGAGCGACTGGCGACGTTGACCAGATGTCAAGAGCGTTCGAACAGAATCACCCCTTGAAGGTGGTCCGCGTGCCACTGTCGGAAGACACGCTCGAAAACCTCAAAAAGGAAGTGGGCACACAGGCCTGATTCATGCAGCGTCTTGGTCCGACGTTACTTACGAAGGGTCCCTCGTCACGGGTTTAGTGCGTGGCGTAGACACCCCTCGGCGTTCGTCGAGGCCAGTCGAAGCAACGCTTGCCGAATGCGACTTCGTCGAGCCGAAATCTGTAACGTTGCGCCCCATTCGCATCAGCCATGGTTTCCCCCGAGTGACCTTTTCGCAATCCAGTCCGTAAATACGGTGATTTCAAGCGGAATTGTCGAGTTGTAGTTCCAATGTCGTGATCTCAGGGACCTTGGAAGTTAATCCTAGGTAAATGGTGTTATCGATACTTCGACGATCAGCGAGCGGACCTTCTGGACGCGAGTCCGAGGAGCTCCGGCCCTATGCGCCGCTGCAGTTCCAGGAGGAGGTCGAGGACGGCCTTTCGCAATCGCTCCATCGAATGTTGTCGGTTATATCCGACGGCATAGCGGTGATAGACGGCCACGGGGTCATCCGTCACGTCAACCGTCATCTCATTGCGCTCGCGGACTACTCGCACGAGTCCCTGATCGGACGACCTGTGACCTTTCTCGTCCCCACGTGGAATTACGAAGCGATCATCTCTACGGACGAGGACTCCCGCTCTTTCAACGGTGCAGTCGATCTTCGGTTAGTCCTTCGTCGTCGCGACGGCGCGGAACTAGATGTGCTCGCCGCTCTCTCGCCATTTGTCTTCGACGGAGAGTCCCTGACCGTCATCCTGGTTCGAGACATGCGAACGATTCGCGCCGCAGAACAGCACAGCATCTCGAGGCAGATGCGCTTTCAACTCGCCTTCGAGGGCAATATGGCGCCAATGACGGTGGCCGATCTCGACGATTGTCTGACCGCTGCCAACGACGCGTTCTGTCGGATGGTTGGCTATTCGAAGGAAGAGCTCCTCGGTCACGACGCGAAGCTGTTCACATTCCCCGATGATGTGGGCATCACCGAGGAGTCCCATCGTCGAGCGTTGGCTGGCGAAACTGAACAGGCGCGCTACATCAAGCGGTACCTCCGCAAAGACGGGAAGGTCATCTTTGTTGAGGTATCGCGTTCGGCCGCTCGCGACAGCGCGGGTGAACTTCTGTACTTCGTCTTCTCCGAGCGTGACATCACCGAGGAGCGCGCCCTCTCTGCTCAGCTCACACATCAGTCGCTGCACGATCCCTTGACTGCGCTTGCGAATCGAGCGCTGTTCATGGATCGACTCACACAGGCGCTCGCACGGGCGGCCCGACGGGACGCTATCGGCACGGTGCTTCTCATCGACCTCGACAACTTCCAGGGAGTGAACGACACCCACGGTCATGCTGTCGGCGATCAGCTCTTGGTCGCGATTGCGCACCGTTTGGAAATGGTGGCTCGCACATCAGACTCGTTGGCTCGTTCGGGTGACGACGAATTCCTGTACCTTGCGGAAGGCCTCACGTCGCCCGAGGATGCGCAGATCGTCGCAGCGAGGCTGCTCGACGTGTTCTCCCAGCCATTCTTCATTGAGGGCTCGCCCATCGAGCAGCGGGCCAGCATGGGAGTCGTGGCGTGGGACGCCTCCGTCACGGACGGCGCCGAGATCGTCCAGAACGCCGACGTGGCGCTCTACGAAGCAAAGCAAGCCGGTAAGGATCGCTTCGTCATCTTCTCACCGCATATGCACGAGCAGGCGGTCACGCGATTCGAACTGGTCCAAGAGCTTCGGCGAGGCTTTCACGACGACCAACTGTCGATGCACTACCAGCCCATCGTGGACCTCGCAACGACGAGAGTCGTGGGCTTCGAGGCGCTCATGCGCTGGCAACACGCTGAGCGCGGATGGGTGCCGCCTCTCGTGTTCATACCGCTCGCCGAAGAGAGCGATCTCATCTTCGAGCTTGGTGAGTTCGCCCTTCGTGAAGCAATCGCCGCCGCCGGCTCGTGGGCTCGCACCGGCGATCCGACGACGTGGCCCTACGTCAGCGTCAATCTGTCCGCTCGTCAGTTCCACGATCCAAAACTTGTCGCGATCATCGAAGACGCGCTGTTCGTCAATAACCTCGGACCGGAGCGGCTCATCATCGAAGTCACCGAAAGCGTGGCACTGGCCAACGTCGCTGAAACCATGAATGTCATCAACTACCTCAATCGACTCGGCGTCGGCTTCGCGCTCGACGACTTTGGCACCGGCTACTCGTCGCTTTCATATCTCGCCCTTATGCGCCCGAAGGTCATCAAGATCGATCAGTCGTTTGTGAGTCCGGCGCTCGAAAGCTCCCGCGACGACACGCTGCTCGAAGCCATCGTCACGCTCGGTCAGAGTCTGAGCATGTCAGTGCTCGCCGAAGGTATCGAGACCCAGGGCCAGTACATCCGTCTGTGCTGTTTCGGCTGCGAGCTTGGGCAGGGATTCCTCTTTTCGCCTGCAGTCTCGGCTGAGGGCGCGGTCGACCTTGTGGGTCGGGTGCTTGGCACCTGACACTGAGCCCAAAAGGATGTAGCAGGCAGAAGATCCGCACTCAGCGTCTGCACGAAGCCCGGGACCGCCGACACTCGCTACCACGTGCGAAATTGAACATGGACCGACGCCCACTACGTTGAGGACGTTCCCTAATCGTGGTGAGGTACTCGCCTTGATCGAGAAAATACGATGAGCGGTAAAGATCTCCGCCACAAGGTGGCGCGACGTGACCACGCTTCGTGGGCGCCTCGAGCGGATCGCGACCCGATCTCGATTCTGCAGGAGCAGAGCGCGCGGCGTGTACCCGATCTCGTGCCGGTGCGGATCGGCCGCATGATCGAATCCCCATTTGCCTTTTTTCGGGGTGGGGCGGCCGTGATGGCGTTCGATCTCGCGTCAACACCCGTGACGGGCATCGAGGTTCACGCCTGCGGGGACGCGCATCTCATGAACTTCGGACTCTTTGCTTCCCCCGAACGAACGTTGCTGTTCGACGTGAACGACTTCGACGAGACGCTGCTCGCTCCGTGGGAGTGGGACGTCAAACGATTCGCGGCGAGCGCCACGGTGGCGGCACGACATAACGGATTCGACGAGGCGACGACGGAAGAGATAACGCGAGCGGGCGCGCGTGCTTATCGCGAGTGGATGGCGAACTTTGCAGGTATGACCGAGCTTGACGTCTTCTACTTTCACGTCGACGCCGATCAGGTCCTGGCCCTGTCGAAGACTGCGGGACCCGAGGTCAAACGACGACTTGACAAGGTCAGAACGAACACGTCGGCCCGTGTGCTCAACAAGCTGACGATGACGACCGCTGAGGGTGCCAGGCGAATCAAAGATCAGCCCCCGTTGCTCAGTCACTCTCAAGAGTTAGAGAGCGAAGCGTCGGTCAGGAAGTTTTTCGAGACATATCGCAAGACGGTCCGAATCGACGTCCGACTCCTTTTGGATAGGTTTCGTCTCGTCGATGTCGCGCGCAAGGTCGTGGGAGTTGGCAGTGTCGGAACTCGGAGCTACGTCGCGTTGCTGCTTGACCGCAATGACGCTCCTTTGTTCCTCCAGATCAAAGAGGCCGACCGCTCCGTCCTGGAGCCGCATTGGAAGCGAACCAAGGTCAAACGTCAAGGCCGGCGGGTGGTTGAGGGCCAGCGAATCATGCAGGCGGCGAGTGATGTCTTTTTGGGCTGGGCCACCGACGAAGAAGGACGCGACTTTTACGTCAGGCAGTTCAAAGACATGAAGGGCTCGATTGACGTATCGAACTTGGGCTCATCGACGCTGCGCGAGTACCTCGAACTCTGCGGATGCACGTTGGCCAGGGCTCACGCGCGGTCGGGCGGCGCTCAGGAGATCTCTGAGTATCTCGGTAGCGGGGAGAAGTTCGACGAGGCCATCGCAGCATTCGCAAGAAGTTACGCCGACCAGAACAGTGTCGACTATCAAGGCCTTGTTGATGCGGTCAAGGGAGGGAAAATAGACGCGGTCACCACTGAGCATTCCTAAGATCGCTCTCCGCAACTACCCTTGCAAACCCGTTGCGGTCACGTTCTAAAATGGTACTATTGCGAATAGTACCATGAGAACGCGCGAAGATGGCAGAGACAAGGCGACGCCAATCTACGACCAAGTGGCCGCGGAAATACGACGCGCGATCGCAGACGGCGAGGCAAAGCCGGGTGACCGCTTGCCGCCGGCCGTCGACTTAGCCAAGGTGTTGGGAGTGAACAAGAACACGGTGATCCGCGCCTTGCACCTGTTGCGCGACGAAGGTCTCCTCGACTTCACGCGGGGTCGAGGCGTGCACGTTGTGGGCACGCCGCAGCAGAGCGCCGTGCTCATGAGAATCAACGAGCTCTTGGAGTTCGCGCGAGAACAGGGGTATCGGCGCGAAGAAGTCGTAGCGATTATCGAAGCACAGAGTCTGTGATGACGTCGACGAGTCAGACGTGCGCTCGCCATGCGAGGTGCAACGTGGTGCGTGCGAGATCGATATGACACTCCTTACACGCCAGCCACAGCGACAAGATGGCGATGTCGAAGCTCTCATTAAAGAGGCGCGGGCGCTGCGACGTCGTCGCTGGCTTATCAGAACCAGCGTCGTGGTCGTTCTCTTCGCGGCCGTCGTCGTTTCACTTTCCGTAGGTGTTGCCCAGCCCAGAAAGCTCCCGACTTCTCCTGCGTCATCGCCCATCCGTCCCGTCATAGATGTCCGTGCATTCCGAGGCGACGGCAATCTCGCCTTCATTTCGCGCAATACGCTGTGGACGATCAACGGTCGTGAGGGCACACTTCGCGAGCTACCCGCAGTCACCGGCTTCTCTCCGACCAGTCCGCAACTTTCTCCAGATGGCAAGTGGCTCGCGTACTTGGAAACCCGGACAACCAACTACTCGGCGTTCAACGATCTCTGGATTGCTCGCGCGAATGGGACCCATGCTCGCGAAGTGGCAACGTCCGTGGGCGAACTCGTGGGGTGGAGCTCCGCCTCGGACAAGCTGGCATTCACGTCGACGACTCTCGTCAGGTTTAATTCAGGAAGCAGCGTTGCGGTGTCCGACAAGGTCTTTCTCCTCGCGCCGATGGGCGCCGCCCGGGAACTCGTTGGCTTTCCTGCCGTCGGTGATCGAGCAACCAGAGTCACGGGCGCGAGTTGGTCGCCCAACGGGACCGCGCTTGCCGTGTCGACGAGCCTCGAACCTAGCGGGGTCACGTCGGTGCGGAGTTATCCGATCGACGGAGGCGCGCCAACGACCTGGTTTACGATCAGCAATGCCGCAATCCTGCCTGGTCTCTGCACGGGTTGTGGCGGCCATGACACCATCGCCACGGTAACGGGCTGGTGGCCGGGATGGGGAGTTGGATTCTGGGCGTTCTCGAGCGGTGCGACGCACAATCTCGACGACACGCCACTCGAGCTGGTCACCAAGCCCGGAGCGGCGCCACGCATCATTGGCGACACGCTGTCAGACGGGACCACCGTGGCGTATGCAAGCGACGCGCGGGGCGAACTTGCAATTGTCGCCAGCACGGGTGGGCGCGAATACGGCGCGGGAAAGACGGTTGACGTGTGCAATCGTTCGAGCCTGCGCTGCACACCGATCCCGGGAGCCGCTATGTGGACGGGGCGACCGCTACCGTGTGCCGGGCTCGAGTGCTCGCACGTACCTCGAGTCGGCGTGAACGGATCCGGTGTCAGCATCGATCCCTCGTGGTCGCCGAACGGTTCCCTGCTCGCCTACGAGAAGGCTCCTACCGTCCCCGATGACGATGTGTCAAACGCGGTGTGGTACAACGCTCACGAGCTCTACCTGTGGAACTCCGCGACGAACGCATCGAAGAAGGTCGCCGAGGTGAGCGGTGCGACGGTGCCGGTCTGGTCAAAGAACGGTCAGGACCTGCTCTATGTCGACAACAATGCGCTCTGGCTCTGGCACGTTCACGGCGGAAAGGCGATGAGAATTGCGAGCCCGCTGTTCTTGCGCAGCCAATGGATAGCTACCAATAGTGGCTTCCAGTTCTCGTTCTTCGAGCAAGTCGACTTTCTCGGTCAATTCAGTTGGTGGTCACATTGAACGGGCGCCAGCGCGAGGTCCTCTCGACTCGAAACCGATCGTGTCAGTGGCCAGTGCGCACAAGGCCGCTGTTGTCTTCGGAATTGCGTGAGACGCTTGGCATACCGGACAGAATGATCAGAGCGCCGTCAACGCCGATCGACGCAAGTCCCAAGAGCAGACCGAACACGGACATCAGGATCACGACGATGCCAGCGACAACGGCTCCGTGCCCCCAGCCGGTGACCCGCCTCAGCTTCCTCACGACGAGATCTCCTATGCCAACGACCACGCCTAGGCCCATCGTGATGGTGATCACCGCAAAGGAGACCGGGTCGCTTTCAGGCAGGGTCAACGCGGGTGGATTGCCGTAGTACGTGTGACCGTTCGTGGTGACGGATGTCGCTCCCAGTGGTTCGGGCACGTGATATCGGGCGAGAATCACTACGACCACGATTGCCCACAAAAGGGCAAGCCCGAGGAACACATCTGGCAGAGCCGCGCGAAGAGGCTTCTTGAGAGGACTCACAAGACCATTGCCTTTCCAGCCGGGACTCGAACTCAAACGAGGTATTCCTCTACGAACCTAGGCGTCGATACCAGAGGCGCCAAGGAGTCGTGTGCCGCTGCCACACCTCAGGGCCAGCCGAGTACGGCGGCCCGACGTGACGGCGTTGGGCGGCAGACGACTCATCGACTTCGTAGACGGCCAGATATTTCGGAGCTCCCAAGTAGGGAGCCTTGATCTCTTCGACGAGTTCATAGCGCACTGCTCGAAGCGCTTGTCGGCGATCGGCGACTTCAACGAGATGGACGTTGGTATAGAAATCGTTAAAGGTCGCCAGGTCCGCGTGACTTACATTGGCGGGCGGATTCACACCCAGGAGGTAGATCGCGTAAGGCCGTTGAGTCGCCGGAACGGTCTCGGCAATCTGGCGGTACAGAACGGACCACACCCGTCGAAGTCCAGGGAAGTCGTCCGCCTCGGAATCCTTCGGATCGTGGACCCGCGCTGCGTCAGAGGTCAGGACCTGCGGCGCGTGAAATCCGCGGGAGGCAACTGCCAACAGTTCGTATCGAGATTCAGTGCTCGGAAACGGGGGAGCGGAGCGCTCAAGTTCATCTACGGCGCCTGGAACCGCTCGCGCGCCGGTACGCAGGTCCCATCCTGTCCACGACACCACGTCTGGCGTGTTTTCCTTCATACTCGCAGACTACGGTCACGTGCGACACTGGAGTCGAACGCGAGTGTTGAATGCGATGGCACCAGTGCTTGACGTACGAAAGCGAGTCGTAGTGAAGGAGATCAAGACATCCAAGGCGAATTCGGAGCGTGACGTACTACTTGGTCAGATCTTCTCAGCAAGTCCGGACGCGGTCGTCGTCATTGACGCCAAGTACCGAATCGTGCTGGCCAGTCCGGCCGTGACCGCGCTCTTTGGATATTCAACGGATGAGCTTCTCGGCCAGTCGATCGACATTCTGGTGCCAAACAGTCAAAAGGAGCGCCACGTCGCTGATCTGCAGCGTTACTTTGAGGCGCCTCATGCTCGAGAGATGGGCGTCGGCCTGGAGCTCACTGGTCGTCGCCGCGACGGGAATGAACTGCCGATCGACGTAAGTCTTACCCCCGTCGAGCTGGGCGACACCGTGTACGTCGCGGCCTTCGTTCGCGACGCGAGCGAGCGTCGAAGAGCCATCAACCGACTCGGTGCGGTGAATGAGATCACCAAGCAGTTGCTGGCCGGCGCGCAGATGAGCGAGATTCTCCCGCTAGTGACTCAAAGCGCTCGACTGCTCTGCAACTCCGATGCCGCGTGGATTGTCATGCCCGCTGCCTCGGAGTTTGAAATTGTCTCGGTCGACGGAATCGGTACGGACCTCTTGCTCGGGGTCCGCCTCTCGGCGGACACCAGTCGATCGGCGGAAGTCATGCGATCTGGTCAGCCTGACGTGATCGAAGACCTTTCGACGGCCGACAACGTTCCTCCAGGCGTGGCCGACCTCGACCTTGGACCCGGTTTGTACGTGCCCTTCGTTGCCGACCAGCGCCGCCTCGGCACTCTCGTGCTCGGACGAGTACATGGGCAACCGAGCTATCAGCCCATCGATGCGGCGTTCGCCGAGGTGTTCGCCGGCGCTGCAGCCACGGCCATCGAGATGGGATCGGTCCGCGCCGAGATAGATCGCCTCAGCATCATTGCCGAGGACGAGCGCATCGCGCGAGATCTGCACGACACGGTGATCCAAGAGCTGTTCGCGCTGGGCATGTCACTCCAGGCTCTCGGATCCTCGGCCACCGGTGCGGTGGGAGACCGAATCTCCGCCGCGGTCGAAAGCCTCGACGACGTCATCAGACAGATTCGCAACACGATTTTTCGACTGCCGGGACGCAATGAAAGTTCGAGGGGGCTTCGCGAAGAGATGTTGAGACTTGCCGATAGGTACCAACACGAGCTCGGGATGCTGCCTCGCGTCGCGTTCGATGGACCGGTCGACTTTGCTGTTCCCGAAATCGTGAGGGAGCATCTCCTGCATGTCTTTGGAGAGGGCCTCTCCAATATCGCACGACATGCGCACGCGTCAAAGATAGAAGCGGTGGTTGCCGTCAAGGGGGAGTGGCTTCTGTTCTCGCTTGTCGACGACGGCATCGGTATCGGCGACGGGCCATTTGCTGGGAGCGGAATGCGCAACATAACGACAAGAGCAGAGAACCTCGGTGGCACCTGCACCATTAGCCGAAGGGACCCGAAGGGAACCGTGGTCGAGTGGCGGGTTCCCTTGTCGTCCTTCGGATTTACGGACTGACTCTGTGGTTAAGGCATTCAACGTAACGGTGCACTCGCGATCCATGCGGATCGCGAGTGCATCAACTGTTGAGAAGCGTTAGCCAACTGCGACAGGTTCATCCTTCTTCGATGCCGCATCGTCCCGGCTCGTGGCGACGGAGGTTACGACAGGGTCACTGGATGCTTCCTCAGCGTCAAATGATGCCAACGAAACCGAAACAGTGGGCGTTGAGGTCTCTCGCGCTTGGTGACGCTGACGGAAGCCCCGAATGAGCCCGTCGACGCCGATCCAACTTGACGTCCTCCATGTGGCGAGGATCACGATGGCGAAGAACGCGTAGAACGCGCACACGCTCGCGGTGCCCGACATCACATAGGTGAACAGGAGCGCCAAACTCCCAATGGCTGCAATGCGAGTGAAGAGCCCGAGTGAGAGGGCGACTCCGATGGAGAACTCGCAGAGCGCGACGAGAATTGCGATCCAACCTGCGTTGGGGACAACGAAACTGTGCAGGAAAGTTCCCCACCAGCTATAGGCGGCCACCCCGTGCGAAGCGAATCCAGCGACGCCGGCCCCGTTGTGGTGGAGGAATGCGGGATTCTCGGCTCCCCACAGCTTGGCCGTGCCAGCCTCAATCCACATGATGCCTAGCCATACCCTCATGGCTGTCCAACCGAACGCTAAGACCTTGGAACGCTGCACCCAGGCCAGGAACTTTGGTGTCTTGACTGCGGATGGTTCTCCGAGGAGCTCACGAATGTTTTCCATGACACTCACCCCTTTCTGGTCCAGTGCGGACCTCACCATCATCTTGGAGTATCTGCAGCGTTCGTCGATAGGGACATATGTCAGAGCTCACTAGGGACAAATGTCAGTGATTGGAATCGGCGAGATGTCGCAAAGAGCTCATGTGTCCAACGATCAGTCGTTCAAGTTCGTTGAGAATGGTTCGTGTTCTTCCAACTGCTGAGCGAACGGCATTGATCACCGCCTCGAGCTTTTTCGATGCAGGTCGCACGTAACGAATCGTTTTCGACTCGCGTCGTTGGCACGACTCCTATTCGGGTCCTGAGAAGGTCTTCTTCCGTCGCTCAGCGACGCGCACTGCGAACACCGCGGCTTCGGTTCGATGCTTCACGCCCATCTTCAAGAGAAGATTCGAGACGTAGTTCCGTACGGTCTTTTCGGCGAGGAACATCGTTTCGGCAATCTCTCGATTGGTCATGCCTTCTGAAATCAACTCCAGGATGCGTCGCTCTTGGGGAGAAAGGGGACGCATCCGCTCATCCTCGAGGTCCCGGCCGAGTCGCGCCCGAGCCTTCGCGACCAGCGACGGATCAAGCAGTGATTCGCCGCGCGCTGCCCGGCGCACCGAAGCGACCAGGTCGTTGCCCCGTATTTGCTTCAGCACGTAACCGGAAGCGCCGGCGATGACTGCCCCAAGGAACGCCTCGTCGTCCGCGAACGATGTCAACATCAAACACGCGATGTCGGGCGCCGACGAACGGATCTCCCGACAGATCTCGATGCCGTCGCCGTCGGGAAGGCGAACGTCCAAAAGAACGACGTCGGGGTGCGCCTTGGGAATGTCCGCCAATGCCTCCTCCTGAGTACCAGCTTCTCCGACCACCGCTATGTCGTCTTCGCTCTCCAGAAGCTCCCGCACGCCGCGCCGCACGACTTCGTGGTCATCGACCAGGTATACGTTCAACACGATCGACCTTCCCACGTCGTCTGGCCCCTTCGGCTTGTTGCGTTATACGACGGATGCACCATTCTCGCAGCGATCAGCTTCAGTTGTTGGCCGGTGCGCGCATTGGCGAGCCCAACTGCCGATACGCAGTCAATGCAAGGTGCGCGACTCATCTGTTGAGATCCCACATGAATGTCATCTGCGTCGTCGCAGTCATCGAAGGGCCCGACTGCACGAATGGAAGCGGGAGGTCGTTGCATGACGAGTCTCCTTCTCGCATCGAATTTTCTCTTAATAACGTTCTAATACTGAGCTGATGACTCTCGATAGGGACTTTTGGCCTCTTCTTCTCGACCTGAGGGAAGAACGGACGTGATATGCACGTCGCTTGGGGTCTCGGCGCGATGGAATCCCTACGAGGCGAATGCGTCACACGAACACCGTTGTCGTGCGAATCCAACGAGAAGTGACGTTTGACTCTAGTCACCACCACTGGATGTGAACGAGTATCTAACTGGTCTCGCGCCGACAGCGAGCGACGTCGCAACTCACATAGGAGAAGGCAAAAATGAAAGCACTCATCTACCAAGGTCCGGGCAAGATTGGCTGGGAGGACGTACCGAATCCGGTGATTCAGCGTTCGACCGACGTGATTGTGAAGATGATTGCGACCACTATCTGCGGTACCGATCTGCACATTCTTAAGGGCGACGTTCCCGAGGTCGAGGTCGGTCGAATCCTCGGGCACGAGGGGATCGGCGTGATCACCGAGGTTGGCGAGGGGGTCACGCAGCTGTCGGTCGGCGACCAGGTCATCTTGTCGTGCGTCAGCTCGTGCGGACGTTGTTCAAACTGCCGCCACGGTCTCCACAGCCACTGCCTCGATCCCGAGGGAATGGCCGGCATTGGTTGGATCTTTGGCTACATGATCGATGGGACACAGGCGGAGTATGTGCGTGTCCCGTTCGCCGAGAACTCGGTCTACCCGATGCCAGAGAGTCTGTCCGAGTCAGAAGGCATTCTGCTCTCGGACATCTTGCCCACGGGATTCGAGATTGGCGTGCAGTACGGGCACGTCAATCCCGGCGACGTGGTCGCCGTTATCGGCTCAGGACCTGTGGGACTCTCTGCGGTGACGACAGCGCGACTGTATGGTCCTTCAAAGATCATCGCGATCGACCTTGACGGCGCGCGGCTCAAGCGCGCTCCTGACTTTGGGGCAACGGACATTGTCAATTCTGGCGACTCGGACTGGAAGGAGCAGGTGCTGGCACTCACCGATGGTCAAGGCGTCGACGTCGCGATCGAGGCCGTGGGCTTGCCGATGACCTTCACCATGGCGACCGAGATCGTCCGTCCCGGTGGCAGCGTGGCCAACATCGGCGTGCACGGCAAGCCGGTCGATCTGGCGTTGAACCAGTTGTGGATCAGGAACATCGACATCTCGATGGGCCTCGTCAACACGAATACCCTCGGCATGTTGCTGAAGCTCGTCGCTGAGAAGCAGTTACCGGTTGAGGGCTTTGTGACCCAGGAGTTCTCCTTTGACCAGATGCTTCAGGCGTACGACGTGTTTGGCAACGCGTCGAAATATGACGCCTTAAAGGTCCTGATTCACTAGTTCCGGACCGATGGGGTATGGTCCTTAGAAGGACGTCCAGACCTCGCAGCCTTCCCCAGCAGTTTGGCGGCGACGTGATCGGCGGGTATCGAATGGACGTTGTTGTTACGTTCCACTCCGTCGGGTGCGAAATTACTGACGAATATAATGAAGTCATTCTTACGCAGTCTGCATGTTGCTCTCATTCGAGCGGCTTAGGTTTGTTCGGTGATTGAGGTCCGCGGACTGACGAAGCGCTTCGGTGGCGTCGTCGCCGTTGACGACCTCTCTTTTGACGTCGCACCAGGGCAGGTGACTGGCTTCCTCGGGCCGAATGGATCGGGAAAGTCGACGACGATGTCGATGATCATGGGACTCAACCATCCCGACAGAGGCGCGGTCACGATTTCGGGCAAGAAGTACAAGGATCTCCGCTGGCCCATGCGTGAAGTGGGTGGGTTGCTCGAGGCGCGCGCTATTCACCCTGGTCGTTCTGCGTACGCCCATTTATGGTCCCTCGCCCAATACGGTGGCATCACGAAGTCCCGTGTCGATGAGGTCCTTGATCTCGTGGGGCTCACACCTGTGGCGAAACGACGGGTCGGCAAATTCTCCCTCGGGATGGGTCAGCGACTCGGCATCGCCGCCGCACTGCTCGGTGATCCGGCGAGTCGTGCTGCTGGATGAGCCGGTGAACGGCCTTGATCCCGAAGGCATTCGTTGGACGCGATCCCTCTGTAGGGATCTCGCCGCCGAGGGTCGCACGGTGTTCATCTCGAGTCACCTCATGGCCGAGATGGCGCTCACCGCTGATCAGTTCGTCGTCATCGGCAAGGGCCGCCTCATCGCTGAGCTCCCCGTTGACGAGTTCGTCGCGTGCAGCTCCAAGCGGTCGTTCAAAGTGCGCGCGGCAAACCTGGACCTCTTGATTCCGGCGCTCGAGGACGCGGGCGCGCTCACGTTGCGCGAATCGAGGTCGTGCCTCACGGTGATGAACCTCAACGCTGAGACGATCGGCGAACTGGCGCTCGAGCAGCAGAACGCCCTTTACGAGCTGACCGATCTCTGCTCGCTTGAAGACGTGTTCATGGAAATGACGGAGGGTGCGGTCCAGTACCGAGCGTCGATGTGACAAACGATCTTCTTCTTCGTGACGAGGTCACGGCGTCAAACTCTCGAGCGGGACTTCGCTGCGCCCTTCGCGGCGAATGGACCAAGTTCTGGTCGTTGCGCTCTGCTGGATGGAGCGTGTTCACACTCGCTTTTGTCACGTACGGACTGTGTTATCTCTCAACGAACGCCCTGCGCGGTCACGCCCGCTTAGCCGATCCGCTCATGCGGGTCCTCGTCGGTTTCAACTTCGATCAGTTCGTCATCGGCGTGCTCGGCGTGCTCTTCTTGAGCTCGGAGTACAGCACCGGCCAGATCCGCTCCACTTTGGCCGCGATGCCGCGACGGGGCATCGTGCTCGCGGCGAAGGCCATCGTTTTGGCAGGCGTCGGACTCGTGCTCGGTGAAGTGCTCTCATTTACCACGTATCTCCTTGGGCACTTCATCCTCTCGGGCCAAGCGAGCCAGATCTCCCTCTCTCAACCCGGCGTGCTTCGTGTGCTCATCGAAAGCGGTATCGATCTGGCGATCGTGGGCCTCATTGGTCTCGGCATCGCCTCAATTGTTCGATCGTCGGCCGCATCGCTTTCGATCTTCACGAGCATCATGCTGATCTTGACCGTCGTGTTCTTCGCGTTGCCGGGCATCATCGTCCACGTCGGAAGCAAATTCCTGCCTGCCAACATCAGTTCGACGGTCTTTGCCACGATCACTCCGAGCCAGCTTCGAGGAACGCCTCTCTTCAGCCCCTTCATCGGGCTGCTGCTGCTCGCGCTGTATGCGGTCGTTCTCCTCGGTGTCGGGGAGCGGTTGATGTCTCACAGAGACACATAGCGGTTACGAGATCCAACCCGCGGGGAGAAGATTCGCCCGAAAGCTGACGAACGTAGCCGAGGGCAACGGCTTCTCCAGGTAAGTGGTTCATCAAGATGTAGTGCCCACACTCTGAAAGCGACTGGCCGCCGTGAGATCGGTTGGGGTACTACCACGAGGTCATTCGGTGGGGTGGCAGCCTTGGCGATCACGCCGCCCACGACCAAACTGGCGCTAGCGGTTGCCAATGACCGCGAATGGGAGGCGCCGTGGATAGACGATTCACGCGCGTTGCGTGGTACTGGTTCCGAACCAGTCTGAGCCGCCGCTGGCCGAGCTACCTGGCACTCGTCTTGCTCATCGGGCTCGTCGGTGGGATCGCGATTGGTTCGGTGAGCGCCGCTCGTCGAACCAACTCGTCCTTCAACATCTTCTTGGCGAGCACGAACCCCTCGCAGATGAGTCTCCTCATCTATGCGCCAAATGTGACATCGGTGCTGTCGCGCCTTCCCCACGTGCGCCACATCGAGGCTTCGCTCTCCGCCGATATGGGCTTCCCCGCAGGCAAGCATGATGCTCCTCGCATCCCTCCCGCGTTGCTGTCGGGTGATGTAACCGAGATAGGGAGCACAGATGGTGAATATTTTTCGGAGGACGCGGCGGCTGTCGTCGCGGGCCATATGGCAAACCCCACGAGTCGCAATCAGTTCGTGATGACTGCGGCCGCCGAGCGTCTCATGGGTTGGCACGTCGGCCAGATCGTTCCTATGTACTTTTACACGTCGGCCGAAGAGAACTCCTCGTCGTTCGGCACGAACAAGGTGAAGCCTGTGCTTCGCCTCGACATGCACCTGGTCGGGACGGTTGTGCTCAACGACGAGGTCGTGCTCGACGAGGTCGACCGTTACCCAGCACCGATCATCTTCACGCCAACCTTGACTCGACAACTGAGGGGAACCGGCGTCTACTACGACACCTACGCCCTGCAGCTTGACGGGGGATCGCGGTATGTGTCCGCGGTCGAGCGCGAGATCATCGCCAAGCTTCCAAAGGGCGCCACCTACAACTTTCACGTCACGTCAACGGTGTCGGGTCAAGTGAACCGTTCGATCAAGCCAGATGCGATCGCCCTCGGCTTCTTCGGACTCATCGCCGCGCTGGCAGCACTCATCATCGCGGGCAGCCTCATTGCCCGCACGTTGCAGAGCGACGACGAGGATCTAGAGACACTTCGCTCGCTGGGCGCCACTCCGTTGATGACGACCAGCGCGAGTCTCACCGGCATCTTCGGTGCCATCATCTCTGGCGCCGTGCTCGCGGACGTGGTAGCTGTCGCACTCTCTCCACTGTCGCCGATCGGGCCCGTCAGGGCGGTGTATCCGGACCGGGGCGTGAGCTTCGATTGGCCCGTGCTCGGTCTTGGCTTCGCGATCTTGATCCTTGTACTTGCCTCAATTGCCGTCCTGCTCACGAGAAGAGCGGCGCGACAACGTTTGACTCGACAGCGCATTCCGGAGGAACCTCTCGGTGCCAAGGCAGCGAGACTCTTGGGCGAGGCTGGCCTTCCTGTGACGTCGGTCGTGGGGGTGCGTTTCGCCCTCGATCCTGGACGGCACCGCGAGTCGGTGCCGGTTCGATCGGCGCTGCTCGGCGCTGTGCTCGCGGTCACGGTCATCGTGGCCACGCTGACGTTTGGCAGCAGCCTGAACACGTTGATCTCGCGCCCGGCGCTGTACGGCTGGAACTGGAACTACGCACTGCTGAATGCGCCCCCGCAGTCCACCAGTCTGCTGAACGCCGATCCGTACGTCGCCGCGTGGTCGGGGTACTTCGCGACCGATATCCAGGTTGACGGAACAACGGTGCCCGTGCTCATGGGCGCGCTGCGCGCCAAAGTGAGTCCGCCTCTGCTCTCGGGCCACGAAGTCGACGCCGTCGATCAAATCGTGCTCGGCGCGGCGACGATGCAGCAGCTCCACGAGCATCTCGGCGGCTACGTCCTCGCTTCGTATGGCAGCTCAAAGAACGCGCCTATCTATGTTCCGCCTATGCGGCTGCTCATCGTGGGCACGTCGACGTTGCCCGCAGTTGGCACGGCGGGGGCCTTGCATCCGTCTATGGGCACAGGCGCCATCATTTCAGCGAGTCTCGAGCCGCCTGCAATGAGCAAGGCCCTCAAGAGTCCGATTCACACGCTTGACGGTCCCGCTCTCGTGTTCGTTCGCCTCCGCAGCGGGGCGCCGAGTGCCCAGGCGCTGGCTTCACTGGACAAGATCGCCGCCGCCGGTGATCGAGCCTTCGCCGCAGTGCCGGACGGTCAGGCCGCCGGGGACAGCGTGATTGTCGAAACGGTTCAGTATCCAGCGGAGATCGAGAATTACCGTTCGATCGGCGTAACCCCGGTGGTGCTCGCACTCGCGTTGACCGCCGGCGCGGTCGTCGCGCTTGGGCTGACGTTGGCGGCCTCGGTGCGTCGCAGGCGGAGGAACCTTGCGTTGCTGCGAGCACTCGGCTTTACCGGCCGGCAGTTGATGGTCACCATCGCGTGGCAGGCGTCGGTGGCCGGTCTCGTCGGCGTCGTGGTGGGGGTTCCCGCGGGCATCTTGCTGGGTCAATGGTTGTGGACTCTCTTCGCTCGTTACATCGATGCCGTGCCTGAACCGACGGTGCCAGTTGTTTCAGTGGTCATTGTCGCCGTCAGCGCCTTCGTGCTGGCCAACGTCGTGGCAATGCTGCCGGGTCGAAACGCTGCGAATACTCCCGCTGCTCAGGTGCTCCGGGGCGAGTGATCGGGGGAGGGGAGCGAGACGTCTTCAGCACGGTGGCTCGGCCCACTGCGTGCAGATCGGCTCAGTTGAACGTGTGGCGATCCGCGTTATGGAGGACGCCAGCTGCTGGCCGAGGCGAGGAGTGCGGCCGCAACCATTTATCATGAACCCATGACCGATTTAGCGATCGCCAGTCCGGCCCGGATACGCCTCGGTGGATTCCTCCGGATCACACTGGCCACCTCGATCGGATTGGTCGGCGGAGCCGTCACCGAGTGGTCAGCACTGCATCTGCCGTTCTCCCTCGAACCGCTCGCTAACTCTGCGGCGCCGTGGATCATCGTCGCGTTCATCGTGGCCTTGACTGCTCGTCGGATCGGTGAGGCACTGATGCTGGCGGTGGTGACGCTGCTTGCTCTCGTGTCAGGTTTCTATGCGGTCCAGGCTTACCGCGGGTGGTCGGTGCCTCATCCTCAGGTTGAACTTTGGCTTGCTGCCAGCGTGGCGATCGGCCCGCTGGTGGGCTTAGCTGCGGGCTGGCTTCGACACGCCGGGCGCACGGCGGGAGCGCTTGGTGCGGGCGTGGTCGGCGGCCTGGTTGCCGGTGAAGCCATTTACGGCCTCACTGTGCTCAAATATTCGAGCTCCGCCAACTACTGGCATGTTCAGTTCGTTGTCGGTGTCGCGATAGCGGTCGGGTTGAGTCTCTGGCGCTCGCGGCGACACATGCTCGGCAGCTTCCCCACGGTTGCCGTATCACTGGCAGCGTGCGCGACGGTCGGCTTGGCCACTCTCGTCGTTTATCAGGTCCCTTGAGCCCTCCCAACTGACGTCACCTGCGCTTCGCCGTTGTTATACCTGTCGCAACGAACCCACTCGAGCGACGAGTGAATGATGGGATCAGAGCGAGGACAGTTGCGCGTTGACAGACGCAAGGACCGCTCGGCCAAAGTTGAGGTGACAGGAACTTAGAGGGTGCCACTTTTCTGGAGCGCCACGTAGGAAAGCCACCCCGCGGGTATTGGCAGCCAGAAGGTGGCGACTCGAAAGATCAGGACGGCCGGTATGGCGTCATGCGCCGGTACGCCAATGGCGGTAAGGCCCGCGGTGAGCACCGCCTCGACCGCGCCCAAACCGCCGGGTGTCGGCGCGAACGATCCCACCGTGTTGCCGGCGAGATAGACAATCGCTGCGGGGAGGAGCGCAGGTTGTGCGCCGACCGCGTGGAGAGCAGCGATGAAGGCGACGAGGTAGCCAAACGTCAGCAACAGGTTGGAGCCGATGCCCGCGGCGAGACGCAGGGGCTGGGAGACCGCGAACAGCAGGCGGGGCCACACCCCACGTACGTGGGGCCACACCTGTTGAGAGAACCGCGCACGTGTCTGCGGAAAGAGAAAGGCGATGCCCACGATGGCGACCGCCGCGGCGACGCCAATGAGTAAATCGGCGCCGGGCACGATCTTGAAGCGACTGATGCCCGATCCGGTGAGCAGACCGAAGACAATGAGCAGCGGGACGGTGGTTGCGATGTTGACGATCTGTGAGAGGGCTACGGCCGCAGCGATTGAGCTTCCGTCGACGTGCTGACGCGCGAGATAGCGCGAATTCACGGCGACGTGCCCGACGGTCGGCGGCATCGCCACACCGACGAACGCAGTAGAGAGCTGGACGAAGAAACCGCGAACCAGAGAAAGATGCTTGGGCACGAAGGCCGCCAAGTTTGCAGCGGCGGCGAAGTACGTCAGGGCTGAGCCGAGGAGCGCGACGCAGAACCACCCGTAGTTGGCGTGACGGAGGGCCCCCGGGAGATCGACTTTCGAAAACTCGCCGACGAACAAGAACGCGACGACGGTAAGTGCGATCGCGCTCGCCACGGTGCGCCAGCGAAACCGTTCAAGACGCGTGACGGGGGGCGTTCCCTCGTCGGTGCCCGCCATCTCGGCGCGAACTTCGGCCAGGCATTCACGGGCATCGCGCATCGCGCCCCACCCCCACGAGGCGAGCGCCGTGGGCTGGAGGGTGGCGAGGATTTCGGATTCGTCCGCGGGCTGGTAGCCCCTCCGCAGTGCCTCGACGGCGTCGGCCGGTCCGACGAGTTGAGCGACGGTGGTGAGGAGCTGGGTGATATCGAGCCGGCGCACCACCTCGCCCGCGCCAGGGAGCGCCGCATCAAGCGATGAGTATCCGGAGGAGGCGTTGGTCGCGATGAGGTTCTCTGCTTGGAGGTCTCGATGGGCGATACCCGCGTTGTGCAGTGTTCGCAGGGCGTTGAAGGCAGCCTTTGCGCTCTCTTCGTTGTCGCTGAGCGGGTCGCCCACCGGCGTTTTGAGCACGAGGACGAGCGTTTCGCTCGCCATCTCGTTCAACATCAGTACGGCGGGGCTGAGGATACCCTTGCTTTGCGCCGTAAGGCTCGCGAGCGCCAGCTG
Source organism: uncultured Acidimicrobiaceae bacterium (assembly GCA_963840595.1). Lineage (GTDB taxonomy): Bacteria > Actinomycetota > Acidimicrobiia > Acidimicrobiales > RAAP-2 > RAAP-2. Next base: position 95,753 of record CAWIZQ010000005.1, read on the forward strand.
TTGCAACTGCGAGCGGGAGCTGAGCGCCACATGGCCAACCACCACGCGTCGCAGGCGGACCCTCACCCACAGCCGACGAACCAATCCCGAGCCCCGGGTGTCGCGATTGGCCATACGAACGTCGATGGGAGTGCCGTCACTGAGATGTCCGACGAGATGAGAGACGTCCGAATCCACCTCCGCGAGTGCGCTCACAGAGAGTTGATAGCCAGAAAGCCACGCGATGAGCTCCGAAATGCGAGGTCGAACCGATGGCGCGCCAAGGGCCCAACGCATACCCCATCCAAAGAGCAGCCCGCCGAAGAGCGCGATGACGACGGCAAAGGGCGTGAGCGAGTCCACGGCGAGACCCGTCAGCAGGAGGCCCGCGCCCGCGAGCAGGCACCAGCGTGTCCACCGAGAGCGCCGCGCGAGATCGCTCGCGACTACGAACGCGACAAGTGCGGTGTCGACGACAAGGATGGCTGGGTTGGTGTGGTGGAGTACCGCCTCGGCAACGGGCCCGTGCTCGCTGTGCCAGATGCTGGTGGCGATGATCGACGCGATCGTCGCTGCAGCCGCGGCACCGACGGCATTCATGGCGCTTCGAATGTCCCTTCGGATGAGTGCTACGAGTGCGGCAACGACCACCGCGGTGCTCAAGAGCGCCGCGACAACTTCGGCTCCAGAGGACAACCACAAGGGGATGTGGCGCAGCCACCGCGACACGTCGTTGGAGAGCTCTGTGCTGCCGGTCGGCAGTGTTCGAACCACCGCCAGAGCAACGACCACCACTATCAACGCAAAAATTGCCAGCAACGCGTCCGTCGGTCGGCGAACGCGATTTCCTTGCGGAGGAGAGTGGACGAGTTCCTTCGCCGCCTTCATGTGCCCGTGTTGCTATCCCGACAAGATCTACCCGGCATTCACGTGAACCCTATCCGCCACCGCGGCGCAACAGCTCATCGCTGATTTTGTCGTGGAATCGCGACCTCTTCCAGAATGAGATGGATGGTCGCGGCCACGGGAATCGCCACGAGTGCCCCCACCAATCCGAGGAGCGTGCCCCCGATAAGGGTGGCGATGATCGTGAGTCCTGGCTCATGGGTACATTGTGGCGTGCCCGAATTACCCGAAATGCAAGCCTTATCGGAACGACTCAACGAGCTGTTCGCAGGCACGACGTTGCTTCGGGTCGACGTGATCGGGTTCTCATCTCTCAAGACTTACGCACCCACGCCCGACGCCGTCCTGCAACACCGACTGGTGTCTGTACACAGGCGGGGGAAATATCTGGTGTGGGAGTTCGATGACGGAATCCGTTTCGTGTTGCACCTCTCTCAAGCGGGCCGTTTAGATGTTGAGCAGCCGCCGAAGCAGACTCGGCCTCGCGGATCGGCAGTGCGCTTCGTGTTCGGTCGAGTCGAGGGGCCGGGCGTCGGCGTACTCGTGCGCGAATATGGCACTCATCGCAAGGCCTCGTGGTGGGTGCTCCCGCCCGAAGAAGAGGGGCCGCTGGCAGGGCTCGGGCCCGAACCGGGAAGCGAAGAATTTGCTGAACTTATTCGTACTAGTAATTCGAAGCGTCGTCTCACCACCGACCTGCGCGATCAGCACGTGGTGTCGGGTATCGGCCGCGGCTGGGGTGATGACATCTTGCACCGCGCCCAGCTGTCACCCTTCGCCTCGTTCAGCTCGTTGAGACCGGAGCAGCGTGAGTCCTTGCTGAGCGCAGCGATCAGTGTGTTGGACGAAGCACTCGAACTCGAGCGCACTCGCGAGGGCGGACTGTCGGAAGCCAAGCTCGGTGGCCGATTCAAAGTACACGGTCGCGCGGAAGAGCTGTGCCCTACCCCGTGTGGCGATACGTTGCGCCGCGTGTCTTTTGAGTCCTACGAGATGACGTACTGCCCCACGTGCCAAACGGGCGGACGGCAACTCGCCGACCGCCGCTTATCTCGTTTACTCAAATAGCGGAGCCAACCTGCAGCCGCTGTGTGACGTCGCTCACCGCCAGGCGGACGTTTGGGGAGGCTCCCGGAAATGCGCGATGCCAAAGCACTGAAGTCGGTTATGTCGCCAAGTGGTCGTATCTACGTGTCGGGAGACTCGAAGGCAATTCCTTAACGTCGTTCTAGTTCCGCGCGGTTACTCTCGAGGCCAGGGTTGATCGGAGCGCCGGTGCCAAAAGAAGACTCAGGAACAAGGCGTCATGTGCTCGACGTCACCGAGATGCTGCTCGCAACGCGCCTGAGCAGCGAGCTGCGACTGATAGAAGTTGCCCGCGAGGCCGACGTTGTGGTGCAGACCATCTACTATCACTTCGGGTCGTTCGGCCGCCTTATCGCGGAAGCCCAGATGTCCGCGTACCTGCGCATCATCGAGCCCACGCGCCAGTACTTGGCAATCGCTGAAGTCGCGATCGCAGAATGCAACGAAGAGGCGTACTGGAAGGCGATCGGTGACGACATTGAACGCCTCTGGTCCTTCCGCGGTAGCGGCGACGAGTGGCGAATCTCGAAGCTCCTTATAGATGTCGTGTCGGATCCGCACGTACGGCTGGAGTTCAGAGCGTTGCTCGACGTGCAGTTCGAACGCTGGATCAATGTCGTTGAAGCTGGCCAGCGTCGTGGATGGGTCAACGCCGAAATGGATCCGTCAGTCTTGGTCGCTTTCGGCTGGGCAGCTACCAACGGTCAAGAAATACTCTCAAATACGACAATGGTTCGTTATACCGCTAGGGGCATACGAGATTTCTGGTTGCAGGTTGGAAGAGTCAAGAAGGTGGAAACATGACGCGGCGCTCGCAGCGCGCGGCTCAGGGGGATCTGGCGGGGATCTAAGGCGCCCAAGGACGTTCGTGAAACATCTCTCGCGGCTGGGCGCCGACCAACGGGGCAATCAATTGTCTCGAGCATCTCGAAAGCTCATTGCGCCGCTGAAGGAATTCGTGATTGTTGGTTGCAAGCCGGAAGAACCAAGAAGATCGAGACCTCATTTGAGGCCAACGCCGTTGCCTCGGCGGAGGGGACAGTGACGATTATCGCACGCCCTCTTAGGCCAGCGGTCCCTGCCGTCTAATTGTCTCAACGGACTCCATCGCTTTGCGGAGCTTCAGTAGCCACTCATCGGCGTTCGTCGCAACTAATTTGACGCACCACGCCAGTGCATCGGAACGACTTCGAGCCACGCCACTATCAACAAGTGTGTCCAGGACGACTCGTTCTGGCTGGCGAAGTCGAGTCATGACCGGTATCGAGAGGTTGGTGAAGATGTGTCTGGTCTCGCCGATCTCGGCTCCCCAACTGAAGGCCCTACCGAAGAGTTGTTGGCCCTCTCGGGCTATCGTCACGCGCTCCTCTCGCGTCTCCTCACGAAATCGAGTAATCCGGCCAGCTTCGGCGGCTGCCTTGGCTGCGGAATCGACCTCGTCGCCCAAATTGGGAGCGAGTAGACGTCCGATAATCAGAACCTCGTCGTGATCGATAGTCACTGTCGGCGCCTGCTCGAACCAGCTTTCTGGTAGTCGACCGATAATCCAGCCCGAAATCTCCTCGGACGAAATCTCCGGTTCGTTTGATCGAGACATTCGTCCCCCTCGAGCGCTTCTTGTTGTTTGATTAGCAGAAGTACGTACCATCACAACTCCTGATAATAATTACTTAATTACAGTGTATCAAAATATTCGTTACGCCTGGGAAAATATAAGGCCTGCCCTGATGTCCTCTGGCTGCCGTGTCCGCGGCGATGACGGCCAGAATCAGCTCCCTGAAAACGGACTTGACTCTCACCCTGGGGGAGGCCGCATACTTGCCTTGTCGCGTAATTCAACGACGACGAGGGAGAACGAGGCGTGGAAGAAATCAGCATCGGTGAGTTTGCACGGCGCTCGCGATTGTCGGTTAAGGCGCTCCGTCTCTACGACAAACGCCGTGTGCTAGTGCCCGCGCGCGTCGATGAAGTTTCTGGCTATCGCTACTACGACGACGCGCAGCTCGAAACCGCGCGCCTCATATCGATGTTGCGTCAACTCGACTTGTCGCTTGCCGCGATCCGGAAATTGGTCGCGTGCGATCCGGCTGATGCCGCAAACCAGATAGCGGCGCACTGGCGGAAAGCCGAGTCCGCACACGACGCTCGTCGCGAGCTGGCCGACTACCTCGTCGACAAACTAAGAGGAAAAGAGTCTTTTATGTACGAAGTGGCCATACGAGAGATACCCGAGCGAAGCGTCCTCTGCTTGAAGCGTCACGTCGACGAGAAAGGCGCGTGGGCGCTCGGCAAGGAGTTCATCGCGATCCTGCGCGAGCGACCGCTGCCGAAGATGGAAGGGCGTGAGGGGGCGATGTTCTCTATCTACTGGGGTGAGGTGAGCGCCGACAGCGACGGCCCAGTGGAGTGGTGCAAGCCGGTCCCTGCGGCGGACGCGCAGGCGCTTGCGCCGCACTATCCGGAGTTGAGCTTGCGGAGCGAACCCGCGCATCGCGAGGCGTACGTGGCGATACCGAACGACCCGCTACCAACCGGCCCGGGTGGAAGCCCGAGCGTGCACTACCAGCTCGCGGGCGAGGCCTTGCATGCCTGGGCAGAGGAGGGCGGTATCAACCCCAAGACTCTTACCTTGTGGCCCGAGGATCTTGGAATGCGAATCACCTACCTCTGGAACGAGCCAATCACCGAGACGACCGTGCCCTCCTGCGATTTCGCCGCGGCCTTCGCGACAGCGAACTCGTAGCAAGTTCATTCGACCAAACCATCATCCAAACCGTAGGCTCACCCAGTCTCTGAGAGCGAGCGTAAACGTGACCTATGTAGTTGAAAGTGCATCGCTGACCAAACGATACGGCGACGTGTTGGCCGTTGACGATCTGTCGTTCAACATCGAAGCCGGCACCATCACCGGGTTCCTCGGACCAAACGGCGCTGGTAAGTCGACGACGCTTCGAATGTTGCTAGGTCTCGCGAAGCCCACGCGCGGTCACGCCACGATTTTTGGCAAACCCTACGACGAGCTGGAGACGCCCGCGCTGCGCGTCGGTGCCGTCCTCGAAGCCACCGATTTTCATCCCGGAAGGTCGGGGCGCGATCATCTTCGAATGTTGAGCCGCGCTGTTGGACTCCCCGACAGCAGGGTTGACGAGGTCCTCTCGCTTGTCGAACTGCAAGACGCCGCGAAGCGACGGGTGAAGGGATACTCACTCGGTATGCGTCAGCGCCTCGGACTCGCGTCGGCTTTGCTCGGCAATCCCGATTTGCTGGTGCTGGACGAACCCGCCAACGGACTCGATCCAGAAGGTGTGCGGTGGTTGCGTGACTTCCTGAGGGACTTCGCCTCGGGCGGTCGCACCGTACTCATATCGAGCCACGTGCTCGCCGAGATCGCCCAGACCGTGGACCAAGTACTCATCATCAGTCACGGACGGCTGATCACCGAATCGACGCTGGACGATTTGACTGCTCGGGTTGGCGGGTTAGTGCGCGTGCAGAGTCCGAAGCTCGACCAATTGGCCCAAGCGCTCGCGCGTGAGGGGATCGTCACCACGAAAAACAACGACCACGCCCTTCTGGCGCAGGGAACCACGAGGGAGCGTGTCGGTGACATCGCGCTCGCCGAGGGCATCGCCATCTACGAACTTGTGACCGAGGGATCTTCTCTCGAAGAGGTCTTCCTCGACCTCACTTCGGAAGAGGCAACCCAATGAATCAACTACGCGCGGAGTTGCTCAAGATCCGTTCAACGCGCACGACGATCGGCCTCCTAGTGGGACTGATCATTTTGGCGTTGCTCTTCACCGTCTTGACGTGCACATTGTCGCCGACGTCGCAACTACTCACCGAGCAAGATCAGATAAGTCTGCTGAGCTTCGGGAGCATCGCGGGGGTCTTCGCCGCCTTGGCTGGGATAATGCTGTTCACAAGCGAATACCGTTTCGGGACCATTCGACCCACATCGTTGTTCAATCCGAATCGGAATCGACTCTTCACTTCAAAGATCGTCGCGGGCGTGCTGTCGGGCCTTGTGTTTGGCGTCATCGGCGAGGGTCTCGTCTTTGCGATCGGCATCGTGATCTTCAAGGTCCGAGGCGTTGACATCGTCATGTCCGGCACCAACATGACCGAACTGATCGTCGGCGCGGTCGTCGGGACGGCCCTGTGGGGCGCCATCGGGGTCGGGCTTGGCGCGATCGTCACCAACCAAGTGGGCGCGGTGATCGCCTTGCTGGCGTGGGGCTTCGTCGTCGAGAATCTTGTCTTCGGCTTCCTGCCGAAGTTAGGGCGCTTCTTGCCAGTTCACTCGTCAGACTCGATGATGGGTCCCATCCAAGACAAACTGCTGCCCGGCAACGCGGGCGTCGCCGTCACCGTGGGTTGGGTGGTGCTACTCGGAATCATTGGGATGTCGTTACTGCGTCGACGCGATGTCAGCTAGGCCTTGCGACGAAGCGTATAACGGCTCAACTCATAGCCGCCTGAGTCTCTCGCTCACGAGGCAAAGCCGTCGACTTCGATGATGGCGTCGACAAAAGACTGCGGGGCCTCCTGGGGCAGGTTGTGCCCCACGCCCCCAGAGATCGTTCGGTTCGCATATTTGCCCGTGAACTTTGCTGCATACGCGCTTGGCTCGGGATGCGGAGCACCGTTTGCATCTCCCTCCAAGGTGATCGTGTACGACGACCTGGAGCGAAAGCTGGCGGACTCTCCAACCATCGCCGTACCCACGGTGACGGCACCGGCCAGCCGGGGCTCGTAGAAAAAGTCGTCAACGGGATTCCGCAGGGTGATCTGACGACAGACGACCTCCTCGACAACATCACGCTCTACTGGCTGACCAACACGGGGGTGTCGTCGGGACGTCTGTATTGGGAGAACAAGGCAGGCTTCTTCGAGGCCAAACCGATAACGATCCCATTCGCCATCAGCGTCTTTCCCGATGAGCTCTACGAAGCCCCCCGGAGTTGGGCTGAGCGTGCCTACCCCAACAATCTCATTCACTACAAGCGACTCGACCGCGGTGGACACTTCGCGGCTTGGGAACAGCCAGAGCTCTTCTCAGAAGAAATGCGGGACAGCTTCAGATCGCTGCGCAAGTAGAGACGAGTACGTCGGCGCGTGGGATGACATTTTAAGTTGTGTGGCGTTCGATTCCTGGTGGCTCATCGTCGACCTGACATTCTCGGGCCGAAGGAACCGCGTCGCGGACGATGTCAGTCGACGACTTCCTTGATTCGCTGCCCAGCTTGCTTTGCCTTAGCCTTGGCCTTGTCAAGCTGACCTTTGACTTCCAGCTTCTTATTGCCGGTGGCCTTTCCGGTTGCGGTCTTCACTTTGCCTTTCGCCGCCTGCGCGGCATTTTTAGCGTGGGCTTTGGCATTCGCCGTCTTTTTTACGCTCTTCTTTGCTAGAGCCATTTCCGTCTCCTAATTCTCGGGTCCAGATGCGTCGCGCGTTTGTGACGTATCTGGACCCGCGTTTCGATCGAGCTGTTCAAGCACTTCTAGTAATAGTGCCGACGTCCGCCGACCTCGCGGCCAGCCGCTCCAAGAATCCACAGCACTGCTCCAACGACAGCCAGCACCACGCCGATTGTCCAAAGGAACGGAATACCGAGAAGGAATCCGATCAGCATAAGTATCACTCCAAATGTGAGCATTGCTCCTCCGAAAGGTCATTTCATCATCCACCTGATTGTCGATGACACACTTCATTCTACGATGCGATAAATGTCGAGACCGTAAAAATGAATTAAGTGCGATGAGGAGTGACGTCACTCGTCATCTCCGCACATTCATTGAGAACGTATGCATCTCGCAACATCATTCAAGAAAATCTAAACGGGAGGTGGGTTGTGCCACTCTCGCGTTGGCGCTCGCCATGATTGCGAAAACGCGTTTGAAACTTGTTGAGTGCGCTGTGTTGTCGCTCTACGTTGCCGCGCAATTCGCTAAAAGTACGTCTATTAGAAAATGCCTATGACGAGGGATAATTGGAGTCGAAGAGTGTGGCGTCACCGGTGTCGCTAACTCGTGCAGATTTCGATTGATCGTTGGTCGCGACTAACTCTCGAATGTATCAAGCGTCGACCTCTTACAAAATTCTGTGAAGAATGTGTGCACGGCACTCCTTGGTAAATGTTGACGGGAACACAAGACGTGCACGTTCGTCCTAATGAGTGCCTGTGATACGAATTGATGCTTGACACCGCGTGTCACAAACCGGATACTCGTTGCCGAGCAGTCACCTCGGCCTTGACCACATGGCCCGAGTCACAAATGGAGGAGCACCATGGCGTTCACAGTTCTCACTGAGGATCCGGCGGTACGAGAGGTGGGCGATCTCATCATCGTTGACGATCGAGTTGACCACGCCGATGTCTTGGGGCTGTTTGACGACAACTTCGTCGACAAGGTCGAAGAGCAAACGGACACTCAAGAAAGTGAGATGGTTGACCGTTCCGACGCTGACGTAGGACACGGCGATGAAGAAGAGGGTGGCGACGAAGAAGAAGATGACGAAGAAGACGCCGAAGGGGAAGACGACGACACTGAATCGGAGCGCTCATGACGACCACGCACGACAAGGCTTCGAGTGGCACCTCACAGGAATTCCTGACCGACGTCAAGACGCTGCGTGAGCGAGCTCGAGAGAACATGGACAAGGGTCCCGTAACCGACGCCTACGGAGCGGACCTCAAACGAGTGATTGAAGTCCTCAACCAAGCGCTAGCGACGGAGTTGGTGTGCGTGCTGCGCTACAAGCGCCACTATTACACGGCTGACGGATTGGACGCTCAGTCGGCGGCCGACGAGTTCTTAGAGCACGCGGCCGAGGAAGCGGAACACGCTGACCGAATAGCGGCGCGCATCCAGCAGTTGGGCGGCAAGCCGGATTTCAATCCAGACACACTCACCGGTCGGAGCCACTCCGAGTACGACTCATCGGGTGAACTGGAAGCGATGATCCGCGAGGACCTCGTGGCCGAGCGCATCGCTATCAGCGCCTACACCGAGATCATCAACTGGATCGGAGAAGGCGACCCGACCACCCGACGAATGCTGGAAGGGATCCTGGCGGTAGAAGAAGAGCACGCCGAAGACATGCTCGATCTCCTCTCCGGAATGACCTACTAGCCGACTTTCGCCCGTCCCTCCCCGGCCACTTCATGCCCCCTTGCAGTGCTGGCCGGGGGGAGACGGGACACGAGATGGAAACCGACCCCGAGCGCAGGTAGTCATGTCACAGATGAGAAGTTCACTTGATGAGTTCGCCCAAACAGCGTGTATCGGGTTACCGTTGCCCGGGTCGGGCGCCACATGGCGTCGGTTTGCGGTGCTCGCCGAGTGGGCTTCGCGGGACCTCTCCCTCGGCAGACTTTGCGAGGGTCATGCAGATTCGCTCGCCATTTTGGCTGAGGCGGGAATGCGACCAGTTAGTGGCGCAACGTACGGTGTTTGGGCCTCGCGTAGCAAGAGTGTTGCCACAGTTGCGGAGCGGGTCGAGGGCGGGTGGCGTTTGAGCGGAACAAAGGAGTTCTGCTCGGGCAGCGGCATCATCGATCGAGCCCTCGTGACGGCGACAACGAATGAAGGCCAGCGGTTGATCGACATCTCCGTCTCAGAGCACGTCGCCTCGGTTACTCCTGGTTCGTGGCCGTCGGTCGGCATGGCTGCTTCGATGAGCGAGACGGTTTCGTTTGCGGGACCTCCGATTGCAGACGAGTTTGTCGTCGGCCCGAGTGAGTTCTACCTCGACCGTCTCGGCTTTTGGTTTGGAGCAGCTGGCGTGGCCGCGTGCTGGTACGGCGGGGCCGTCGGTCTCGTCAACGAACTCACCGAATGGATCGGTCCTGAACCCAGCGAATTGGTGTTGATGGATCTCGGAGTCGCAGTGACTGCGCTGGAAGCCATGCGGCATGCCCTGAAGGGTGCGGCCGACGACTTTGATGATGACCCCACGAATGAGCGCCAACGAGCCAAGTTTCGTGCGCTGGTGACGCGTCAAGTCGTGCACGACTCGGCGTACGCCGTGCTTGAAAAGGTTGCCTCGGCAGGCGGTGCGCGACCGCTCTGTCACGACGAAGCCCAGTCCCGTCGAGCCGCTGACCTCTATATCTATCTCTCGCAGCACCACGGGAACGCCGACGCTGCGGAGATCGGGCGCACATTTCTGCAGGCGCCGCCGTGAAACTGATCGTCGATGAGCGACACGTCGGCCCCAGCGAAGAAGCGTGGGACGTTCGAATGTCCGGGGAGAGCATGGACCGACTCTCGCTGGAGCATGTGCGGCGGCTCGTTGTCGTGGCCCCGCATCCCGACGACGAGGTGCTTGGCGCCGGCGGACTCATTCAAGAAGCCCTGCGTGAAGGGGTCCTGGTTGAAGTGATTTCGGTCACCAACGGCGAGGCATCCCACCCCCGTTCTCAAACGGCTCTGGAGATGGATCTCGCCAACGTTCGTCGACGAGAATCGCAGTTGGCGCTGCAGCGACTTGGATGGGATCAGCCGCTAGTCACGTTCCTCGATCTACCCGATGGCGATGTGTTCAGTCATCGTCAGGAACTCGATGACGCGCTCGAGTCCATGCTCTTGCCGGATGATCTTTGCGTCGCACCGTGGCGCAACGACGGACATCCCGACCATGACGTGTGTGGAGAGTCGGCGCAACGCGCCAGCTTGAGGGTCGGCGCCAAATCGTTGGGCTATCTCGTGTGGACGTGGCACTGGGCCCACCCTGACGGCCACGAGATCCCCTTCGAGCGATGCCTACGCCTCGACCTTGGACGCCGCGCTCAAGCCCGAAAGCGTTGGTCCACCGAAGCGTTTCGTTCGCAAGTCCTGCCTCTCGGGCCGAGCAAGGCCGACCAAGCTATTCTTCCGGCGCCACTCTTGCGCCGCTTTTGGAGACCCTACGAGATCTTCGTCAGTGAGGCAGCGAAGTCGTGATGCCCAACACCCCTCGTGCGTACTTTGAGTCGATCTACGCCGCGAACAGCGATCCGTGGAAATTCGAAACCAGTCCCTACGAACGTCGAAAGTATGAAGCGACGTTGGCGGCGCTGCCGAGAGAGCGTTACGTCAGCGCCTTCGAACCGGGTTGCTCAATCGGTGTGCTGAGCTCAATGCTCGCTCCGCGATGTCAGCGCTTGCTCGCAACCGATATCGTCCCGGGAGTTCTCATTCAAGCGGCCGATCGTCTCAGGGAGAACCGCCAGGTTCGCATTGAGGAACGCGCTATTCCCGAAGGGTGGCCTACCAGCACGTTCGATCTCATCGTGCTCAGTGAGATCGCGTACTACTTCGACGAGGCGACCTTGCACGGCATCATGCGCCTCGTCGTCGAGTCGACGCTGGTCGGTGCGCACGTCATGGGCGTTCACTGGCGCGGCCAAACCGACTATCCCCTCAGCGGTGACCGCGCGCACGAGCTGATCGGTCGAACCGACCACCTGTCGCCCCTCGTTCATCTCACAGGCGATGAGTTCGTGCTGGACGTGTGGGAGCGAAAGAGATGAATGGGCCACTCTCTTCTCGTCGTATTAACGCGATTGGCGTCACGATTCCCGTCCACAACGAGGAGCAGCGACTTGGTCGAGCACTCGAGTCGCTTAACCACGCGTTCGCGGAGTTCGCCGATTCGGGGGTGGTACTTCAGGTTGCCATCGTCCTCGATGCGTGTCGCGACAAAAGCGAGGCCGTCGTCTGTGAGTGGAGGAGGGGAGTCGAGCAGCGGGGCGAGTTCCGCGTCGACACACTCGAGTGTGCGTTCGAAAACGTGGGATGCGCACGTGCCCTTGGGTGCGACCATCTCTTGCGAGCGTTCAAGGGGGTGCCTCTTTCAACGATTTGGCTGGCTAACTCCGACGCCGACTCTCGAGTGCCCCGTCGCTGGCTCGCGGCCCAAATCAATCAATATATGAAGGGAGCTGACGCGTGGGTAGGACGCGTATCGGTGAGTGACTGGCATCGACAGCGAAAAGAGACGGCGCTCACATGGCAGCGCGAGTACGAGAGCGAGCGTCGCCCGATCCACGGAGCCAATCTCGGCTTCGCAGCGAACCACTACCTGGCCGCGGGTGGGTTTCGCGCCGTCACGACCGGCGAAGATCAGGCCATAGTGGAGGCGCTTCTCGTCGATGGCGCAGCGGTGCACTTCGATTCGGTGACGAGAGTGTCGACGAGTTCGCGCCGTCAGGCTCGCGCGCCCGAAGGTTTTTCGACAGCGCTGCGGTTCATCGATGCGAGGGCGACGGGAAACGTCGCGCGAAGTCGGATCGATGCCGGTTACGACGAGATCTACGTCCAGCAAATCGGTTCCGACGTAGATGGTTTTTTCGATTTGTACAGTTCGCGTGTGCTCCCGGTCCTACTCAGCGAACGTTCACGCGGCGTTGGATCTCCCGGTGTGTGGCGTCGCCAAACACGTTGACGTTCGACACGACCATCTCATCGATTTTGAATGCACTGCAACCTCTGTGTCTCTTCCTTGTTTGAACGGCGGTCCGGAGTCAGTAAGAGCGATGTCGTTGTCACCGCATCGACGTACATGCTGAAAGGTGTGTCGATGGAGTTGCTTGTCACGCTCATGACCAGGTGTTAGCGTCCCGATCAACGGACGCCCCGTCGGTATTTGTACCGACGGGGCGACTCAAGAGAGGAAGGGATGCCAATAATGACCAGACGTCGCAGCTCCAGAGCCCTCACTAATGATGCCTCTATTCGAGATGCAGCCATCGAACTCATCTTGAGTACGGGCATCGATTCCATATCCTTTCGCGACGTCGGTCGCGCCGCGGGCCTGACGCACGGGGCACTTTACGCGCGCTTCGAAGACGTTGAAGAGTTACTGGTCGATCTGTGGTCCGAGGTGCTGAGCCACCGGGCCATCGACATGTTCGAAGCAGCGAGGAACGCAGCAGCGAATCCGAGCGAAGCTTCTGTTGACGCGTTACTTGACTTCGTGCGAAATGCAGAGTCTGCTGACGTCGCCGCGATCCAGGTGTTGTTGCTGTCACGTCGATTCGTCGTTCTCTTCGAAGAGGTTGACGTGTTTATCCACGACTACTTAGAGACCCGGGGCGAGTACTCGGCCGCCGTCCAGTCGCGGGCCCTGGCGCTCTTCTCATTGATCACGGCCAAGATCTTTAGCAACTCGGAGTTCGGGCTCAATAGCGAACGCATCGCGTTTCTCTCTCCCGTGTTGGTTGCTGCGCTCAAGACAGATCCCGAGGACGTATTGCCGGTGCCACTCTCGGATCCGAACGATCGATTCATTGTTTCGCCCGACAACGACCTGAGGTCGCGACTCGCGTACTACACCTTGAGTGCCGTCGGACGAAGTGGATACACCAGAGCGACCATCTCGCGAATCTCGCGCCGCTCGAACTGCTCCCCCGGAGCGATATACAAGTTGTATCCGTCAAAGGAAGATCTGGTCATTGCCGCCACACGCCGCGTCATGCGCGCGCCGTGGATCACGCTTTCGAGTGTGGCGGAGATCATGAACGAAGGGATGATTGCGCAGCTGCTGTACGCGGGCGCCAGTGACCAGAACGCGCTTCGAAAGAACTTCATTCTCGAGATGACGATGGCGTCAGCGCACAACGCAAAACTCCGCGGCGCCGTAGCCGCCCAATTAGAGCTCATCGAAAGCGTTGCCCCGTTGTTAGTCGATATCAGCGACCAGGAGCGGAAGCACTTTCAATACACGCTCCGCGAAGTCGTCCTACTGGTGCTCGGCGTGAGTTTTCTTTCGACGGTCACCGGAGCGATTTCGCAGATGGACTTCAATCAGTTCGCCGAGCCGTTCCGACGGTCGCTCATCGACTGTTGCTTCCCCTCGTGGGCAGATATCAGTCGACAGTTAAAGGAGATGTCCGCGACCGCGCCTCGGCAGTCCGGGCAGCTATGAGCCTTGAGGAACGGATCCAACCACTATTAACATGAAGCCATGTGGGCCGGGTGCCAGCGGCAAAATCTCTCGGTGTTTTGAAAAATGCGAATGGCATCGCTGCTCTTGACGTGCGAGTATCCCTAATTCACGACGAAGTCTGAGTCAAGCATAGATAGCGAGAATTGAAAAGTGGACCGTACTGGTCCGAAAGCCTTTAATGCGCGTCTTGCGCGCTTGTCTGACGTGCCCGGCCTTCAGGACGTATTTCTCAGAGCGTCTATGTCGAACGAGAGCGACCGCGCAATCTTACTGAAACACCCAGAATGGCTCGAGCTGTCTGACGACGCCGTCAGAGAAGGACGAACGCAAGTTGCGACTGATCTAAGCGGCGTTGTTATTGGTTTTGCCACTTATCTCGTCTCCGATGACATGGCCGAACTTGCCGAAGTATTCGTAGATCCTTTGCATATGCGGTGCGGCGTCGGAAGCACGTTGGTGGCTCTCATTTCTGCGCAGCTAGAAGAAATGAAATATGAGTCGTTGGAGGTAACCGCCAACCCGAGCGCCATGGCGTTTTACGAACGCATGGGATTTGAAGCTGATCAGGTCATTCAGACTGAGGGTCCCCCCGCGCTCCGAATGCGAAAGTCAATCCGTCGAAGTTAGAGAGATCGTCCCGAACGAAGGGGGCTGAATGTAAAGCAGTTGCTCGGTGCGCCGGCCGGGACTTGAACCCGGAACCTGTTGATTAAGAGCGAGTTTCGTGGAGTTATACGAAGTTGTTCTGGTTGCGTATTGAGAATTCAAACAAACGTGTTGCCTCGCGTCGGTCTTGTGTATCTCATCGGTTCTGGTGTATGGAATTTTTCGGCTCTTCTGACCAATGTGTGGGTACCAACTGAGGCCGTGAAACGAGCAACGCCAACCCCTGTCTAAGTTTCTGAGTACTTGAAGCTCAAGAAGCTGGACGAAGGAGATTGGCGTGCTCAACGCAAGCGTATGGCGTCGGGCGCTCGGTGTCGACCGGGCGACCGTGATCGAGTCGGTGGAGTTCGACGAAGGGGCTGACGCGATCGTGATCCACGTGCGCCCGCGACGGGCGACGAAACGTCGATGCGGTCTCTGTGGGCGTCGGGCTCCCGGCTATGACCAGGGCCAGGGAAGAAGGAACTGGCGAGCGATCGATCTTGGCGTGGCGCTCTGCTACCTGCAAGCGGACGCCCCACGAGTCAACTGCCCCCAGCACGGAGTGGCGGTCGCTCAGGTGCCCTGGGCCCGCCACGGTGCTGGCCACACCCGAGACTTCGATGACCAGGTGTCGTGGTTGGTGACCCACACATCGAAGTCGGCGGTCGCTGAGGTGATGAGAGTCTCGTGGCGCAGTGTGGGCGCGATCATCACGCGGGTCGTCGCTGACGCTCGTGCGGCGAAGGACCCCTTCGAGGGACTCGTGCGCATCGGCATCGACGAGATCAGCTACCGGCGCGGCCACAAGTACTTGACCGTCGTGGTGGACCACGACAGTGGACGACTCGTCTGGGCCGCGGTCGGACGCGACAAGGCGACCCTCGAGCAGTTCTTCGAGCTTCTGGGCGAGGAGCGGTCGTCCCGGATCAGGCTGGTCAGTGCTGACGCGGCCGAGTGGATCGCGAGCGTTGTTCATGAACGCTGTCCCAACGCGACGCTCTGCGCCGACGCGTTTCACGTGGTGGCCTGGGCGACCAGGGCGCTCGACGAGGTGCGAAAGGGCATCTGGCGAAACGCCAGGAAGATCGGCGCCCCGAGTCTTATCGCTCACCTGAAGGGCTGTCGCTACGCGCTCTTGAAGAACCCCGATCACCTGAGTGATAAGCAGCAGTCCAGTCTCGCCCGGGTGGCGTCAGTGAACAAGGTCCTCTACCGGGCCTACCTCTTGAAAGAGCAGTTCCGCCTCGTGTTCCAGCTGCGGGGACGAGCAGCCGTCCGGGCCCTCGACGCCTGGTGCAGTTGGGCCCGGCGTTGCCGGATCCCCGCCTTCGTTGGGCTCTATCACCGGATCGTTCGTCACCGCGACTCCATCGTCGCGACACTGACCAACGACGGGCTGTCGAATGCTCTGGTCGAAAGCACGAATACGAAGCTGCGCCTGCTCACCCGCATGGCTTACGGATTCACGTCCACCGACAACCTCATCGCTCTGTGCTTGCTCGATCGAGGTGGCTATTGCCCGCCGCTACCGGGACGGACCTCCTCATCGCCGACCCTTGCGACGTTTGGTTGAACGGACTTGGGGTTGCGTCCCCGGCGGGGTGAAGCGACCCGTCACCTGGGGTCGCGGGCGAAGGCCCGGGCCCAAGATGGCGTCGCGTTGCGCGAGTGGTCGGGAGTTGAAGTCGGCGATGAAAGCGTCGACTGACGCTCGATCGTCGATACGGACTCCTTCGGCCTGCGCCGTCATCCACATGCGCTTGCCAAAGCTATAGCGCGAGACGTCAGCCATGTTGTGGCGGAACTGCTGCTCGATCACGTCGAGATGGTCGACCAGCACGTCGGCCGGCTCGCTGTCGGGATCGAGCAACCCGGTCTCGTCCAAGAAAGTGATAAAGGCTTTGGCCTCTTCAAGGATGTCGGTGAGATCGTCGTCGTCGACGATCACCTTGGCGGGGTGCAACTCGAGATAGACGTCATCGAGGTTTTCGCAGGTCCAACGGGTCAGATGCCCATCGAGATAGGCCCACTTGTAGTGGATCGGCGCCTCCCCGGCGTCCTTCTCGACCGCAGCACCCACCACCGCACGCCACTTGGCAAACCGCTTCTTCAGGTCTCTACGAGCAACTTCGTAGTCCTCTTCACTCTCGGGCGACCAGTCAGGGATGGTTCGTGGCACCGCACCATCATTACCGCCTCGACACGGACGGGAGCTCTAGTCCTCTCAACTGGCGAAATCAGACCCACACATTAGGCAGGAGAGCCAATTTTTCGTGGGATTGTTTTGGATGAGAGCCCCTTTCATCGCTCTGCAGAAAACCTGAGCCGGAGCGGGTTACGGGCGTCGGTCGATTTCGAATGCGAGAGTGATGAGGGCCGCCGAACGCGGATCACTGAGGTCTTGGCCCGTGTACATTTCGAGTTTTCGAAGTCGCTGGTGGACCGTGTTGCGATGAACAAAAAGTTGTTCGGACGCCTTTTGGGCCGAGCCGCCGCTATCCAACCACGCTCCGAAGGTCTCGAGCAATGTGATTCGCTCTTTGTTGGGTATTAAATCGAGTCCGGCAAGCGCCACCTTGGCGAGTCGCTCCATGAAATCTGGTGCACTGACCGCGGCAACCTCCAAAAGATGTTGATCGAAGATCGTGACGCCGTTGCCGAGGCTGCTGGAGAGCGCCATCCGAGCCAGCGTGAGTGCTGAGGGCATCTCTCGTAGGTCGCTGAACGGGGGGCTCACTCCGACACGTCCGACGGCACAGGTCGAAAGTGCATCGGCAAGCTCGTCAAGCAACGCGGTGGGATTCGGTAGGGACACGACTCCGACTTCTATGTCTGGTAACAGACGCCAGGTGGAGGACAGCCCGACATCAACACGGAGGATGTGTTCGATCCGCGGCAGTGCGTGGCGGCCGACGGCTGGTACTTCGCCAGCCACGACGACGAGCGGTCGATCCTGAGGGAGGCGCAGAAGTTGAGCCGCCTCCCAGGGATTGGTTACCGCAAGGTGACCTTCGAACAAAGCTTGAAAGAGAGCGGATCGCTGTTGCTCGGCAGAGAGTGCCCGGGCGGACGCTTCTTCGCGATAGCCCTCGGCTAGCTCCTGGCTATAGGTGTCGAGGACCTGCCATAACTCAGATCCTGCGGCCAGCACGACGTCGCTGCTCGCCCCGACCTTGCGAGCGGTGCTCGCGACTTGCTCCCAAATGAAGCGAGCTCCGACGCGGTAGGCCTCTAGAACGATGGTTAGAGGAACACCGGCAGCAGCGCGGTTGCGTCCGTTCTCTCGTGACTCGAATGATGCTGTGGCGTTGACGCGTCCAAGATCTTCAAGGATGGCCCCAATGTTCATCATGCTGGCCGCCCGGAGGGTCTCGTGGTCGACGACGCCTTGTTGGTAGGGCGTAACAGCGTTTTGAATGGCCGCCGTCATCTCGTCGGCCAATTCGTCAATGCGGCCAAGCAACAGGGAGGCGATGTCGCTGACGGAGGCAGATCCGTGTGCTGCAGCACCGTGCGAGCCATCCATCACCCCAATGTAGTGGGAGTATTTTCCCGTGATCTGTGCACCAGCACAATTTGGGACCTTGATGTTTGGTTTTTGCACATTGACAGCACGCCGCTGAATCGTCAAAATTGCCTCGCGATTTCAATCGGGAAGAGGATGCACGTTGTGACGATCACTCAATACGAGGAAAGGCAAGTTCAGGCGGCGAACGACTCTCGACGCATTCCTGTCCTCTTTATCCACGGTCTCTGGCTACTGGCGAGCAGTTGGGACCGCTGGAAAGAGCTCTTCGATGATGCGGGCTTCGCACCGATCGCCCCGCAGTGGCCCGACGATCCAGAATCAGTAGCTGAGGCGAATGCACACCCGGAAGTCTTTGCCCACAAGACGGTGGGCGAAGTCGCCGATCATATGGGAGAAGTGATCGCAACGCTCAACCAAAGGCCGGTAGTCATCGGCCATTCGTTTGGGGGACTTCTCACGCAAATCGTTGCCGGACGTGGGCTCTCGCGCACCTCGGTCGCGATCGATCCAGGACCTTTCCGCGGAGTGCTTCCGCTGCCATTTTCGGCCCTGAAAGCCGCGTCTCCGGTCATTGCGAATCCGCTGAATCGTGGTCGAGCGGTACCTCTCACTCTTGGTCAATTTCGTTATGCCTTCGCCAATGCTGTTAGCGAGGACGAGGCGAAGGATCTCTACGAGAACTACGCGGTTCCCGGTTCGGGTGTACCTCTGTTTCAAGCTGCCTTTGCAAATATCAATCCCTGGACGGAAGCGAAAGTGAATCGGCGAATCCCGGATCGCGGACCGCTACTGATCATCGACGGCGAGAAAGACAACACGCTTCCCCTCAGCATGGCAAGAGCTGCATATAGACTGCAGAAAAAGAACTCTGGTGTAACGGAGTTCGCCACAATCCCGAACCGTGGCCATTCGTTAGTTATTGACTCTGGTTGGCGAGAAGTTGCCGACATCGCTCTTACTTTCGTGCGTCGATTTGTGCCCTAGTAACGCGCCGTCCGATGGTTCGGATCGTAAGTGGGACAAAGCGGGGGAATGTTCGGCACGTGTAGTGGCATTTATGCGGGACTCACATGCTCCACAGCGCTTCGGTAGGCGACATGCGCGCCGCACGCAGAGCGGGCCAAAGCCCAGCGACCGCGCCGATCAAGACGGCAGCGCCCATTCCACCGGACCAGGCGAGAACGGGGATGACGATGAGTTCATGCTTGGAGGAGGCGTAGACCGCGGTCGAGAGCGCGCCCAACCCAACCCCAGCAGCGCCGCCTATGAGGGACAAGAGAATTGCCTCGGCAAGGAACTGGATTCTGACGTGGCTCTTGGTTGCACCGAGTGCGCGACGAAGACCAATTTCGGACCTGCGTTCGAGGACCGAAATGATCATGATGTTGGCTACTCCTACGGCACCGACCAAAAGAGCAACGACGCCGAGGCCCAGAAAGAGTCCGTCGAAGGCACCCTGCGCGTCGGCTTGGGCGACGAGTGCGTTTGAGGGCTGAGACACGTCCACCTCGTTGGGGTTCTCGGGGTTGGCCGTGGCGGCGAGGACGTTGTAGACGGGGGAGACTTGATTGGTCCGGGCGCGAACGTAGATGGTGGACGGGTGACCGTCGAAGCCGAAGTAGTGCTCGGCTGCGGGGAAACCGATTAGGACAGAGTCGTCAATGCTGGAGGCCAAGACGGCGGGTTTCAAGATACCGCCGACGTAGCACCACGAGCCGTCGGCCCAGATACGCTCGCCGGAATAAACCCGATCGATGCCGAGATACTGGGCGGCGGCGGCCCCGAGTACGCAGACGGGCTCGTTAGCCGTCGCGGCGTTCAGGTAAGTGCCTTTGGCGACGCTCGTGCCCACCGTATGCAGCAGGCCAAGGCTGGCGGCTTCGATGGACAGCGCGTTTGTGTCGATGGTGGGAATGAGCGGACTGCGATAGACGTTTCCGCTAACCGAGCCGGTTTCCTGGACGTGGGTAACTGCGTTGATTCGACCGATCATGGCCGGGGCGGCTTTGGGGAGTTCGGCGATACTACCGGTCACGGTCTGACCATTTTGTACAACGAGGAGGTTGGTGCCCAACTGCGAGATCTCATTCAAGAGCCCCGCGGAGGCGGAAGAGGAAAGACCGAGGACGGCCACGATGGCCGCCACGCCGATGGCGATGCCGAGCGCGGAGAGTCCGGCTCGCAGCTTGCGCGCGCGTAGTCCCACTGTGGACAGGCGAGCGAGGTCCGGGAATCGGAGCTTGATGACGTCGAGGGATTCGATGGCGGTCATAGTGACTCTGCGGAGAAGGTGCCGTTTGAAGACGTGGGTGACGGCGAGATCGTGGGGGCACTGTCATCAACCACTCGACCGTCGAGCATCTGAATACGTCGATCCATACGTGACGCGATGTCACGGTCGTGAGTGATGACCACGATCGTCACCCCCAGATCGTGCAGGTCCTCCAACAGCTTCAGGATGGATTGGCCAGTTGACTGGTCCAGGTTCCCCGTCGGTTCGTCGGCAAACACGATGGCCGGACGACCGACGAGTGCTCTGGCGACTGCCACGCGCTGTCGTTGACCGCCCGAGAGTTGGGTGGGTCGAGCGCGGGATCGTTCGTCTAGGCCAACCAGGGCGAGAGCGTCATGCGCCAAGCTCCGTCGTTCGGCCTGTGGGACGCCGGAGTAGAGGAGTCCGTCGGCGACGTTATCGAGCAAGCTTTGATGCTCGGCTAGAAAAAACTGTTGGAACACGAAGCCGATCCGCGTCGCGCGCAGCGCGGACAGCTCTCGATCCGTCAGACTGGCGACGTCGAGACCGGTGAGCCGCACTGTTCCCGAGC
Source organism: uncultured Acidimicrobiaceae bacterium (assembly GCA_963840595.1). Taxonomy (GTDB): domain Bacteria; phylum Actinomycetota; class Acidimicrobiia; order Acidimicrobiales; family RAAP-2; genus RAAP-2. The sequence goes on from CAWIZQ010000005.1 coordinate 116,660, forward strand.
TGGGTCGATCCAACGTCCCCATTAAATGCAACAAGGTGGTCTTACCCGAACCCGACGGTCCTACGATTCCCACCAACTCGCCCGCGGCAACAGTAAACGTAACCCCCCGCAGAGCGGTCACTGGGGGTTCGCTCGGGTAAACCTTGGTGACCCGGTCAACCTCGAGTACGACCCCGCTGCTGATGGAGAGTGCTCGGTCGTCGAACTCGCGAGAAGCCACTTCAGTAATGTCCATGCTCACAGGTTTGGCACCACCACGCGCTCGCCAGCCACAAGGATGGTTTTCGTCACCTGCACCAAACCCGCCGCGTCGTCAAAGAGCCCGAGAGAGACCGTCACCAAGTGGTGACGGGCGTGAGCGCCTGCAACCTCTACCGCGTACTTGCCGTTCGACTGGGCCAACAAGGCGTCAACGGGCACGACCAGGGCGTTGGTGGCACGTGACGCCGTGATCGTCACGCTCACTTGCGCCTGGTCCCAAGTTCCGGTGGCGGCGGCATTGGTGGGGTTCACGAGCACCGCAATCGTTGGCGAACCATTCGAACTGCCCGACGCAGGCGTGGTCGCCACGCTACCCACCGAGGAAATCACCCCGGTCGTGGACTGATTGTTCGGCAAGTTGATCGTCACCTTGTCCCCCACGGCGACCGCGGACTGCAGGGATGCATCCAAAGCGATGCTGACCTGGCGTGTTGTTGAAGTCGCCACCACTACCGGTTGGTTAGGTTGGGCAGCAGCGCCGAGGATCGCCGATACCGAGGACACTCGAACCGCTGTGGGCGCGAACACCGCTTGGCCGAAGGAGAGCGCGCCGCTTTCGGTCACCCCCAGCGCGGATTGTAAGCCTTGAAGAGCAACAGCCGTCTCGGCGCTGAAGTAGTTCGACGTCGGATCGAGTTCGCTGCTCGTGGCGAACCCGAGCGCGACCAGATCGGCGTTCAACTGTTTCACATCTGCTCCGCTCACCCCTTCCGACAGCGTTCGGTAAGTGGGCGTCGAGCCGTAGAGCAGTACGACCGGTGCGCCGCTCACCGAGTAAATGACGTGGCCTTGACTTATCACTTGGCCGACCGACGGGAGCGAGGTGATGATCCCTTGGGCCTGATTCACCACCGTGTAATTTCGGGCATAACCGAGTGTCGCCGATACCTGGGTCTGAGATGATAGGTCCTGGCGCGTGACAGTAAAGAGCGACGTGGGGTCCGTGTTATCGGCGGCGCCGGCGTGACTGGTCGTTCCGGCGGCGAACGTGATGGCCACCGCCACCCCGGCGACCAGAATCACTACGGCGGTGACCAACCACCGTGTCCACTTACCGGTCATCCGCCTAGACCACCAACCGACGGCATCTTCGACTTGCAGTCATTCATAGCTGACTGCAAAGGTGGCGAGTTCAGCTCTACGCCAGGCTCGTACACTTTGCGACCCGAGAACGTGGGATCGGGAAAGTCCGACACACCGTGGTTTCGGATGCACTGGGCCCATTTCAACCAGCCTCGTTGTTGGGCGTGCGTGAGCTGCTGGCCGATGGAGTTCCAGGGCGACGGTAGGTCCTTGCAGGCCAGTAGTGCTCCCTGGAATGCAGCCGAGTTCGGATCAATTCCTTGGGTCTTGTACCCCCAGCTCCCGCTTGGGGTCTTGACCGGGTCAGGGAAGTTCGGGACACCGTGCTTTCGAATGCACTGGGAGTAGGCCTCCGCTTCGGCGAAGGGCGACTTCGACCCCGCCGAAGCTGATCCTCCAGACGAGCTGACGGCGAGGGTGACGCCGAGGGCTACGGCTGCGGCGGTGCGGAGGGCAAACGCAGCGTGACGCCTGGTGCGGCCTCGCACTGGCATTCGAGTGCTCTGGATTGCTGTTTGTGCTGGTCTTTTCGTCATGTGACCAAATTAGGTATTGTCGCGTTTTCGGCGCTGTATGTGCTTTTCAATATGCGGACGATACGTCACCCGCTCATAGCATCGATTGAGTGCGGGTGTTGATTGTCGAGGACGAGCCGTTCATGGCAGTCGCCATACGTGATGGCCTGCGCTTGGAAGCAATCGCCGCCGACATCGTGGGTGACGGCGACGCCGCGTTGGACGTACTGGGTTTTAACGACTACGACCTTGTTATCCTCGACCGCGACATTCCTGGACCCTCGGGCGACGAGATCGCTAAATGGATTGTCAATTCAGGCAGCGGTACGCCGATACTCATGCTCACTGCCGCCGACCGACTGGACGACAAGGCCTCTGGGTTCGGACTCGGCGCGGACGACTACCTCACCAAGCCCTTCGAGCTCCGAGAACTCGTGCTGCGACTCAGGGCCCTTGACCGCAGGCGCGCCTACAACAGACCGCCCGTGCGTGAGTTCGCGGGCGTGCGTCTGGACCCATTTCGCCGTGAGGTCTATCGCGACGACCGGTACGTCGCGCTCACACGTAAGCAATTTGCCGTGCTCGAAGTTCTTGTTACTGCCCAGGGAGGCATCGTCAGCTCTGAAGAACTTCTGGAACGGGCGTGGGATGAGAACGCGGACCCGCGCACCAACGCCGTGCGCATCACTGTTTCGGCACTTCGCAAACGCCTCGGCGAGCCCTCCATCATCACTACTTTCGCCGGCGTCGGATATTTCATCGGTACTCAACCGGTTACGTGATGGAGGCGAGCGTGAAAAGAGCACCCGGTCTAAGCGCTCGCCTTAAACTCACCCTCAGTTACGCGGGATTTCTCATGCTGGCTGGCGCCTTGCTGCTCGGCGCCGTGTGGGTGTTCCTTCTGCGATACGTGCCCAGTCGCGAGATCGTCATCTCCCGTGGCTCAAGGAGCGTCTTCGTTGGCCCTAGCCGTGACGCCCTGCTGCACGATTTCGCTCCGGCCGCGGCCATCGCGCTCGTGTCCCTCTTGGTGGTCGGTCTCATGGGGGGATGGCTACTCGCCGGCCGGATGCTCGCCCCCCTTGCTCGCATCACCGACGCCACCCGCAGAACTTCGAACGGATCACTGTCTCACCGAATTCAGCTCCCAGGCCGCAACGACGAGTTCCGCGAGCTCGCCGACTCATTCGACACCATGCTCGCCCGTCTGGAAACCAATATGGCAGAACAGCAGAGATTCGCGGCCAACGCCTCCCACGAATTACGCACTCCTCTGGCCATCACTCAAACGCTTCTCGACGTGGCCCGTAACGACCCGAACCAGGTAAATTGCGTGCTATTCGAGCGCCTGTATGTCGTCAATACCCGAGCGATCGACCTAACTGAGGCGCTTCTCTTACTGAGCCGCGCGAACCAGCAGTCCTTTACTCCAGAACTCGTCGATCTGTCTCTCATAGCGGAAGAAGCCAATGAAACGCTCCTTCCCCTCGCGGAGAAACGTGGCCACACCATAGAGACTTCAGTCGAAATTGCCCGCACCATGGGTTCACCGACGCTCCTGCTGCAATTGGCGACCAACCTCGTACACAACGCGATCGTCCACAATCTGCCGACGAGGGGAACAGTGTGGGTGACGATCAGCATTCGCTCCGACGTTGCAGTGCTCACCGTCGAAAACACCGGTGAGGACCTTAGTCCGCAGATGGTTTCCACCTTTACCGAGCCGTTTCAGCGTGGGAGCACACGAATACGCGCCAACGACGCGGGTGTTGGCCTTGGCCTAGCAATCGTCAACAGCATCACACAAGCACACGGTGGAACTCTTATCATCTCACCTCGAGCCAATGGCGGGCTGCGTGTCACGCTGCAGTTGCCTGCCGCGCGACCGCATGAAGAATTGCGATCAAGTAGCTCGCCGGCCGGAACTGAACCCCGACATCCGCGAGGGCGACTTCGTCCCCATTCTTCGCCGGAATGAAAGTCGGACTGGGGACTTCGGAGACTCCCGACTGCCTTGCGACGGCGCTTACGACACGCGTAAACGCAGTTTTTTCCGCCGGACTCTTAATCTCAGCCACGAGTTGCAGCGGTCCATTAAATCCGGGCCCAAAGCCCTGGCTGAGAATGTCGTAGGCCTGACGCGTCGTGGTGTCCGCGGGGTCGTTGCCTTGGTCCGATGAACCCAATTGCATCGAAAAGAACGGTAGGGCGATGACGATGATCACCCCGAGCGCAACCAACGCGGGAACGATGGGACGGTGGTTGACGATGTTGGCCCAGCGCGACCAGAAACTACTAGATCCGCTCGCACCGACGACCCGTGAACCACCGACGTTCAGATTCCGACGCTGACGGCGCGAGAGCACTCTCGGCCCGATGAACGCGAGGAGAGCGGGAAGCAGCGTCAGAGAGGCGGTCATCGTCAACAGAACGCCAAGGGACGCCGCTATCGCGAGTCCGTAGAGATAACTAACGCCGAGAGCAAACATCCCGAGGAGCGCGATGCAGACGATAATTCCGGCAAACAGTACCGCGCGACCTGACGTGTCCACGGCGTTCACGATGGACTCTTCCTTGTCGCGCCCGGCAATGAGTCCCTGGCGATGACGCGTCACAATAAAGAGGGCGTAGTCGACGCCCACGCCGAGGCCAATGAGCACAGTGAGTTCCGATGCAAACTGAGGCATCTTCAAACTATGACTGAGCAATTCAATAAGTCCGATCGCCACACCCAGTGATGCGAGCGCCGATATTAGGGGCAGCGCCATCGCGAGCAGCGAGCCAAACACGACAAGGAGAACAATGCCAGCGGCGAGGACTCCAAGGGGCAGGCCCCCCACCGATATTTTGTTAGTCAGTTCTGCCACCTGCCCACCGACGGCCACGCGGAGGTCAGCGCTATCTGCTGACTGCGCGGTTGAAACAAGTTTGTTGGCGACGGGGAGGGGAACATTCTGCGCCAGCTAATCGAAGGTGACACTGGCAAACGCAACCGTGCCGCTCTTGTTGATCTGTGCTGCGCCCGCACTCGAAAGTGGCGACACGATGCTCGTCACGTGGTCGATCTTCGAGATCTTCGCCAGGTCCTCTTTGATACGTCGCACGGTCACCACGTTCGTGATCTTCGCTCCGTTCGTCGATTCGAAGACGACCTGCTCCACGTCGCCCGCCACTTTGGGCGACACGGCTTGGAGCAAGTGAATCGCATCGGTGGACTGTGTATTCGGCAATGAAAAGGTGTTGGTGTACGCGCTCCCCGCTAATGCGCCGAGAATCGAGACGACGATCAGCGCTCCCAACCATGTGAGTATTACCGTGCGGCGATGCTGAACGCACCACGTTGCAACTGCTCGCATAACTACAACCCCTTGACTCGGTGAACCCCCCACAGACATCTGTGGAAGCGCTTGCCATCGTATATGCGCATATGCTAATATGTCAATATGGTCAAAAAATATGACGTAGTGACCTTCGCCGAGAACTTCGGCAAAGGGATTGGAAACACCACACGTTTCAAAATGCTCGCGATGCTTGCACGCGGTCCTCGTACCGTCGGCGAGTTAGCAGAGCAGCTTGAAATATCGCAGTCCACGGCATCGCAACATTTGCTGGTCCTTAAGAACGGCCAGCTCGTGCTCAAGGAAAAACGGGGCCAGTTTGTTTACTACGCCCTTGACGTCGACTACATGGTTGCGGGTTTGAAAGGTATCACCGAGATTCTTGAGAGTAAGACCAAGAAGAGGAGCAGCGAATGACAATAGGAATAAATGAAACCGAGGATGTGCGTAAAACCATTACCTTGGTCACTGGTGCGAACAAAGGGATTGGCTACGAGACAGCTCGCCAACTGATAGATCGCGGCCACACGGTCTACATCGGAGCACGAGACCCCGAGCGGGGGAAGAAGGCGGCCGCCGAAATCGGTTGCCGTTTCGTGCATCTCGATGTCACGGACGACGACGTAGTAGCTGTTGCTTTAGCAACGATCGACGCCGACGAGGGACGCCTTGACGTATTGATTAACAACGCCGGCATCGGGGGATCACACCGTCCGACCGACGAGCTCACGGGTGCGGACGCAAGTCTGGTCTTCGAAACCAATGCAGTTGGAGTAGTCCGCGTGACGCACGCGGCACTCCCGCTTCTGCGTAAATCGAGCAATCCGGTAGTCGTGAATGTTTCCAGCGCCCTTGGTTCCTTCTGGGCCGTACATAACCCTGAGCACCCGGCATCTCTGCATGCAGCAGTCTTGTATGGCTCGAGCAAAGCCGCGGTGTCAATGATTACCGCGCAATACGCAAAAGGCGTACCGGAAGTGAAATTCAATGCTGTCGAGCCTGGATACACCGCCACCGACCTAACCAATGGCAATGGTCGGCCAGTTGAAGAAAGCGGAAAAATGGTTGCAAGAATGGCCACGATCGACGCGGACGGACCGACGGGCACTTTTCAACAAGATTGCGGAGTTCTACCTTGGTGACTCCTGGAGCGTCCGCATCACCAAGCCATCGTCGAGCCACGCATCGACTGAGCCGAGGGGCTCATCATGATTGCTGAAATATTCGGAACGGACGGGGTTGTCGCGCTGATGGTGGGCGCGGCAATTCTGTTCGGTAGTAGTCGATTACCGAAGTTCATGAAGCACCTTGGCGAGGCGGGACGCGAAATTCGAGATATTCGAAAAGGGACGCACAGCGAAGTGATGCCCATCGGAGAGGAATCGACCGCTGAGGAGTCCGCGGCATCGAAGGCGCCGGATCACTATGCGGGCGATCTCGACGTTGATCGAACTACCACGAATCGAAAACAATGGCGACGGTGCTTATTACTGGCGCCAACAAGGGCCTCGGCTACGAGACCGCTCGACAACTCGTTGAGCGCGGGAACACCGTTTACCTCGGAGCTCGAGACGTCGTGCGCGGGGAAGCAGCCGCGATCAAGGTGGGTGCGCGGTTCGTGCAGCTTGATGTCACCGACGATGCGTCAGTGTCCGCCGCACTTCGAACGATCGAAGAGCTCGAGGGGCATTTGGACGTTCTCGTCAACAACGCAGGAATTTCCAGCGCCGACACCAGCGGTCAGGCCGCTCTGGCTCTCTTCGATACGAATGTGATCGGGGTCGTTCGGGTCACCCAGGCCGCCCTGCCCTTGTTGGAGAAGTCCGACAACCCGGTGGTCGTCAATGTCTCCAGCGCCCTCGGATCATTCTGGGCGGTGACGAACCCGGATCGTCGTCAGTTTCACTTTCCCGCCATCGTGTACGGCTCGAGCAAAGCCGCCGTCTCGATGCTCACCGTCCAGTACGCCAAGACGTATCCGCACATCAAGTTCAATGCGGTCGAACCCGGCTTCACCGCTACCGAGCTCACTGCGTTGAGCAGGGCAGGTCAGCCTGATGAGAAAGGTGCAGAAGTCATTGTGCGAATGGCGTGCATCAGCGCAGACGGACCTACCGGCACGTTTCAGGAGGGCGCGGATGAACTTGCCTGGTAGTCCGTCATTCTCACCCAAAAAGCACGGTGTGCCGCTGCTAAGGATGGCTAACTTCACCCCGGCTGAACGTAATGTCGGCATTAACCCGATGCAGCTGGAGAGTTAAGCGACGAAATGAAGCCATGCAGTATCCTGCGCGCTCCAGATCGCTGTGAGTCATTAATGCCGTTCAGCATGCGCTCTTCAACCGACTTGACGGCACTCGTGGCTCTCGCGAGTTTGCGGCGTCCGAGTGGGGTCAGTTGTGTGGGTAGAACGCGACCGACCGGAGGCTCTGATGGGCGCATGACGAATCCATCGCGTTCCAGGGATTGGAGGAGGACATTCATGGACTGTCGTGAGACGAACGCTCCGCGCGCCAGCTCCGAGTTGGACAGGCCGGGGCGCTGGGCCAGCAGCTCGAGGCACGCGTATTGGGTCACCGTCATGTCTAGTGGCTTCAGCACCGCCTCCATCGATGATCTGAGCGCGCTTGCGGCCTGTTTGAGGAGGTAGCCGAGGGATGTCTCCAGGTCAATGCCAGGTTCTTCTTGACTCATGTCAGTATTCTGACATACACTGGCGATGTCAGAGTACTGACATAAGCAAGAAGGAGTTCCACCGTGAGCGTCACTGGACCAGATTTCATTTCACTACAAGTGCGCGATCTCGAGCAGTCGGCATCGTTCTACGAGCAGTACCTCGGGTTGACGCGTTCGCAGGCGGGTCCTCCGCACGCTGTCGTCTTTGACACAAAGCCCGTCGCGTTCGCCGTTCGAGACAGGGTTCCAGGCGTCGACTTTGACACCGTTCCGCAACCTGGCATTGGCGTAGCAATCTGGTTGCACGCGACAGATACGCAGGCGATCCACGACGCTCTCGCGGCAGACGGAAAAACCATCGTCAGTTCGCCGATTAATGGGCCGTTCGGTCTCACCTTCACCTTCGCTGACTCGGACGGTTACCAAATCACGGTCCATGACCGCGCCTGAGTCGAAGACTCTTGTTTTCGGGGCGACGGGCTCTCTCGGCCAGCACGTTGTGCGAGGACTCGTCGCCCGAGGAATCGCACCCGAGACGATCACGGCGGTCGGTCGAAACGAGTCGCGACTAGCGGAACTTGCAGCAGCGGGGTTCGGCGCAGTCGCCATCGATCTATCGGATTCGGCCGGTATCGGAGAGCTGGTCTCCGGACACTCCGACATCGTCCTGATTTCAGGAAGCGACTCAGATCGTCTCTCCCAGCATGAGACCGTCATCGAGGCGGCCAAGAAGGCGGATGCACGTCACGTCTATTACACCAGCGGCGTTCGGGCCGACGACGGCCGGTTCAAGATCAATGCCGACCACAAGGCAACTGAAGATGATCTCATTGCCTCCGGCCTGACTTACACGATTCTCCGGAACACCTGGTATATCGAGAACTACATCCAGTCCCTGACTGGGCCCCGTTTCACCGGTGTTCTCGAAGCGGCCGTTGGTGACGCTGTGGTCGCAGCCGCCAGCCGAGGGGACCTTGCAGAGGCGTTGGCTATAGTCGTCGCCACGGATGGGCACGACAACGCCACATATAGCCTCTCGGGCGACACGAACTTCAGCTACGCGGACATTGCGGAATCGATGTCGGTGGTCCTTGAACGGCACGTCACGTATGTTTCGGTCACCCCTCATGAGCTGCGCAAGACGCTCATCGGTTCGGGGATGAACGAGGAACTGGCCAGCCTATTGGTGGGCCTTGAGGAAACAATCGCCGCTGGTGCGTTCTCAAAGGTGAGCGACGACCTCTCCCGCCTTATCGGCCGGCCAACAACTGGCCTCGTCGAAGGGCTCACAGGGGGATGAGCATCGCAGACGGAACTTCATACTGCCGTACGGCCCATCGTCCTTTGAATGTCTTCGGCAGTCTGTTCGACACTCGTCTTGAAACTGCGCTTCACGGTTTCTACCTAGGCAGCATCGAGACGAGCGCGGATTACATCTCCGTCAACACTTCGCGGCGTCCCGATTCATAACGACTCACTATGTTGTGCGAAGCCAACCTCGATCGTGTTCCGAGAAACAACGTTCGTGTCTGAACTAGGAGTTGTCGCGAGAAATTAGTGCGATGAAAATCGTTAGTGCCAGAGTGAGGCCCCTGGCCAGATCGAATGGCAGCCACCAGAGTGACGTGACCACTTCAGGTAACCACCTCGTCGTACGGTTGCGGAGCGAGTTACGTATTCTCTTCATGCAACTTCCGCAATCTGCGGCCGCCGCTACATCATTGAATTCACTACGATTTCGTTAAATTAAAGTCGCAATGTGGGTACCTCCAATTTTGTCACGAGCATTCATGTTCGCGAGGACCGTTCCCTTGGCGTCAAGCCGAGTAGGTGTTGGGGTCGCGTTTCGCCCAACGGGGCTTGTCAGACGGTGGGGACGCCCGGCAGCCTGCTCTAGCCGCTGACGTACTCTCAGTTTCTCGCGAGGGTTGGAGTGCCGTCGTTCATGATCGCTGAACGCTTCGTGATTTCGTCAAAGCTCCTTCAGGAGAGATCCAAATAGAGCCTTGATCAGGATAGGCACCGCAATTTCAGGGCTTTTTCCCGGCAGACATTCTGTCAAGAAGGAAAATTCGAGTTGACCAGGTAAGATAGTGGTGCGTCGGCCGGGACTTGAAGCCGGAACCTGTTGATTAAGAGGACTGAACAACCGGTTTCGGTGTGTTGCAATGGATGACAAAACCCGTTGATCGACCCGAAAACGTGTTTCGGATTGTTGATCTGGTTGCGTGGCGTTGCGTGAAATTCAGGATTGTATTCAGGACTGACGACCCTCGGTGACCCAGTCAGTTTTACTTCCTACGCCACTCAAGGCCATCCCTGTTCCAAAGTTGGTTCGTCAGGTCGAGGAGGCGAAACTGATTGAGAGCGCTTCGACTAAGGGCCCAGAGTTCGGCGCCCGAGTCGCTCGCCGAACGCATCAAGTGCGGCGAGAACTTCCGCTGATCGCCAAACACGTCGTCCTCGACTCGTCGATCCTGACTCGATGAGGATGCCTGCGTCCTCGAATGGTTGAAGGATGCGATCGACGTTGTTCTCGCCGACCCCGAGGCGTTGAGCAACAAGCTCCCGCGTAACGACGGGCTGGCTTATGAGCATGTCAGCTAGACGCCATGCCACGGCACCTTTTCGAGTCTTGATCAACTCGTCCCAGCTTTCGCGGATCGAACGGAGATCGCCGACGAGTTGACGGCCAAGGACGACCCCTTGAACGGATGACCTTGAGGTCATCGAGATAATTGCTTCAGTGTCGCCAGAGCGATACCGCTTGAGCGCTGCAAAGTACTCGTCCGTATTCGAAAGAAGTCCTGCTGAAATCGGCACCGTTGCTTGCGTGGTGAGACCTCGGTCGCGAAGCATTGCGTGCATCAGCGTTCGACCCGTGCGTCCGTTGCCGTCAATAAACGGATGGATGGTTTCGAACTGCGCGTGCGCTACGCCAACGAGAGCGATGACCGGGAGATCGGTTCGACGCATGAAGGTGACGAGATCGGCCATCAGCGCCGGCACGCGCTCGTAGGCCGGTGGTACGAACGTGGCAATTCGAGGACCGGCGTTGCCGGGACCAATCCAGTTCTGCTCTGTTCGCCATTTGCCGGCGATCGAAGGTCTGTCGTCTTCCATGAGCGTTCGGTGTGTCTCAAGAATCGATGTCTGGTCGATCGAGCTGGCCGCTTCGATTGCAGTCTGCATTGCGCGCGCATTCGCCACGATGACCTCAGCATTTCCCTTCGCTCCGCCTACTCCAGTTTCTACGGTCGCTATCGAGCGGGCCGACGCACTGAGCTCTTCGATCCTCGACGAAGACACGGCCTCCGTCCTCAATAGCACCGACCCGTACGGGCCGAGCTCTGAGCCAAATTCTGCGTCGAAGCGAACGATCTCGTTACTGGCCTCTTCAATCTCGGCGGCTAGTGAGGCGGGCAACCCAAGTTCAGCGTTGGTGATGAACGCCGGAATGGATCGAAGGTATGGGCCGGTCTGTTGACGGCGCTCGCGATTCGAATGGGGGATTGTCTCGTCGGGCGTCCAGTACGCCTCTTCTTCTCCCACAGCGGGCCACGGGGATTCGAAGGCAAGATTTGGTGTCGATTCTGGGTTCTTTGTTGCCGCGAGCTGACCACCGTTCGTCTGGCCTTTGACTTCGCGCTTCTGAGGTCCCATTGGCGCACTTTACCTCAGTTATGAGATAAGTGAGGTAAATCAGACGGTCCGTCCCTCAATTATGCGGACGGATCCAGTGGTAGTCATCAGGACTTAGTCGGTGCGCTTAGTCGGTGCGCCGGCCGGGACTTGAACCCGGAACCTGTTGATTAAGAGAACGTTAGGGGGTGTAGAAACGTGTAGTTGTTGCTGTCCTAGTTCTGTGTTTGCAAGGAAATCGCGAGTCCTCGGTCGGTATTAACGATCTGAATATTCGTGGTGTGTGGTCTGGGGCACGTTTCGCAATCAAGGACTTCGACGTCGAGGATCTGAACCCAAAACTCGTCCAACCTGTTGATTATTGAATAACAGGTTCGCAGCCGGATCTCTAATCTTCACCAAGGCTCTCAGAAAGTACCACTCGGGCACATTGTTCCCGAATCGCATATTCGATCGGGGAGAGTGGATGGCGTTCTTGAGGCGCGCACGTCGTAGATCGGCCATCGCTGTTGCTCTCTCCCTGTTGACCTTGATCGCGGCCGCCGAGATCCCCGCCGCGTCGGCCGCGTCGAGCGGCTTTGAGGCGCTCATCGGGAAGACGTTGCCCAAAGGGGAATTGCCCGCCAACAACCCGACGCCTTATCTTGCAATAGCGAATCCATACATCAAGCCAAAGAACCTCGACGGCACGGCATATCCTCCGCTCGTCGTGGACAACTCGTCGGGCGATTGGGTGGCGTTTTGGGACTTCAAAAACGCGAAGACCGCCGCGGCGTTTTATGAGCACCCACCTGCGAACGCCAACATCTTGCGCGAGGGAATCCAAGCCTGGTCGCCGATCAAAGGATCAACCGGTGTTCCCGGACGCACGCAGCTCCTTGACGAGCGCGAATGTCTCTGGTCCGGCGGCGCCGGCCAGGGAGGCGCGTCGGGGAAGGGAACTCCCTCGGGCGGAAAACTCGAATCCAGCAGGAAGTGCAGCGTTGGAACTGCCAGTTCGATTGGAGTTACGACCGATGTGCTGATCGGGAAAGTCGTCGTCATAGACAGCAATCAGAGCGGAGTTCCGTCAGTGATCGGCGGGCCGGGGAATCCTTCCAATGCGACAGAAAACGTCCTCATAGCCAAGATCGCAATCTCCCTCCTCGCCAAGGTTGGAATTCACTAAGCCCATTATTGGCGCATTGATTGAATAGAGTTCTCCTGAGACCTTGGGGGAATCCGTGAAACGAGTTGCCTACGCGTCCGCGATGCTGTCCGTAACGCTGCTCCTAGCGTCATCGACCGCAGGCGCGTCGATCACCAAGAAGGCTGCGGGAAAGCAGTACTTGAAGGATGTCGCCCCACTCAACACCCAAATAACAAAGTTCAACGGGGAGAGTGACAAGTGGACTAGCGCCACGACGGACGCTCAGGGGGAAAAGGCAGCAACTCCCCTCATTGCAGCCTTGCGAACGCTCCAGAACAAACTCCTGAGCCAGTCATGGCCAGAGGGGGCCAAGCACGACGTCCGAGTTCTTTACAATGAGACCTCCTCCCTTGAAGCTGACCTACTCACCATCAGCACGATTTCAGATCTCGACTCCGGAAGTTGGGCGTCGAAGTTCGCCAATGACGCGACCAAGGTGGGGAGCGATGCGAACATCGTTCGTCACGATCTCGGATTGCCACTCACCTAGCGAGATCCTCGGATGGGTTGTCGGCGGCTCTAAGAGAAGTCGTCCGGCGACATGAAGGTTGAGATATCGGAACAGAGCGTGTGCGGCGAGTCGAGTCGTTCAGCTAGATCGTTGACGTCTCTCATTTCTGGGACTTCGTAGTCGGGATCAACCCAACCGCATCGCACGCACGTCCCGCCGCCAACTCGATACGAGCCGCACGTCGCGCAACGCTGATTCGGTCAGGCGGGACCACCTCACGCGCGCCGCCGTCATGGTCGAGATGAAATGGCTAACGGCCGCCACGCCGATCTCTGCATCGTAACTTCCCGCGTTCTTAGCGTGGGTCAATTGATTAACCAAGTCCCAGGTCTCGCGCGTCAAACTTCTTGAGGTACGAACGCAATTGCTCGCCCGATATTGACAGCCGAAGTCACCTCATTCCACGGATGGCCGAAGCGAACCTGTACGAAGAGCCCGTTTTTCGGGCGCTGCACCTTTCACCGAAACGACGGCGCGCGGAGAAGCTCTCGTTCAGTTATTAGGCCCCCCAAACGAGGTCGCTTGACATCGCGATCAACAACGGTTTCGAACAAATTTCTATTTTTCTTCCACGAGCACAGGGAACTGTGCTATCTGTTGTTCTATGGCAATAGGAAAACAATCAGACGAACAATCGAGACTGAGTTCCCCCATCGTTTTTCGGTTCGATCCAAATTCCGGCATTCCCACATTCAAACAAATCGTTCACCAAGTGGAGAATGCCGTTCTACTCGGATACCTCAAAACAGGCGACCAATTGCCTCGGATCCGCGACGTCGTCGATGCTCTCTTAATCAATCCCAACACCGTAAGCAAAGCGTATCGAGAGTTGGAGTATCGCGGCCTAGCGCGTGGCCGGCCCGGTCAGGGGACATTCGTCATCGCGGAGACGGCCAGCATCAATACGGTTCGACTGTCAGCGCTGAGGGAGTCATTCACGTCGGGGTGGCTCGCGGAAGCGCGGTCAGCAGGTATTGACGACGACGCGATCGTCGCCTTACTCCTGAACGTGATCGCCGACAATACAGTGCGCGTGGACACTCGCATCGACGAAGCCGGACCCACCGGCGATAATGAGGTCGTTGCATGACAGTCATCTCGACCGACAACCTCACCGTCCGATACCGCCACCGCCTCGCCTTAAACAACTGCACACTGAAGGTTCCGTCGAACCGCATCACCGCCCTCGTCGGTGAGAACGGCGCTGGCAAGACGACGTTTCTCAACTGTGCGGTGGGATTGCAGCGACCAACGTCCGGGACCATTGAAATCTTCGAGGGCCTGCCGGCTGGTAGCGCGGAAGCTCGTGAACGGGTGGCATACGTTGGTCAGGAGTCACCGTTGTACCGCAACCTCTCGGTAGCGAACATGCTGATCGTGGCTCGAGAACTCAATCGGGAATTCGACCTCGCGCTCGCGACAACGCGCATTACCGAGTTGGACATCCCGTTGTCGAGCAAAGTAGGCAACCTGTCGGGAGGTCAGCAGGCTCAGGTCGGTCTGACTCTCGCGTTGGCGCGCCATCCCGATGTGCTCATTTTGGACGAGCCCCTGGCTGGTCTGGACCCGCGGGCGCGGCGCGCTCTTATGCGCGAGATTCTCGCGGCGGCCGCGGACGACCAGGTGACGGTTCTCTATTCGTCGCACGTCGTCTCCGAGCTCGAACGCGCGGCTGACTACCTGATCATTCTCGAACGTGGCAAAGTGCGTGTAGCGACAGGCATTGAGGAGTTTCTCGCCGATCATCGAGTCGTCGTTGGTCCGACCGACCTCCTCGACAACCTGCCGAAGAGTTGCGAGGTTCTTGATTTCCAGCGCGCCGGTCGCCAAGTCCAAGCGCTCATTTGCGACACTGAACGGGTCCTCACATCATCGGCGGCATGGGAATTGCACGCGCCCCAGTTAGAAGACTTGGTACTGGCCTATTTGACCCCCGAAAGCGACAGGGGCTTTGGGGCATCGGACGACCGTGCTTTGAGGTTGGAGTGGACGCGATGACCAAACTGATCGCGGTGCGTACCCCAATCGAACACGACACAAAGAGTGGCTCGTGGCTTCGAAGCGTGTCTAAGGTGACCTGGGTCCAGCATAAGACGGGGCTCATATCAATCACCCTCCTCTTTGCAGCGTTCGCGATCGTACTCCTCGTGACCGGGCAGTCGTCGCACCAGTGGTACGCGCAGTACGTCGCGAATTCTTGCCTCTCTCATCCAGCGGCACCGCATTTGGCCGGCTGCGTAAAACTCCAAGAGAACCTGCTGGAGCAAAACAACTCGCATACAAATATCGTGATGTGGGCCGCCCGCACAGTGACGTTGCTTGCGGCGATATTCCTTGGGGTTCCGCTCCTATCTCGGGAACTGGAGTCGGGTTCTTATCGGTTCGCGTGGTCCCAGGGCGTCGGTCGAATTCGCTGGACGCTTTTGAAGAGTGGATTACTGGCGGTCGCGCTGATGGCCGTCACGGTAGCCTTCAGCGTCGTCTTGTGGTGGTACTTGGCTCCGTTCAATGGAGCCGGGCTTAGCGATCACTGGATCCCCGACCAGTTCGACATCACGTACCTGTCGCTTGCTCTGTGGGCGGCCCTTGCTTTTTTCGTCAGCGTGATAATTGGCGGCTTGGCTCGAAAGGTTATTCCGGCCATGGCGACGGCAATGGGGACTGTCGGGGTACTTGTGATTCTTACATTCATCTATCTTGACAAGTGGATACTCACAATTAACGCTCGGGTTTTTAGAGTTCCGGTCGATGAGGGTTACGCACCGAATACTGGCGCGATCAATGAAGTGAGCAGCTCGGACGTGGCCGGTCCACGCGGCGCGTGGATGGTGCATGGATGGATCACGAATCGATCGGGAACGGTCCTCAATAAGGCGCAGACGTTCAGACTCCTTACGCGTGCCTATGTTGCCGTTCAAGGCTCAAACAATCCACACGCTGCCAACGCCTGGCTCGCTGCCCATCATTACGTGGCGTGGAACACCTATCAACCTTCGAGCCACTATTGGCCGCTTCAGTTTGGTTACGCCGCCGGACTCCTAGCGTGCTTGCTCCTTCTTATCGGCGCGACTGTCCGGGTAGTGCAGCGCGTAGGCAGCGGTAGCGCATTGCGGAACTCGGTTTGGATGGCCGTCGGGAAAATTGGGCCGAGCCGGGCACGCGGGCGGCACGCACGGTTGTTGAATCCATATGACCAGTCAACGAAGTTCAACAAGAGATCGTGGGGAACCTTGGATCAATGATCGCGTAGATCCGTTGACGCGAACTAGCCGGAGTTTCCGTGCGAAGCAAGAAGTAGCAACGTAAAAAGGAGAAGGAATATGTTCATAAAATCTAGAGCGGTGCGACTGGTTGTCGCGGTCACCCTGTTCGCGAGCTTTGGGGCACTTGTTGGTGTCGCGGATGCTTCGGCAGCGTCGGCACCAATTGCGCCTGCGAGTGCATCCGTGCCGCCACCGGGTCCAAGCGGCTGCAATAGCGGCTCATTTTGCAGTTACAACGGCGCAGGGGGAACTGACCTTTGTTTCCAGACAACCGCGACGACTAATTTTCCGCCAGGCTGTGCGGGAGAAAACGTTGGAGCATTTAATAACACGTCAGTCAACGTGGAACTTTACAAAGGAAGCGGCGAGACCGAGGCGTACTATCTGCTGGGGCCGGGAGACTATCTCCTGACTATGAGTAGCAACGACTTCAATCATTGTCCGGGGGGCGGCACGTCGTGCGTTGGTTACGGGAAGCCCATGGGCGACAACGTCAATTCGGTATATATTCCGACCTAAACCACGCTGATTCCGCAAATCTCTCATTCGGCTCAGTTGCGTCGCAGACAACTGAGCCGAATGATTCACCATTGTGTGGGTGTTACGTGGGTGTTCTTCAGGGCAGGAAACTCTAAATCGTTCCAAAAGCCCTAATGAACCTTGGTGCGCCTTGGTGCGCCGGCCGGGACTTGAACCCGGAACCTGTTGATTAAGAGAACGTTAGGGGGTGTAGAAACGTGTAGTCGTTGCTGTTGTAGTCCTTTGTTTGCAAGGAAATGGCGAGACCTCGGTCGGTATTGACGATGTGAATATTTGTGCGGTGTGGTCTGGCGCGTGGTCTGGTGGAGCGTGACTTAGGAATGAACGGGGTAGGCGAATTAAAAGCTCTCCGCAGGCGTCAAGCCTGCATCGGCCCGAACGACTTCTAGGCGGCAATAGCGCGGATCCATGTTGTGGGGCCGACGTCAACAATCTCGGAGTGGCGGACGCGGAAGGCGGATTTTGAGATGTGAGGTCGAGTTAAAACATCAGCAAAAATCTCTACTGAAATTCTATTGACTGAAGGTATACCTTCAGAGTATTCTCTCGGTCATGAGTGTACCTATGGCCCTACTCGGGCTCCTAGATCGTGAACCAAGCCACGGCTACGACTTAAAGCGCGACTACGACGCTTACTTCGGTCGGGGTCGCCCGCTTCCCTTCAGTCAGGTGTACGCGACGCTCGGGCGCCTAGCACGCGACGGAAAGGCATTGGTTGGTGAGGCCGAGCCTGGGTTTGGACCAGACCGCAAGCGGTACACGATTACCGAAGATGGCAGGAGCGAGGTTGAGGTGTGGCTCGCTGAGCCGATCCCGGCTGAGCCGCATTTTCAGACTGAGCTCTTCGTAAAGGTCGTCCTCTCTCTCATGCTTGGTCGCCGCGCGGAGGAATACCTCGACGTGCAGCGCACTGCGCACCTCGCTCGGATGCGCGAACTCACCGACCTCAAGCAAAAGGGTGGAGTCGTCGACATGCTGTTGGCTGATCACGGCCTCTTCCACTTAGAAGCTGATCTGCGCTGGATCGACCTCACCGAGGCGCGGCTCGCGGCGCTGGCAGATGAGGTAGCAGCGTGAGCGCGGTGGAGAGGTCTTCTTCGGTGTCTGTCGGAGCAACGATCCTCGAGGCGCGCGACCTCGTGCTCTCCTTCGGAGAGACTCCCGCGCTTCGTGGCGCGAGTCTCTCGGTGGTAAAGGGCGAGGTCCTTGCCGTGATGGGTCCGAGCGGGTCGGGCAAATCAACCCTGCTGCACTGCCTCGCGGGCATACTCACACCTGACTCCGGTGAGGTCTACTTCGATGGTCAGCGTCTCGACACACTGCGCGAAGGCGATCGCAGCCGACTGCGGCGGGAACGATTCGGCTTCGTGTTTCAATTCGGCCAGCTCGTCCCAGAACTCACCGCAGAGGAGAACGTCGCCCTGCCGCTCCTGCTTGCCGGGGTTCGCCGTGAGGAGGCTCTTCGATCGGCACGATCGTGGTTCAAGCGGCTCGAGCTCGATGACTTGGAACGTCATCGGACCGGAGAGATGTCGGGCGGTCAGGCGCAACGTGTCGCACTGGCCCGCGGTCTCGTCGCTCACCCGGACGTATTGTTTGCGGACGAGCCCACCGGCTCGCTCGACTCGCTCACTGGCGAACTCGTGATGGGCCTCTTGACGCGCACCGCGCGCGAGGAAGGTTCTACGGTGATCCTCGTCACCCACGAGCCGCGGGTCGCCGCCTACGCCGATCGCGAGGTGATCGTGCGCGACGGCAAGGTCACCTCAGCCGAACGGATCGTTCGGTGATACGACTCGGACTCCGCTTGACGCTGGGGAGCGGTCGTGAAGCGAGGGCGCGAGTTTTGGTCACTGCGGCGGCTGTCGCTCTCGGCGTCGCTCTATTGTTGGCCGCCCTCGCTGGCGTCAATGGATTGCACGCCCAGACCGACCGGGGTGCGTGGCTTGACACCTCAGCGCAGGCGTCCCATCCCACGTCAACGTCCCACGGATTGTGGTGGCTCTCGAGCGTCGACCAGTTCGACAACCAGGCGATCGACCGGATCGACGTTGCCGCCGCCGGGCGGGACGCCCCGGTCCCGCCGGGGATTTCACACTTACCGGGGCCGGGTGAGTACTACGCCTCGCCGGCCCTCACGGCGCTCTTTGAATCCGAGCCGGCGAACGAGCTTCGTGATCGCTACCCGGGGCACCAAATTGGGACCCTCGGCGCGGCGGCGCTGCCGTCTCCGAACTCGCTCATCATCGTCATTGGCCATTCCGCGCGCCAGCTGTCGCAGATACCCGATGCGCTCGAGGTCGGCGCCATCCAGCGCACGCCGGCCAGCTGCTACAACTGCCAAAACGCCAACGGGAGCGGCTCGGTGCTGGAGTTCATACTGGCTGTCGGCGCTATCGCGCTCTTGTTGCCCATGCTGATCTTGATCGCTACAGCGAGCCGGCTCTCGGCCGCCCGCCGCGAGGAGCGATTCGCCGCGATGCGGCTCATCGGCGCTACGCCGTACCAGATCTCCGTGGTCTCAGCCGTGGAGGCGGCGGTCGCCGCGCTCACGGGTGTCGCGGTCGGCTTTGCACTCTTCTTCGTCCTTCGGCCGCTGCTCTACCACGTGTCTTTCACCGGAGTTCCCTTCTTGGCAGGCGATCTTTCGTTGCACTGGATCGACGTCGCACTCGCCGTGATTGGCGTCCCGCTGGCGGCCGTCGTGTCCGCGCGCCTCGCGCTTCGGCGGGTCCAAGTATCACCGCTGGGCGTGAGTCGCCGAGTGTCGTCCCGCGCGCCGCGAATCACGCGGATCATCCCGCTCGCCGCCGGCATCGCCCTGCTCGCGTACTTTGACGCCGCAGGCAAGCCGGGCAACGTCGGCAGCCAACTCCTCGAGCTGCTTGTCGGTTTCACACTCCTTGTAGTCGGTCTGGTGCTCGCAGGTCCCTGGTTCACGACCGCGGGTTCACGACTCATGGTGAAGCGTGCCAAACGCCCCGCTGCACTCCTCGCCGGGCGCCGACTCCTCGATAATCCGAAGGCCGCCTTCCGGTTCATCAGTGGGCTGGTCATTGCTCTGTTCATTGCTAGTGCTTTGATCGGGGCTCTCAGTTCCATCGCCACCGCGAGCAGTGCCGGCGGGGGGAGTACGGCGGGCAGCAACACCCTCGCTGACCCATTTTGCTCCTTCTCAACGTCCAACTGTCCCGCGTCGGCCAAAGTTGCCTCGGTGTCCGATCGGGTGCTCGCCGAGCTTCGCTCGACGCCCGGCGTGCGCAGCGTGACGTTAGTTCATCAAAACCCCCAAGGTTCGCTGAGATTCTCGCTCGGGCCATCCCGCGCTCCATTGAGGAATTCGTTCGGGATTGTTGCATGCGACCAGCTCGCGAAGACGCCCGCCATAGGCAGGTGCGCCCCGGGAGCTTCGGTGGCGGACGTTGGCTACTTCCTATCGAACGTCCTCGGGCACAACTCTCACGCTTCAACAACGGTCTGGCCGTCAGCGAATATGTCGGTGGAGAAGGCTGCGAAACTTCCGGTGGTTGCGGTCGTCATCGCGACGAACGGCTCCTCGAGTTCGATCGAGCGGGCGCGTACCGCGCTCGAGCTGGCTTTTCCGTACCAGGGGACACCGGTCGCGGTCGACGCCTTCGATCCCTCGACCGCTCGCCTGCTCGCCATGGTCCAGGACATGACCGACGTGATGATCGTGGCGAGTCTCATCATCGCCGCTTGCAGTCTCGCCGTGAACATCGCCGCCGGGTTAGGCGGGCGCAAACGACCGTTCAGCTTGCTCCGGCTGACCGGGGTCCCGACCTCGCTCTTGCATCGTGTGGTCGCGCTGGAGTCAGTGCTGCCGCTCTTCATCGTCGCCGGGGTCTCGATCGTGGTCGGCCTCCTCTCGGCTGCTCTCTACCTGCACTCGCAGGTCGGTATCGCGTTTCGAACACCGGGAATCTCGTACTGGGCCACAGTGCTCGGCGGACTCTGCGCGTCGCTCGCGATCATCGCCGCAACCTTCCCGCTCCTCAACCGGATGACGGGTCCCGAGGTGGCGAGAAACGACTGAATGCTGTGAACGTGATCAAAACCAAAGTCCGTCCAAAGTCCCTGGCCTTGCTGGTTTTACTTCCGCTCGCCGTTGTTTCGGCGTTGCTAGCCAGCTGTGGATCCCCCAACAGTGTCCCAGGTCCGACTGGAACCCTGACGGGTACGCTCCACGCCGTCGGAGGCCCTGTCGGCGCCGGCCCGCGAGCCCTCAACGGACAGATCACTCTCGACGGTTCGAGTGGTCACGTTACGAGCATTGCCGTCGGTGCCACGGGTCGATTTTCCGTACCCGTGTCTGTCGGTACGTACATCGTCTCGGGTCAGAGTCCGCAGTACAAAGGCGGAGCTTCAGAGTGCCACGCTCCGGGACCGGTCACTGTGACCAAAGGCGCGACGATCAGGGTGCAGGTTGATTGCGTGGAGAAGTAGTGAACAGCGACGCGCGCGATGAGGTGGTATCGAACGCCCGTGCGACGCTCGGGAAAAAGAAAGTTCCATCGGCCCACGTCATTCGAAGCCGCCGCCTCTCGGCTCGCGCCAAGTTTGACCTCGTGTTCGACACGACGCTCTTTGTCGCATTTGCGATCGCCCACGCCAAAGACTTCACCGGACTCAGCCTCCATGAGTGGTTCGGCGTCGCGTTTGGCATCGCGCTGCTCTTCCACTTCTCCTTGCACTGGGAGTGGGTCGTTCGCACAACGAGGACGATGCTTTCAACCTCTGGTCGTCGCCGTTTCATGTGGTTTGTGAACTTGGCACTACTGGGCGACCTGATGATGTGCATCGGCTCTGGCGTGTTGATCACCAATTGGCGCGCCTTCGGCACCACCTTCAACGCCAGTGCGTTCTGGACCAACCTGCACGGAACGACGGCGGGCGTCGCGATTGCGCTGGTGGGCATACACATCGGACTCGACTGGGGCTGGATTGCGAACGCCGTTCGGCGGATGGTGGGACTGTCACCGAGGCGAATCGGAAAGAAGAGAAATGAGGACTGAGAAAGCGAGGCTGCACATACCACTGCGTCTGCGGGCGTTACTAGGAGCAACGCTCGTCGTCGCAGTGCTGTGGTTCATCACGGTGTTAGCGGTGAGGGTATTCGTTTCGACTCCTCCACTCGGCGATCAAAGCGGGCGCCTTGGCAACGTTGGCAGAGTCGCGATCGGTCGGAAGCATGGGGGTCAGTTTTTTTCTCTTCGCCAGAGTTTCGGTAATGCTTTTGACCTTTCTGCTTGGCACAAAGTCGCAATGGTCTTGATCGTCGTTACTCTTACCGCGCTTGCGGTGGCCATTATTGATCGACTTCGGCGTACGAGTCGCCGGAGCCGACACGCACGAACAGTCTGAATCTGCGCTGCTGCACTTGTGATGTCGTTCGGAGCGGCTTCAGCGCTTTACGACCTGATGGGTGATCGCCATGGGATAAATATTTCTCAAAACTGAAGGCCTTGACCGTTTGCGTGCGACCATCGCTGAACAGTTAGATCGTTACTTCAGTAGACCGTGGAGGTTTTGAACAGGGTCCAATCCAGCAGAAATATCGGAGAAGTTCGTACCGAGGCGTCTCAACTGTTCGACGTGCAACTTCGACAGTTCCTCTAGACGGTGCGCTCCTTCAGAAGTGAGTGCGAGTCGAACCACCCGCCGATCATCGTCATCTCTCGATCGGGTGATGAGGCCTAGCGCTTCGGCTCGGTCAACTAGTCCGACAACTGAATGATGGCGGAGTAGTAAGTAGTCCGCGACCTCACCGATCGTGGGTCCCTTTACGATCCCGGTGTCCCCGGATCGCGAGAAGCAGTTGATGTTGGGCGGTGGTTAGCCCGGCAGCCTTCGCTTGCTGCTCGCTCCATCGATCGAACAGACGCATGCCCGTTCGAATGCTGAGTAGGCGAAAGTACGTCTCATCGGAGAGTTCCACGCCATTCATAATAGCATCGTGTCACGATATAATTCCGAGATGCCGCATTGCGAAAGTGTCCCTTACAAAATGCACCCATCGTGAAAGCGTCGTCGCATGAGCGACACACCTGAGGCGATCTCCTTCGAGCGCGGAGCAGAACGCTGGGCGACTTTACGACGTCTCCTCAGAATTCTCAGATTGGTTCCCCTCGCCGTCCTGGTGGGAGTGCTCGGGGCGGGAGTTTCCCTGGCGCTACTCGACATGATCGGGTTCTTCACCAACCTCCTTTACTATCAACGCCTCAGTGTTCATCTGGTCTCTCCGTTCGGGAACACCTTGGGACCGATCGCCGTCATCATTCCGGTCGGCGGTGGTTTGATCGTCGGGCTGATGGCCCGCTTTGGCTCGGAGCAGATCCGCGGGCACGGCATCCCTGAAGCAATGGAGCGAATCCTCATCAACGGCAGCACGAGTCCAGCCGCGACTCGCCATCTTGAAGCCGATTTCGAGCGCGATCAGCATCGGCACCGGGGGACCGTTCGGCGCCGAGGGCCCCATCATCTTGACCGGAGGCGCGATCGGCTCAATTATCGGCCAACTCTTTCCGCTGACGGCGGCCCAGCGGCGAAGCCTCCTAGTGGCGGGGGCGGCAGCGGGGATGAGCGCGGTCTTTGGCACGCCGGTCGCCGCGACGTTGTTCGGGGTCGAACTGCTCGCCTTTGAGTTTCGTCCTCGCTCCATGGTGCTTGATCGGAATCGCCGCCGCGACGGCCGACGCGCTGCGCATGGGAATGGCGTCAGCGCATTTGGTGACGCCCCAGCCGATCTTTGTCATTCCGAGCCACGCGCCCGATCGCGGGTTTCAATCTTCTTGGCGCCGCGGCCATTGGCGTGGCGTGTGGACTCATGGCCTGGGTGATGACGCACGCGGTGTACCTCAGCGAGGATCTCTTCAAGAAGCTCACTCGACGACTTCACTGGATGTGGTGGCCCATGGTGGGCGGCCTCATCATTGGTCTCGGCGGATTGGTCGACCCTCGAGCGCTCGGCGTGGGTTACGACACGATTCACGCGGAGCTGCTGGGTCAACTCACCATCGGCGCCCTGCTACTGCTCTTCGCGGTGAAACTTGATCATCTGGTCGGGCGGACTCGGAAGCGGCACCAGCGGCGGGATCCTCGCGCCAATCCTCATGATGGGCGCAGCGCTCGGTGGAGTTCTTGGTCGACGCGCTTGCCCGGTGCCTCGCCCGGCGTGTGGGCGCTCATCGGCTTGGCCGCCGCGCTCGGCGGCGTGACTCGGTCGCCCTTTACCGCAATCATCTTCGCCTTCGAGCTGACTGACGACACGCACATTCTTTTGGCTCTTCTGGTGGCGGCAACGCTGGCGCACCTGGTGAGTGTGCTGGTTCTCAAACGATCGATTCTCACCGAGAAGGTCGCGCGGCGAGGGTTTCACGTGATGCGCGAATACTCGGTCGATCCGTTGGAGGCCACGTTCGTTCGCGAAGTGATGGAGACCGATCATCTTGACGGTGGAGCCCGACGCTTTCGTGGCCGACGTGTACGCCTCGATGCCGGAAGGATCGCGCGAACGTCGACAACGTCTCTATCCCGTGATGGACGATGACAACACGCTCGTCGGGGTGCTCCCCTGGTCGGCCGTCCTCGAATCGAAGGACGTCCAGGAGTGACGAGTTCGTGACGCGATGACTCTGTCACCCGTTACCGCCTTTGCAGACGAGATACTACGTTCCGTGGCCGACCGGATGGCGGCGCAAGGGGTCAGCGTGGTGGTCGTGGTCGACCGAGAAGATCCCACGCACTTCGACGGCTTCGTGAACCAGTTCGATCTCCTTCGTGCGCGAGAGAAGTTACTGGTCGAGGAGCGCCACACGGAGCGGGTCTTGACGTTGCGACCACTCTCACGGCGCAGTGAAGTTCCCGTGGTCAGCGAGATCGAGTTTCCAGATTGCGACGAGGAATCGGGGATCGTATGAGAAGAGCAATGGTCGATTTCGTCCTCGACGACGAGGGTGACTGGATCGCACGACTCACATGCGGGCACAGTCAGCACGTTCGACATCGCCCACCGTTTCAAGAGAGGTCCTGGGTTCTCGACGCCGAGGGTCGTCGTGCGCGTCTTGGCACGTATCTCTCATGTCCGCTATGCGATCGGGCCGAATTACCGAAAGGACTGCGCCCACTTCGCAGGTCACCCGCGTGGGATAACGAGACGGCGCCGTCAGCCATCAAAATGTTCCACCACCTCGCTGAGGGAACGTGGGGGGTCATTACCGTTGAGGACGGACAGATGAAATACCTCACCAACGGTGAGGTCGTGTTGAACAAATTCGTGGACAAGAAATCTCCCCAAGCGATTCCGCCGGGGCTCGATCATTGCGTCGAGTTCACCGGACCAGTTCACTTTACGATTGACTACTTGTCCGTCGAGAGAGACGACTCCAGAGATCCTGTCGATGCATCTACACTGCACTTCGCCCGAGAGTCTCTTGCCAGCGTCGGACCAGAAGTAGGCGGCGAGTCCGCCTGTTTCGCAAATGTGGTTTGCACCGTCTGTGGGGCCGTTTTTGAAAGTGATCCCCACGTGCACCGGAACTGAAATTACTGCCGAAGTAAGCCCAATAGTGGGGTGGGTAAAATGGCTTTGAACCCGGAGGGGATTGTCGTTCACAACCGGACAGCGAGTGGCTCTAAAGACTCACCCAACTGGGTGAACTCGTCGAGCACTTTGCATTTCAAGGCTCGAGGGACCGGCGGCTGATCCAAGTGAAATGGGAGGAATCGAACCGATATCTCGGCTAATGTGTGCCCGAAATGCTGCCTCTTGTGCAGAAATACGGCGGCGAGATCCTCGTTGGAGCCCGCAGAGGGCGATCCGCCGAACAGCGCGATCGTGATCCGTTTTGCCGACACCGACACAGTTTGGGCGCTCTTGAACGACCCCGACTATCAGCGGGTGAAGGAGCTTCGGCTGAGCGCCACGTCACGCGGACAGATGGTGGTGGCTCCGGCGTTCGCGCTTCGCGAGTAACTCTTGCTCTCGTTCATCGAACGCCAATCGCCATCGTTCGCCGAAGCCCAAGATGATCTTGCAATGCCCGACTCATAGGGGCCGAATCGGATGCCATTCAACGCCGGAACTACGGGTCATGGTGCAGTTCCCATTCCAGTGCGGGATTTGCTCCAAGCCATCCCCATTTGTCCGCCTGCATATACGCTTGCCACACAACATCTTGCACCGCACCGACTTCGATTGGACCAAGTCGTTTTCGCAAGGCGAGTCTCTTGTAGAGAGCGTCCAAGTCTGAAGCGCGAATCAAATTGAGCGATTTCTTGCCGAGCGTTGGCATCACCATCGAATTGAGAAGACTCTCGTAGCTTCGAACTTTCGCCGGTCCAAGATTGCGAGATTGAAGCTTGAGCCACATATCGCAAAGCGCATTGAATTTTGTCGACGATCCTCGATAGTTTCCAGCGCCGACCGCAGCGATTTCGCGGCGCAGCGCTGCGTGTGCTTGCTTCTGCGTGCCGTGAACTACTCGAGTTAGTTGGCGTCGACGTCCGTTCGCGGGATCGGGACCTATCTCGAATCTGATCTCCCACGTGCCTTCACTTTTCTCTCTCATCGATCCAGTCATTGCTCTTCCCGTTTTCGTCTCGGTTTGTTCCGCATCCAGTAAGTACCCCGAGTTTGGAAAAGTTGTCCCGCTTCACGGCGAGAGGTGACTGGGCGAGAACGGCTTTGCCGCTATTGACAGCGACCAGCGAACGGTGTGGTTCGAACCAAGACTGGCGATTACTCGAAATAAACCTCCGATTGTGTGGTGTTTTCCGAGGTTTTTTTGGCGAAAAATGCCTACAAAAGAGATAATCGGTGCGTTGAAAACCACGTCTTATCAGGAGTTTTACTTTGTGCGCCGGCCGGGACTTGAACCCGGAACCTGTTGATTAAGAGTACTTTGATACCTGTTTTAATGTGTCGGTATGGTGGTTGCAGCCCTTTGTTTGTACGGAATCGTGGTCCGTTCCGGTCGGTTTGGTAGTTCCTATTAGTTGTGGTTTGTGGTGTTTTCTGTGGTGTTGGAACTGATGAAGTTGACGTGGACGTAATAGAGATGGATCTGCAATGTAAAGCGATCACGTCTAAGCGCAAGCGCGCGAATGTCCTCGGCTCATTGATCACCGAGACAACTTGGGACTTTCGATTCAGAGTTCGAAGTGACCGCGTGACCAGTATCTACGCAATCACAAAGCGCTCGTCGCCAATGGACACCTCGATATGCAGTTCACCACCCACCGCCTCGACGTATTTGCGAAGGGTGTCAAGTTGAGCACGCTCGATATCGCCGTGTTCGATTCGCGACACCCGGTTCTGGCTAACGTGTAACCGCTCAGCCAACTCCACTTGTGACAACTCGGAAGCCTTGCGTAACTCGCGAAGCCGGTATGAACGGACTTCCTCGACCATTCGCTTCTTATGAGCGTTTACGTTCGTTCTATTGACCGGGCGCTCTTTGAGCAGTTCGTTGAGATTCTTTACCATTATCCTTCTCCTTTCAGTTTCGTTGTGTGTTCGTCTAACCGACTATCGGCTAACGGAATGTTTGCCTCGTACCACCTCTTCCAATTTCGCGACTTGTCACCGGCGACCAGTAACACCGCACTACGCTCGATATCAAAAGCGAAGAGAATCCGTAACTCCGATCGACCTTTTGAGCCAGGTCGCAACTCCTTCATGTTGTTGTGCCGCGACGTCTTTATCGTGTCGACTAAGGGGCGACCCAACTGGGGACCTCGTTCTTCCAATAATTCGAGTGCTGCAACGACTTGTTCATAAGAGTCCTCGTCAAGATCGTGAAGCCACGACTCGACGTACTCGAGATTCACTTCCCACACGAGGATCAGTGTACAACATGTAGGTTGTATAGCGCCAGAGTTGTAGGCGATCCGCGGATTGAGGTTTTGCGATTGGGCAGCACCTGCAACTTCGATCGTCAACAGGGTCGAGCTCGATGCTCAAGGTCGCGTGTCACGAAGTAGTATCGCTGACCCGTCTTTCTTCAATTGGCCAGCCCTTTCGATGTCACTGGCCGACACGATCGTGCCCGATTTCCCCCTAGTCAACAAGAGTTTCAACCTTTCGTATGCGGGAAACGACCTCTGACCCTGATTTGAGGCCAACTCTCCTCGAGCAGGGAATAACGTTTCGGGCTTTGGGCACGGAAATGCTCCAAAACTCGTAGTGGGCCTGCTGGTGGCCCGCTCGGGTCTCGATCCCGGCACCGGAGAATTAGAAGAGGGATGCAAATGGTCGGATTGGTCCGGTGAGGTCGGAATTATCCGAGAATCCAAGAAAATCTGTCTGGTGGTGTCGGAATGGCTCAAAACCATGGAAATGGACCATTGTCCCTATACAAAATCACACTAGGCATGGGATGCTCTTGGCAAGATCCAAGGGAGGGTGGCCATGTCTTTTCAGCACATCGCGTGCGCTGCTTGCCCCTTAACTCGCTCGGACACTACATCCACTGGCACTGGATCGACATCAGTGTCGCCAATTTCATCGTCATCGTTCTCATGATCGTGACCTTCGTTGCGGGGCTTGCTCGCACCGTTTCCTGGACGACGGCGCCGAAGGGACCAACGGTGAGCACTGAGGTCGATCGACAGTGGACGACTCGACTTCGCCGTCGCGCACTGAAACTGCTACCGCCGGAAAAGGTAATGCCCGACACGCAGCCGACGTACGTCTCGTCGTGGATCTACGTCTTTGGCGTGACGACCATGGCCGCTCTCGCGGTCGTCATCGCTTCGGGGTGTCTGCTCGCGCTGCGCGGCCCACAGTGGTGGCACACCTCGTCGGTCGGACTCTTCGTCAACTCGCTGCACCTGTGGAGCGTCGAGATCTTCTTCTTCGCCATGGTCATTCATCTCTGGGGCAAGTACTTCATGGCGGCGTGGCGCGGCGGTCGCGCGCTGACGTGGATCACCGGGGTCGTCACGTTCGTCGTCTCCATCGCCACCGCATTTACCGGCTATCTCTCTCAGACGAACTTCGACTCGCAGTGGATCTCGACCCAGGCGAAGGATGGCATCAACGCCACCGGCGCTGGCGCGTACTGGAACGTCTTGAACATGGGCCAGATGCTCATGTGGCACATCGTCTTGTTGCCGCTCGCCGTCGTTGCACTCGTTGCGTCTGCACGTGTTGCTCGTTCGCATAAAGGGAGTCGTGCCGCCCGTTCGAAGAGCCCGCGAAGGTACGAGGTCGAGCAGTGACCAAGCGCTTTCGCCCCGACGTCGACGCTCCCGAGTGGAAGGGCGGGCACGCCCCCTACGACATCGTGAAGGAGGGCGCCATTGCTCTCCTGGCGGTGGCCATACTGACGCTGGTGCTCGCCATCGTCTTCGGCTCACCGGACGAGTCGGCGATCACGCTCAAATCGTGGTCAAACGCGGCGCCGATCGACTTCGCTCAAGATGCACTCAGTCAGTTGAACGGGACATCGGAGACCGCGACCTACGGTCCGCCCTACAACAACGCCTCGATCGGTCAGGAGCTCGGACCCCTTTCGCTCGCCAAGTGGGTGGGTGTCACGATGTCGATCAATACGGCGAAGGTCTTCGTTCTCGATCCTCTGAAGACTCAACCCTCTCAACCCGCTCTCTCAGGCGCGCTCAAAGAGTGGTCGAGCGCCTCGTCGACAACTCGTCACTCCTGGGTCACCAACTACACGAATGGTGCAACGCACATGAAGTGGCTGGACGGCGCCATTGTCGTGAAGGCGTCACACTCGGGACCGGTGCCGGAGTTCATCAACGAACTCACCGACATGGCGCGCACTGGCGCGCTCGACGCTGTCCTCACCCACCAGGGCGACTTCTATACGACGAACTACACGCTGCCGCTTGCTCTTTCTCGAAGATGGAAACTATCTCGCCAACCAGGCAACCCATCAACACCTCGCGGGAGACCAGTGGGGCATGATGAACGAGACCGGCAACTACCCGGGTCAAGCCTGGCTGTGGTTGTACACGTTCTGGTACCAGATCCCGCCGTTCAACTCGAGTGGCAACGGCGACATCCTCGTCTGGGCACTCATGATGCTGCTCACGTTGCTGCTCGCCCTCGTACCGTTCATTCCGGGCCTTCGCTCGATTCCGCGCAAGGTGAAGATCTACAGACTCATCTGGAAAGAGCACTATCGGAGCCTTGAGCGCTCCGAGGGGCCGGCGGCGACGTGACCGGCCAGCAGCGACAATAGACCGAGTTTTCGTATCCCCAAAATTCGTAATGAACACACAAGATCGCACTTGTGATGAACGATAAGGCTCCAGACCTAGTTGCTCGTATAGGACCGTTGTGACAGCAACAAAGTCGGTGGCCGCCGACGCAATATTCGTGCCGCTAATTTCGTCGTGACGTACCGTAGAAGACCATGAGGGTTCTCGTCGCCGAAGATGATCGCGCCCTTCGCGACGTGCTGGAGCGAGGACTACAAGAGGCTGGCTACGCGAGTCGACGCGGTGGTTGACGGTGCCGCGGCTGAGTCCGCACTGAGGGCACGCGACTACGAGGTCGCGATACTCGACTGGAGAATGCCGCTGCGTTCGGGCGTGGAGGTTATCGAGCGGGTACGAGGTGCCGGGGTTCGCACGCCGATACTCCTCCTGACCGCTCGAGATACGCCGAGCGATCGGGTGCAGGGTCTGAATGCGGGGGCTGACGACTACCTCATCAAACCATTCGATTTTGCCGAACTTCTCGCGCGACTTAACGCGCTGCAACGTCGACCAGCACTGCAGCTCGGCAACGAACTGCAGTGTGGCGACCTGACGTTTGATCCGAGGACCCAGCAATGCGTCGTAAGCGGCACCGTGATCAAGCTCACGGCGACCGAAGGCGCCATCCTGGAGCTGCTCATGCGAAGAAGTCCATTGGTGGTGACGCGCGAAGTAATTGCGCATCACGCGTGGCAACAGACGTATCGCACCGCGGCGTCAAACACCATTGAGGCGCACATCGCCAGGATGCGTTCGAAACTCGGTGCCAGTACCGCCGAGATTCAAACGGTGCGAGGTCTCGGGTTACCGAGTGGCGGAACGTTGAAGACACTCCTCAACCGAGCGGCGCCACGCCGCGGGCGTCGCCGCGGTGGCGACGGTGATTGGCATGGCGGCGTTCGTGCTCGTCGCGCGTGGTCGCCAACGCCGTGCTGCTCGGACGGCTCAATCGGCAGGTCGATACACGCCTTCAGCAACAGCTGAGCGTCGTCGCGAACGCGTGACGAAGGGCGGAGATCAGGGCGCCAAGGGACTCGACGGATTGTCGAATGACGACGACCGCGACGACGTGCCCATCTACGTCTGGCGCGTGAGCGACGATGGCGTGGCACACGCCCTCGCGAGTGGCTCGCCGCGATTACCCGCGACGATCGTGGTCGGCCGGCTTGCGCACACGGAGTCGGTAGGGCGATCGATCGTTTCGATTCAGCGCAGTTCGATTCCAAAACGGGTGGCTCGTCGCGGGCGAGAGCCTCGCTGACGTACGCGCGGGTTCGCTCATCGCTCTTTGACGTTGAAGTCGCCGCCGGTGGCGTGCTGCTCGTGCTCATGTATCTCGCGGCGTTCGTGGTGGGCATGCGCGCGTTGACGCCGGTGGCGCGTGCCCGCCGACGCCAAGCGGAGTTCACGTCCGACGCTTCGCACGAATTGCGCACCCCACTCACCGTCATTGAGGCGGAGGTCGACCTCGCCCTCTCGCGCCCGCGAGACGCCGAGAGCTATCGGGCCGCGCTACGTCGCGTTGGCGACGAAGGACGTCGCCTGCACCGCATCGTCGAGGACCTGCTCTGGCTCGCCCGATCGGACGAAGCGCGACTCGCACCCGAGGCGAGCGAGACGTGTGATCTCGGCGAAGTGGCCGCCGCCGCGGAAAGTCGATTCGAAAGCGTCGCCTCGCGCAACGGCGTGTCGCTCGAGTTTGCTCGACCAGCGGTGGCCGCGACGGTACGCGCCAGCGCGGAGTCAATCGACCGGTTGGTCGGCGTGCTCGTCGACAACGCCTGCAAGTTCGCCGGCCCCGGAGGGCGCGTCAGCGTGACGGTGCAGGTCGTCGCTCACCGGCTGGTGCTCACGGTTGACGACAGTGGACCCGGTATTCCCGTCGGACGAGCGTGACGTCATTTTTGACCGATTCCACCGAACCGATCCGCGGCGGGAGGTACGGGCCTCGGGCTCGCCATTGCGAACGCCATTATCAAGTCGACGCACGCCCACTGCGTCGTCGGCGAGAGCTCGTTGGGTGGAGCCCGCTTCGAAGTGAGTTGGCGTCACCTTTCCATAAGAAAACATGAAATATGACGTCATCGTAAGGTGATCGTCAGATTCGCTTTCTAGCCTTGATTCTGTGGATGAAGGACGTGATGAACCAGCCGTTGACTCCGCTCAGCGGAGTCCGGTCCAGTCTCGCTTCCCACACGTGCCCGCCCCGTCGAGGTCGAGACGTGCAGCGCCTCGCGACCAAACTCGTCGTCCTTTCCCCACGCGCCCGCACCGTCACGATCGCGCCGACGCGCGGCTGCGTCGCCGTGTGACCTCGCGTCACCCCTACCCCGTGCGAGACCGTCTCGTGCGGTGGGGCAGTCGAGGCCAACGAGCGTCTGACCGGCTCCACCGCGCTCGTGCTACTCGTGTTGCTCGCCATCGAAGGCGTCACCGTCCTTCGGGTGCACTCGTTGCTCACGCTGCACGTCTTTGTCGGCATGTTGCTGATCCCCCCGATTCTCGTGAAGATCTCCAGCACGACGTGGCGCTTCGCCCGGTACTACATCGGCTCGCCCGAGTATCGCCACAAGGGTCCGCCCCCCACCGCGCTGCGGGTGATCGGACCGTTCGTGGTCGTGCTGACCGTTGTGCTTTTCGCCTCGGGCGTTCTTACTCCTGTTTGGTCCGATCGCCTGGCGTAGTCGTTTGCTTCAACTCCACCAGGTCAGCTTCATCGTGTGGTTCGTCCTCATGGTGGTGCACGTTCTCGGGCACTTGAGCGACATGGTTCGTCTCTCCACCAAGGACTGGGCGCGACGCACCCGAGGACTCGTTGCGGGCTCGCGAGCGCGGCGACTCTCGATCACGGTGAGCCTCCTCGTCGGGCTTGTCACTCGCACTATTCACGGTTTCGCACGTCGGCCCTGGTTGCACGGGGCGTAGCGTTCATGTCCTCGTCGACCACTCGCCGTCGCGTACCACGCCACGCGGCGCCTTCGTCGAGACGCCGACCAGCCCTGAACACACTCATTCGACGGACGTATTGTCGTCGACGAGTTCTCGCCGTGCTCGCCCTGTCGCTGCTCGCCTTCTTCGTCTGGCTTGCGTTCTCGTTGGGTGGGGCACTGCTCAACCCGGCACTGGGAGTTCACTCGGTTCTCGCTTCGCCGAGTGGGGACGCGCTCACGGGGGAGCGAGCATCGTGAACTGGGCGGAGAACGAGTGGTATAGCCACCATCCGCCGCCGATCGGCGGCACCGTACCGACGGGTGAGATTCGCGTCCCGTCCTCACGTGCAACCGTCGTCGGGTCCCCGTTCCTCACCTCCCAACGCCCGCTCCGCTGCGGCCCTTCGCGTCGCCCGGCGCTGCCCGGTGAGGGCGAGTGGTCACCGGTGGGACGACGGGTCGACGGGGTGCCGGCGATCTACGTGACGACGCTGCGTCCCGACGCCGTCCACACGAGCTACGTCGTCGGAGTCGCATGGATGGACACGAAACTCTTGAGCGCGACGCTCTATTCGGGTAGCTGGATACCGGGTGGCGGGCCGTGGCCGAATACGGCGCCCGTGGCTCCCCGCGCGGCGCGCAGTCTCGTCGCGGCCTTCAACGCGGGCTTTCTCATGAACGAAGCGAACGGGGGCTACTACACCGATCACAAGATGGTCGATCCGCTACGCCGTCGGTGCGGCGTCCTTCGTCGTCTATCGAAACGGCACCTCAAACGTCATCGCGTGGGGACCGACACGATCGGGTGACCTCCGACGTCGTCTCCGTACGCCAGAATCTGGATCTGCTGGTCAATAATTCGAAGCCGGTTCCCGGTCTACGCGGCGAACGATACGTTGCAGTGGGGCGCCACCTCGGCAACGCCGTCTACGTGTCGCGCTCCGGTCTCGGCGTCACGGCCGACGGTGCGCTCGTCTACGTTGGCGGTCCCGGGCTCAATATCACCGACCTGGCGAACCTCTCTGGTGCGTGCCGGCGCGGTTCGCGCCATGGAACTCGATATCAACGTCGATTGGGTCAACTACTCCTACTACTCGCCGTCGACTCCGAACGGCTTCGCTCACCAACAACGGCCGCGAGCTCGTGAGCTCGATGACCGGGACACCGGCGCGCTACTTCGAATCGTGGTGGGCTCGTGACTTCATCACGATGTCGGCGAAAGCACCACGAGCACCAAGGGCACATCGTGACCACGATCAGCCCCGACCCGCGTCGAACGGACCACCCGGGCGCGCACCGCGTCGCGAGCCCGGTCCAGCTCCCGCGCCCAAGGTCACCGACACGCTGGCGGTGATCGCGGGGATCGGTCTCGGTCTCGCGGTTGCACTGGCGTTTTGGGGTGAGTCGCTAGGAGCTCTTCGTGCGCCGGGGGGCTGGGTCACGTTGGCGGGTCGACTCTCCGCATTGGTCGGCACGTACCTCATGTTGGTGATGGTCGTACTGATGTCGCGCATTCCGTGGCTCGAGCGAAGCGTCGGCCAGGACCGTCTCGTGCGATGGCACCGGCGAATCGGGGGTTGGCCGATCGGCCTCATCGCCCTGCACATCACGCTGGTGACCTGGGGCTACGCCCAGGCGTCAAGCGTCAGCTTTCTCCGGCAGTTCTGGATCTTCATCGTGCACTACCCGGACATTCCCGAAGCGATTGCGGCCTTCGTTCTTCTCTGACCACGGGCATCACGTCGGCCAAGATCGCGCGCCGACGCCTGCGGTACGAGACCTGGTGGATCGTGCACGTCAGCATCTACGTCGCGCTCGGGCTCGCCTTCTTTCACCAGATTCACATCGGCGTCATGTTCATCACGTCGCCGGTCGCTCGTTGGCTGTGGATCGTTATCTGGCTGAGCGTGGTCGCCTCGATCCTGAGCTTTCGCGTCGCGCTACCAATATGGCGGAACCTGCGCCACCAGCTGCGCGTTCGACTCGGTCGTGCGAGGTGGCACCCGACGTGTACTCGGTCATTGTCTCGGGGCGTATGCTCTCGAGACTCGCCGTGTCGGGCGGCCAGTTCTTCCAATGGCGATTTCTCGCTCCCGGTCTCTGGTGGCACGCACACCCCTACTCCCTCTCGGCGCTTCCCCGACCGCCGTACTTGCGCGTCACCATCAAGGGACTCGGCGATCAGAGCCGCGCGGTTGCTCGCCTCAAGACCCGGCACTCGCGTCATCGTCGAAGGTCCCTACGGCACGTTCACTCGCCACCGACTGATGGCCAGTCGCGTCGTGCTGATCGGCGCCGGCGTCGGTGTGACGCCGCTTCGCGCGCTGCTCGAGGATCTTCCTTTGTCGACGGCGGTGACCGTTGGTCGTTCGCGCGCGAGAGCTCCGCGCACGTGGTCCACGGCCGAGAACTCGCGGAACTCGTCGCGCGCCGCGAGGGCCACTACCACGAACTCTTCGGGTCACGTGACGAGGTGCGACTTGACGCTCGAACGCTTGCGCGGCCTCGTCGGAAACTTGCACGACGCCGACGTGTACGTCTGTGGTCCGAGCGACTTCACCGAGCAATCGTCGACCACGGCGACGCGCCTCGGGGCCCGCCCCGATCGCCTTCACTTCGAGACGTTCTCCTTCTAGTTATGGTCGATCGCCGCGACGATCCGTGCCCGTAAGGAGACTACGATGAAACGACCCGCCTCGTACGTTAGCGGCGCCGTCGTCGGGCTCGTTGGACTCTTGGGTTATCACGCCTTGTCACCCCTCACTTCCGACCTTCGTCGTGGCTGCCGAACCAATCGTCCGGCACGTCGACGACGTCCGCCCACGACCACAACGACCTCCGCTCCTCCGCCCCCGCACGACGACGACGACGCCCCCAGGTCGACGACGCCGATCGACAGACGGCCCCCTCTACGACCACCACGGTCGCGCCGTCGACGACGACGACTGGAGTGCGACGCATCGCGCAGCGCCACCGGTGAGTCGGTGAACTACATCTACGGGGTGCTATCGGTAAAGGTGACGGCGTCGGGCTCAACGATCTCGAAGGTGTCGATTGGTTCGATCAACGACGGCGGAAACTATCGATCGGAGTCGATCGATCGGCATGGCCATTCCCCAACTCGAGCAGCAGGCGCTCGCCGCCCAGAGCGCCAACATCCAAGGCGTCTCGGGGGCCAGCTACACCTCGGCCGGGTTTCGTCAGTCCCTGCAGTCGGCGCTGTCTAAGTTGGGACTGTGAGCAGTCGGACGGTTCCGTCCACGACCCGTCACCTCTTACCACCGCGAGGTCGACGTCATGGGCACCGTCGTCACCGTCGATCTCTACGGTGACGAGTACCTCGACAAGGGGCCACTTGCTCGAAGCCGTTGACGCCGCCGAGGGCGTCTTGCGTGAGGCCGACGACGTCTTTAGCACGTGGAGGACGCAGAGCCCGTCTGTCGCGACTGCGTCGTGGGGAGCTCACGTTGAGGGACGCTCCCGCCGTGATCCTCGACGTGCTTAGACGATGTGCCGAGCCGCGCGACGCGCTGTCACGAGGTTGGTTCGATCCGTGGTCGATGCCCGGCGGCGTTGATCCGACGGGCCTCGTGAAGGGTTGGGCCGCCCAGCGCTCGCTCGATCCTCTTCGGGGGAGGGTCTGAGCGGCGCTCTCGTCAACGCCGCAGGCGACGTCGCGAGCTTCGGCGGACCCTCGGCGGGCGAACCATTCCGCCTGGGCGTCGTGCGCCCTGACGATCCGCAGCGCCTCGCCTGCGTCGTCGCGTCACCCGATGCGGTCGCCACGTCGGGAACCTACGAGCGGGGCAATCACCTTGTCAATCCCTTCACGGGCGCCGTCACGCCAACTGCGTCGGCGACGGTGACCGGACCGGAGCTCGGTCTGGCCGACGCCCTCGCGACCGCCCTCGCGGTCGCCGGTCCGGCGGGACTCGAGTTCGTGAGCGACCATCAAGGGCTACGAGGGCCTCGTCATCGATACCTCCGGATATGCGTACGTACGCGAGCGACGGGTTCCCGATGACGGAATGCGTTCTTAGACTCGCGACCGTCGTGACGACGATTCAGACGCCGCCAACGACGGGTGTCGCTTCGCTCGCTGCTCTCCGCCGTGCGTCCGATGCAGTGGGTAAAGAACTGCCTCATCGTGGTGGCGCCGGCGGCGGCGGGTACCCTGACGCACGGTACGGTGCTTCGTCAGACGGCGACTCGCCTTTGTTGCCTTCTGCGCGGTCTCCTCGGCCGTCTATCTGCTCAACGACGTTCGAGATCGTGAGGTCGATCGTCGACACCCGACGAAACGGTTTCGAGCGATCGCCTCGGGTCGACTCTCGGCGGCCAGCGCCATGGGCGCGGCGCTCGTCCTCTTGGCGCTCGGATTTGCTCGTTGCGCTCGTGATCGCTCACCCCGGCGAGCTGCTGATCGTGCTCGCGCTCTACGTGCCGATCACGCTGGCGTACGTCTACTGGATCAAGAACGTCGCCATCGTCGAACTCGGCGCGGTGGCGAGCGGCTTTTTTCTTCGCGCCTACGCGGGCGCGGCCGCCTCGCACATTCCCGTCTCGACCTGGTTCCTCGTCGTCATCTCCTTCGGCGCGCTCTTTCTGGTCGTCGGCAAGCGGGCGAGCGAATGAAGAGGTCCGACGGGGACATCGCCACCCGCCAAGTGCTCGCCGAGTACAGCGCCAAGTTCCTGCGATTCGGTGCTCACCATGTGCGCGACCATCGTGGTCACCGGGTACTGCCTGTGGGCATTCGACGCGTCCTCGACGGGTCTTTCGGCCAATCACGACGCGACGCTGCCGGTTCGCTTGAGCGTCGTGCCCGTCGTGTTCGCGGTGCTCTTCATCATGCGCTCCGTCGAGGCCGGTGACGGGGCCGCACCCGAGGATCTGCTCTTCCACAACCGCACGGTCCAGGTTCTTCTCGGGCTCTGGGTCGTGCTCATGGTCTTCAGCGTCTACGAATGAGCGAGGTGATCGTCGGTTGGGGCGGTCGCGACGCCCGCTCGATCGCAGCGGTGCGCCATCCGCGCAACGAAGACGACGTAGCGCGCGAACTGGCGACGGGCGAGGGAATGATCGCCCGCGGCTTGGGCCGGAGCTACGGCGACGCCGCGCAGCTAAGCGGCGGTGTCGTGCTCACCAACCGGGGACTTTCCCACATCGGTCCGATCGTCGACGGCGTCGTCACCGTCGACGCCGGGACGTCCATCGACGAGCTCCTCTCAAGCACGCGTGCCCCAGGGCTGGTTCGTCCCCGTCACGCCCGGCACCCGCCAGGTCACGATCGGCGGGGCGGTGGCGGCGGACATGCACGGAAAGAACCACCACCTCGACGGTTCGTTCGCGCAACCACGTACGAGCCATGCGCCTCGTGACGCCCGACGGGCGCGCTGCGGGTGTCCCCAGACGAGGAGCCTGAACTCTTCTGGGCGACGATGGGCGCAATGGGACTGACGGGCGTCGTTACCTCGGTCGACGCTGAACTTGACGCGCGTCGAGACCGAATCAGATGGTGGTCGATACCGATCGGTTCGACGATCTCGAGAGCGTCATGACCGAGATGCGAGACTGCGCGACGGCGACTACCGCTATTCGGTCGCTTGGGTGGACTGCATGACCGCCGGCACGACGATCGGTAGATCGATCTTGACGCGAGCCGATCACGCGACCGCGAATGCCGTAGAACACCCTCGTCTCGATCCGCCAGGACCCGCACGGTTTTCGATCCCCTTCCGGGCTCCGTCGGCGTCTTAACGGATGGTCGGTCCGGGCCTTCAATGAACTCTGGTATCGCCACGCACCGCGGCACGAGGTGAGGGCGGTGGTCTCACTCGGCGCCTTCTTTCATCCGTTGGACGGCGTTCGTGACTGGAATCGTCTCTACGGCAGACGCGGATTCGTGCAGTATCAGTTCTGTGTGCCCGACGAGAACGCGGACGCAGTCACCTCACGTCATTGAGCGCCTGGCTCGAGCGAAGGCGACGAGCACTCTCGCGGTGCTGAAGCGATTCGGTCCAGCGAACCCAGCACCTCTGTCGTTTCCCCTGGCGGGATGGACGTTGGCGCTCGATCTTCCCGTCGGCTCGGAGGACCTGCCCCGTCTCCTCGATGAACTCGACAGAATCGTCGTCGAAGCGAAGGGACGGGTCTACCTCGCTAAGGACTCGCGACTGCGATCCGGAGTACGTTCCACTGATGTACCCACGGCTCGAAGAGTTCCTCCGGGTGAAGTCCGACGTCGACCCGCGGAACCAACTCACGAGCGATCTCGCTCGACGTCTCGGACTGGTCGGCCGGTAGCCATGGAAAACGCCTTCGGACAGCCCCAGAACGTGGTGGTGCTGGGTGGCAGTTCGGACATCGCTCGGTCGATCACGAAGGCTCTCTGCGCGGCGCGAACCCGTACCGTCGTCCTGGCTGGTCGCAACGCGACGCTGTCTGAGTGAGGCCGCGAGACGAGGCGAAGGATCAGGAGCGACGAGAGTCGAGTTGGTTCTCTTCGACGCCGAAGAGACCCGAGTACGCCGGCGCCGACAGTCCGCGCCGCGTTCGAAAAGACGGGTGAACGCGTCGATCTTGTCGTCATCGCGGTGGGTCTCCTCGGATCGCCGTCGAGCGACGAAGACGACGCCACCGCCGTGCCCGACTCATCACCGTCAACTGCACCTGGCCCGGCGCCGCACTCGCCGAGATTCGACGGCTCCTCGTTGCCCAGGGGTCGGGCCGCATCCTCGTGATCTCGCTCGTTCGCGGCGGTTGCGAGTTCGACCCGAGCGCCTACCTCTACGCGAGCGCCAAGGCGGGGCTCGATCGCCACGTGCGTCGGCCTCGCCCAGTCCCTCGAAGGAACGGGCGTCAAGATGCAGATCCTGCGGCCGGGCGTCGTACGGACGAAAATGAGTCAAGGGTCTCGCAGGAGCCGCCGTTCACGACGGAGAGCGAACGAAGTGGCTGAAAACGTGATGCGCGCGCTCGCCACCGACAGCTTGGTGATCTGGAGTCCACCGATTCTTCGCTACGTGGCCTTTCTCATTCGGCATCTTCCCAGGGGAATGTGGCGGCGAATCGCCGAGCGTGAAAAGTGAAGCGCAGCCGGCCCCAGCGCCCCATCCGGATTCAGCGTCGTCGACGACGAGGGTCGATCGAACGGAATCCGAACCATCCTCATCAGTACTCAACCCTGAAGAGCCCACCCTCTGCGGGGATGTCGCCCGACAAGGTTGAAGCTGCCGAGAGGAGTGGCTCGGCCGAACGACCGCAAGGCGCTGGCTCCCTCAACGGGTGCTCAAGGACCATCTTGACATCAATCATCGATCGAGAAGGGCGTCCTTAGTAATGGAACACATTCTGGCAACGTGGGGCTATCTCGCGCTTTTCGGTATCGCCGCTCTCGCGGCCCTGGGCATTCCCGTCGGCTCCGAGATCGCCATCGGGTACGCCGGTGTGCTCGCCAGCGGCCAAGTTGTCACCGGTAGCCACGACCACCTTCAGCTGGCACTTGTCATCATCGTCGCCACGCTTGGCGAGGTCACGGGTTCGTCGATTGGCTACGCGATCGGTCGCTTCGGTGGTCGCAGCCTCATCGATCGCGTCGGCAAGTACGTGCTCCTCACCCATAAGGACCTCGACCGGGCCGAGGCGTGGTTCGCTCGTCGAGGAGAGCCGCTCGTGTTCTTCGGTCGCTTCGTGCCGTTCGTGCGATCGTTCGTCTCGATCGCGGCGGGAATCGGCGAGATGGCGCTCGCGAAGTTCTTAGTCTTCACTCTGGCCGCGTGTGCCATCTGGTGCGGAGGGCTCGCGAGTATCGGATTCGCGCTCGGTTCGAGTTGGCACCGCATCGTCACGGACTTCAGTTATGTCGGCTACCTCGCCATCGGACTGGTGGTCGTGATCGCCA
The DNA here is from genome assembly GCA_963840595.1 of uncultured Acidimicrobiaceae bacterium. Lineage (GTDB taxonomy): Bacteria > Actinomycetota > Acidimicrobiia > Acidimicrobiales > RAAP-2 > RAAP-2. The sequence continues at coordinate 157,756 of CAWIZQ010000005.1, forward strand.
TCGTCTTCATCACTCACCGACTGCGTCAGCTCCGACTTGAGCGTACGACCTCGCCGGATGAGCTGAGTTGAGGTCGAGCAATTGTTTGGGGGAACCGACGTCAGCAATTTCGATCGAAGACTGGGGACAGTCCAAAATGGCACCTGCACATCTTGGTTGCGACTAAACCGCCCGGGAATGTAGTCGTAGACCGGTTTCGATGGCAAAGGCAGCTGCGAAGATCCCTCCAGCGAAAAGTAGCAGCAGTTCAGTCAGTTGGCTCAGTCCAGCCGTGACGTTGGAATTACCAACGATCCACCAAAGGTGATACCGCAGTGCGAATGGGAAGAGGACTCCGACGCACGTGATTACGAGAGCGTCGATCATTCGTCGTCGGATTCCGTATGAGGGCTTGCTAGCCCGAATGAGTCCGAGGTAGCTGCCAGAAACGGTGACGAGGCCGAACATCCCTACTGCAAGGAGAAGGCTCGCCACTACGGTGACCGATAGAAAATAACCCTCACGGACACCCTGAGTGATGCCGACACCCACCCCGAAAATCATGCAGAACCCGAACGCAGACCAAAGCGGATGTCGACGGGCGATCGCAGCGACTGTGTCATTGAAGAAGGTCAGTCCTCTGATGATAAATCGCTGGGCAGGCCCGAACACGTAGCTTTGGGCCATCAGCCAGGCGGTAGCGTCGCTGAGCCAATCTGGCGACGTGCTGGACGACTGAACGGTGGCCAACCGAGGACTTCGAGTATTGCGGACCAGGCCAACCAATACCAGTGTGCAGCAACTCATCACCGACAGTAACCCGATCTGAAGCCATGTTGCGTTGTTCCACGCATTTCGATTGTCGTGGATGAACACGCTAATCCACTGGATGACGAGCGTGAAGCTCACGGACGCCAGAACCACTCGGCACCCGCGTAGCACGTCACGAATCCTGGCAGTCGGTAGTGGTTCCGAGCGTCTGCACTGGAGTATCCGGGGGATACAGAGAAGAGCTACAAACGGGACGAAGAACATCATGAATGAGATGACGGTGTCGAAGGGATCGTTCAGCCACGGTGCGTGATCGAACAGCCAAGGGGTCTCCTTTACGGGAGCCGCATATAGGAAGAAAATGGCGGCGAGTCCCATTGTGCCAAATACTGGAGAGCGGAGGGTTGCGCGCCAGTGGTCTCCGACCGGAATCGTCAGTTGAGAATGTGTCACGCCTCTAGTATTCCGCTTCGACGGGGCGCCGATGGTCTACGGTCTGGCGCGCTTCCTGTATCGCTGCACCTCCAGATTCTTCTGCGGGCGCTGGCAGCCGGACGCGATGCAAGCGTGCAGGAAAAGAGATTGAGATCGTTCGCTTGATTAGGGATGAAATTTGGTCTTGCGCAGGAACTCTCGTTGATGAGATCGCGACGTACCCGCGCGCTATTTGTACTTACGAATTGACGCCGATGAGGAGATTCCGTGCAACTCTCGGTGTCGATCGCCTTCCACCGAAGTCACTCCGGCTGGCGCGAGCCGATCCAAAGAATTCTTCGCCTCACAAGTTGAAACCGTGAACCATTGTGTTCGCGGTTCGCGCACCTCCCAGCAACGGTAGATGCAGTAGCTCCTCGGTGGTTCGAAGCAGTGAGTAGTGCGTAAATTGTGCTCCGTCGTGCGTGCCCCTGCGCACGGACGGAGGAATCACTACCGTTGGTACTTGATTCGAGGCGGCCGAATCGTTCTCATCGAAGGTAATAATGAGGACCAATGAACGCGCCTGATATTGAGCACTATTCAAGATTGCGGGAACGGCTCTGCTCAACCAGGCGTCGCCCACGCTGACGGGACAGCTGTGCATGTCATCGCAGATATTTGGAACGATGAGCGTCAATTTTGCTCCCAGATCCAAGGGAAAACTTAGGGGCGCGTCGTTGCGCAGGCACTGGGCAGTGACGTTCGTATAGTAAACCGCCGGGTTGTGACGGGCGGCGTATTCTCCGCTCGTCACTCGATCACAGTTATCGGGCATCGACTGAGCCAGCGTGCGCCAGTTGGGACCGAGTTCTGAAAAAATGCTCGCAACGACCAGAGGATGTTCGCTGGGTTCGTCGTCGTCGGTTATCCCTTGAGTCGAGCCCGAAGTGAGGGCAATGTAATTAGGGAGGCTGGGGTGTGAAACAGCGTCGTAGTGGTGGCCAACCCGCAGCGATCAGTGAGTTCATTGAAGTAGGGCGCCTCTGAGGAACCAACAATGGAGTAGCCCACGTTTTCGAGCATGATCCACACGACGTGAGAGTACTTGGCTGACGCCGCAATACCACACGGTGAGACATCAGAAATTTTTGCCGCCGCCGCTCTCGATTGTGGGATCACTTCGACGACGAGAAGGGCCACGAGAGTCGCCGTCAGAACAGCGCGTGTCATCCGCATTCCACCATTGTCTCAGCCCGGCGGAAAGGCCGGTGATTCACTTTCTATATTTGAGAGTCCAGGCACACCGTCCGCCCCGATTCATACAGTGAGCCAGTGCTCGCTCGCAGCGGGAACGACGACCTTATCGAGATGACTCGGCGCTCGTCTTCGAACTCGGTCTACCGGATGTGCGAGTGTCGTAGCCGCTTTCGTCGTCGGATTATGTGAACCGTCGCGTAGATGACGAGAACAACGGCAGAGAGTTTGTGCCACTGAGACAGCCCGGGCGGCAAGTGAAGCAGGTTCGCCAGTGGAAACTGCGTCGCGTGATGAGCCAAGCCGTCGATGACTCCCGACACCAGCACGTTCAGAACGAGCAGTTCCAGGATGATGTCGGAAATAACCAGACGAGTTGATGCTCGTGTGCGTGCATGCGCTCCAGTCAATCGCTTCAGCAGAGCCTTGATGGTGCGTCGCCGCTGGAAGAGGTGGATCAACATCATGACTATGAACAGCACGCCGAAGATCACGTGAAGGGTAATACTGTGGCTCAAGTAGATAAGAGAGAGAAGCGATGCTGCGAGGGACAACAGAAGGGCCAAGTGGACGTACCACCGACGCCGTTCGCCGCTCGTTACGGCCTTCGGATTCGCGGGGAGTGTTGTAATGGTGCGACCATTCGATAGCGGGAGACCCATCGTTGATCGTATCTACGGCACACGTCAGCCACCATCCGACGACTAAGGGTAAACCCTTAGTCGCGCCTCCGAGTTTTGGCCGCGAAGCTTTAGCGCCCCACCTGATTTAACAGAAGGCGGAAGGGGCTCGAACATGGTCGCATTGCCTCCACTGAAGTTTTGCTTTTGATTCGCGGGACTTGAAGTGTCGCATATTGGTTTCAACGGCCACCGATTGGACGGAAGATCGATATTGAGAGCCATTACGAGGGCCATTCTGTTGTTGAATGCATTGAGAATTGACTAGTCAGTGTCGTAGTGAACCTCGAGCCTCACGAATGGCGTAGTAGAGAATTACGTACCCCGCAACCGGATCGGCCCACCACCAGTTGAGGAGTGCGTTCAGCATTAGGCCAAGCAACACCGCCGAGGCAAGGATTCCGTCAATCATTGTTACTTGGCCTTCCGCCTTCAGTACCGGATTATTGAGGGCCTTTCCAACCCTCGCTTTGCCGTAGGCGAGCGCGAACATAACCAGCGCGGTGACACCCGTCCAGCCCATACCGAGGGGGCTGTGGCGCGGCCGGAAGCCGATGGCGAGAATAATTGTGCTCTGCACTGCGAGATAAGTGGACAGGGCAACAAAGGCAACTCCGATCATTCTCATTGCCGTGGGCTGTCGAGACTGCGCGGCGTCGGCGAGTTCCCAAAGAACAACTGTCGAGGCCCCGATTTCGATGACGCTATCCAGACCGAATCCGGCGAGCGCGATCGAGCGCGCCGTAACTGCTGCGATCGCCAGCACGACTACTCCGATGACGTTCCAAAAGAGAGTCACCATTTCCAATTGGCGGCCACGTATTACCAGCTGAGAATGCTCCTCACCAATCGATTCAATGCCCACCACGGTGAGCCTACGATTGCGTCAAGTTGAAGAGTCAGCGAGCACCACGTGACTTTCAAGTGAAGACGGCCCGTCACCGCCGATTCAGGCGTTGTTGACAAAATGGTCTTGTGATCGACGCAATTGGATATCTTGCAAGTTTGGGAGCTCTACTCATGTGGCTCCCACAGGGTTGGCGAGTGATGGTGAAACCTTCTCTAATGACGCCCATCACGGCGTCATAACGTTGCTCCATTTTGCTTTGCTCGCACAGCATTGGGCCACCTCCTGCTCTCACGAGCAAAAGCCAGTGGCGGCTGGAGTGTCAAGGAGGTCCTGAAGGTCTGTCAAGCAGGTGTCGAAGGTCCGTTAAGCAGGTGTCGAAGGTCTTTTGTCAAGCAGGACCCGCACTAATACATCAATGCAGTGCGCCGGCCGGGACTTGAACCCGGAACCTGTTGATTAAGAGTCGGTTGATCGGCTTACGTTCGGTGAGCAGAAGCTCGCGTATGGGCTGATCAGTTGGCATTTGCCAGGAGGGGAAGTGAGCAGGTTTTGCGGACGGTTGTGTGCCTTGAGCGCAAGAAGTGTTGACAAAGTTGTTGACATTTGATCGCCGAAACGTCTTGCATGGCTAGATCGGAAGGCCGGAGACGCCTGCAGCAAACCGTTGGGTAATCGTCTTTGATCTGGGAATACTCACGTCAGTGGCTCGCACGCGTTTCCCTCTATTAGTCGTCACTTTGCGGAGTGAACGTCTAGGACCAAGCGATATCAAGATATCCGTCCGCGGCGCTCATGTCAGTCTTCGGATGTACCCTGCGGCATGAGTGATCTGGTGCCGTCCTATTTGAGGAAAATTTCTCGGGCAGAAATGCATCTCCAAGAACTCGAACGAATAATTACCGCATACACCGAAGGTCGGCCCTACGTCCTGGCGAAAGATTCTGATGACGGGGCGAGCCCTTATCGCATTCGCATGACCGCGAACCGTGCCGTCGGACGTGCCTTTAATCTCGGGCGATTTCATCTACAACGTACGTTCGGCGTTGGATCACCTAGCAGCAGCATTGAATCCGCCAAGCAGGAAGCGAAGCGTCTACTTCCCAATCTTCTGGAAAGGCGTATGGGAGCCACATGTGGAGGGCGAAGATCAGGGCAAGGCGAATGATCGCAGAAAGTGGACTTCAAGCACGCGCACGATGGCGTCGCAAGCAGTTGAAATCCTAAAACGTCTGCAGCCGGATTACGACGACAACGTTGGTCATTCGAGTGAGAGAGTCGTCCATTACCTCGACGGTATAAACATGCTGTCGAACTACGACAAGCATTTCGTGTTTCCGGCAGTCGTCGCCGGAATTGGTCAACTACGGATCACTTATGCGCTTGGCGGCGTGGCTATGGAAATAATTGACGGAAGAGACTGGGGAATGTTTAAGGAGGGCACGCCAGTGCCACAGATTCCGACGGAAGCGACGAATGTTGAGATGGACGCGAAGGCGCGAGTTGTAATTCGGGTGACCCATCCCGAAGGGGAGGTAAACATTCCCGATTTCTTTGAACACGTGCTCAAAATGATGAGAGATCGAGTCGCAATTCCGCTCAGTCCATACCTTTACGTTTCTTAGATGTCGTTATCGTCGTGTCGCAATTCGAGCGACTCAGAGATTTGCTCCTGCTTATTCTCTTCGACTCTCTTGTAAAACGCTTCACGGGCGGCAGTCTGAGCTTGGTGAAGATCTTCAAGGCCCTGGTTGAAGACGCGAACGCCTCTGCTTTCCGTCCATTCACGCATCTGTTTGTTTATCCCTCGAAGGCTCTCGGCGACGTCGTGGATTGTGTACACGGTCTGGAAATTAGACCCATACCAGTCTCCGAAATTGATGTCGTAACTTTCGTCGTGGTCGATGATCTTACTTTTTTCTCTGCTGTGGTAAGTGATCGATACTTTGTATTCGTTGGGCAGCGTTGATCCGTATCGACCAATAAGGCTGTCGAAGAGGTGGACGATCCTTTGACCCGGAGCAAGAAACTTGATGCCCGATTCGAGCGCAGACCATGGGGGTACAGGGCCTGATGCCGAATTCTTCAGTGTCGATTCGAGTTCTGGAGAGAAGGAAAATTTAATATCGCGGGCAGGAATAACTCCTATGTTTTCAATAACTATCTGAACAATTGTGTTGGCAGTCTCCGATATTTCCGCATACACGATGACATAGGGCCGATACTGCGCCAGCCGAGTTAGACGCGCCTGCCGTACCTGGCTGTACCCAAACACGCCCGCAATGGCCAGAATGGCTGCCTGGGCGATCTCGACCCAAAACTGTGCGGTTAGCCAATCCGTTCCGCTTTGGTTACCCGCGACTCCAGCAATGAGGACGTGCGAGACTCCCTGGATCATCGTCATGCCGTTATTTCAGCACAGCGACGTAGCCAGCGCTTAAGCGAATGAGGATTCAGCGATATGAAAGAACTCACGACAGCCGAGGAATACAACTAATGCAGGAGCCCGAATTGATCTGGGCGCCGAACGGGACGACCTTTGTCTACAGGATCATCACAAACGATGATGCGAAGACGCTTGGCGCCATATTCGACACCGCGGCGTTTATTCGTCACGAGCTGCGGGGCCCCGGGGAGGAGCCCCATCTGTGGATGTTCAGTGCCGACATGACTCTCTTGGACGATCCTGACCACGAGAATCTGAATCCGGCGTGGGCGCTTATGGCGACCGTTGCTTTGAACGGATATCGCTGGCTCAGAGACGAGTGGCCGATTGTCTAAGTGTCACCGTGGTGACCTAAGAATTTTTTGTCGGAAAAGAGAAATCTCACGGCGACCGTGACCACTCCGAAAATCTCGCCCAGGGTGCCCGTTAAGTAGAACTTCATGGTGCCCGACGAAATCTTTAGGTGGTGCGTGCCGGTCAATACGAGCACGACATTCATGAATATCATTTGCGCCACCAGCATGTAAAGCAAGCCGTATGCATAGTGTTTGCGAAGTCTGATGAGTTCCATACGTTCGCCGCGATCCACATCTGAGTCCAGTTCGTCCTTAGAGACACGCTCTGGCTCTTCGATCTCAAATGGAGTTAATTCGACGGTTCTCTGTAAAAACTCATCAGGGTTGAAGTCGCCGCGCCATTGCCTGCCGGCTTCCCCAGCGGGAATCTCATCCACGGCTCAGCCAGCGAACGTTTCTAACTTTATGTTCAGCGTGTTCAGCCTGTTGCGCAGCGCTTCCACAGAAACTCCGAAGTCTGCCGCCATAACGAGGTCAGTCTTGTTCTGCTCAGCAAGCAGTCGAACGAACTTTCTCGGCATCAGTAACTCCGCTGCAAACTGATTGGCGAATACCTCTACGGGATCGACCCCCATTTGCGAGTTGCCATCCCTGTAATAGGTGTCCGTTTCCAGAACCCCGCCATCAGGGTGCAGACGTGAGTTAAGTACAAAGTGTCCGAGTTCGTGAGCGACGCTGAACCGATTTCGAGTGAGCGCCGTTCTCGAATCAATGAATATTGCCGGTGTTGAACCGCCTTGGTAATATTTCAGGATCGCCTCAACCTTTGGAGGTAAGTCGAGTTCAAATACCGAGACGCCAACCTGTTTCGCGATGTACGTGGGATTGATCGGCAGGCCGCGATCTGCCCACTCGCTATTTATTAAGTTCCGCGCTTCTTCCTCAGCGCTGGCGCGCGAAATGTTGTAACTACTCATGTTTCCCGAACCATCCCTTTCATGGATTGGAAAACCTCTCAGTTGACTTGACTATACCGTGATCATGCTTGCGAATCGGCATTGACGAAGCGTTACGGATCGATTTCAGAACCTCGTTTTGAACCTGTGAACTCCCGATTACGGATCGACAGTACTGCTGACCATCGACTTCCCCCACCGCTACCTACAAAGCTGGCCTGTACCTATCCGGTGCGATGATTATGACGGCGTATGAGTGCTTGTGGACCTCAGCGCGAGTCAAGTGGCGGGCGAGAGAGCGTAAAATGCACGTCGCCGTCATTGAGGGCTAACTTGATCTCCGTTTTCCAAGTATTGGACATGGGGAAGCATCTCAAGAAGTTACGACTATTCGAGAATAATGCTGTCGCACATGCGCATCTCGACCTACGCCTCATCGATTAAGCGGGCGACGACGGTGTCGTAGAGCCCGTAATGACGCAAGTCGACTGTGGCTCTCGATGCCGGTATAGGCGAGCGAAGCATCTTCGTAGCGACGGAACGCGAATACCGCCTGGTTCATCTGCTCGGTGTTGAATACCTTGAGTCGCACAAGCAGATGGAAGTCTTCAACAGTAAGCCCGGTGACCGCGAGAAAGAGTTCGGGCTCGAGTTTGGTGATGACGTCCTGAAGCGTGTTCTCGCGGAAATCCGTGAGGTACATGAAAGCGGGGATGCGTGTGGCAAATTTGATGAGTTTCTCCTGAACTTGCTTCCGCTTGGATTTGTATTCCTTTTCCTCGCTCGTTAGCTCCTTCTTCTCCTTGGCGGTAAGGTCGCGCGTCCTTCGCCTTGTTCTTCAGATCCTTCACCTTGTCGCTCTTGTTGATAATCGTCTCGATGACGTTGTCTCCGAGGGCCCGAAATCCTTCGATGCGCCCAATTGCGGCCATTGCCTCGTCGCTGGACGAGTATTCGGCGAAGCGTGTCATTATCGACGTTGACAAGCAGGGCGCTCTCCCACTTGCGCGCGAGCAGTGTCGCTGACGTTCCCGCCATCGCGATGTCGAGAATGCTGCCAGCATCGATTTGAGTCATGTGCGAGCCGTCGTACGCCAACACGGGCAAAAACGCGACAAGGTCTTCAACGGCCGTCTCGGGATTGCTTTCATTGGGAGAGAGGCCAATTCCGTACTCCGCCAACTGTCGTAGCGCACGAGTAGGCGCGAAGTCGAAGACGAAGCAGACCGGCTTGACGATTTCCTCCTCGCTCGGATCGTCGCCGTTCGGATTCTTGATCGACCACGGTGACTGGACTCGAAAGGCTGCTTGGAAGTAGGTCTCGGGGGACTTCAGGTTGCGAAGCATGAGGATCGAGGACCACTGCGGAATGGTTACGCCTGTCGTGAGTTTTCCGCACGAGAGCGTGATTGTCTTCGTCTCAAATCCACTCTGGATTGCCCGACGCACGGGCGGCAGTGCATCGAGGCCTGTGCCCGCCGAAGCGCCAGCGACTGGGAGTGCCGTGTAATCGTGCCAAAAGGTGTTTTGCTTTTCAGCAAGCAGGTTCGCCATCGCATAGCACGCGGCAACCGAAGGTAGGAACCAGAAAGAGTGCTGAAGATAGGGAAGGAGACGCACATCGGAATACGGAAATGGCGGACGCTGGCTGCCAAGCTTCAGGTTGTCGACCTGTGTGAGTGCATAGGAACCGCGAATGATTTCCAACCACTTTTGGACTTCGCTCTTGTGTTTAAATTTGGCACCTGCTCCTGAGCCCGTCGCTGCGAAAAATGCATTGAGGTCGAACTCATCGAACTCTCCTTGGTTCGCAATCGCGAGCAACTCATCGGGCATTTGATAGGTCAGCAAACGCATCTGCGGTAAGGCTCCGTATGGATTCCAACTGCTTGAGTGACCCTTCAGCGAACTGTTCCTTTGCGCGCTGCTCATCGGTGTATGTCCAGTTAAAGATCTGCTCCTCGATGAATTCACCCGTCGAGAGCGCCCTGAAAGGAGTGCCCGACAGATATAAATATGCTTTCGTGGTTATCGGAAGAAACTCGGTTTCGCTCTCGGAAAGTTCCCCGAGGTCTTCATTCACTTCCGCAAGATCGGCGGTGTACTCGAGCCTGGTCTCCTTCTTCGCGACCGCTTCGTCTTCCCCTTCAAAAAGTTCTTTAGCAGTGTCACGCCAAGCACCAAAGTGATATTCGTCGAAGATCACCAGATCCCAATTCACCGCGTGAAGCCACTCATTCTTTGACTTGATATTGCCGAAACGGTCGCGTCCCAGTAGGTCCTGGAATGAACCGAAATAAATCACGGGCTTTGCGCGATCGACTTGGGTCGGATCGGAGCCGGATGAGCGTGGAGAGGTACTGCCAACCGTCGAAGTCGGCATGCGACACGAGATCTGTTTTCCATGCGTCTTCAACAGCTGGTTTAAAGGTCAGCACCAGTACTCGCGTGGCACCGAGCTTCTTTGCAAGTTGGTAGGCGGTGAAGGTCTTACCGAAGCGCATCTTCGCGTTCCATAAGAAGCGCGGCACCGCGTGAATGTCCTCCTTCCAGATGGAGTGGAAGTAATCATGAGTGCGCGTCACGGCCTCGGCCTGCTCGCGACGCATCCGAAACGTTTGGTCGTGAGTCCCCTGGAATACGACGCCGGTCTTCAACTCATCGAGAGCTGTTATCAGGTCAGCAAGAGAGCACTCCACCCATTCACCGAAAGGGGCTGTCGTGTCCCCTGGCCTTAAGTGCGGTACGGACATCAAAGTCGGTGAATGTCGCTCCGTCAATGGTCTCGGCCGGTTCATCAAGTTCGATGCGGTAGTTCTTGATTCCAGCAGTCTTCGTCTGTTCAGCGATGCGCTTCTTCACGTCGCGCGTGGTCTGCCCGATCTTTAGGAGTCCTGCGTGATGGTTGTCATCAATTGAGTAGGCGTAGATGCGAGGTCGTGCTTCCGGTTTGGGCGCGAGGATCTCGTCGACGCTCTTACTCATCAGCCCTGCCCGAGAGATCCATCGGCCGAACAATCTTCTCGATGAACGCTTGCTCTTCTTCTGTGATGCCGTACTTTGCGTAGAGCGCTTCGTCGTCCAAGTTCTTCGTCCAGTCCTGAGTTGGCACGAAGGTGTACACCTTCCGCGTCGTGTCTTGCGATGGCTTGTGAAGAAGGATGAAGAGACGGGTGAGTCGACAGGAGAGGTAGGACAGGACGCTCTCTGCCTCGCTTTGGGAATTGAGCGGGCCGATGCAGAGGTAGGTCTCCGATAGAGATAGAACCGGGCTCTCCAATGAAAGGTGTGCTGATGATCCTGTGCGGGTAGGTGTCCCTGTTTCCGGTGCCCGGAGCAGCTCGACCAATGTAGACCTTCCACTTGTCGATCGACGTGCAGTGCCTGTCGATACCGAATCTCTCGCGACGTATCCCGTGCCACCGTTCTGGTAAACCAAGAGGTCGCCTTTGATATTGGTGTATCCTTGCCCTTGAAGTGCTGCGGAGCCCGAACGGTCGATGGGAGCTGACTAGCTTCGTCGAATGCTTTTCCGCGGGAAGCGCCAGCGATGTGCCGACTGCCCGTTTCGACGTGCAACGACTTTCTTGAGGATTGACAGTCCTTCATTGAAGCGGATGAAAACGTCCGCACCTGTCTTCGAGAAGCGATCGCGTCGCAGTCGAGATGACCAGTCCTTGTAGAAGTGTGTGACTCGGCACAGGCCCCGGTTGTCCCGATCCCAGAGGAAGTAACAGATTCCACCCTTGAGTCCCACGCCTGGGAATACGTCAGAAGCGCTCAGATAGTCATCGATCGAGCGAATACGGATCGTCGGAAAGCATTGATTCTCTGAATTCGTCTAAGCCCTTGCCACCTGCGAACCAACGCGACGGGATGATCATCGATGAGTAGTCGCGGATTGAGCTTCTTCGCCTGTTCAACGAACAGTTGGTAGATCGGGGCGCGCACTCGTGCCGTAACCTCCGTCGTCGAGCTGGTACGGCGGATTTCCAATGATCACGTCGAATTGCATGGTGCCTCCGAACAACTCGGCCAACCGAGTCTTGGATGTTGTCAGTGTGGATAAAGGCGTAGGCGTGGCTTTCCAGTTCGTCACCTCGATCGAGAGCCTTCTGGCTGGCGCCGCAGTACCGGCACTTTGCCGTTTGAAGAACTTCTTGGTCTCGTTGCTTTCGACACCTGTCTTCGAAAACCAAATCGGTACCGCCGATCCATGTGTGTTCCATTCGCTTGAACCAGATGTTGCCGTCTTCGGTCGTGAACGACGTCAGCAATTGAGTGCGGCCCATTGGCGAACTTGGAGCAGTAGACGCTGCGTCGCGCCAGCATGCTCGTGAGTCGAGTGATGCCGATGCCAAACACCTGTCTGGTCAAGATGTGGTCGACACGCTCTTGTAGGTCCGGAATCTCGTCTCGCAGTCCCTCGGTGAGACGGCTCGTGATTTCCCGGAGGAATACGCCCAGACTTGGTAAACGGATCTAGGAACGTCACCGTCTGGTCGGCCCAGATGTTCGCGCCATCATTGTCGGCGGCCCAGGCCTCGGCGATCTTGTCAAGCATTCGGTTGGCGAACTCGGGCGGAGTGAAACACTTCATCGTTGGATAGATTCGCGATGCAGGTCAACACATCAGGATTGCGTCCTCGCAATTCAAAGGACGCTTGGGTGCTCACGTCAATTCCTCCGAGTTGGTTCGATGTCTTCATCTATAGCAAGAGTTGGACAGCTCACTCACGCTCATGACCGGGTAGCTCTTGATCGGCACAAAGATCTCGTGCATGCCGAGATCGGCAAACAAATTGCCTTCTTGACTGAAGGCGGCGGTTTGGGTGAGAGTGTCGAAGCGAAAGTCGCGACGCTGGAATTTTCCTTTGCCAAGGTAACCCCACTCTGCGAAGGTGATCGGTTGGCCGTCGTTGGTGAGCATGGTCAGGGCATCACCGTGGACGATGTTCTGCGAAAGCACGAACGTGCTCGCGCGATAGAAGGTCATCCGTCTCTTCGACGCCCGAGGTAGTCGGCGAGAATATCGAGCATGTTGTTGCGACATTCGACGACGTTGTCGCGTAAGAGTTCGATGCCGTATATACACATGAGGCCTAGAAGCGCATAATGGCGCTTCTCGAACTCGCTCCTGCCGTACTTGTATTCGACGGCTTCGAGTTTGCGAGCAGAACTTGAACAAGAAAATTACCCGAGCCACATGCGGGCTCCAAGAACCTGCTGTCGATTCGCTCGGTCTCGGCCTTGACGAGGTTCAACATTGCATCGACAATCCATTCGGGAGTAAATACCTCCCCGTGATCTGCGACGCGCTGCTTAGATCTGACCAGTCGCTCATCTCCGCTGTTTGCCATCAACGCCCACAAGCCACACCCTCTCTTCCGAGTCATCGTTGGGCTGTCTTCGTGCTCACGGTCATAGTCGAGTGTCCCTCGCATGTTGCATACGCTATGCCGTAATATCATCTCGAATGGTGGTCACACCGGCGTCAAGGGGCGACTCCATATTGGTTGAAACTCCCTCAGCAACTGAAAGTTGATTCGACATGCTGGGTTCGACCCACGAATTTTGGACTGCCACCCACGTAATCATCGCCATTGATCTGCTGCTAGCCCTCGGTTCTCTCGGCACTGCTGGAGCAGCCTTGTTGTCAATACGGGACACCAAGGAACTTATCCGAGGCACAAATGACCAGGTAGCAATAGAACAAGGTCAACTCGATCAACAAAAGGAGGTTCAACTCGCGTCAGTGATGCCGCTCATAGTCGATGTGCCTTTGGGCGTCGCGGTAGTCATGCCCCCGGAGAGTGGAGCCAGCCTGCCAATGGACCGCGGAGCGATCGAATGGCGAAGGGATTCGGACAACGTTGTTCGTCTTAGCGTCCCATTTAGGAACGTTGGCACAGGCCCCGCATTTATTCACAAGGTATTTTTCACACCCGAGCCGGGCCTAATCGTGTGGGGCAGATCAAGAAGTGCTGTCATTCCTGTTGGCGAAATATCTGTTGCGTATTACCGGTTTGAGCCGGGGACTGACTATTTCACAATCGCCGATGAGTGGATGGAGAGGGGTCACATAAAGGTGGGGATTCGCTATACAGATATTGGGTCAAATCAGAGACTTCAGTCAACTCTCCAAGTTCGTCCTCAGCGTACCTTCTTGAGTAATTTTGTCGCGGTGAGGGCGGAGATCTATAGCTGCAACGAGAACTGGGTGCCAGACGATCAGCCATTTGTGACCGCTGAACTGTCGGATTGATCGGTCTCGGACGCGGCACGAGCAGTACCTTCCATCCGCGGATTCGTAGGTGCGCGCGACAACGCAAGTGCTAGTCGCTACATTGGAGTGAACATCGAGAGCGATCGAGGGACATGGCCCCACGACATCGCCGCAACCTACCTCGGCAAGGTGCGAACGCCATGCGATGGAGACATATGTCAGATGTTCGTCCACCCATAACGTGCGGACTGTTCAAACCGGGGCACACTCCTCACTGGGACTGACACGTCGCGGGCCACCCAAGACAGAGTCAACGTTCCCTCTTCATGTCGCCTTATCCACATCGCGAAGGATGGAGCAATTGTGATTCAGCGGGAGGACTCTAAATCCGCCTCTGGAATCACGAGGCAGAACGGTTGGCCGAAGCGGCCGACGAATTTTCCGGAGAAATCGAATATCAATCGCACTGGGGACTCCTGTGGGTGCCGAAAACAACCGGCAGGTACGCCTTCAGCGTTTCGTCCTCAATGGGAGTCCACATTCCGTGTTTAAGTCATTCCACGGTCGGCTGCGTAATTCGGACCAATCCGTGCAGCCGTTTCGGTCGAAAGCGTGCAGGCGTTTCGGGGTTTCCGTGCAGTCATTTCGGAGTTTTCGTGCACTTCGACGTGACGACTCTTTGACGCTGACCTAATAGCCACTGGCTAGCAAGATTCCTCGGACTACACGTTCGAGGAGACACCGGTGCCCAGACCCCGTATTGCCATGCGAAAGATCCGTGACGTCCTGCGTCTCTCCCTCCATGAGAGCCTCAGTCAACGCCAAGTTGGCCGCTCTCTCGGAGTGCCACCGACGACGGTGGCCGAGTATTTGATGCGTGCCAAGACTGCCCAACTCAGCTGGCCGCTACCCGAAGGACTGAACGACGACGCCCTCGAAGCGTTGCTCTTTCCAGTCGTCGCGAAGACCGCAGAGGCCCGTCCGATGCCCGACTGGGCTCGAGTTCACCTCGAACTTCGCCGCAAACACGTGACGTTGATGCTGCTCTGGGAAGAGTATCGAGAGCGATATCCCGATGGTTACGGTTACACCCAGTTCTGCGAGTACTACCGGCGCTTCGCCAAACGAGTCGACGTGGTGATGCGCTTTAGCCATAAGGCCGGCGAGCGCATGTTCGTCGACTTCGCGGGCTCGACGATCCCTCTCTACGACGAGGCGCGCCGTCACGTCGTGGCCCAGGCCGAGGTGTTCGTGAGTGCGCTGGGCGCGTCGTCGCTCATCTACGCCGAGGCGACGAAGTCCCAAGAGCTCCTCTACTGGATCGCCGCCCACGACCACGCCTTTTCCTATTACGGGGGCGTGCCCGGCTTGGCGGTCCCCGATAACTTGGCGAGCGGGGTCACCAAGTCCAGCCGCTACGAACCGCGCGTGAACGCCACGTACTTAGAGATGGCCGAGCACTACGGCTGCGCTATTTTGCCCACACGACCGCGGCGGCCCCGCGACAAGGCCAAGGTCGAAACGAGCGTGTTGGTGGTGTCGAGGTGGATTCTCGCCGCGCTGCGTCACGAGCGCTTCACCTCGATCGGCGAAGCCAACCTCGCCATCGCCCGGCTCGTCGAGCGCGTGAACGATCGACCCTTTAAGGTGCTCGACGGTTCGCGGCGCAGCGTCTTTGAGCAACTCGAGCGCTCGGCGCTTCGGCCCCTGCCCGAGCGACCCTACGACTTCGCCACCTGGAAACGGGCCAAGGTCGGACTCGGCTACCACGTCGAGGCGGCGGACCGGCACTGCTACTCGGTGCCCTACCGCTTGGCCGGTGAAGTGCTGGAGGTGCGCCTCGGATCAACGACCGTCGAGTTCTTTCACCGGGGCCAACGCGTGGCCGCGCACCCGCGTAGTTTCGTGCGTTTTGGCTACACCACCGACCCCTCGCATATGCCCAAAGCGCACCGGCGCTACCTCGAGTGGACCCCCGAGCGCATCGTTAGCTGGGCCACGAAGACCGGTCCCGCGACGGCGGCGTTGGTGGAGCGGGTGATGGCCGAACGCCCCCACCCCGAGCAGGGTTTTCGCAGTTGCGTTGGAATCATCCGCCTCGCTCAGAGTTACGGCGCCGATCGCCTCGAGGCAGCCTGCGCCCGGGCCCTCGCCATCCACTCCCATACCTACACCAGCGTCTCGTCGATCCTGAAACGCGGACTCGATCAAAAACCCCTGACTCAAGTGCCACCACGCACGCACCCGCACCACGAGTTCGTGCGCGGCGCGAACTACTACCAATGAAAGGAAGTGTCATGTTGCATACCCAAACCACCGAAGGCCTGCATCGGCTGCGACTCGGGGCGATGGCCCAGGCGCTCGAGCAACAACGTTCGAGCGTCGAGCACCAAGCGCTCAGCTTCGAAGATCGACTCGCGATGCTGGTGGAACGAGAACTCAACGAACGCGAGAATCGCCGCCTCACCCGCCTGCTCAAGCTCGCCCAGCTGCGCAACAACGCCGTCATCGAGGACGTGGACTTTCGCTCGCCACGGAGCCTCGATCGCTCTCAGATTCTGGGGCTCGCCGAGTCGACGTGGGTGCTCCACCACCACAACGTCGCCATTGTGGGTCCGACCGGCGTGGGCAAGACCTACCTGGCCTGCGCGCTCGCGCACTCGGCCATCCGCCACGACTTCTCGGCACTCTATCTACGTGCACCTCGCATGCTCGAAGAACTCCACCATCGCCCGGGCCGACGGGCGACTCGCCAAGATGATGGCGGCGGGGCCCGCGTTGACCTCCTGCTGATCGATGATTTTCTCATTCGTCCGCTCAGCGTTGATCAGGCGGCCGACACGTTAGAAGTGATCGAGGACCGTGCGGGTCGACGCTCTACCATCATCACCAGCCAACTCCCCGTGACCAACTGGCACGAAGCCCTGGGCGACGAGACAATCGCTGACCGCGATCCTCGATCGTCTCAATCAGAATCTGCACCGCATTGAAGTTGGCGGCGAGTCAATGCGGCGCGGCGACGCGAAGAAGAACCCCAAGTGAACTCAACTTTTTCTCCGATTACCACCCGCGGCCAGTGGTCAACGTTAGGCTCTCCACGTTCGCTACGAACAACTCGAGGAGGTGAGTTCAGGGGTTAAAAGCTTGGTCGTCGGTCGCTACGCGACCTCCGACACGGACTGCACGAATACCCCGGAACGACTGCACGGAATCAGCGAAATGCGCAGTCGGCGGCTTGGCGGAACTCCTCAAAGTTTTTGGGGGATTCAGTGCGTCTGCCTAGCGATGATTAGGGCGACAGACTCGGGGGGGTGAAGGTCAGCCGAAGTCAGTAATCCCGGATAGGTGCTTTCGCACTCCTATGGGCGACAACCCCAATGATGCGAATCGATCAAGTGGAATGTCTTCGACAGGGCGGCAAGTCCTCAATTTGGTCGTCGCGTCTGTCGCGTTGGAAAGAGCGGATCGTGCGGTAACCGCAAGCACACTCCCAAAGATCGACTGCGGCGTCCTCCCCACTGACACTTCCGCGGACAAGGAAGGACTCACCTTCTTCGAGCGCGAGCCGTACTTTCGAGAGAGGCCAATGAATTACGTCTGTTCCGCTGAGTGCGCGAATTCCGGCGCGCAAAATATGTCTGTGATCGGGAAAGACTTCATGAACCTCGACGCAAACGATCTCATATATGGCCATACATTCCTCGTGCGAGACCCCCTTCGGCATGAAGTCTCCAGTGAGTCTGCCACGGACTTCGGACACCGCGCGAGAACCGCGATTGCTTGGCCACTACGCGTTTCTTGGATCGCCCAGGCCCTTCGCAAGACCCTTCACCAACTCACCCGCGTCAATCTTGAGAGCGGCTGACACCTTCAGGATATTCAACAATGAGGGATTGACTTCTCCGCGCTCTAAGTGCCCAATGTAGGTTCGGTGGAGCCCAGATCGATCGCCAAGTTCCTCTTGGCTGAGACCGAGTGCCAGACGTTGGGTTCTAACTCGAATTCCGAGTGTCTGGCTCTGTTTGAATCCCCGTTTTTCCCATTTCACGAACCAAGCCGACTCGAATGAACTTGAAACGTCGACAGTAAATACGTAGCATTTAGCGGCAATCGACGAGGAGGCTTCCATGACCGAAACGCAAAGCGAAGAGGCAATTGCTGACGCGGATCGGGCGAATGACCGCTACCTCGCCGCCGTGAGATACCTCGAATACCAGCGCAATGGGGAATCAATGCGGAGCGAAAACCAAAATGTCGTTGCGGCGATCGACGCCGTGATCTTCGCAGCAAAGGACGCGAGAATCGCTGAAGAGACTGCGATTCGTTTGAATTTCAATCGTCTTGCTCAGCAAAGCCGCATTCGTGAGTCACATCGAGTCTGGAATGAACTCATTCACGAGTATGACGCTCAGAGAACCAATTTCGTCCCGGGAACGGCCGAGTTCAACGCCCAGTCTGACCGTAACTCTGAAAGTGTCGCGAAGCCAGACTCATCGCCCGAGGATGATTCTGTCGCAGGGAATTTCTGTCTGGTCGGAGGAGGACTCGTCGCCATCGGAGCATTCTTCCCATATTTCGTCGAGACGTCCGTACTGGGAACGGTGGATCGGAACGCGTTTCAACTGGGCGCGTTCTTTTCAATGACGTATCAGGGGCCATTCATAGTCATCACCGGAGTGCTACTAATACTGCGGGGCCTAACCCTCAAAGAAGTTATCGGAACAAAGTCAGAGCATCCGTGGTCGCCTCTGGAATGGTCTCCCCTCGTCCTATCGGTCATTGCAGCAGTTGCTGTTCTCGACGCTTGGCTCGGGACTAGTTCCAATCCAGACGTGACCTTCAATCGAGGTTTCGGAGGGATCGTCAGTCTTGTCGGCGTTTTATTTGGTTTCGTCGCTATGTACTTACATCGTCGGAATTTGCGATGAAGGCATGCCGTCCCGCACCTCGGATGTTTGACACTGTGTCAAACCGTGACTTTTGGAATTGCTCGGATTTATCGGCCGCGCGCTCGCGCCGCCGGAAACTTCCTCAATCGTCGGCGAACTCTAGCGAGGGGGGTTTCGTTGTCGGAGATTAATCTGGCCACTTGATAGATGGTCAAACGGTTCGACGCTTCTGAACAGGAAAATCGCCCGGATGTCAACAGGGAATGTCAACAGGAAGTACTGCAATTGATCGAAGCACCTCGGAGGCGATCACACGCCCTTCAATGATCTGGTCGCTTGAGAGGCCCAGTTTTGGATTCATTAAGAGGCCGAGCATTGCGCTGACGATCTGCGATGCTTGCGTTTCAATTATGTCGAGTTGCTGTTGTTGAATGCCAGCGTCCAGTGCCATCTTGCAGAGTTTCGCGTGATTCATTCGCTCGTCATTCCATGCTTGCATGAGCTGATCGAAGCGTTGACCCTGGCCGGCCGAGTATGTGGTCAACTGTTGGTCAGCAACCATCGCTTCGCAAACCTCGCCAAGCGCCTTGGCGACCTGTGAACTCCATCGCACTTCTCGGAGCAGGCCCTCGGCAGGGGTTTCAGGGTCATCGCCGTCATATGCGACGATTCTTGAAGCCACGCTCGTGGCACCTTGGTAGGCGACGCGTTGCTTTGCGGCCCGAATCGCATTGGGTTCCTTACCGCCGTGCATTCGACACACAAGCTGGCCAGCCATTACTTGGCCCATGCATGGAGCCCCCTTTCGGTTATGCGCCTTGCATTTCGGGTGATTCTCACCCTTGAGTGGGCAGCTTTCACGACTGCACGGTTTCTTCTCGATTATGAGTTTGGCTCGCGGCACTATCGTCGGACTCCCTTTCTCGAGTGAACTTGGCGCATGGGGGAGGACCGGTTTTTCGACGCGCAAGGGCGCGACCGAACGTGCACTTGGTTTGTTCGCTCCAGTTTGAAGGCGTGGTGGAATACGGGGGTTATGGGGGAGTGGCGGGAGACGAGTGGATCACAGCTGTGGCCGGATTTCCAATTCCCGTTAACAGTCCTATGGCCGTCGATACGATCATGGCTACAAGACTCCACCCCACCCCACCCCCCAGCTGACTCATTCATCTAAGACCAATCGCCACAGTCGGACGCCTTTGATCGTTTTTGAAGAAGATTCAACTCGTACGTGCAAGCCATTGTCCAACGCGAAATGCCGATCTCGAAGAGTCTCGATGTATTTTCCGAGTCGGATTCGGGCTCCACGTTCATGCGTGTCGTTTGCCAGTCTTAAGGGACCACACCGTTGCCAGCAGCATGGGACCACTTCGAGTCCGTCGCAACCAGCCGTGTTGATTATCTAGGTCGCTCTCCCTTCTGTCAAGTTCGCGGTTTCGATGCCGAAGACCGTCGTAGTTTCGGCGACGCCGATTCGAGGGTGGGCTTCTCGCGCTCGCGATAGGACGGCCCTTCGATGACGAGCTCGTAGGCGGCGCTCTTCAGCCGGTCGATCGCCGACTGGGCGAGCAGCGCGTCGGCCATGACCGCCAGCCACTCACTCGGGTCTCGATTGGAGGTGACGATCGTCGAGGCGCGCCGGTGGCGCTCGACGACGAGGTCGTAGAGGTCCGAGGTCTCCGTCGCGTCAAGCGGCGAGAGACAGAAGTCATCCAGGATCAACAGGTCGACCCCGATGAGCTTGCGCAACTCTTGGTCATAGCTCACGTCGAGACGTGAGGCCTTCAGACGCTTGAACAGTCGGTCACTTCGCTCGAAGTGCACGCTGACGCGCCGACGGACGGCCGCGTGACCGAGCGCACTCGCGAGGAACGTCTTGCCGACCCCGACCGGTCCGAGCAAGAACACGTTGTTCGCCGCCTCAACGAAGCGCAGAGACGCGAGCTCTTCCAGCGCGGCGTGGTCGTAGGTGACGGGCGTCGTCTCGTCCCAGGATTCGAGCACCATGGCAGGATCGAGGTGGGCCCTCCTCGCGCGTAGCCCGGCCGACGCGGCGTCGCGACGCTGCACCTCGTCGCTCAAGAGCTGCTCCAAGAACTCCGCCGCGCCGAGGTGATGAGTGCGTGCCAACGCCAGTCGCTCGGGCAGGGTGTCGAGCAGCTGACCGAGTTTGAGGCGACGGAGTAGCGCACGCAGCTCGGTGCTGACGACGGGCGTCGGCGTTGTCACGAGTGGGCTCGACGCGACGTGAACTCACCCACGTCGCGCACGAAGCGGCCCGGGATCACGACGGGCGTGAAGCGCTCGTCGTCACTCGACTCTCGAGCGCGTTCGAGCATCCGCGCGACCAGGTTGACGTCGGTGCTCTCGGCCTCCAAGGCGCGCCGGCACGCCTCGTCTAGGCGCGACGAACCCCACTTCTTCGCCAGACCGACCAAGCGGTAGACCTGGCGCATCTTGGTCCAGGGCAGGGGATGGCTGAGCAGGGCCGCGGCCATCGCTTCGACGTCGCGCCCGTGCTGGGCGGCCATGGCGATCAGACTTTCGACGTCGCGTGTGGCGTAGATGGAGGTTCCCTCGGGAAAGTCCGCCGGGTCGCTCGAACGCTGGCCCGGTTTCACTCGCGGGTGCAGTTTCACGAGTTCACCGCGCGCGTAGAGCTTCACGGTCGTGGCGTCGCGGCGGGCTGAGAGGCGCTGACCGAGGAAGGCTCGCGGCACCGAGTAGAGGGCGCGGTCGACTTCGACGTGCAGATCGCGATGGACTTTCGGCTCGCTCCACACCGGCGTGTCGAACGGCGCCCCCGGGGCCGGCAACAAGAGGGGCTGCTCTTCGGCGCGAAATACCTCGAGAGGTCGCAGTTGGGTGGTGCCGTGAATTCGTGTCCCCGCCGTCTCGGTGCACCAGGTCTCAGCCAGGGCCCGAGCGTGTTCGAGATCGCGGAACACCTCGCCGGCGAAGAAGTTGTTGCGCACGTAGGGGACGGTCCGCTCGACGCGGGGTTTGTCGGTCGGGGTGCGCACGCGGGCCGCGTCGACGCTGAACCCGCGCGACTGGGCGTATTCGAGGAACACGTCGTTGAAGCGTGGTGCGATGTGCTCAGCCTCGACGACGATCGATTTCATGTTGTCGGGAATCACGACGGGAAAGACCCCGCCGAAGAAGCCCCAGGCGGCCTCGAAGCCCTTGATGACTTCGTCGGTGGTCTGTTTGAATGTCGGCCACACGAATGAATGTCGGCTGAAGCAGGCAGTGAAGATGAGTCCCTGACAGACCCGACGACGCTCATCGTCGGAGAGAAATCCGAGGCGCCCGAAGTCCACCTGCAGTTCGATCCCGGGTGGTGGGTCGTTCACCCGCACCGTGGTCGTAGTGCGCTTGGACGTGCCGAGTCGCTCGACGCAGAAGCGCGCCAGGGTCCGGTGCGGCACGACGATCCCGTTGCGCGCGAGCAAGACGCCGATCTTCACCACGGTGAGATCCTGGTCGACCCAAGCCTTGAGGCGTGCTTCTTCTTTGAGCAATACTCGCCACGCGTCACCGTGGCCGTCGGGCCGGTGCGGTCGCACGCGCTCGACTAACTGGCCGATCAGCTCGTCGGTCAGTTGCTCTTCACCCGATGAACGACTTAATCCGAGTGCCTTCGCGGCCTCGAGATAACGTCGCACCGTCTTGCGGTCGACGCCCGCGGACTGGGCGATCGTTCGTTCCCCTGCACCCTTCAACCAGAGTCGCAACAACTCCTTGATCTGCACCACCGATACCTCCCTGAATGCCATGGGGTCTCCTCGTCAACGACTCTGGAGACCCAGCCGAATACTTCTTCGGCTGGTGGTGGCGGACCATCAGGGCGGTCCCATAACTGGCAACGGGGGTGGTCCCATGTGACTGGCAAAACCACCCGGTTAGTGGTCCCATGTCACTGGCAAACGACAGCGAGGGCCTTTGAACAGGCCTCGCAAGTGGATATCACGTACTCAGCAATATCGAAAGGACCAGTCTGCGTGGTCGACGGCGCCGGACTTTCGGTTCGAGTTGAGCGAAATCATCTCGTCGTGAGCGACGGCATCGGGCAGCACCGCCGCGAGCGCCGATTCCACAAGGCAACCCACGGACTCTCTCGCATCGTCGTTCTCGGGGCTAGCGGGACACTCACTCTCGACGCTCTTCGCTACTGCGACCGACTTGGTATCGCGGTTGCGATCGTTGATCCCATGTCGACAGAGGTGACATTCGCGTCCGCGCCGAAGCGAGGCGACGACGCGCGAATTCGTCGTGTTCAGGCCTTCGCTCCCGAGAGCGTTCTAGGTCTCGACATCACCAAGATGCTCCTCGTCGCAAAGCTCGAGGGTCAAGCGAAGGTGCTTACCTCGAAGTTCGACGCGAGGGAAGCGGCTCGGTCAATTGATGCATTATGTGAGCAACTTGTCGAATCATCCTCGTACGAGGAAATTCGAGGTTGTGAGGCGTCGGCTGCCGCCTGTTACTTCAACACGTGGAACGCGTCGAAACTTGCGGTCCCGAGATTCATCGCCAAGGATCGAGATCGGGTTCCCGAGCACTGGAATCGCTTCGATGGTCGGCGCTCTGTCCTTCGCGCCAACAATGGCAACCGCAAGGCAGAGCGACCGATCAACGCAGTACTGAATTACCTCTTCGCACTTCTAGAGGTGGAGTCGATCCTGGCCTGCCACGCCGTCGGGCTCGATCCCGGACTAGGGATCCTCCATCAGGACACGAAGGGGCGTCAGTCCATGGCCCTCGACCTCATGGAACCGGTTCGACCTCAGATAGAGGCGTGGACCCTCGATCTCCTTAGCCAGCGCTCCTTTCGGCGATCGGACTTCGTGGAGAGAGACGACGGACACGTACGCATACTCGCGCCCCTCACCCACGAGCTCGCTGGCTCAATCGTCCAGTGGAAGAAGGCAGTTGCCCCGTGGGCCGAGAAAGTCGCGCACCTCTTTGGTGAGGCTATGGAAGGCAAGTACCAGCCCTCTACCCCCCTTACTCGGCGCCAGAGCATCCAAGCCAGCCGCGACGTGAAATCACGAAAGAACAAGGAGGCCGTCTATCGCGACGTGTTTACAAGGGGGCCTGTAGCCCCTAAGCAGGCCCCTCGAAAGAATAGAGAGGTAGACCTTCGCAACTGTGAGACGTGTGGGGGCCCACTCTCTAGGGGACAGCACATCAACTGCCCTCGCTGTTGGGAGAGTAAGCCTGGTCAGGACATTCACACGCGTAACCAGAGGGGTGCGGCGATCTCAGAGAGTAAGAGGGCTAGTAGGGAGTGGAGGGACGCGCACCCTCTAGAAGAGAGGGACGTTGAGTGGTATCGAGAGTCGGTGCTACCTGGACTTGAGGGGGTGCCCCTTTCGGCGATAGTCGGCGCCTGCGGGGTGGCGAAGTCGACGGCCTCAGCAATTAGGTCGGGGAAGAGGGTTCCAGCAGAGCGACACTGGGCAACCCTGGCCTGTCTGAGTGGAGCATAGAGACGTAGGTAAGTGTTACCACTAGGGTCTAAATACGAGACAAAACATGAGACAATACCTGGGACATATTACATGACTGTAAGAAGAATGAATCCTGATAGAAGGCCAGAAACTTTGGACATGACACTGGACATATCAGTGGACAGATTTCGAGAACACATTCTCATCCAGTCTTGGAAATCGAACTATCTTCAATCCCATGGATAACTCGTGGATCACCTTGGAGATCGATCTCGAACGATGGACCCCAAGTTGCTGGATGATTCTCGGGGCGAAGCCTCGATCTAAGTGTGATAATATTGGCCCACGTGCCCGATGCCCCCGGATTATGCTCACGACCTTCATCTCGTGAATCTCACTAAGGGCGTGCATGCGACGACCGCAATCGAGGGGAACACACTCACCGAGATCGAGGTTGGGGAATCGTTCGCAAGGGCAGTTCTGCGGCGAGCGCGGACTACCAGGTTCGTGAGGTTGAGAACGTTCTGAGCGCGTACAACAACATTCTTGATCTACTGAAAGCGCAACAAATCCCGGTCCATACTCCGGACCTCATCAAAATGCTCAACGCAATGGTGCTCGATGGATTGGACGTCGAGCCAGAAGTCAAGCCCGGGCAGGTGCGGACGCACTCGGTGACTGTCGGTCCTTATCGTGCTCCCGACTGGGAGAAGTGTGATGAACTCCTAGGTCAGTTATGCGACTGGCTTTCCAGTTCGCAGTTTGCGGGCCTCGATGAAATGCGTGTGCCGACAGCAATCATCAAGGCTTCGCTCGCTCACCTCTATCTCGCGTGGATTCACCCCTTTGGTGACGGGAATGGGCGCACCGCGCGACTCTGTGAGTACATCGTTCTCGTCACGTCGGGTGTTCCCACAAGCGCAGCGCACTTGATTTCTAATCATTGCAATAGGACAAGGGATCAGTACTACGAGGGAGCTGAAGTATGCGAGCGAAAGCGGGGGCGATGTCAAGCGGTTTCTTCTGTACTGCGCTAACGGCTTCGTCGCGGGCCTAGGTGAACAACTATCTGCAATCTACGACAGGCAGTTCCGACTTACTTGGCGCGAGCATGTGGGACTTTGAGTGCGACAGGGCGCGACTCGGATATCGGAGCGCCGCGCCCTCTGGCGGAGAGCCTTCTTTCCAAGAGCCCATGGGAAGAAAGATATACCTCTCATGACGCCAGAACTCGCCCAGATATATGTGAGCAGCGGGCCCAAAACACTGACGCGGGATCTAAACGAACTCGTCACGCTGGGACTGCTCCGCTTTGACGGCGCTGTTTATGACGTTGACATAAACACGCTGATTCAGTTGCTCCCGCTTACAGTTCCCCAACGCGATCTTGCCGAAGGCCAACTTATTCGTCTTAACCCGAGTGGATCGAGAAAGTATGGCGAGAGATTGTTTGTTTTGTGGAAAAAGGGGTGGA
Organism: uncultured Acidimicrobiaceae bacterium; assembly: GCA_963840595.1. Taxonomy (GTDB): domain Bacteria; phylum Actinomycetota; class Acidimicrobiia; order Acidimicrobiales; family RAAP-2; genus RAAP-2. Next base: position 183,444 of record CAWIZQ010000005.1, read on the forward strand.
AGCAGAGAAACACTCACCGAAGTGGATGGCGGAAGTTCTGGCTGGGATTGGTGGACATCCTGACCCCGAGACTGACGGATGGAGCCTGAAATGGTACGACACGCGTTCGGGTGAGACCCGATCTCGCCACTATCCCGCTAAGCGATTCGACACGCTGGTTTACAAAGCCCTCTGCACAGAGTGCAACACGGGTTGGATGGCACGTCTCCAGGGAAGAGCGCGACCGCTGCTCACGCCGATGGTGCAGGGTCGCCCCAGGAGCCGATCTCGAGAATAGACCTTTTAACTATTGCCACGTGGGCCACTATGACGGCCATAGTGGTCGATGCGCATTTCGCTGATTCCGTGCAGTCGTTCCGGGGTATTCGTGCACTCCGTGTCGGAGGTCGCGTAGCGACCGACGACCAAGCCTTTAACCCCTGAACTCACCTCCTCAGTTGTTCGTCGCGAACGTGGAGAGCCTAACGTTGACCACTGGCCGCGGGTGGTAATCGGAGAAAAAGTTGAGTCACTTGGGGTTCTTCTTCGCGTCGCCGCGCCGCATTGACTCGCCGCCAATTTCAATGCGGTGCAGATTCTGATTGAGACGATCGAGGATCGCGTCAGCGATTGTCTCGTCGCCCAGGGCTTCGTGCCAGTTGGTCACGGGGAGTTGGCTGGTGATGATGGTAGAGCGTCGACCCGCACGGTCCTCGATCACTTCTAACGTGTCGGCCGCCTGATCAACGCTGAGCGGACGAATGAGAAAATCATCGATCAGCAGGAGGTCAACGCGGGCCCACGCCGCCATCATCTTGGCGAGTCGCCCGTCGGCCCGGGCGATGGTGAGTTCTTCGAGCATGCGAGGTGCACGTAGATAGAGTGCCGAGAAGTCGTGGCGGATGGCCGAGTGCGCGAGCGCGCAGGCCAGGTAGGTCTTGCCCACGCCGGTCGGACCCACAATGGCGACGTTGTGGTGGTGGAGCACCCACGTCGACTCGGCGAGCCCCAGAATCTGAGAGCGATCGAGGCTCCGTGGCGAGCGAAAGTCCACGTCCTCGATGACGGCGTTGTTGCGCAGTTTGGCGAGCTTGAGCAGGCGGGTGAGGCGGCGATTCTCGCGTTCGTTGAGTTCTCGTTCCACCAGCATCGCGAGTCGATCTTCGAAGCTGAGCGCTTGGTGCTCGACGCTCGAACGTTGTTGCTCGAGCGCCTGGGCCATCGCCCCGAGTCGCAGCCGATGCAGGCCTTCGGTGGTTTGGGTATGCAACATGACACTTCCTTTCATTGGTAGTAGTTCGCGCCGCGCACGAACTCGTGGTGCGGGTGCGTGCGTGGTGGCACTTGAGTCAGGGGTTTTTGATCGAGTCCGCGTTTCAGGATCGACGAGACGCTGGTGTAGGTATGGGAGTGGATGGCGAGAGCCCGGGCGCAGGCCGCCTCCAGGCGCTCTGCGCCGTAACTCTGAGCGAGGCGGATGATTCCCACGCAACTGCGAAAGCCCTGCTCGGGGTGGGGGCGTTCGGCCATCACCCGCTCCACCAACTCAGCCGTCGCGGGACCGGTCTTCGTGGCCCAGCTCACGATGCGCTCGGGGGTCCACTCGAGGTAGCGCCGGTGCGCGTTGGGCATATGCGAGGGGTCGGTGGTGTAGCCAAAACGCACGAAACTACGCGGGTGCGCGGCCACGCGTTGGCCCCGGTGAAAGAACTCGACGGTCGTTGATCCGAGGCGCACCTCCAGCACTTCACCGGCCAAGCGGTAGGGCACCGAGTAGTAGTGGCCGGTCGGCCGCCTCGACGTGGTAGCCGAGTCCGACCTTGGCGCGTTTCCAGGTGGCGAAGTCGTAGGGGTGCGCGGGCAGGGGTCGTAGCGCCGGGCGCTCGAGCGCCTCAAAGACGCTGCGCCGCGAACCGTCGAGCACCTTAAAGGGTCGATCGTTCACGCGCTCGACGAGCCGCGAGATGGCGATGTTGGCTTCGCCAATCGAGGTGAAGCGCTCGTGACGTAGCGCGGCGAGAATCCACCTCGACACCACCAACACGCTCGTTTCGACCTTGGCCTTGTCGCGGGGCCGCCGGGGGCGCGTGGGCAGAATAGCGCAGCCGTAGTGCTCGGCCATCTCTAAGTACGTGGCGTTCACGCGCGGCTCGTAGCGACTGGACTTGGTGACCCCGCTCGCCAAGTTATCCGGCACCACCAGCTCGGGCACGCCCCCGTAGTAGGAAAAGGCGTGGTCGTGGGCGGCGATCCAGTAGAGGAGCTCTGGGACTTCATCGCTTCGGCGTAGATCAGCGACGACGCGCCCAGCGCACTCACGAAGACCTCGGCCTGGGCCACGACGTGACGGCGCGCCTCGTCGTAGAGAGGGATCGTCGAGCCCGCGAAGTCGACGAACATGCGCTCGCCGGCCTTGTGGGTGAAGCGCATCACCACGTCGACACGTTTGGCGAAGCGCCGGTAGTGCTCGCAGAACTGGGTGTAACCGTAACCGTCGGGATATCGCTCTCGATACTCTTCCCAGAGCAGCATCAACGTCACGTGTTTGCGACGAAGTTCGAGGTGAACCCGAGCCCAGTCGGGCATGGGACGGGCTTCTGTGGACTTCGCGACGACTGGAAAGAGCAACGCTTCGAGAGCGTCGTCGTTCAGTCCTTCGGGTAGCGGCCAACTGAGTTGGGCAGTCTTGGCACGCATCAAATACTCGGCCACCGTCGTCGGTGGCACTCCGAGAGAGCGGCCAACTTGGCGTTGACTGAGGCTCTCATGGAGGAGAGACGCAGGACGTCGCGGATCTTTCGCATGGCAATACGGGGTCTGGGCACCGGTGTCTCCTCGAACGTGTAGTCCGAGGAATCTTGCTAGCCAGTGGCTCTTAGGTCAGCGTCAAAGAGTCGTCACGCCGGAGTGCACGAAAACTCCGAAATGACTGCACGGAAACCCCGAAACGCCTGCACGCTTTCGACCGAAACGGCTGCACGGATTGGTCCGAATTACGAATCCGACCGGCCCGCCGCAGTTCCCAACTGCGTCTTCCGCATTCAATGGATCATCATTCGTGAAGATGTACGGCTGATCGGTCGCCGCGACGTCCGGGTCGATCGAGAGGAACTCTTCGGTCGTGGGGTCGTAGTAGCGGTTGATTACGGAAGTCACCGAGCGGGGCCACGGACACTCCATAGTCGGAGGCGGTGACCAGGGAGATCGGTGTACGAATGGCCAGATTTTTTTGAAATCAGAAAATTCTTCAGGCGCGATTATTGCCGAGAACAACAGTGTCAGTGGTCGTCACGGTTCCACCACCAAAATCGGAGTACGAAGTGATATCTCGGTGTACGACACCTCCGAGTACGAATCTCTGGGGCACCTCGCGTCGCAAACAGGGGACCAACCCGCCAACTCGTCCGTTTCACCTGATAACGAATTACTAAAAGTTGGTGAACCTGATCACCAACTTCGCCAACTCACCAACTGCCTTCCCAGAAACACGGCAGTTTTCGTGGGCGATCAAATTTCCCATACAACCCCACCCACGTTGATCCGCAAACCACTGACTCTCGACAGGCCAATTATTTTTCCAACGCAAAGATGATACAGACCACGCGAACGGCGACTGCGTCGTCGTTCGCGTGCCATCCCAAGGGTCTCGGGAGTGGAACGTGTGAGAACTTTCTTTACGTATTCAAGAGGTAGAGCCAGCCAAAGGAGCGTTCGTGCGACATTCGGTATTGAGCGGAACACCGGCGCATGACTCGACTCGCGGAGCCTGAATTCGAATCGCATTCCACAACTTGGACACTGAAGTTTAACGACACGCCCAGGGGCTGACACTTCACACATCTCTAGGCCGATGGTACTTCCCTGTCGAAGAAAAGCTCGACCGCTTGGAGCGCTCGTTCATACTCATCCAATATTGCGACACGCCGCGAGATCCCTTCGTCGAGATCCCGCACACTTGATTGCACCAATTCTTCCAATATGGGCAACTTCTTCTTCGCGTTCGACGGCTTAACTTTTGTCGATGCCTTTAGAAGGCGGGCCAAGTTGTCTCTACGTTCTTCTTCAATGTGCAGCCAACTCGTAAGCGCTGCTCTCACAGGCTGAAGAACCTCCTTGAACTTCGCATCCAATTCGTTCGAATGGGGTCCGGAGTCAGTCCACCTATCTCTAAATTGAGATCTCCATGCGCCCAACCGAGAGAAGCGGACCATCAGCTCGGAATGACAATCATCGTACCGTTCGTGATTTGCAACATATTTATGCGTCAACTCTTCGAGGTTCTCGTCCACGTGTGAATACCCCACCATCAGTTTTGTCAAGAAAATAATCCGATCAGCCCCAGCCAAAGGTCCGAAACTGAATACCCATACGCTAGAGCCGTGGCTCCCGCGTATGCTCCCGCCGCCTCTAGATTGTCCAGTGCATCCAGCTCATTTTCGCTTCCAACGGCGATATTGTATGCGTCCTGAGCTTCCTGCAAGGTGACGACTGAGTCCGCAAAGTCAGAGTGAGCACTGGCAACGTTGTAAGCGTTTAGAGCTACTTGGGCCAGATTCTGAACCAGCGGCTGTACCTCCTGCGTGTAACTCGAGAGATCCTCCTGATACTTTTGCGTCGCGGACAGAAGATCCGAACCTTCGGGACCTAGTTCATTCAGCCAGTCGGTATTGAGCTGAGCTTCGGCACTATTTTCCACGCAAAGAACTTGATTCTCAAGATTCGAAGCATCCTCAATATCTACAATCCCCTGATATTGCGAACCAATTGAACCAGACTGCGCGTCCGACTCCATTCCTCCAAGCGATGGTATGAGCCCCGAAGCATCAACGAGGTTCACGGGATCGTCGTCCGTGTAGGTGAACGGCTCCTTCGTTTCCGAAACGTCAGGGTCCACTGTGACGAACGTTCCGGTTGACGGACGGTTGAGCGCGCAAAGTCTCGTCAACAACCTGTTTGGGCAGAACAAGCGTTTCGTGGCCCGTATTTCACCCCTATACGGAGAACTCTCTCGCTAAAACTGGCCCTCCATTTTTGTGGGCCTTCATCGAGTACGACCGCTAAACCTGACTGTCAGAACGCCCACCGGTGCTACGACTAATTCTAATAATCGCAAATATCACCACTGCCCCTACCAACACACCAATGTCGACCGCAACTACACGATTGACATGAAATGCCTCACGAAGTATCAAAGCCGTGAGAAGAAGGGCGGCACCACCCGCCAAAGGTGCAATCTGGCCCGCAACTCGACTTCTCTTCACCGTCGGACCCTACTACGATGCGCCGGTTGCAAATGCGCCGCCGTATATACAAGCCGACCCTGCGTCCACCGCAGCTGGCGTGGTGAGACCCCCGGACGCGTATATTGAGGCCCCGGCAAACAGCAGGCATGCGCCAACGGCGGTATCGACCGTTGAATTGGTAACGAAGTTGTCGAAACCTCGAAAGTCAAAGTCGTTGGCGCTTGAGACCACGTTCGTCGCATAATTTAGTGCCGAAGTCGCCGCTTGCTGTGCTTCCGTGGCCGGGGTGACCCCATAAGGATTTGACACCGAAGGTGGCGCGAAGGGGTTAAACGGGACATCATTAGTTGCCTGATTGGTATACGACTCAGCGTACGTTGCGTCGGTTTTTGCGGCCGTTGCAGCCGCCTTAGCTGAATCGGCTGCCCTGTTAGCAGCGGCCTGCGACTGCGCCGCCGCTTCCGCTTTGACTGCAGACTCTGCTCTGATTGCGGCCGCAGCTGCCGCTCTCGCAGCCGCAAGTGCTCTTGCTTGCGCGAGTGCTCTTGCTACTGCGAGGGTGTCCGTATTCGTGTTACCTCCTGCGGCAACGGGCCCCAGTCCGAATGGGTCTTCCGCATTCAATGGATCATCGTTGACAAACGCATACGGCTGATCAGTCGCAGCGACCTCCGGATCTATCGAGAGGAACTCATCGGTCGTTGGGTCGTAGTAGCGGTTGATTACGGAAGTCACCGTGCAGTGCCGCGAACACCTCGTAGTCGGAGACGATGACCAGGGAGATCGGAGTACGATCGGCCAAAAATTTCTCGAACGCAAAAATTCTTCAGGGCCATTGTTTTCAACGTTCTGGTATCCGTGGAGCCTGACCGGGCCCCATCGACTGGCTCGCGTAGATGACGACAGAATCTGTGTAGATTCATGTACACTTTCTCTATGACCCGCACACCCACCTACACCCTCTCGGTCAGTGACGCCACCAAACGCGGTATTGCCGGACTTGCTCGCGACGCCGAGACCGGTTCGTCGATTACCGTCGAACGCAACCACCGTCCAGTGGCGGCGATTATCGGAGTGAGCGAACTCCATCGCTACCAAGAAGCCGAACGGGACTTACGCGATCTTGCGGTCGTTCTGATCCGCACCGCTACCGACAACGGCAAACGAACGTCACTCGACGACGTCTTGTCTAAGTTCGGCTTCGATCGAGCCGCTCTCGAACGCGAAGTCGATGAGGACTTGGCCGCTGGTCGAGAGTGACGCCGTCCAAGGGGACGCAAAGAAACGGGCCGCCGCCTCGGAGAACTGGTCGTCACCCCCACGCGCATCACACGGAAATTCGCTTCACTGACGCCGCTATTGAGGACCTGTTCGCACTCCAAAAGAAGAATCGCCCGGCCCTCAAGTGGGCGATGAAGAAGTTTCTACTCATCGAGCGCAACCCCGAAGCCGGTGCCCCTCTCGGCGGCGGACTACACGGTTATCGCAAGTTGACCGTGGGCGATCGGGACTGGCGCATTGTGTGGCGGGTGACCTTTGACGAGACCGAACACCTCATCGTCGATGTTGGTGAGATTTGGGCCGTGGGTGCTCGAAAAGACAGCGAGGTCTACGACGAGATGCGCCGAAGGGTGGCGGCACTGCCTGAAGGTCCTCAGACCAAGACCTTCGAAGAGGTCTTGACCATGCTCGAAGCTAGTCTTACGAGGAAGCGTCGTCCCGCGCCTTCGCAACCCACTACCGAGGACGCGCACGCACCCACGTGGTTGGTCGACGATCTGGTCAACCTCGCGGGCTACGCACGAAGCGATGTCGAAGTACTCACCGAGCGCCAGGCCATGGCCGCGTGGGTAGCGTATCGTTCGCGCTGACGGTCCGCTTGCATTCGAGAACGTCAAGACCAACTCTTCACCGGCGACCGGTTCCTCTCGGTTGCTCGGCCGGGTGACAGCGCGCGTGCACCTCTTGGAGCTTCACCATCGAGACTCGGGTGTAGGTCATGGTCGTCTCCAACTTCTGGTGACCGAGAATCTCCGCGATGTGGCGCACGTCGGCTCCGGCGTCGAGCATCAAGGTCGCCGCGGTGTGGCGAAAGAGGTGACAGCTTCCCTTCTTTGCCGGCACCGCCCCCTGGATGTAGGCACTCACCAAACGTGACATTACGTCTGGGGCGATGCCTCCACCGGTGACGCTGAGAAAAAGCGCGGGGTGAGCGCGTCCCCGTTCGAGTTGAGGCCGCACCTCATCGAGGTAGCGCTGCACCCAGTGACAGGCCCGTTCGCCAATCGGCGCGAAGCGATCACGCGCGCCCTTGCCCTGTCGCACGAAGACTGTGCGACGTGCGTGGTCGACGTCAGCGACTCGAAGATGCAACAACTCCGCGCGACGAATCGCCGTCGAATAGAAGACCTCCAGTATCGCGCGATCACGAAGACCCAACAGTGTCGTCGTGTCGGGTCCGGCAAGGATCGCTTCAACTTCTTCAATGCTGAGGACCGCTTCGGGCACCCGGTGCTCGACCTTGGGCAGCGCCACCGAGATCGACAGGTCGTAAGGGAGTTCGCCGGTGCGCGCCAACCAGGCGAAAAGTCCCTTCACCGGGATTAAACGCTGCGCCTGCGTGCGAAACGAGAGCGGCAGTCCGTTGGCCTTCTTCTGGTGGTAGAGGTGGCGCTGGTAGGAGTCGAGGACGGTAGCTGTGACCTCTGCGACATCAAATACTTCGCGTTCGTCGAGGAACGAGAGGAATGAGGCGAGGTAGTAACGCCGGGCGCGAAGCGTCCCTTTGGAGTAACCGTGGACCTCGAACCACGTCAGGTAGTCCGCGACCGCGTCGGTCGTCTTCATGATTCCTTCTCCAACATGGGCGTACGATCCGCCATCTCGGTGTACGAGAGCTCCGGGTACGAATAAGTGGCCCCTTGGACCTGCAAAGAGGGAACCAACCCCGCCAACTTGTCCGTTTTACCTAATGGCGAGGCATCAAAAGTTGGCGAAACCGGTTCGCCAACTTGCCCAACTCCACCAACTTCCGATACGGGAACATGGAGAGTTGACGCGAGGTCGGCGACTAACCGGTAGCTGCGACAACGACCGCGCCCACCGCCGCTCACGATAAGGTATTCCAACTCCACCAGACGATTGGTGGCGTCACGAACTTGGCTGATCGACCAGCCCAGTCGTTCGCGTAACTGACGTCTCGTGACCTCCGCCTCATAGATGTCTTCCTCAAACGAAAGTGCTCGTTCCGCGGCGAAGGCCCGCACCTCAGCAAGTAGACGGCGTGCCTGGGGCGCCAGACCTTCCAGATCACGTACCAGGACCTCGCCGCAGAGTTTGCTCGCGTAGGCGACCTCCTCGGGTGTCGCTTCTATATAGGACATCGCAGCACCGTCGAGGACCACCGTGCGACGCTCCCGCTGGTACTGGTGGAGCGTCGCGAGAGCCGTGATCATCGAGAGGAACTTCACGTGGTCGCGACGGTGGCGCGCCGCCGAACTCGGAAACGAGATCGGACCGTCGGGGATGATGACGACCACCGGTTCGAGCAGTCGTTGAACGTTGTGATGACGACGACGTATGGTGGCCCGCTCGCTCGACGAGTGAAGTCCCGCGAACGACGCGGCGGTCCGCTGTGCACGGATGATGGCGCTCGTCTGAGAAGCGTCCTCATCAACGCCGAGCACCACGAGACGGTTTTCCAGCTCGGGATCGAGCGTGGTCGAGGTGGTGGTCATCATGAGCGACAGCGGACCAGCGGTCTCGTAGTTCTTCGTGCGCGGCAGTCCCCCTTCGTCGTTGCCGGTCGAGGCGATCGAGAGGCGGCCCTCGCTGACCAACAACTTGAGCGCGTAGGCGGCGCGCGACGAGCCGTGCTCTTCGGCCACAAAGAGCACCTTGTGACGCAGCCCCGTGGCTCCTAGGTAGTAGAGCGCCTGGGACGTGATCGACGATAACGACACCAGGTCCTCAGGTGGCACGAGGGCGGTCACCGCTTCGACAAGGGTGGATTTACCTCCCGCGGACGACGACTGCACCAGAACCCCGAAGGGACGTTCGCACTTGCGCGACAGTGCGGCCAGGTAGCAGACCATCAGATTGGTTCGTTCCCCGACGACGCCGAGACGACTGAGGTCATCGGCCAGACGCTCCAGTAAGTCAGGGCTCGTCAGCCAGGTCAACGCTTCTTCTCGTTCGTCGGCGCTCATCTCGTAGAGCGGCGCTTCGTCGCTTCGCGGTTCATCACGCGCTCTTTCCGCTTCGTGAAGCACGTGCACCATGTCGGCCACGAGCGCGTCGCGCTCCACGTGGAGTTCACTCGCCGCGGTGCTGAGGAAGTTCGCGCGCTGCCGTGCTCCGTAGAGGTCGAGGGTGTCGAGATGAAATCGACCACTCGCTTGATCGTGTATCGAGAGTGCCACGTTGAGACGGTCACCTTCGACGTTGCCGCGAGCCCGCGCCCCGCGCAGTCGCCACCGACGAGTACCGATCTGGAGATAGGTTTCGTCGCGATCGGTACTAGACGCGACGGTTACCGACGCGCTGTCACTCGGTTCCACCATGTCGTTCGCGGGCGGCGTCTCGGGCCGCACGTCCGACGCGGTGGACGTCGACGAACTGTACCCCGCTGGAGGTGGTGACGAAGTTCGTTCCGTTCGTGACCCACCGAGCCAGTTGAGCAGGACGCGCGTAGCGTCGGACGCGGCGTTCAGCGTGCGTGCGACGTCGAGATCGCTGGCGACGTGCGTCACACTCACACCGAGTGCGCCAAGACGATCGAAGAGATTGTCGCTCCCTCGTCCCAACACGACGACTTCATCCTCGCGCGCAGCGATCTCCTTCAGGTCCCTCGCGGCGTATCCCTTCGGGCGAGCAGGCGCGAGCAGCGTCATCGCACCGAGTGAAGCACCAACTGTCTCGTTGGATGACATAGCACCGATGATCGCCAACGCGTCGGGGATCGACGTCGTGACGAGACACCGCGGAGCACTCGTCTCATCTCGCGGAGGCGTAAGGACCTTCGCGAAGACTCCACCGGGTAGTCCACTTGCCCACAGGACACGCAACGGGTCGTCGAGACGACGAGCAAAGAGGGCGATGACGCGATGCTCCTGGCGAATCGCGACGACGGCGCAGCCGCGAAAGGCTTCGTGACCACTCACGCGCAGTACCCCGAAGGTCTGGAGACGCTCGCGCAGTTGCCGACCCGCCTTCAACTCGCGACTAGGGATCAAGAGTCCGAGCGAACGGTCCGAGAGTCCAACGTCCAGCGAGGTCGCGAGCGGGAGCGAGAGACCAAAACCGCTCGCGATGGTCACGGCACGCTCGTCGGCGACCAAGGTGTCGCACCAGTGACCGACCACCGCGTCGAGCAACGCCGCGTCAACGTCATCGCCCGCGAGCGACCGCGCCGCCAAGTCGTCGAAAGGCCTATCAATCATGATTCCTATTCCGTATGTTCATGAGGATTTTATTACCATATACCAAGGCATCCTCGGCAGTCAACGGTAGAATCCGACAATGGCGTTCTGCGACAATCTGGCTGAGATTCGCCGGGCGCGAGGACTGACCCAGGCGGCCCTGGCCGAACACCTGGACGTGCGCGCCGACCAGATCAGCCTCTACGAATCGGGCAAGGTGGAGCCCTCGCTCGGCGTATTGCGCCAATTGGCGGTCGCGCTGTCGGTGAGCTGTGACGAGTTGGTGTTTGGCGCTGATCGACTGGCCGATGATCCGCCACTCCAACTGATCTTCGAAGCGACGAAGTTGCTCGATCCTGACGAGCAGGCCACCGTGCGCATGGTGCTCGACGCGCTGCTCTTGGCGCACCGGCAACGAAGCGGACACGGCGAGGGACCCCGGGCGAAAAAAAACTCCGTGAAGTAGCTGGTCTCGCGCATCGATGATCGCGGCCATCACGACACCGCCTCCACTCGCCAGTCCGTCCAACGCTCCCCAGTGAACTCGTCATCGCCACCCAGTAACCCAAGGCAACGCGCTTCGCGGGACTCCTGTCTAGCGCTCGCACGCTCGCGCTGGAACGTGGCCGCAAGCCACTGGTCCCCTTGACTGGCCCAGCCCGCGCCGACCCAGATCCAGGTGCTGATGGTCGCGACCTCGTCAGTGTTGGCCGACTCTCCTCGTTGCGCTCGTTGGCGCTGCACCCACCACACTTGACGTTCAACGCGAAGACAGCGAAACGTGACCGAATAGCGCCGCGACTTCGTCAGCCAATGACCACCGAAACCGAGTGAATGCGCCCACGCTCGTAGCCGAGGAAGGTGGGGCAACGCGCCGAGGGACCACGCCGTCTCGACCAATCGACGAAGATGTCCCGTCACCCCTCGCGCGTCGAGATCGCCGAGACCTGTCAATCGTCGGTCAAGCAGACCCGCGTCATCCGTTGACTTCGTTGCGTATTTAGCGACGTAGTTCGCCACCGCTCGAGAGCTTGTTGACGGTGACGCTGGAGTATCGGGGGACCCGTCGACGCTCGCGTCGTCTCCAGCCGCGATGACCCTCACGTCGATCTGCTCGCCCCATCGCGCCAGTCCGAGTGGTTCGTCGGCGAAGCCGTGCGGTAACGGTGCCGACACCTTGGCAGCGGCCGCGTGAATAGCCGCGGTCAACATGGATATCGTGACCTCGTTGTTTGGCAGAAGCGCTCCGTCGTCACGATCGTCAAGACGAATCACGGCGTGTAGGTGCACTACCCCTCGGCGCTGAAATTCGGCGACCTTGGCGAAGGAGACTCGCAGCTCGCGATCGAGCTGTTTCGCACTGATACCGAACTGGCGAGCCAACTCTCTGCGTACGTAGGTGGTCGTACGACGCCACAGTTCCGGGCACGTCGCGTTCCAGAGGATCGAGCGCTCGTAGTCGTAACAGTCGAAGCAGAACGGCTCGCCGACGGCGGCATCACCGTTCTCGTGTCGAGCCCAACACGTCAGCGATCGCCCATGTGGACATAGCAACTGTCGGTTGCCCGGACGACAGACCTGACACGCGTTCGAGCGCGTGCCGTGCACGACGCCGAAACTCGGTGCGGTGAAGGTCGCAAAGACCATCGGGTGCTCCGATACCGTCGTGGGTACGCCCTTCCCACCGGCCATACCCGCACGCACCAGCACTCGCGCGTCGGCGGCGTAGGTGGCAGCACACGCCAGACACCGGGCTGCTCGCCGTGTGCCACAGGCCTTCAAGAGCACGCCATCCGGTTCGTCGTTGGTGGAGTAGGTACGAACGATCTCGCCGGTCGCGATATCAACCGACGCTGACGAGCCAATAAGACGAATAGGGTGCGCGCACCAGCCGCAGCGCTCGCCCTGATCCTTGAAACGCTCCAGCGTCGCCGAGCTACGCGCCCGAGCAACGACACCAGCCAACACCCGCTCGTCAGTGAGTGACGTGACCGACAGCGTTCTCACCGGTCACCTCTTGTCCCCGCGCGGTCTTGACGAAGGTGCGCTGCTCGGGCCGCGAGTACCCGTATCTCGGCGTCATTGAGGTGAAAGCTCCTGAGTCGTACGGGCACCTCTCCTTCGTGGAGCAGGAGCCCAGCGCCACGGCTCGATCCCGCGACGTCAGACGATGAGAATCCTTGACTCGCCCAGCCGCTGCCGAGCACGGTGTCACTGGCGTCGCGTGTCGCACATCGCAACGCCCAGCGAAAGCCGAAGAGATCGCGCAGCGCCGATGGCACGATATCGACAGAGGGCTTCTGAGTGGCGGCGAGCACAATCACGCCCGCCGCGCGTCCCCGGGCCACGAGGTCGCGAAGGAGATCAGAGAAACGGGCTGCGAGCTTCTTATCGACGCCCGCGACGAAGAGCGCCAACTCGTCGATGACTACCACGTTGAGGCGAAGTTCGCCGTCGCGGGAAACCTTCCTCGTGCCCAGCCCGAGCAGTCGTTGATAGCGGCGATCCATATTCGTACGCAGATCTTCCAGGACCTCAATGGCTCGCTCGACATCGGGACCAACGAAAGACTGGGCACACGCTGACCACTGGGTCAGTTCAACGAGTTTCCCGTCGAAGAGCCAGAGGTCAACGTCGGAGTCGAGTGCGCAGGCGGCGACCAGTCCCGAGAGTGCGACCGACTTGCCCGCACCCGGCTCTCCGCCAATGAGAACGTTGCGTTCCGGAAGTGACAAGGTGACGACCTCGCCATCTTCGTCAATGCCGATAGGAATAGGTTGCCAGATACTGAACCGGTTTACGTCGAGGAGCGGCGACGCCAAGGAAGCTGACCCGAAGGGGTCGCGACGAATGATCGAAAGCGTCACGAGGTTCCTGTGACTGGCGTCGGCCACGACCCGCACCTCGCGAACGCCCAGCGACGCGGCGAGGACGCCCTCGACCTTCGCGAGATCGTCAACCGACGTGCCGCGCCAGAGGGCGAGTTCGATCCGATCACCGAATGTGGTGCGCGTCACCTTACGGACGCGCGGTCGCCGTTCGGCGAGGATGCCCGGCAACGAGAGGATCGCCACGTCCAGGTGACGTCGCACGCGGGCTCGATGCAGCAGTCGCGCCAATGCGGCGCGCAACGTCGGCACCGCCAGCACCAGAGCGATCAGAACGGTCGGTGCACCGACCGCAACAGCGTGGGGCGTGCGGGAGTAGAGCCAGATGCCGAGCGCGGTGGGCACGACCAGCACCGCTAGCTCGACGCGCCAAAAGCCGATCCAATGGGCCAGTGCAGCAAGCAGGTCGTCGATCAGCGATTTGGAGTGATTGGTAGGGATGTTGTTCATATGGGGTCCTTTCCGTGGGCCGGGTCGGCCCCGGGGGTTTTGCCCCCGGGGCAATGACTCAGGCTCCGACGGTCGCTTTGGCCGTGGGGAGGACCTCGACTCTTTCGGCCCGGAAGCTCACTCCGTGACGATCACCCATCTGCCAGGTGGTGGCGACGAGTCCGGTCAACTTGACCTGAGCACCGAGCGATATTCCCTTGGGCTCTCCCGCCACTTTCACGACGAGGATGTCGGCACCCTCACCGCCCACGGCCACGACGCTGAGGGCAAAGACCGTCTTGCCGTCAGCGTCCACGCGGGGTTGCTTGGAGTCGAAGTCGATGACCGGCTCGGCCGCGGACACGGCGAGAAAGTCAAGGCTGCTCGACTCAATGGGTAGTTTCATGTTGGACTCCTTTTGACGTTGTCGTCGCGACGTGCGCCGACGTATCCATTAAGTCCGGTTGCGGTGTAACGGGCTACCCACAGGCACGACGTCTGCACCCACTCTCGTGAATTCTTCAGAGTGGGTGAACGTTCATCGTGAGATGTGCATTATCGCTCTGAGATCGTCACGAACCCATATGGAGAAGAGTGTGCTCGGTGGGCAGCCGCCGACTGCGTCCGAGCCATGGCGAAGAAGGGGATCGGTCAGGAAGACCTCGCCGCAGCCATCAACGTGTCGAAGAATGCGGTCGCTAAGTGGCTGGCCGGTACCGTTCCCTACCCTCGAAATCAGGCGGAGATCGCGAGCGAACTCGACGAAGACGTACTTTGGCTCTTTCCCGAGGGAAACGTCGGCAGCGAAGCGGCCCGCGAGGAACTCGTCCGGATGTGGGCGCGGCGCTCGGACTGTCCGAGTGACTACTGGTGGAACCTCATCACGAAGGCGGAGCGTCAGATCGACGTGCTCGGCTACGCGGTACTCTTCTTGACCGAGAACCACCCCGATCTGACCAAGGTGTTAGCTGACTTCATGCGCAACGGCGGCGATGTCCGCTTCGTCATCGCCGATCCAGAGGGTGACGCGGCACTCTACCGTGACGGCGAGGAAGGACTCGATGGTCTGTTGCTCGCGAGAATTCAGTCGTCACTCAAGTACCTCGGTCCGAGTGTTCACGTTGGTGCGTCGCTCCACTTTCAAAACGCTCCGATGTACAGCTCCGTGTTTCGTTTTGATGACGACATGATGGTGACCCCTCACCTCTTTGGGATACCGGGCAAAGAAGCGCCACTCTTTCACTTTCGACGACTCGGGACCGGCGGCATCTTTGACCAGTACGTCACGCACTTTGAAGGAGTATGTGCGAGTGCGACACCACACTCGCCGAACGCTCTCTCGGTAGTGAAGAGATCGCTGACGCCTCAAGAAACCCCCGAGAACCAATTAACCATTAAGGAGCATCCGTGAGCCGTATCGAGCACTACAACGAAGACGACGCGCCCGCAGCGAACAACCTGGTACCCGCCGCCTCCGCGGTGGTCGCCAACGACGCGGGGAATATCCTCTTAATTCGACGCAGCGACAACGGTCTTTGGACCATTCCCGGCGGCGCGATGGAGCCCGGAGAGAGTATCGCCGAATGCTGTTGTCGCGAGGTGCTCGAAGAGACCGGCATTGAGGTGGAGATCACGCCGCCTCGTTGGTATCTACAGCAATCCACGACACGTTGTTGAATACGCCGACGGCGAAGTGCGCCAGCAATTCTCGATCTGCTTTGCGTGCCGACCCAGCGGGGGCGAACTCGCTACGAGCGATGAGTCCAGCGAAGTTGGTTACTTCAGCCTCACCGACATCGCGACAATGGACGTCCATCCGTCAATCCGTCTTCGCATTACGGACTACCACGAGTCCGGAACAGGAGCCGGTTATCGCCTAAGCGCGGTCTCGCTCGACGAGGCGATGAGTCCCTCGACCCGAGTGCACGCATCACGAATCAACGAGTCCGAAGCCGCGAGACCGCGCACGACCACGTCGCCGTCCCATAGCGCGCACGAATCTCTCGAAGTCGCTCGTCGACGGATACCCGCCCGCCGTTGGGAGCGCTCGTGAGGTCGCAGTACGTAAGGATGTCGGCGATCGAACTGAACTCGTGGGGAAAGTCCTACGAAATTGATCGGAAAGTCCACGCAGGGCTGCTTCAGCTGCACCCGAGCCGTGATGAGCGACGAGACGCGCGAGTCGATGTTCGCCAAGTCCCTCCAAGTGACATGCGCCGTCGAGATGATGACACCCGGTTACGACGAGGCTGGGCGCGTAACCAATGTCATGCAACAATGCCGCCGCGACGAGAACTGATCGCTCTTCGGGATCACTTAACAAATGAGTAGCAAGAGAGAGAAGCCCGGCTCGCGACGGCCAACGAGTGCGCCATTCGTCCTTGATCTTCAGCCAACAGCGTCGTCATATGCCCGTGCGCCCACGATCGATCGGTCATTGAGTCCAGCCTAAGAGCCGTGCCCGTCACGATTCCGCACTTCGTGATATTCCTTCGCGGATTGGATCTGGGGACTCAACGAATTGACACCGCCACCACGTTTGATCCAAAACCACTGACTTTGAACGGGCTAATTATTTTTTTCCAACTAACGCGTGATTTAGACAGCGCGAACGACG
>CAWIZQ010000006.1:0-22978 GCA_963840595.1 uncultured Acidimicrobiaceae bacterium
GCTACTCTTACGAACGTATGTTCGCTTTCTCCTCTCCTCGACCCTCGCTCGCTCCCGACCTGCTCGCCCGAGTACGCCCGGTATCGCTCGCTAAGACCCGCACGGTTCCTCTTGGTGAGCCCTGGCGTGCGCTCGTGCCCGACGGGACCCTGCGTCGCGGATCGACGGTGGTCGTAGAGGCACCGGTCGGCCTGGGCGGGCTCAGTGTTGCCCTCAGCCTCGTGAGCGAGGCCAGTACGCGTGGACACTGGGCGGGCGTCGTAGGTGTGGACGACCCGGGGGTCGTCGCGATGGCCGAGCTCGGGGTGGACCTACGTCGCGTGCTCTTCGTCCCACGTCCTGGGGGCGCGTGGGCGGAGTCGGCGGCCGATCTTCTCGACGGGGTCGATCTCGTCATCGTGCGACCGCCGTCGCGCCCCGGGCACCAGTCGTCACGACGCCTAATGGACCGCGTACGAGAGCGCGGCTCGATCCTCGTGGCTCTCAGCGAGCCGCGCGTATCGTGGCCCCTGCCCGCGGACATCCTCTTTCGGGTGGCCCAGGCCGAGTGGGTCACCTCCTCGCGTCTGGACGCGCGCTATCTCACGGTGCACGTGAGCGGTCGCGGAGAACTCGCGCGAGGCAGCGACCACGTGGTGATCGTGCCGAATCGTCGCGGTGCGGCGGAGGCTCGTTGATGGAGCAGCTACTCGCGGTATGGGTCGAGTCCCTCGCCCTCGAACAGCCCGACGGCTCGACGTTGCGTCACACCATCGCTTTGGTCGACGCGCTCGAAGAGATGTGTCCTTTCACCGAAGCGGTACGTCTCGGTCTTTTCGTCATGCCCTTGCGAGGACCGAGCCGCTTCTTCGGTGGCGAGGACGCGGTACTGCGCATGGTGCGCCAGTGCGTTCTCGACGTCGTGGGCGCACCCGCCAAGCTCGGCGTCGCCGAAGGGCTGTTCTGTGCGGAACTCGCGGCACACCGAGAGGTTCTCGTACCGCGCAGAGGCAGCGACGCGTTTCGTCGCGCTCAACCCCTCGAAGTGCTGGGTCGTAAAGATCTGGCGACCACGTGTCGGCGCTTGGGGCTGCACACACTCGGCGCCTTCGCGGACTTAGACAGCGCGCGCGTGGCAGAGCGCTTTAACAAACACGCGCTGATCCTGCACCGGGTGGCCCGCGGAGAACTCACCGAGCTGGACACCCAGCGCGACCCCAAACTCGCTCGACGTCTCGCGCAACTGCGCGGAGAAGACGATCTCTTCGACGAGCAGCAGGGATTCTTTGGTCAACGCGGCGCCGAAGACGATCGCGCCGACGCGGCCGCGCGGCGCGTGCGCGAACGGCTCGGGGCCGAGGCGGTGGTCGTGGCGAATCTTCAGGGGGGTCGCGGACCCGAGGATCGCGCGACTCTGGTGCCCTGGGGATCACCCTCGACGATCCTGCGCGATCGAGCCCCGTGGCCCGGGCGACTCGCGGCGCCCTCGCCGGCCACGACGCTGGCCCACCCCGTGCCGTTGCAGTTGCGCGACGAGGCGAATCGACCCGTGGTGCTCAACTCGCGCGGTGTTCTCAGTGCGGCTCCCACGGCCGTGATCTTTTCGTCGCCGCTGCGTCGAGAGATCATCTGGTTCGCGGGCCCCTGGCCGTTGGTGGAGCGGTGGTGGTCGCGACACCGTAGGCGTGCGCACGTCCAGATGGTGCTCGCCTCGGGTGAGGCGCTGTTGGTCGCTGCGGAGTCGAGTCGGTGGTGGCTCGTCGGAATCTATGACTGATAGTGATGGCCACCTATGGAGAACTGCACGCGCATTCGGGCTTTAGCTTCTTAGACGGCGCGAGCGATCCCGAAGAGCTCGTCGTTGAGGCGACGCGCCTGGGGCTCTCGGGTCTCGCGCTCTGTGACCACCACGGCCTCTACGGCGTCGTGCGCTTTTCTGAAGCCGCGCGCGCGCTCGGTCTCGCCAGTGTGTTTGGCAGTGAGATCACTCTGGACGCCCTCGACGACCGGGTGGGAGTTCCCGACCCCTCCGGTGATCACCTCGTGGTACTGGCCCGTTCGCCCGAGGGATACGCGTCGCTCTCGCGGATGCTCGCCCTTGCGCTGCTCGAACGCGGTGAGAAGGGCGCACCGCGCCTCAACCTGGATGAGGTCGCGAGTGCGGCCCGCGAGTGGCTGGTGCTCACGGGTTGTCGCAAGGGACCACTCACCCGCGCGCTGATGAATGACGGTCCTCAGGCCGCGTCACGCTCGCTCGCCCAACTCATCGAGCGCTTCGGACGCGACAACGTGGCCGTGGAGATCTGGGATCATGGCGAGCCCGATGATGTGGCGCGCAACGACGCGCTGGTGGAGTTGGCGCGACGAGCGAAGGTCTCGGTGGTGGCGACCAACAACGTGCACTACGCCACGCCGCACGACTTTCCTCGCGCCAGTGTGCTGGCCGCGATTCGCGCACGACAGAGCCTCGACGAGATGGAGGGCTGGCAGAGCGCCTCACCGCTCGCGCACCTGCGTAGCGACGACGAGCAGCGCCGACGCTTTGCGCGCTGGCCCGGGGTCGTCGATGCGGCTGGTGAGTTCGTAGGGGAGTTGGCCTTCGACCTTCGCCTCGTCGCCCCGAACCTTCCCGCGTTCAAGACGCCCGAGGGCCACGACGAGCAGTCGTACTTAGAAGAGATCGTGGCCGTGGGTGCCACCCAGCGCTACGGCACGCGCGAGAACGAACGGGTCCCGGGCGCGTGGCGTCAGATCGACCACGAACTGTCGGTGATCAAGACGCTCGGGTTCGCGGGCTACTTCTTGACCGTCTGGGACATTACCGAGTTCTGTCGCAAGAGCGACATCTACTGCCAGGGTCGGGGTTCGGCTGCGAACTCTGCGGTGTGTTACTCACTCGGTATCACCAACGCCGACGCCGTGTCCCTCAACTTGTTCTTCGAGCGCTTTCTCTCACCGGCGCGCGACGGTCCGCCCGACATTGACGTTGACATCGAGTCGGGTCGGCGCGAAGAGGTGATTCAGTACGTGTTCGATCGCTACGACCGACACCACGCGGCCCAGGTCGCGGCCGTGATCACCTATCGCTCGAAGTCCGCACTGCGCGACGTGGCGCGGGCCTTTGGACATAGTGAGGAGGAGGCCAACTACATCCGTGATCACGTGGACCGCGCGACGATGACCCCGGGCGACTCGGGCGTGGATCCGATCATCACCACCATGGCCGCCCAGCTGCGCGATCGGCCGCGCCATCTCGGCATCCACTCCGCCGGCATGGTGCTGTGCGATCGGCCGGTGCTCGAGGTCTGTCCGGTGGAGTGGGGGCGCATGCCAGGACGCAGTGTGCTGCAGTGGGACAAGGACGACTGCGCGGCGATCGGCCTCGTGAAGTTCGACCTGTTGGGACTCGGCATGCTTGAGGCGCTGCATCGCGCGGTGGACGTCGTGCGAGAGTTCCACGGTGTCTCGTTGGACCTGGCGATGCTGCCCCAAGAAGACGCCGTCTACGACATGTTGTGCGAGGCCGACACCGTAGGGGTCTTCCAGGTGGAGTCGCGCGCGCAGATGGCGACCCTGCCGCGCGTCCAGCCGCGGTGTTTCTACGACATCGTGGTCGAGGTGGCCCTCATTCGTCCCGGTCCCATTCAGGGCCGCGCGGTGAACCCCTACATTCGCCGGCGCCGCGGGGACGATCCCGTCACCTACCTACACCCTCGCCTCCAGCCGATCCTCGAGCGCACGCTCGGGGTGCCGCTCTTCCAAGAACAGCTCATGGAGATGGCCGTGGCGGTGGCTGGCTTCTCACCGAGTGAGTCCGACGAACTGCGCCAGGCCATGGCGTCGAAGCGCTCGGAACTTCGCATGATGAAACTCAAGAGCCGCTTCTACTCGGGCATGGCCCAGAACGGCATCGTGGACGAGGCGGCCGATCAGCTCTTCGAGGCGTTGGCGGCCTTTGCGAACTTCGGCTTTCCCGAGTCGCACGCGGTCTCCTTCGCCCACCTCGTCTACTGCTCGGCCTGGATCAAGGTGCACTACCCGGCAGCGTTTCTTGTCTCGCTCCTCAACGCTCAGCCCATGGGCTTCTGGTCGCCCCAGAGTTTGGTCGCCGACGCCCAGCACCACGGGGTGAGCGTGCTGCGCCCGGACGTGAACGTCTCACACGTGGGGGCCTCGCTCGAGGGCACTCCGGACGAGGCTCTCGTGCGTCTGGGTCTCGGTGACGTGCGTTCGATCGGCACCGAGGTGGCGGAGCGAATTGTGGCGGGTGCCCCGTGGCGCGACAGCGCGGATCTCGCGCGCCGCGCGGGTCTCCAGCAGCAACATCTCGAAGCGCTCGCCGCGGCCGGTGCGCTGGATAGTTTCGGCGCGTCACGGCGCGCGCTCACCTGGTCGGCCGGTGCTGCGGCCCAGGCCCTCGCGGATCGCCTCCCCGGGGTGGTGACCGGTCAGGTGGCGCCGGAGCTTCCTGCGACGACCGAACTCGAGCGCGTCGCCGACGACCTGTGGTCGCTCGGCCTCACGACCGAGGCGACGGCGATGGAACTGGTGCGCCCCGCCCTCACGGCCCGCGGGGTGACGAAGGCCAACGCCCTCATCGGCGTGGAGGCCAAGCGCGTGAGCGTCGCCGGGGTCGTCACGCACCGCCAGCACCCCGAGACGGCCAATGGAGCGGTCTTCGTGAACCTCGAAGACGAGACCGGTCACGTGAACGTGATCTTTTCGAAGGGAGCGTGGGCCCGGTGGTCAAAGGTGGCGGGTCTCGCCTCCGCGCTGATTGTTCGCGGGTCACTCGAACGTGGTCAGGGGATCGTCACGCTCGTGGCCGAACACGTCGAGGCGCTCGCCTTAGGGACGACGGTGCCCGCCTCGAGAGACTGGCACTAAGTCAAGTTCGCGAAGGCGAACTCGGGCCGATCTCCTACTTCGATTTCCTGGCGCACGAGTACCTGGGCGAGGGGCAGGTCCTCGGCGTGGGTGACGCCGATACAGCGTGAGGTGGTGCGCATGACATCAAAGCGCAGCGGTGTGCGATGAAGGATATTTCCGACGAACGTCGAAAGTTGGATCTCCTTCTCCTCGTCGAAGTCGTGCCCCTCAATCGCCTCGTGCATGAGCGGGAGAATCGAACTCTGAAATCCCCACAAGTTCATCGAGACAATGGTCGAGGGGTGCAACGAACGCGGCTCGAGGCCGTCGTCGGCCACGAAACCTTCCAAGGTCGCCTGCACATTGCGACGCTCGACGATCTCGGTCAGATGACCGTTCACCACCATGCACGTGCCGCGCGAGACGGGCAGCTCACCGACCAGCGCGCGCTCCAGCTCAAATCCCACCAGGCAGTTGTTGGTGCTCGTTGCCAGGTGCTCACCCAGCATGCGAAACGACTCGCGGCCGTAGAGGTCATCGGCGTTGGAGACCGCAAAGGGTCTGCTCATGTCGAGTGCGGGCTCGGCCGCGAGCACCGCACTCACGGTGCCACGTAGTTCGGTCTGATGCGTGAAGGTGACTCTGCGATCACTGGGCCAGAACTCGGCGACGTGCTCTTGAATCTCGGGACCAGTGTCGGGGTTAATCACGATCACCACGTCGCCGAAGCCAGCCGCGAATGCGTCGGAGGCAATCAGGTCGATGACACCTTCACCGTGCATGCCCACGGGCGCCAACTGCTTGACTCCGCCGTAACGACGAGCCCGGCCAGCGGCCAGGATGACGAGAGAAGGACCGGTCATCGGGACCACTTTACGACGGCCGACGCCCAGGTCATCCCGGCGCCAAACCCGGTCAACAGGGCGTAGTCCCCCTTGTGGATGCGGTCGTTCTTGCGCGCATCGTCAAAGGCCAATGGAATCGAGGCGCTGGAGGTATTTCCGTAGCGATCGAGGCACACCACGGCCCGGTCCATCTCGATGTCGAGACGCTGACACGCCGCTTGAATGATGCGAATATTCGCTTGGTGGGGGATCACGAGGCTGAGGTCATCGGACGTGACGCCCGCCAAGCTCATCGCCTTTTCCGCCGAGTCGACCACGACGCGCACCGCGTTGCGGAACACCTCGGGACCGTTCATCCAGAAGTACCCTTCGTGCTCGCACGTGAGCAGCTCGGAGTTCGCGCCATCGGTGCCGAGGGTGAACGACAGGATGTCGTTTTCGGTGGGGTCGTACTCGAGCACCGCCGCTCCGCCGCCGTCAGCGAGCAGCACCGCCATGGTGCGGTCGTTCCAGTCCACGAATCGAGAGAGCACTTCAGCCCCCACGACGAGGACGCGCTTGTTGCCCGTTTCGAGGAGTCCCTGCGCGGTGCGCACGGCGTACATGAAGCCGCTGCAGGCCGCGTTGATGTCCATGGCGGGGCACTTCAGACCCATCTCGTGCGCGATCATCGACGAGGTCGCCGGCGAGATGCGATCCGCCGCGCTCGTGGCGAGAATGAGAAAGTCGATGTCGCTCGGTTCGACGCCGGCGTCCTCGAGGGCAGCTGTGCCCGCGGTCGCACCGAGGTTCGTGACCGTGCCGCCGATGCGGCGTTCGCGGATACCGGTGCGCTCGCGAATCCACTCGTCCGAGGTGGGCAGGGTCTGTGAGAGTTCGTCGTTGGTGACAATCCGCTCCGGAAGTGCGATACCCCAGCCCATAAAGCGTGCACCCATGTCAGCCCCTTGTTCGGCGAGTAGTGGCCAAAAGTCTAGAGGGTGCCCTTATGACGACGCCGGTGAGGACGCGGGCAATACCTGCAATGTGCAGCGTGCCACACAGATCAGACGCTCGTTACCGTCGCGTAACTCAATGCCCCACACGTGAACGCGCCGACCCTTGCGAATGGGCGTGGCGACCGCGGTGAGCACACCGTCGGTCATGGAGCGAAGGTGCGAGCAGTTCAGTTCGGTGCCCACCACGATTTCGCCGGGTCCCACGCTTACCGCGCCTCCGACCGACGCTGCGCCTTCGGCGAGTAGCGCCGATACGCCGCCGTGCAGGATGCCAAAAGGCTGGTGAACCTTCGGTCCTACCTCCACGCGCATGACCACCTCATCAGGAGTGGCGGACACGAGTTCGATGCCCAGCACGTCGTTGACATTGGGACGTCCGGAGAGGATGCCTTCGATGTTGTCGCTCATGGTCGCAGTTTAGGTTTCGCTAGCCTCGATTCATGAGCCGACGAGTTGATCTACGTAGCGACACCATTACTCAACCCACGCCCGCCATGCGCGAAGCAATGGCCAGTGCCCGCGTCGGTGATGATGGATACGGCGAGGACCCGAGCGTCAACGAGCTCGAAGCCCGGTACGCATCACTGGTGGGCAAAGACGCCGCGCTCTTCGTGCCCTCGGGCGTCATGGCCAATCAGATCGCCTTACGTGTGCTCGCCCAGCCCGGGGACCTCGTGGTGGCCGGGAGATCCCAGCACGTTGTGGGCTTCGAGATGGGTGCCGCGTCGCGCAATGCCGCGATCCAGTTCGCCACGCTCGATGACTCATCGGGGACACTCAACATCGCTGACGTGCTCGAGGTCATCGATTCCGAAGCCGATCATCAGCCCCACGTGTCGCTCGTCTGCGTAGAGAACACGCACATGGCGAGCGGAGGCGTCCCGTGGGACGTCGAGGAGCTACGCGAGCTCGCCGACGCCGTGGGCGATCGGCCCCTCTACCAAGACGGTGCGCGACTCTTTAACGCCGTTGTCGCCACTGGTACGAGTGCGGCTGACTACTGCGCGCCCAGTGTCATGGTGACCTCGTGTCTCTCGAAGGGACTCTGTGCCCCCGTCGGTTCGCTTCTGGCGGGGCCGGCGGCTTTGATCGAGCGCGCGCGCGTCGAGCGCAAACGCTTGGGCGGCGCCATGCGTCAGGCCGGGTTCTTGGCTGCGGCGGGATTAGTCGCACTGGACACCATGGTGGAGCGCTTGGCTGAGGATCATGCGCGCGCGCGCTCTTTGGCGGAGTTGTTCGCCGTCGCGTTTCCCGAGTCCAACTTCGATCCAACATCGTGTCGAACCAACATCGTCTCCTTTGACCACCCCCGCGCGCGTGACCTGGTCGAGGAACTCGCTGCGCTCAGCGTTGAGGGCGGAACGGTGTCGCCGCGACGGGCGCGATTCGTGACCCACGCGGGCATCAGCGACGACGACGTCGAGTTCGTGGCGTCGGTCCTTAAGGACTTCACACTCTCCTCACGCTGAACTGCGGCTAGATAAACGAGCCTGATTGGGCGGTAGCCTGTACCTGCAGGCTTGACCATGACCGATATTTTCCACCTCTCTACGTTCCTGCGCCGTCCGATCTACGACACGGACGGCGACCGGATTGGGCGCGTCCAGGACCTGGTCGCGCGGCTCGGCAACGACCCACACCCGCCGATCGTGGGCGCCGTCATTCGTATCGAGAGTCGCGACGTCTTCGTCCCGATCAAGAAGATTGGCGGCCTGGACCAGGGGCGAATGACCTTCGAGGGTCGCCGCGTGGACCTGCGCAAGTTCGAGCGTCGCCCGGGTGAGATCCTGCTCGCCGAGGACCTCCTGGCGCGACACCTCATCAACCTGGTGCGTGGGCGCATCATGGTCGCCAACGAGATCGAGATCGCCAACGTCGATGGTCACTGGGAGGTCGTCGGCGTCGATCCCGGTCGCCGATCCTTCCTTCGCCGACTGCTGGGGCGTCGCATCGGCTCGCACGTACAGACGGACTCGATCGTGGACTTCGCCTCCATCGAACCCTTCGTCTCTCACGTGCCCACGGCGCGTCTGCGCATTCCCTATCGCAAACTCGCTCGCCTGCACCCCGCTCAGATCGCCGACTTGGTGGAGCAGGCCAGCCACGAAGAGGGCGAAGAGATCATCGAAGCGGTGGGACTGAACCGCGAGCTCGAGGCCGACGTGTTCGAGGAACTCGACACGACCCACCAACTCGAGTTCCTCGAGTCGCGCTCGGATGAGGAGTCCGCCCGGTTGCTCTCGCGCATGGAGCCCGACAACGCGGCCGACCTCATCACGGAGATCGATCAAGAACGTCGACTGCCCATCTTGAATCTCCTGCCCAGTGAGCAGCAGTCCAAGGTTCGCCAGCTCCTCTCGTACAACGCCGACACGGCCGGCGGTCTTATGAACACCGACTACGTCTCGGTGGGCGCGGGTGCGACGGTGCTCGACGCGCTCGACGCCATTCGCACGTCCCGGGTGCCGGCGGAGTCCCTGCAGGCGGTGTTCATCGTGAACGAGGAGGGTCAGCCCATCGGGGCCGCGTCGATTGCGCCACTGGTGCGCGCACGTCCCGACGAACTGGCGTTGGCGGCGGCGCGCACGCAACTCGAACACGTGCACCCCCAGTGGGATGTCTTGCGCGTGGCGCGAAAGATGAGCGACTTCAATCTGACGGTCTTGCCGGTGCTCGATGAAGGGCACAACAAGATGGTCGGGGTGGTGACAGTAGACGACTTGCTCGAAGAGCTCCTGCCCCAGGGCTGGCGCGCCGAGTTTGGCGTTGGTGCGGCGGAGGAATAGTGCGTACCCGCGTTCGTCTCGTTCTAAGGGGGTCTGTCTGAAACCCCCCAGTACCGGGCCTTTGGCCCTCGACGTACCGATACAACTTCGCTCGCTGAACCAGGAGCACGACTAGCCCTCGGGGTCTCGCGTGGTTGTGTCGGTCGACAACCACGATGAGAACGAAAGGAGCAAGTGTGCAGCGCGAGAAGTCCAAAGACGTAGAGATCACCGGAGCCTTCGGCTCGATCACCACGCACGACGGCGACCGCCGTCGGGGCCTTCGCGCGCGCTTTCTCACGTTGCTGGCCATCATCGGACCGGGGCTCATCGTCATGGTCGGCGACAACGACGCGGGGGGAGTGTCCACGTACGCCCAGGCCGGCCAGAACTTCGGCTACACGCTGCTCTGGACGCTGCCCTTACTTATTCCGGTCCTCATCATCATTCAAGAGATGGTCGCGCGACTGGGCGCGGTGACCGGCGTTGGGCACGGTCGACTCATTCGCGAACGGTTCGGGCGGTACTGGGGGAACCTGTCGATCTTCTCCATTCTCTTCTTGAACTTCCTCATCATCATCACGGAGTTCATCGGCATCTCGCTCTCGATGCGCTACTTCGGAGTGAGCCCCTACTACTCCGTGCCCATCGCGGTGGTCCTGCTGTTTGGCGTCACGGCGTCGGGGTCGTTTCGGCGCTGGGAGCGCTTCATGATGCTCTTCATCGCGATCAACTTCATCATCATCCCCTTGGTGATCGTGAGTCACCCCTCGTTCAGCGCCATGGCGAGTCACGCCGTCGTGCCCCGAATTCGCGGTGGGGCATCGTCGTCGGCCGTTTTGTTGATCATCTCGATCATCGGCACCACGGTCGCGCCGTGGCAACTGTTCTTTCAAGAGTCCAACATCGTGGACAAGCGCATCACGCCGCGCTGGCTCAACTACGAGCGCATCGACACGATCATCGGATCCTTCGTGGTGGTGATCGTGGCGGGCGTGTTGGTGGGCGCGACTGCGATCGGCCTGTCGGGTCACGGCAACACCCACTCCTACACCAACGCCCTGGGGGTCGCGCGGGGCCTCGGTCGTTACGTCGGCCACGGCGCCGGCGGGATCTTTGCGGTCCTGCTGCTCAACGCATCGGTGATCGGCGCGGCCGTGGTGACCCTGGCTAGTTCGTACGCCATTGGCGATCTCTCCTCGACCCACCAGGGTCTCAACGCCCGACTTCGCGAGGCCAAGGGCTTCTACGGCGGTTTCGCGATTCTCCTGGTGCTCGCGGGCACCGTCGCGGTCGTGCCCGGCGCGCCACTCGGCACCATCACCCTGGCGGTCCAGGCACTGTGCGGGCTCATGTTGCCCAGCACCACCATCATCGTCTTGATGCTGGCCAATGACTCCGAACTGATGGGACCCTGGAAGAACGGGCGAGTCTTGAACGTCGTCTCGGTGATCATGATCAGTGCCCTGGTGGTGCTTTCGCTCACGCTCATGATCTCCACGCTCTTCACGAGTGCGCCGGTGCTGACGTTGCTGGAGATACTCGCGGTGCTCGCCGGCGTGGGACTCATCGTCGGACTACCGATGGCGTGGCGGCGCTGGCTGCCCCCTCAGCACTATTCCGGCGACAGGCGCGACTGGCGCACCCCTCGTCTAGCGTTGCTCGCGCCGATCCCCAACTCGCGGGCTCGCACGATACTCATGCGCTCGCAGAGTTGTTATCTCTTTGCGGCGGGGATTTTGCTCGTCGTGCGATTCATTCAGATTTTGACCTCCTAGCCTCTCGTCATGACTTTTCTGCCTACCATTGCGTGCGTCCACGCGCATCCCGATGACGAAGCGTTCTTCGGTGGGGGAGCGAGCGCGCACTACGCCGCCCTCGGGCATCGACTCGTGCTGATCACCTGTACAAAAGGCCAGCTCGGGTTTGACCCGGCCGGACGCGCCGGCAACGAGGCGGGCCACGACGCCCTCGAGACCACGGCGACTCGCGCCGCTGAACTGCAGCGTTCTGCGGCGATGCTCGGTTTCTCGCGCGTCGTCACGCTCGGCTACGACGACTCGGGCATGAAGGGTTGGCCCGACAACGACAACCCGAATGCGTTCATGAATGCGTCCATCGACGCGGTCGCCCGCACGGTTGCCTCGATTCTGGACGAAGAGAACGCCCACGTGGTCATTACGTACGACGAGAGCGGCTTCTACGGACACCCCGATCACATCCAGGCGAACGCCGCCGCACGTCGGGCGGTCGAGTTCGCCTCAAGTGTGCAGCGCCTCTACTACTCCGTCGTGCCCGAGGGCATCATGACGTCGCTGGTCGAGCAGGCAAGCGCTCAGGGTCTCTCGATGCCCGCCTGGGTGTTGGACGCCGGTGTGCACGTGAAGTCCGAATTGGTGGCGACCACCTTGGACGTCGGACCCTACGTGCGTCTCAAGCACGACGCCATGGCCGCGCACGCCACGCAAATCGACAACCGTGATCTCATTGAGATGGACGAACAACTCTTCGACCTGCTCTTTCGCACCGAGTACTACCAGCGCGCCTGGGCTCGCAGTGAGACAGGCGCGGACCAGACTGATCTTCTAGGAGGACTCTGATGACACTCACTTTCTTGGCCGTGCACGCCCACCCCGACGACGAGGCCACTTCGACCGGCGGGCTCTATCGACTGCTCGCGAACGAAGGCGAGCGAACCGTGCTGGTGACGTGCACCAACGGCGAGTTCGGCGACGCCCCCGGAGGCGTGAAGCCGGGCGAAGTGGGACACGACCCCGACGTCGTGGCCGAGATACGTCGTGGCGAACTCGATCGGTCCGTCGAGGCTCTTGGTATCACGCGGCTGGTGCGCCTCGGGTACCGCGACTCGGGGATGATGGGCTGGCCCCAGAACGATGACCCCCACGCGTTTTGGGCGACGCCCGTCGACGAGGCGGCCGAGCGACTGGCCGTCGTGCTGCGTGAAGAGCGTCCCCAGGTGATCGTCACCTACAACGAGCACGGTTTCTACGGACACCCCGACCACATTCAGGCCCACCGCATCACGATGGCCGCACTGGATCTGATCGACTACGAGCCCACGCTCTACTTCAACGCCATCCCCAGTTCGGTCATGGCGATCATGCGCGCGCGCTGGGAGGAAGAAGGGCGCCGCGAGCGCGAAGCCGAACTCGCCCGCGGCATCGTGCGCGAGCCCGATCCCGAACCCGGAGAGGACTTCGAGATGGGCACGCCCGACGACCAGATCAGCGCCACGATCGACGTGACGTCGGCCACCGACGCGAAGTACGACGCGCTGGCTGCGCACGCGTCGCAACTCGACGACTCCTTCTGGCTCAAGATGGGCCGCGACGAGTTCCGCCGCGTGATGGGCACCGAGTGGTACTGGCGGGTGACGAACCCCGAAGATCTCTCCGGCAACGTCACCGACATCTTCGCCGGCTACCGCTAAGCGGACATTTAGTAGCGGTACGTGTCGGGCTTGTACGGTCCCTCGACCGCCACGCCGATGTAGTCGGCCTGCTCCTTGGTGAGAGTCGTGAGCTTGACGCCAAGAGCGTCCAGGTGCAGTCGCGCCACCTTCTCGTCCAGGTGCTTGGGCAGCACGTAGACCTTCTTCTCGTAGTTCTCGGGGTGGGTGAAGAGCTCGATCTGGGCCATCGTCTGGTTGGTGAAGGAGTTGCTCATGACGAAGCTGGGGTGTCCGGTCGCGTTACCGAGATTGAGCAGTCGGCCCTCGGAGAGCACGATGATCGAGGTCCCGTGGGCGAAGGTCCACTTGTCCACCTGCGGCTTAATCGTCTCGCGCGTGACCCCGGGCAGAGCGGCGAGCCCGGCCATGTCGATCTCGTTATCGAAGTGCCCGATGTTGCCCAGCACCGCTAGGTCCTTCATCTTCTGCATGTGCTCGACCGTCACGATGTCACGATTGCCCGTGGCGGTGATGACGAAGTCGGCCACGGGCAGCGCTTCTTCCAAAGTCGTCACCTGGAAGCCGTCCATCGCGGCCTGCAGCGCACAGATCGGATCGACCTCGGTCACGATGACCCGGGCACCCTGACCGCGGAACGACTCGGCCGAGCCCTTGCCCACGTCGCCGTACCCGCACACGAGCGCCACCTTGCCGCCGATGAGGATGTCTGTGGCGCGATTAATGCCGTCGATGAGCGAGTGACGCACGCCGTACTTGTTGTCAAACTTCGACTTGGTCACCGCGTCGTTGACGTTGATTGCGGGGAACAGCAACGTGCCGTCACTCTCCATCTCATAGAGCCGGTGCACCCCGGTGGTGGTCTCTTCGGACACCCCGATGATGCCGGCCGCCATGGGCTCAAAGACCTCGTCGCCCTTGTCAACGATGGACGTGAGCAGGTTCAAGATGACGCGATACTCCTCGGAGTCGGCCGTCTCGGGGGAGGGCACGAAGCCCGCCCGCTCGAACTCGAGTCCCTTGTGCACAAAGAGGGTGGCGTCGCCGCCGTCGTCAAGGATCATGGTCGGACCGTCGTAGCCGGGCCATTGCAGGAGTTGTTCGGTGCACCACCAGTACTCCTCGAGCGTCTCGCCCTTCCACGCGAAGACCGGTACCCCCTGGGGGTTCTCGGGTGTGCCGTTCGGGCCCACCACAATGGCCGCCGCGGCGTGGTCCTGGGTTGAAAAGATGTTGCAGCTCACCCAGCGCACGTCCGCCCCTAAGGCGACGAGCGTCTCGATGAGGACCGCAGTCTGGATCGTCATATGCAGCGAACCGGCGATGCGCGCACCCGCCAACGGCTTCGACTCGCCGAACTCGGCGCGCATCGCCATCAGGCCGGGCATCTCGTGCTCCGCGAGGGTGATCTCGGCGCGACCGAAATCGGCCAGCGACAGGTCGGCCACTTTGAAGGAAAAGGTGTCAGAGGTCATGGTTTTCTCCTAGAAACTTGAGAACAGCCGGGCGCCGACCTCTGTCGCAGCATTCGCCCGCATCAATTGTATCGTTACACCCCGACGCGGAACTCAACGACGTCGCCGTCGCGCATGACGTAGTCCTTGCCCTCCACCCGCGCCTTACCGGCCGCTCGCACGGCCGTCATCGAACCGGCCGTGATCAGGTCGTCGTACGAGACGACTTCGGCCTTGATGAAGTGTTTTTGAAAGTCGCTGTGGATCTCACCGGCCGCTTCGGGCGCCGTCTCGCCACGATGGATCGTCCAAGCCCGCGCCTCCTTGGGGCCGGCGGTGAGGAACGTCTGAAGGCCGAGCGTCTCGAAGCCGACCCGGGACAGTTGAGCGAGGCCCGACTCGTGCTGACCGTAGGACTCCAGGAGTTCCATCGCTTCGGCGTCATCGAGTTCGGCGAGTTCGGCCTCCACTTTGGCGCAGAGCACGACACTGGGAGAGGGAGCCACTGAGGCACGCAGCTCGTTCTGGCGCGCTTCGTCACCGAGTGTCGCTTCATCAACGTTGAACACGTAGATAAAGGGCTTGTCGCTCAGGAGGTGGAGGTCTTCTAACTGGGTGCGATCGATGTCCTTGGGCCCAAGTTGGGAGATCACGCGACCGTCGTTGAGTGCGGCGTGAGCCTTGCGAACTTCGGCCAGCTTGATGGCCGATTCGCCGCCGCGTTTCGAGTCGCGTTCGAGGCGCGCGATGACCTTGTCGACGGTCTGTAAGTCCGCGAGGATGAGTTCGGTCTCGATCGTGGCCATGTCGCTCGCCGGATCGATCCGACCGTCGACGTGGATGACGTCGTCGTCTTCGAAGACTCGCACTACCTCACAGATCGCGTCCGACTCGCGAATGGCCGCCAGGAACTGATTGCCCAATCCCTCTCCGGTCGAGGCGCCGCGAACGATGCCCGCGATGTCCACGAAGGTCACGGTCGCGCCAATGATCTTCTCGGAGTGGAACATCTCGGCCAGGACGCCGAGTCGCTCGTCGGGTACGGCGACCACACCCACGTTGGGTTCAATGGTGGCGAAGGGGTAGTTCGCCGCCAGCACGTCGTTCTTCGTCAGGGCGTTGAAGAGTGTTGATTTTCCGACGTTCGGCAGTCCGACGATGCCAATGGAGAGCCCCATAGAAGGACCCAGGCTAGTGGAGGCGAGTTGCGGCCCGGCTAGGAGACCTCGGCCATGACACCGTCGTCGATCTCGAAGCGCCGGTCGGCCTGACGTGCGACCTTGTCGTCGTGGGTCACCACCAGTACCGTCGCGCGCTGGGTCGACGCCGCACTGCGCAGGAGCTCGACAATCTTTTGGCCGGTCGACTTATCGAGACTGCCTGTGGGTTCGTCGGCCAGGATCAGTTGGGGCTGGGCAGCGAACGCCCGGGCGATGGCGACGCGCTGCTGCTCACCGCCCGACAGGCGGGCGGGGCGGCGTTGTGCCTTCTCGTCGTTGAGCCCCACCAGATCCAGCATCTCCTCGGCTCGTCGCTCGCGATCGGCCTTGGGCCAGTGTGAGTACTCGAGGGCCAAGAGCACGTTTTCTTTGGCGCTCAGGTTCGGAATGAGGTTGAACTGTTGGAAGACAAAGCCCACCTGATGCGAGCGGTACTTGGTTCGCCCACTCCCGTCCAGGGTGGCCAACTCCACGCCGTCGAGGTCGATGCTGCCGTTGTCGGGCGCGTCGAGCAGACCGAGTAGTGCGAGCAACGTCGATTTACCGCTGCCGCTGGCGCCCACGATCGCGACCATCTCGCCGTTATCCGCGTCAAAGCTCACGTCGCGCACGGCGCGGACGTCACCCGCCGGCGTGCGGAACGTCTTGTTGAGATTCTTTACCTTCAGCATTACTCACTCCTCAATACTTCGGCCGGACGGATGCGAACGATGGTGGCGGCGGCGACGGTGGATCCGAGAGCCGCGATCACGATGGCAATGACGAACGCGTAGGTGAGCGTGGACCAGCCCACGGACGTGTGCAGCGTGTCCAGGGTGTTGCTCACGCCGCCGAAGCGTAACGCGCCCCCACCTCGAAATCCGCCCGACGGGGGAGTGAATCCGCTCCCACCTGCCGCGAATGCTCCGCCACCTCCGCCGCCTCGCACGAAGCCGGTTTGAGTCGAGGTGGTGTTATTCGACGTCGAACTCACGAGTGCCGACGCGATCGGGCTGCTCAAGAGTGCTCCCACGACGAATCCCACGATGGCCCCCAGCACGGTGAACGTCGTCGACTCGGCGATGAACTGGCCGATGATGGAGCGATTCGGTGCGCCGAGGGCCTTTAAGACACCGACCTCGCGTCGACGTTCTCGCACGATCATGAGCATCGAAAGCAGCAGGATGATGGCGGCACCGATGATGGCGCCAATGAGTGTGTAGGTCGAGATCGTCTTCACCGAGTTGAGCGGCGCGAGTTCAGCCTCGGTGGTGGCCTGGGTCGAGGTGACGTCCGCCTTCGAGCCGATCTTTGCGGTGACGGCCTTGGTGACGCTGGCCACGTTGTTGACGTTGTTGACGGTCACGGTGGCGTTGGTCACGTCGCCGGTCGCCTTGGCGAGCGTCTGGAGTGTGGCGAGCGGCATGAGGACGTCGGAGTCGGTGAAGGTGGAGCCCGCGTTGTAGATACCCACCACCGTGATGGTTTTGCCGTACGCCGTGAACGTGGAGCCTACCGTCAGCTTGTTCTTCGAGGCCAGGGTGGCGCCCACCACTGCGACGTCAGCGTTCGAGGTGGAGCTGAACGACTTGCCCGACGTGAGTTTTTCGGTGCCCCCACCGTTGGCCCCTCCCACGAGCGCGGTGCCGGGAGAGTTCGTGCCGATGACGCGCACGGGAATCGTGAAGGTCCCGGTGCCGCCGCCGAAGTTCGAGTTACCGGAACTAGATGATCCGCCGGCGAACTGGCGGCCGAGGGATCCGGCAGGAGTCGGCGACTTGAGCGAGGTGTTCGTAGATTGGAGTTCTTCGCTGAGGGACTCCTGCACCGAGACGACGTTCTTCAGATTGAGTAGGGCGTCGATCGTGGTGGCCTTCAGTGGCGTGCCGCCGCCGTTGAAGCCGAAGAAACCTTTGGGCGAGACTGTAACCGTGGTGCCCGTCGAGGATTTCACGCTGTTGATCTTGCTCGTGACGGCGTCACGAGCGATCAACATCGAGATGGAGAGTGCGATCGCCACGGCCAGAATCACCACGACGCCGATCGATCGCATGGAGTTTCGAAACGCGTTGCGAATGCCTCGGCGTAATGAATTCACAGATATCCTTTCCAAGCCGGGTGGCGCTCATCCTTCTGTATGCACAACAAGGTGGACGCAAAAGCCCCTAAAAGGGAAATAAGAATCACTCGCCCGTGGCTTAGAGTCGTGATCATGAGCGAGAACACGATCACCGAAGGATTCGCACCCTTTCGCGAGTACGAAACGTGGTACCGGATCACCGGCGACGTTCACTCGGGCGTCACGCCGCTGGTCGTGGCCCATGGCGGACCGGGATGCTCGCACGACTACCTCGACTCACTCGTGGCCCTCGCTCGACGTGGACGCGCTGTCATCCACTACGACCAGTTAGGGGGCGGGCGTTCGACCCTGTTGCCCAGTCGGGGGGCGGACTTTTGGACCGTCGACTTGTTCTTGGACGAGCTCAATAACTTGCTCAACGCATTGGGCATCCAAAGCCACTACGACCTACTCGGCCAGTCCTGGGGCGGCATGCTGGGCGCCGAGCACGCGATTCGTCGACCTGAAGGGCTACGAGGGCTCGTCTTATCGAACTCACCCGCGTCCATGGAGTTGTGGGCGAGCGAGGCCAAGATTCTTCGCGGACAGCTGCCGCGTGACGTCGAAGCGGCGCTCGATCGGCACGAGGCTGACGGGACCACCAACGATCCCGAGTATCTCGATGCGACCAAGGTGTACTACGACGAGCACGTGTGTCGCGTCGTGCCGAACCCGCCCGAGGTGGTGCGCAGCTTTGAGTACATGGCGAAGGACTCGACCGTCTACAACACCATGAACGGTCCGAATGAGTTCTTTTGCATCGGTACCTTGCGCGACTGGAGCGTCGTGGATCGGGTGGGCGCCATCGCGGTACCCACGCTCCTGCTCTCGGGGCGCCACGACGAAGCGACGCCCGCGACCGTTCAGCCGTTCTTTGAGAACATTCCCGACGTTCGCCACTGGGAGATTTTCGAGGAGTCGAGTCACATGCCGTTCGTCGAAGAGACCGACCGATATATGGATGTGGTCGACGAGTTTCTCGTGTCGCTGGACTAACGATGGTCGCGCGGGTCTTTGGTCCCGGCGAGGGCGCGAGGGAATACTCCGCGCGTGGTAGCGACATGTTCTTCAAGGCCATCGGAGAACTGGACGACGGTGATTTCTCGCTCATGGAGCGCACCTTGCCGCCCGGCGGTCGCCACCCGCCGGTGCATCGCCACACCAACTGCTCGGAGGCCTACTTCATCCTCGATGGCACCGTGACGGTGGTTATTGATGAGGAAGAGTTGAGTCTTGGCGCCAGCGACTTTGTGCTGGTACCGCGCGGCACTGCGCACACCTTTGCCAACACCAGTGAACTAGACGCTCGGCTCCTTGTGATTCACGCGCCGGCGATGGACGGCTACTTCGCGGGACTCCACGAGTTGTGGCATCGCGACGCTCCACCGACGCCGGACGACGAGCGTTCGCTCATGGCCCGATTCGGGATGGAGCATCCCTAAGAGCCGGGCGTTATCCGAAGGTGAAGTCGTAGGCCTGAACGCCGGGCGTGAAGGTCATCACCAGAGTTCCCGCAGACGTCGACTTCGAGTGAAAGACGGTGTAGAGCTTCGGCACTCCCTTGACGTGAATCGTGGTCGGGGCTAGTCCGTTCCCGTCCGAGACGGTGACCGTGCCCGTGCCCCCCATCACCAGGTAGACGTCCTCGTCTTGGAAGCTCAACTCCAGTTTGGCCTGCTTGTCCGCGGTGGCCTCTTCGGCGTGATCCGTCCACAGTCCAGAGAAGGAGAAGTAGTCCGGTGCGAGGGTCGCCGGAAAGCGAAACTCAGTGGGAAGGTTCGGCGCCGGCGCCTTCGCGTCGTCGAGGTACTGGAGGCGCTGGTAGCCGACGTAGCTCTCGGGATTGGTGGGCAGGGTCGGCGTGAGGTTCGCCACGTTGGTGCGCGGAGGGAGCTTGAGGCCCGGGTGCGCGGCAACGAGGAGCCCGCGGATCAGATTCTCGGTGAGTCCATAGTTGCCCTCGCCGAACTCCTCGTGTCGCACGACGCCGTTGGCGTCGACGAGATAGTCCGCGGGCCAGTACTCGTTGCCGTAGGCGTTCCACGTGCCGTAGTTGTCGTCGACGGCGACCGGGTAGTCAACGCCGAGGGTCTTGGTCTCGGCGCGCACGTTGCTCACGACGTGTTCGAAGCCGAACTCGGGGGTGTGGACACCGACGACGACCAAGCCATCGTTCTTGTATCGGTTGTACCAGGCCTCGACGTGGGGGAGGGTTCGCTCGCAGTTGATGCACGAGTAGGTCCAAAAGTCGACGAGGACCACCTTGCCCCGGAGCTCCTTCATGGTGAGTGGCTTGCCGCCGGGCGTGTTGAGCCAGGCGGTGACGTCGGTAAAGTTGGGCGCGATGCCGCACTTTTCCAGAGCCGGATCGCTCGGGACGCACTTCGTGAGTGAGCCGTCAGCGCTCTTGTTGCCCGAGAGATTCTGGAGTTGTTTGCGAACTGTCGCGGATCCTTCCACGTGTTGCTGGAGGGCGTTCGTGTAACCCGGCACGTCGGTCTGCAGGGAGTTGAAGGCGTTGGCCCAGATGGCCACCGCCATGACAATGAGAACTGCGCCCCCGACCCTTCGCAGGAGCGGCGCTTTCGATCGCAGCGCACGCGCTCGCTCGATCAGGGCACTGCCGGCGAGGGCGATCACGAGGAGCGGGACGGACGCCCCGATGGAGAAGGCCAACGTCACAAAGACCGTCTCTAGGTTGACGTGCTCCTTGGCGCCCAAGACGATGATGGTCGAGAGCACGGGTCCCGCGCACGGCACAAAAACGAGACCGAGCGCCAGACCGATCACGAAGCCGCCGCCCGCCAGGGTCGGCTGGCGACCAAGAACGAAGCGCGAAAAGGGGCGCTCGAGCAGCTGGCCAACCACGGGGAACACAAGTCCGATACCAATGGCGATCAGCAGGCCAATTCCCAGATAGTGCAGGAAGGACTGGGGCAGGTGGAACAGTGAGACGATTTCGGCGCCAGCCAGGATCAGGACCGAGAAACTGATGATGAGACCGAGCACAATTGAGACCGCACGGCGCCACGCGGAGGGTGAATTTGTGGTCGCACCAGCGACGAAGACGACCGGCAGCACGGGCAGCACGCACGGCGAAATCCCCGCAATCAATCCCGCCACGACTGCGATCAGAATTAGCGTCACTGCTCGACTTCCTCGATGACGGTCAACGGCTCGGCGCGAACGGCTGGGGGAGCCACTCGTTCATTAGTCACCCGCCCGGAGAAATGCGTTACACCGCTATCGACGCTACTTTCGCGATCTCGTCAAATCTGATCGAGATGCTCCGTATCAAGCCGTCCAACGTAAGACTTCGTTAAGAAAATTCGAACACCCGTTAGGGGAATGGCGTTGCTACACGTCGCTCATTCCGCCGCCACGCAGCGCAGGCAGTGCGGTCGCACGCATTCTCTTGAGGACTCGGTGCGATACCGAGCGCGCGTCGGGATGCACGCCACCGTGTGCCTCGGCACTCGCTCTCCACGCGGAACTTCGAGCCGTCAACGTCTCGGGGTCGCTCAGTTCCGTGCAGTCAATCTGGTCAGTCGCAATATTCACCACGATGGTGTCGCCGTCCTCGACCAACGCAATCGGACCGCCCAGGAAGGCTTCGGGGCTGACGTGACCGATCACCAGGCCCACCGAACCGCCCGAAAACCGGGCGTCGGTCATGAGGCCAATCGTGATGCCGCGCTGTCGACAGATGGTGGTGATCTTGGAGGTGGGCTCCAGCATCTCGGGCATCCCTGGTGAGCCGCGCGGGCCTTCGTAGCGAATCACGACCATGTCGGCGTTCTGAAAGATCTCGGGGTGTCGATCCAGCGCCTCGGTCAGAGCGTGCTCACTGTTAAAGACGCGGGCCCGACCGACAAAGGCGTTGTCGGTGATCCCGCTCTCGACGCCGGCGAGCTTCAATATTGCCCCGCCATCGGGTGCGAGATTTCCGGCCAGCAGTCGGAGCCCACCCGTGTCCTTGAAGGGTCGAGCGACGGAGTAGATGACCTGGTGGTCGGGTGCAGGTGGCGCGAGGCGATCAATCTGTGCGGCGAGTGTTTCTCCCGTGCAGGTGAGTGCGGTGCCATCGAGGAATCCATCAGCCAACAGCTCCTTGACGATAACCGGAAGCCCGCCCTTGTCTTCGATGTCGGGCATCGAATAGTAGCCAAAGGGTCTCATGTTGACGAGCACCGGGAGCCGACGCGACAGGGCATTGAACTCGTCCTGACTGATGACGTCCCTCCAGAGATCGAGTCCCGCGGCGCGGGCGATCTCGACGCTGTGCAACATGACGTTCGTGGAGCCGCCCATCGCGGCCGCAACTGTTAACGCGTTGCGCAGCGACGCCGGAGTCACGATGTCGCGAGGTCGAATGTTCGACGCGGTCATCGCAACGAGGCAGTCGACAATTTGGTCGGGAAACTCCGAGATCCGCCGAGGATCGTCGGACGCCGGCGAGACCATATGAAGTGGCTCCAAGCCCAGAACGCCGATAAAGGTTTGCATGGTGTTGTAGGTGAACATCCCGCCACAACTTCCCTGACCCGGACACGCGTGGAGCGCCAAATTCGAACGAACCTCGGCGTCGGGGTTGGAGGCGGCTTGGAACGCCGTGACGAGGTCAATGCGCTCACCGGTGTGCGGGTCCAGCCCCGGCCTGATCGAACCGTCGGACAGTATGACCGAGGGCATGTTGTGCTCGAGGAGAGCGGCGACCGTTCCGACCGGCGGCTTGTCGCAGGCCACGACCGCGACAAAGCCCGCGACACTGTTGGCGGCAAGGTGCGTGGCGGTGGCGTCATTGACCAGCTCACGCCCGATCAGCGAATAGCGCATCTCTGGGGTTCCGTTTAGTTGGCCGTCCGACACGCCAAGGGTGAAGGCGGGTGCGATAAGACGCACCTGAAGGTTGTTCGTAGCCGCGCGTTTCGACAGTGCAGCTTGGACGGCCGCCACTTTTCCCTGCACTCCTACGTAGCACTGGCTGTCGCCGAGATTGCCCAAGACGGCCCACACGGGATCGTGGATCTTGGCCACGTCTTCGCCCAGAAACACGGCCGTTCCCACCCTCTGCACGTCACGCCCGGGGTTGTTGGATTCAATTTCCGTCATATCGCTTTGACCGAAGACACTAGTGGCGCCCAAATGTCGCTCGATGAGTTCAGTCAGCCCGATTCAACGAGGATCGGGCTGATCAACGTTCCAGTGACGCACCACCGTCGGATACCAGCCACCATTGTCTCGCGGAATCAGTGAGAAGCGGCTGATGACGCGCTGACCACCCTGGTGATCACCGTACAGAATGTCCAAGAACATCCGT
>CAWIZQ010000007.1:0-14316 GCA_963840595.1 uncultured Acidimicrobiaceae bacterium
AGTGACTGGATTCACTACATAGTGAACGGATCTGTCGCGACATAGTGAACACTTCCTTCGGGGGGTGGGTCGTGGTCAAGAACCAGATCATTGTGGAGTCGGTGGTGTCCCAGGGCCTGGGGGTGAGAGCCACGGCCACGAAATACGGCGTGTCGCCGGCCTGGGTCTGCACCTTGGTCAAGCGTTACCGCCGAGAAGGTCCGTCAGCCTTCGAGGCTCGCTCCAAGCGCCCCCACTCCAACAAGCTGGCGACCCCTGCTCAGGTCGAGGACCGGATCATCGAACTGCGCAAGGACCTGGCCGAGATCGGCACCGACAACGGCGCCGACACCATCCACACCCACTTAGAGCGCGAGGGACTTAACGCCCCGTCGATCTCGACGATCCAGCGCATCTTGGTGCGCCGGGGCTTCGTCACCCCCACCCCCCAGCGACGCCCGAAGTCCTCTTACATCCGCTTCGCGGCGGAACTCCCCAACGAGTGTTGGCAGACCGACATGACCCACTGGCACCTCGCGGACGGCACCGGGGTGGAGATCCTCACGTTCCTCGACGACCACTCGCGCTTTGCGCTGTCGGTGCGCGCCTATCCCACCGTGACCATGGAGAACGTGCGACATCTCTTTGCCCAGAGCTGCCAACGTTACGGCACCCCGGCCTCGGTGCTCAGCGACAACGGGGCCATCTACAACGCGACCTCAAGGGGCGGGCGATCCGGTTTTGAGAGCGACCTCGACGCGGCGGGCGTGCTCTATAAACACTCGCGCCCCTATCACCCCCAAACCTGCGGCAAGGTCGAGCGCTGGCATCGCACGTTAAAGAAGTTCCTCGCCAAACATCCGGCCGCCACGCTCGGCGAGCTCCAAGAGGCGTTAGTCGAGGTCGTGCGCTACTACAACGAGGTGCGTCCACACCGCGGCATCAATCGACAAACGCCCCACGTCGTCTACAACGCGCGGGCCAAAGCCAAGGCCCACACCCTCATCCACCAGCCCCACTGGCGCATCCGCAAGGACACCGTCGACGTGCGCGGTCACGTGACGCTGCGCTACCTGGGCAAGCTGCGACACCTGAACGTGGGCTGGGCTTACCGCGGTCAAGAGATCCATCTCTACGTCCTCGACGACGTCGTCACCTTCGCCACCGCAGACGGCGAGTTCATCGGCGAGACAAGAATCAACCCCGAGCGCGACTACCAGCCCAAGGGTCCAGGCTTTCGATAATCTGCACGGGTTCGGTTGTTCACGATGTCCCGACAGATTTCAAAAGTGCCCCCGGCAGGATTCGAACCTGCGCACACGGTTTAGGAAACCGATGCTCTATCCCCTGAGCTACGGGAGCTTGGGCCTGTTGATCCATTTTTCATCCAATTTGCAATAGTTTCCGGAAATGGTCTCAAGGCCTCCCCATGGTAGTGGGGCACCATCGCGCCACGCGCCAGGGTCAGAACATGCTCATGCGGCGGATGGCAAAAACGAACGGCCGGGATGTTTCTATGCGCAGCTTCTCCGAGCACGCGGATGATGAATCATTCGAATTGTGACCCGAGACGAGATCGTCGTTGTCGCGCACTCAATGAATTAGAACCTTCAAAGCGTCATACTTCGACGCGTTACCAAAAACGTCGTACGCCTCCATCATTTGATCGAAGGAGAACGATTGGGTGACGAACGCTTCCACTGATAACTGCTTCTCCGTGACCAACTTCAACAACATGCCAAGAGTGTTGGTGTTCACCAGCCCCATCGAGATGTCAATGTTTCTAATCCACAGTTCGTTGAGGGCTAGATCGACAGATTTACCGTGCACACCGATATTGGCGACGCTTCCGCCAGGGCGGACAATCTGCGTGCACATGGTGAAGGTCTGCGGAACGCCGACGGCCTCTACGGCCACGTCAACCCCCTGGCCGTCGGTGAGCGCCAGCACTTGCTCTCTCCAGTCCGACTCGCCGGAGTTGACTGTGTTCGTTGCTCCGAAGTCGGAGGCTCGCTTGAGCCGTGCACCGTCGAGATCGATCGCAATAATCTTTGAGGGACCATACAGGCGCGCGGTCGTCACCGCCGCGAGCCCGACGGGGCCCGAACCGATCACGGCGACCACGTCGCCTGGACTTACGTGCCCGTACTGCACGCCGATTTCAAAACCTGTGGGCAAAATATCCGACAGGAGGATGCCCTCTGAATCCGTCAAGCTGTGAGGCATGGGGTAGACCGAATTCTCAGCGAAGGGTACGCGTACGTACTCAGCTTGAGTCCCGTCGATCATGTAGCCAAAGATCCAGCCGATGCCGGCTTTGCCCTCAGGGTCGAGGCAGTGGCTGTAGAGACCTTGTCGGCAATTGGAGCAACGCCCGCAGGAACTCACGCAGGACAAGATCACCCGATCGCCGACGGAGAGTTGCGTCACGCCCGAACCGATTTCCGTGATGACGCCAATCCCCTCGTGGCCAAGTATCCGGCCCACCTCGACCTCGGGGACGTCGCCCTTGAGAATGTGGAGGTCAGTGCCGCAGATGGTGGTAGCCGCCATTTTCACAATCACGTCCGTTGACCGCTGTATGACCGGGTTTGGCACTTCTTCCCAGGACTTCTTGCCAGGACCCTTATAGACCAGTGCTTTCATAGTTTGTTCTCCTGTTTTGTGTGTCCGAATTGGCTGACATCCTCACTCGAATTCGCTGCAACGACTAGAGGCAACAGTCCTTTCATCTCCAATCCAGTCGACAAATCCCCGCCGCAATCGCGGGCAGTCAAAAGAAATGCTGCGTTGCGGCGCGAGCAAGGTCCTCGAATCTGGAGTGCGTGTTGCATCACCTGAGCGTCTTGCCCGACACGGGACTCGCCCGCTTGCTCGGACTCTCGCCGTTGCCAGACGCCTTCTCTCTCCTTCTCTTCGCCATGGTGACCCTGTACCTCCTACTCGTCGAATTGGCCACGTCGCGCTTCCATCGCCATCGCGCGGTTCGTCCAGACGCTCCGATCCGCACGCAGACCGAGAACTGGACAGACACGTCCGACCTCGAGCATCGAGATTCATCCACGTTCCAGGGGCTCAATGACGCTCGTCCGAACGGTCTCAAGGGACGTTGTGACGTATGTCCCTATCGATATTTCTTCCGCAGCCCCCACAATGGCTCAATGACGACAGAACGGCACCTTGATCAACGACAACGGGCACTTCCGTGAGCGGGCTCAAGTTCACGGGCGCCGGCTCTGGCGCGAAACGCGGCCGCGAAGACTTCGTCGCTCCGGCGTATCCGCGCGAACTTGAGTCCGACATAGAACTGCCGTGGGGTCACACGGTGCGCCTTCGTCCGATCTGTCCCCATGACGTGGCAGCGCTGGAGGCGTTTCACCGCCGACTGTCACAAGAGTCCGTCTACCGGCGATACTTCTCCTTTCACCCCGAACTGTCGGACGAAGAACTTCGTCACCTCACCCACATCGACTACGTTGATCGACTAGCAGTCATCATCGAAGACGGATGCGAACTCGTGGCGGTCGGCCGGTACGATCGATATCCGAACACGTCGGACGCCGAAGTAGCCTTCGTCGTGCGCGACGACTACCAGCATCTCGGTCTCGCTGGCCACCTACTCGCAAGTCTCGCTTGGGCTGCCCGCAATCGCGGCATCACCCAGTTTCGCGCCGAAACCCTGGCCACGAATCGCGGCATGTTGGCGGTCTTTATGCACTCTGGATATCGGGTGACGACGTCGGTGTCATGCGGCGAGATCAGCGTACGATTTTCTCTTGATCCCGTTCGCGAGGTTACTGAGTCCGATGGTACGCCGGTCTAACCCGTGATCCTCGTTGTCAACGAAGCGTACGACGACGCTGGGCACGCGGACGATGGACACCCCGAGCGTCCGGCACGCGCCGTAGCCGCACATGCGGGCATCGCTGACCTTCATCTGGGAAGTGATCTGATCAGTGTGGCTGCGCGAGCGGCCGGTCGCGAAGAGTTGGCGCGGGTCCACGCGGGCGGTTACCTCGAGGAACTCGCGGCCTATTGCTACGAGGGAGGAGGCGACATCGACCCCGACACGTACGCCACGTTCGACTCCTGGGCAATTGCGAGACAGGCGGCGGGAGCCGGGCTTTCCGTGGTGGAAGAGCTCCAGCGACGAGGCGACGGCGTGGGGTTCGTCGTCACGAGGCCGCCGGGCCACCACGCCGAACGTGATCGCGCGATGGGTTTTTGTCTCCTGAACAATGTCGCCGTCGCGGCGGGCGCATTGCGTAGCCAGGGAGAACGAGTGCTCATTGTCGATTGGGACGTTCATCACGGTAACGGCACGCAACAAGTCTTCTGGGACGACGCCGAAGTTCTCTTCGTGTCGACCCATCAGTCCCCGCTGTTCCCCGGCAGCGGTTTTGTCGGCGAAGTTGGCGGACCCGGCGCCATTGACCGAACCGTTAATCTTCCCCTGCCGCCACGTTCCTCCGGCGAGGTCCTTCGCCGAATGTTCGACGAGGTAGCCCTACCGGTCATCACCGAGTTCGCTCCGACATGGGTACTGGTCTCGGCCGGGTTTGACGCGCATCGCGATGACCCGATGGCCGAACTGCTGCTAACCGAGCGAGACTTTGGCGCGCTCGCGCGAACGGTCGCGGACGTTACACCCGGTCCGGGCCGACTGGCCATGTTCCTCGAGGGCGGTTACAACCTCTCGGCCCTTCGCGCATCGATTCGAAGCACGCTGCATTCGGTCCTGGGCGCCGCTCACGAATCCGACGGGACGTCTCACGCAGAGTCAGATACGGGCGTCGAACTCGTGGCAAAGACCCTGCGATCACGAGCTCGCGCGATCGACGCGCTCCGCACCAATGAGCGAGGCGACGAGCAATGACAATTTTCGAGACCGTCGCTGTTGGTTTCGACGGATCCCGGGCGCGAGGACCGCTCTAGCTTGGACTCTCCGCTTCGCCCGTGCGACCGGTTCCAACGTGGTCGTCATCCTTGCGCGAGGGATGCGCGAACGCGAAACTGACCCGCTTGAATCTAACGCCCGTCGCTCTCGATGGAAGAGATCGTGAGTTCGTCAGGAATCAGCGACGACCAGATTCGTTGGATCATCGAGGAGGGTGACGCATGCTCGGTCCTCTTGCGGGCCATGACTCCTCCGATTGACGCGGATCTTCTCGTCGTGGGCTCGAGGAGCGAAGGCAAGCGCGAGGGTCTGTTGCTAGGCAGTGAAAGTCTCGAGTTCGTCGAACACCCGACTCGCCCCGTAGTCGTGGTCCCTGACGCGCCCTCCGCGCACATCGATTGACTCTCGATTCCCCCCAAAAAGGAAGTCCCCGGAGGCACCGATTCCTAAGTTCGACGCCAACGAAAACTGACTTTTGTCCCTATCGACGGGATCAGCGACGACCGTAAGGTCGAAACCAG
Organism: uncultured Acidimicrobiaceae bacterium; assembly: GCA_963840595.1. GTDB lineage: Bacteria > Actinomycetota > Acidimicrobiia > Acidimicrobiales > RAAP-2 > RAAP-2. Next base: position 5,398 of record CAWIZQ010000007.1, read on the forward strand.
AGGGTGTGAGATTTTGGGCAGGGGGTCCGGTCGAAATGAGTGCTCGTCCTGGCGGCCCCCGGTTGGGGCGAATGAGTCTCACCAGGAAGGAAAGACGACCATGGAACGATCACCAGCACCAACTCGGCGCGCGACTGGCGAGCATTGCGCTCACGACTATCGTCAACAGAAGCTAGTGGGCGCCATGATGGCGCATCCCTCCTGCAGCACGGCAAGGAGAGAAGTACTGATGACGCTGAGAGGACCCCACGATGCTGAGCGTATTTCTAGTAGATGATCACGAGGTCGTGCGTCGCGGAGTACGTGAGCTTCTCGAGAGCGAAGACGACATAACAGTCGTTGGAGAGGCGGGCACGCAGGCCGCGGCGCTCGCGGATATCGCCGCAGCTCATCCCGATGTGGCTCTCCTGGACGTCCGGCTGCCTGACGGCGATGGAATCGAGATCTGCCGTGAAATTCGCTCGTCGTCGCCAGCGATCGCATGTCTCATGTTGACCTCCTATGCGGATGACGAAGCCTTCCTTGGCGCGGTTGTGGCCGGGGCATCGGGCTACGTGCTCAAACAGATTCGAGGCAACGATCTGGTCGCTTCGGTGCGTCGTGCGGCGCGCGGTGAGTCGCTGCTCGACCCATTGATGGTGGCCAAAGCTCGAGCGCGTCTTGGCCGGGACGTCGAGGACGAGCGAATGCGTCCGCTCTCCGCTCAAGAGCGCCGCATCCTTGAACTGATTGCCGAAGGAATGACGAATCGCGAGATCGCCGAGACAATGTTTCTCGCCGAGAAGACGGTGCGCAACTACGTCTCCAATCTCCTCTTGAAGATGGGGCTAAAGCATCGGACCGAAGCGGCGGTGTTCGCGGTACGCGTTGCGGAGCGAAAGCGAGTGTCGTTCGCCGGTCCCGAATAGTTCGCACAAACGTCGTACTGAGACGCACCGATGGCGTCGCTTCTATCCATCTCTCTTCGGCGCTTTTTCGAGATCTAAACCTACCGCCCCGTCGACGTTGTGGCCGTCCCGAAAGATTCTGAATCACTGACATATGTCCCTATCGACAGGTCGACCGCGTACTGCAAGATGAAGTCGAGGTCCACACGGGCCAGAAAGGAGTGAGTGTCATGGAATACATTCGTGAACTCCTCGGAGAACCATCCGCAGTACAGACATCAAAGTTCCTGACCTCGGTGCAGCGCTCCAAGGTCTTAGCACTGGGTTGGACCGCTATGAGGATCTGGCTCGGTGTGATGTGGATACAGGCCGGTACGGCGAAACTATGGGGTGCGGAAAACCCCGCATTCCTACACAACAACGGAGCCGGCGTGGCTGGATTTGCTAGTCACGGCGTTCCCGCCTACAGCTGGTGGGGCTCGTTCTTGCACAGCTTCGTCGTTCCGAATTCGGGGTGGATTGGCATCCTGGTCGCGGTCAGCGAGTTCGCCATCGGCGTCGCCTTGGCGCTGGGCCTCTTTACGCGAGTTGCCGCCCTGGGAAGTTTGGCGCTCTTGTTCACCTACGTGATGTCAGGCACGGCAAGCGTGTGCGCGTTCTACGCACTGTTCGCCATCGTGATCCTGGCGACGTGGAGGACCTCGAGCTGGATTGGCCTTGATGGAGTGATATCTGGTATCCGCCAGCGCCGTGCTGCAAAAGCGGCCACTGCGACGAACGCACCAGTCGCGTCAACGTTGGTGAACACCGCTGACGACGTCGCAACCAAGCAGGAACCTGTCTCCGTTCACTAACGACAACAGCAGTCCGAGACACCCGTGGTCGTTATCGGCCGCGGGTGTTCTCATCTGCAGCTGAGATTATGCCATAATCGGAACTCGCCACTCGATCGCCGTGCCACGCGGCGCGCGCAGCGCGACCGTGCAACTACCGCCCAGGTTCTCGGCGCGGATGACCATATTGCGGATCCCGTTTCCGGCGTTCGGACCGTCCGCGATTCCAATGCCGTCGTCAAGAAGCGTCAATGTGAGCCATCCGTCGTCAACGGTGACGACGACTTCCACTTTCGAAGCATGGGCGTGTCGCGCTACGTTGGAGAGCCCCTCGCCGAACACGCTGAGCAGATGATCGCTCACAGTTTCAGGAACCGCAAAGTCAACAGGACCAAGAAACGCGATCCGCGGCAAGACGCCGACCTCGTGATAGTAACGATCAGCAAGTCGGAGCATCTCTTCGCGCAAGCTGGTCTCGACCGTATTACGACCGGGAAGTCGGAAGATGGTGTTTCGAATCTGGCGGATGACGTCATCCAGACTCTCCACGACGGCGGAGATTCGCTCACCCACAACTCCTGTGGCGGATGAACCCACGGCCTGCAAAGTCATGCCCATCGCGAAGAGCTCTTGAATGACCGAGTCGTGGAGATCTCGAGCAATGCGCTCATCTTCGGCCACGATGCTGAGCCGATCAATCTCTGAGCGGACTGAACCCATTTCTATTGCAGTAGCCGCCGCGCCCGCAAAGACCTCGGCGAACGCGACGTCAATCGATTGGTACGAGGTGCGGCCGCGTACTCTTCCCAGCACCAGAGTCCCAAGTCGCCGCTCATCAGCGACGAACGGCACGTACAGACCGGGTCCCAAATCAAGTTCCACGACACCACTCGGCACATTGTCGGCGGTCGAGAGATCGTCGATCACGTCTGGGGTACCCGATCGCATAACTTCCGCTGATCGGCTCGTATCCGCCGAGAGCTTGACACCGAGAAGAAGTTCGGTGCCCTTTCCGTCCACGGACACGATCTCGAACTGCTCTGAGCCGGGCATGACAATCCACGCGGCGTCGGAGTTGCATAGAACACGAGCGCTGCGAGCAACGAGGAGGAGAATCTCTTGCATCTCTGCTCCACCCAACAGGCGCTGAGTAATCTCATTGACTGCCTGAAGTCGGTCCAGGGATCGCCGTCTCTCCGTCGCATCGCGAACGAACGCAGCCACGTACAAATCTCCTCCGACCCGTACTGGCGTGAGGCTCACGTCAACGGGTAGCTCGACGCCGTCGCGTCGACGACCCGCGAGATCGAGGCCCACACCCATCTCGCGAGGATGGGGTTCGTCAAAATAGCGCAGAAGGTGATCGTCATGTCTGTCTCGTCGACCATCGGGAATCAGGACTCCGATGGATTCTCCAACGAGTTCGGCGGACGAGTATCCAAACAGCGTGGCGACAGCCGGGCTAGCGAGGACAACTCGGTACGTTGGATCGATCACGATGACAGCGTCAGGACTCGCTGAGATTATTTCTTTAAATAGTTCGCCCTGATCAAAATCAATCTCTAACTCAGAACCGTCGCCCATACGACTCTCTTTCACGCTCCTTGATCCAGACTCTCGAGCAGCAACAGTGTCGCACACGACCTTCTCCGTTGCAGACTGCAGATCGCCGTCCACGTCGGCTAAGGAGAGGTGCCGCCCGAGCAACGCTCCGACTCACGACCCCGGCCCAAATAGAAGGGCAAGAACGAAACGATCAATCACGATGTCGAGAGTACCGATAGAGAGGCGCGCCCACGAGCCTCATTCAGTCGCTGAGTGCTGCAGCGAAGATCGACCCTCCCTGATTGCGTAGTAAAGGATCACGTAGCCTGCGACGGGATCCGCCCACCACCAGTTAAACAAAGCGTTGAGCGCGAGCCCAAGCACCACCGCTGAAGCAAGGATTCCGTCGATCATTGTGACTCGACCCTCCGCCGTCAAAACAGGATTGTTCATAGCGGCTCCTACTCTCGCTTTGCCGTAGGCGAGCAGGAACATTACAAAGGCGGTACCCGCCGTCCAACCGATGCCGAGGGGGCTGTGGTGGGACCGGAAGCCGATCGCGAGGATGATCGTGCTCTGTACTGCTAGATAGATCGATAAGGCAATAAACGCGACCCCAATCAATCTCATCGCCGCGTGCCGGCGAGACCGTGCCACCTCGGCGAGCTCCCAGAGGACAACCGTCGACGCGCCAATCTCGATGACGCTGTCCAAACCGAATCCAGCGAGAGCGATCGAGCGAGCCCCAATCGCTGCAACCGCAAGAATCACCACGCCGATGACATTCCAAAGCAGAGTGACCAACTCAAGTTGACGGCCGTGCCGAAGCAGAGCCAGGCTCTTGGCTCCACCTGACTCAATGCTCACTTGAATGAGACTATGGTTTCGCTGATCGAAGTTTCGGCGAACTGTACGTGACCTCACGGCGAAGACCAGTTCATCCAGCCTTTGACTCTTGTTCTCGCCACATTTGGATCTGCCAGTGGAAGTTCGTGGACGTCGGCTCACCGACTCAAACCCTCAAACGGATGTTCTTGGACATTCTGTACGGTGATCACCAGGGTGGTCAGCGCGTCATCAGCCGCTTCTCACTGATTCCGCGAGACAATGGTGGCTGGTATCCGACCGTGGTGCGTCACTGGAACGTTGATCAGCCCGATCCTCGTTGAATCGAGACGACTGAACTCATCGAGCGACATATGTGCGCCACTAGTGTCTTCGGTCAAAGCGATATGACGGAAATTGAATCCAACAACCCCGGACGTGACGTGCAGAGGGTGGGAACGGCCGTGTTTCTGGGCGAAGACGTGGCCAAGATCCACGATCCCGTGTGGGCCGTCTTGGGCAATCTCGGCGACAGCCAGTGCTACGTAGGAGTGCAGGGAAAAGTGGCGGCCGTCCAAGCTGCACTGTCGAAACGCGCGGCAGCGAACAACCTTCAGGTGCGTCTTATCGCACCCGCTTTCACCCTTGGCGTGTCGGACGGCCAACTAAACGGAACCCCAGAGATGCGCTATTCGCTGATCGGGCGTGAGCTGGTCAATGACGCCACCGCCACGCACCTCGCCGCAAACAGTGTCGCGGGCTTTGTCGCGGTCGTGGCCTGCGACAAGCCGCCGGTCGGGACGGTCGCCGCTCTCCTCGAGCACAACATGCCCTCGGTCATACTGTCCGACGGTTCGATCAGGCCGGGGCTGGACCCGCACACCGGTGAGCGCATTGACCTCGTCACGGCGTTCCAGGCCGCCTCCAACCCCGACGCCGAGATTCGTTCGAACTTGGCGCTCCACGCGTGTCCGGGTCAGGGAAGTTGTGGCGGGATGTTCACCTACAACACGATGCAGACCTTTATCGGCGTTCTGGGCTTGGAGCCACTTCATATGGTCTCGCCGGCCTCCGACGATCCTCGCCGGATCTCGGAGTTTCCCGACCAAATTGTCGACTGCCTCGTTGCGATGACCGCGTCGAACATTCGACCTCGCGACATCGTGACTCCGGCGTCGCTGCGCAACGCGTTAACGGTGGCGGCCGCGATGGGCGGCTCGACGAACGTCATGTTGCACAGCGTCGAGATCGCCCGCGCCGCGGGACTCGATCTCTGGAGGGACGTCATCAGTCAGGACGAGTTCAATGCGCTGTCGCGTCGGCTCCCGGTGCTCGTCAACATGAGACCCTTTGGCTACTACTCGATGCCCGACATCGAAGACAAGGGCGGGCTTCCGGTCATCGTCAAGGAGCTGTTGGCTGATGGATTCCTCGATGGCACCGCAATCACCTGCACCGGAGAAACGCTCGCCACACAGATTGATCGCCTCGCGCCACCAGCGCCCGACCACGAGGTCATCTACTCCGTCGCTCGACCCTTCAAGGACACGGGTGGGCTCCGACTGCTGGCCGGAAATCTCGCACCCGATGGCGGGGCGATATTGAAGCTCGCCGGCGTCGAGAGCGGGATCACCGACAACGCCTTTGTCGGTCGGGCCCGCGTCTTTAACAGTGAGCACGCTCTGACCGAGGCGCTGGATCGACACCCCGAGATCTTTCAGAACGGCGACATGGTCGTGATTCGCTACGAAGGCCCGCGCGGCTCACCAGGGATGCCCGAGATGCTGGAGCCCACGTCGAAGATCACCACGATCTGTCGACAGCGAGGCATCACGATTGGCCTCATGACCGACGCCAGGTTTTCGGGCGGTTCGGTGGGCCTGGTGATCGGTCACGTCGGCCCCGAAGCCTTCCTGGGCGGTCCGATTGCGTTGGTCGAGGACGGCGACACCATCGTGGTCAATATTGCGACTGACCAGATTGACTGTACGGAACTGAGCGACCCCGAGACGTTGACGGCTCGACGTTCGGCGTGGAGAGCGAGTGCGGAGGCGAACGGTGGCGTGCATCCCGCACGCGCGATCGGTATCGCACCGAGTCCTCAGGAGAATGCGTGCGACCGCACTGCCTGCGCTGCGTGGCGGCGGAATGAGCGACGTGTAGCAACGCCATTCCCCTAACGGGTGTTCGAATTTTCTTAACGAAGTCTTACGTTGGACGGCTTGATACGGAGCATCTCGATCAGATTTGACGAGATCGCGAAAGTAGCGTCGATAGCGGTGTAACGCATTTCTCCGGGCGGGTGACTAATGAACGAGTGGCTCCCCCAGCCGTTCGCGCCGAGCCGTTGACCGTCATCGAGGAAGTCGAGCAGTGACGCTAATTCTGATCGCAGTCGTGGCGGGATTGATTGCGGGGATTTCGCCGTGCGTGCTGCCCGTGCTGCCGGTCGTCTTCGTCGCTGGTGCGACCACAAATTCACCGTCCTCGTGGCGCCGTGCGGTCTCAATTGTGCTCGGTCTCATCATCAGTTTCTCGGTCCTGATCCTGGCTGGCGCCGAAATCGTCTCACTGTTCCACCTGCCCCAGTCGTTCCTGCACTATCTGGGAATTGGCCTGCTGATCGCCATTGGTATCGGACTTGTGTTCCCCGTGGTTGGCCAGCTGCTCGAGCGACCCTTTTCGCGCTTCGTTCTTGGTCGCCAGCCGACCCTGGCGGGCGGCGGCTTCGTGATCGGTCTGGCGCTCGGTCTCGTTTTTGTGCCGTGCGCGGGACCCGTGCTCTCGACCATCATCGTCTTGGGCGCCAAGGAGCACGTCAACCTAGAGACGGTCTTCGTGACGTTGGCCTTCTCCATCGGGGCGTCCGGTCCCGCTCCTCGTCGATCGCCCTCGCCGGCAGCGCACTCGTCGAGCGAGCGCGTCGCTGCGATCGAAAGCGCCACTACTGCGAAGGGTCGGTGGGCGCGTTCTCATCGTGATGGCGATCGGCCATCTGGGCTCAACGTCTTCAACTCTCTGCAGACCGACGTGCCGGGCTACACCGAACGCCCTCCAGCAACACGTCGAAGGTTCCGCGATCGGTTCGCAAACAACTCGAGACTCTCTACGGGCAACAAGGCGCTGACGGCTGCACTCACCAAGTGCGACCCGAGCGATCCGGCCCTGCGAAAAGTGCGGCATGGCGCCCAACTTCACCGACGTCACGGCGTGGCTCAACACCCCGGCGGCAAGCCGCTCACGCATTAAGGGTCGCTGCACGGCAAGGTGGTCCTCGTCGACTTTTGGACCTACTCGTGCATCAACTGCGAGCGAACGCTGCCTCACGTCGAGGCGTGGTACAACCGCTACAAGAACGACGGGCTGGTGGTCGTCGGCGTGCACACGCCCGAGTTCGGCTTCGAGCACGTCGTGAGCAACGTGCGCGCCGAGACCAAGACCCTCGGCGTCGACTATCCCGTCGCGGTCGACGACAACTACGGCACGTGGAACGCGTACGACAACGAGTACTGGCCAGCCGACTACCTCATCGACGCGAACGGCGTCGGTGCGACACGCGAGTTCGGCGAAGGCAACTACTGACTCACCGAGGATCTGATCCGCACGCTGCTCGTTGCCGCGCACCCGGGCCTCAAACTGCCCCCGCGCACCGACGTGGCGAACCTGACGCCGACCCAGGTCACGAATCCCGAGTCCTACGTGGGCTACGAGCGGATCCAGTATCTGCAGAACACCGAAGTGCTCCCGTGCAGAACCAGGCGGTCACCTATCAGTTCCCGACGTCCCTCGCCACGGACTACTTCGCCCTCTCGGGCGTCTGGAACGATCACGCCCAAGAGGCCACCGCCGGATCGAACGCCAAACTCGAATTGAGTTACGAAGACCAAGACATCTACCTCGTCATGGGGGGCACGGGCACGGTCACCGTCTCGACCGGCGACGGCACGGCGCCCAAGACGATTCACGTCACGGGAGTGCCGCAGCTGTACACGCTCTTTCACGCGAAGTCCACGTCGGCGGGAACGCTGCAATGAGGGTCACGCCAGGCGTGCAGGTCTACGACTTCACCTTCGGGTAGCTGGCGACTCTTACGGGTCTCCATCCCGAATCGGGCCATGAGCGAACGCTCGTCGTCCGGCGTCGGTGGCGCGTCGCGGTGCCGCGACTTCGTGGAGTCCGGCGAAGTAGCCGTCCATCGCCGGCGCGTGAATCACGAGGAGCCGAGCGTCCACGTCACCTGGCGTTGGCAAAGGTGTGCGCCGTGCCGCGCGGCACGAGCACGAAATCGTCGCGGGCCGCCAAGCTCAACTCCTCCTTCGTCGATGACCACCGTCACGGTGCCCTCGAGGATGAAGTACGCCTCCGAGCAGTTGGTGTGGCGATGCACCGGCGGGCGGCGACCGCCGGGCGGCAAGGTGCGCTCCATGAGCGAGAAATCGCCGTCGTCCAGTTCCCCGATGGCCTTGAAGAACATGTCGCTACCACGAGCGGAGTACTCCTTCGCGCCCTCGCCGGGCCCGAAGCACCCGCGCGACCCATCGTTAGTCCAGCGACGCGAGAAACTGTCGACCACGTCCATATATCGGTCGGTCTCTTCGACGAACGGCATGTGCTCGACTCCTCGAAGATCTCCCAGGGCGAACGTCGGGGATGTTATCAAAGAACGGCTGAACGGTCGCGGGCGTCGCTTCGTCGTGGCGCCCCGAGAGCAGGAGCGTGGGTACCGCGATGGGCGAGTCTCACCCGATCCACGACGCTCCAGTCGCGCAAGGTACCGATGCAAAAGAACTCATTCGGACCGTTCATGGTGTTGTAGACGGTCGAGTCCT
>CAWIZQ010000008.1:0-458701 GCA_963840595.1 uncultured Acidimicrobiaceae bacterium
GTAACAAGGATGAGGGCGGCTTCACTCTTATCGAGCTTCTCATCGTTTGCGCGGTGACACCGCTTTTGGTGGGTGGGTTGACGCTTGGTCTCATGACCATGTTGGGGTTGCAGTCGAGTGTTTCCAATCGCTTGACCGACTCCGAGGACTCCCAGGTCGTTCAAGCGAGTTATCGAAATGATGTTCAAAACGCTCAGGAAATCACGACCAGCTCCTCGACTAGCCCTCAGTGCAACTCCAATGCCAACGCCACTCAGGTGCTCGGTCTGGAGTGGAACTACAACGCCTCGACGGGGCTCTACGGAACGGTCGTTTCCTACCTCACGTTCCCCACCACGACGGGCTCGACGACGACGTACACATTGGTGCGCAACGATTGCACGAACGTGACGACGAACTCAACGTCGCTCGCGCCGACGACGTCCAGCACGCTTTCATCAAATGTATCGAGCAGTTTGGCGCCCGAAGTTGCCGAAACCTCAGGTTCCCCATCGACCAGCGGCGGATGGGTCTCGGCGGGTGATATTACCGGCGTGACGTTTCCGATCTCCGAAGTTGGCGCTAACCCTTCGACGGTCGGCTATCAGTACACCCTCGTGGCAAGCCCACCATCATCGAGTCTCGCCCAGGCACTGGTCGACGCCCCCACCCCTCCTGCGGCACAGGCGGGCTGCGGGTATGCCGCCTCTGGCACGGGGACCTACGCGTCTGCGCTGTGTTTCATTGACTTCACGAAGTTGACCGCCAACAATGATGCTCTGTTGTCGGCGGCGACGAGCGGTGCGGGTTGTGTGGAACTGTCCGTCTCTTTGCCCGGTGGATCGACACTGTTCTTCTGTCTTCAGATCTCCGGCGGTCCGATTTGCCCACGGTCTATGCCAACCTACTCGGGAGCCTTCCTCGGCAACATTGTTTTGGGCGTCCCGTTCTACTCCAACGTGAGCGGTCTTCCCGCGCTCTACCAAATCGGCGCGGGGGGCACCGCCGCGGACTGCTCGCTGCCTACCTATACGGTGACGGGCAACGGAGGCACCACCGCCATCGACATTACGGGCATTCAAGTCGTGGCGCCCGACGGGAACCCGGCGACCGGCTGGCAGTTGATGAGTGCGGACGCGGAGTCAACGGACTCCAATGGCGAGTGGATCAACTGGCAGTCCAACAAGCCGATGACGGTTATCCCCAATGGCGAGTCGGCAGACAGCACCAACGACCCCGAAGGAAACGCGTGCATCAATGGGACCGGGGTGACTGGCTCGTATGTGAACACCAGCAACGTCACGACAAGTCTTACGTACACCCAGATCTATGCCGCAACTACGGCGAATGCGGTGGCGACGTCGATCACCTGCTGGGGCGTATTGAACGGTCAAGACGAAACGGGCAATGCGAAAACTGGCACGCTCATGGTGGAGAGCGCACAACCTAGTTCCATGACGATCATGATGAACGGCGGGGGACTCCAAGCCATTGCGATAGGTCTGTTGTTCTGATGTCGTTCGATCGAGAGTCCGTGGACCAATCCGTCGGGACGAGACAAGTCTCGAATGGCGAATCAATTGGTAGATCTCTCGACGCGACATCGCGAAGAGATCGACGACGCAGTGAGTCCGGCGACACGCTGATCGAAATTCTCATCGCCCTGGTGGTGTTGGGTATGGCGTCGGTCGCCCTCATCATCGCCTTTGGAACGTCGATATCGGCCTCGGCAGAACATCGGCAACTCTCAGCGTCGGGCATTGTGCTGGACAGCATCTCTCAACAAGTGATCTCCGACATTCAAAACTGGGACGGCCCCAGTGGCACCGATCCAGGAGCTCTCTTTCAGTGCGGATACGTGTACCAAAACTACGTAACGGCGACGGCGGCGACGTTTGCCTCATCGAATCCGGGCTTGCCGAGTAACTTCAGCGCGGGCTTTGCCACCACGGACCCGATCGAGTACTGGGATCCGACGACCAACGCCTTTAGCTCGGGGGATCCGGCGCAAGTCAATTCTTGTGAGGCCGGTGAGCCTCAACTGGTGGCGATCACGATCGTTGATGCGTCGGACAATCAAACCTTCACCAATAGTTTCGTGGTGGACTCCCCACTCGATACAGTCACCGGCTCAGGTCCGAGTGGCACCTACGGAGCGGCTTCTCAGTTAGTCTTCACTACCTCGCCGGGAGGCGCCTCGACGGGCGGAGTGTTCACGACACAACCCGTTGTGACCGTGGAAGACCAAAATGGGAACGCGGTGCAAGATGACCTGTCGCCGGTCCTTTTGAACCTGTATTTGGACACATCGGACGACCCCGTGACGAACGGCGCCGTGCTGAGCGGTTGCGCGGGCTCGGAGTCACTGGGCGTCGTGACGTTCAGCGGTTGTACGATCAGCGTGCCCGGTAGCTACTACATCGTGGCCACTGACGACGGACTGACGTCGCAACCCGTCGCCATCACGGTGAGTCCCACGACCGATTACCTCAGCTTCACAACGCAAGGCGAACCGGCCGGTGGTCAATCGGGCTTGCCCTTGACCACGCAGCCAGTCGTTGAGGTCTACAAAGCGAACGGGTCGCTCGATACAGGTTGGTCGGGAACGATCACGCTGACCACGAATGGTGGGAGTCTGACCAACTGCGCCCCGATGACCATTTCCGGGGACAAGGCGACCTTTACGGGGTGCGATTTCGCAGGCGCCGTCTTCTACAACCCCTTCAACGGCCAGACCGAGAAGACCCCGTACACAATGACTGCGACGGCGACGAGCGCTACGACCACCAGTCCGGCGACATCCACCGCATTTACGGTGACATCTGCGGGGACCCCGAGTCAGATGGTCTTCTCCCAGCAGCCGACGGGTTCGGCCGGATTGGCCAGTGGCGGCTTGCCCAACACCTTCACGACGCAACCCGTCGTCACGCTCGAAGACTCTTTTGGCAACTTAGAGACGTCGTCGACGTTGGCGATCACTCTATCGATTAGTAGCGGCACTCTGGAAGGTTGCACCGCGCCCGTCACGGCATCCAACGGTTCCGCCTCGTTCTCGGGTTGCGGTGGAAGTCAGTACGGCACGGGACTCACACTGACGGCCTCGGCGGGCACGGGAGTCTCTTCGGCAACGAGCGCGGTCTTCAATATCACTGGTGTGGCGACCCAGATGATTTTCACCACCCAACCCACGGCTGGCGTGTCGGGCGCCTCCTTCCAAGATCCCCAGCCCGTTCTCAAGATCGAAGATGCGACCGGTAGCGTCGTGACCGCGTCAAACACCGCGATTTCGCTGTCGTCGGTGATTACCAACACTGCTCCGTATACGCCGGGCGGCGTGCTGTCGCTCTGTACGAATCTCATTCCGATCGAGGGGGTGGTCTCCATAGATACCTGCACCTTCGCCGGCGTCGTGGGTGATCCTTACTACCTCCTCGCAACGCAGGGATCCACGCTTACTGCGGTCAGCGTGGCCTTTACGCCCTCCGCGGCGGGAACGCCGACGCAGCTTGCCTTCCTTACTCAACCGGTGGGCGGACCCGCCGGATCGCCGTTGACCACCCAGCCCGTCATCGCGGTCGAAGACTCGGGCGGCAACATCGTCAACACGTCGACCGTGTCGATTTCCCTTGCCGCCTCGGGGGGGACCCTGTCGTCGTGCTCGCAATTGCAGTCAACGTCGGGTCTCGTCAACGTCCAGGGGTGCACCTTTGGCGGACTCGACACCGGGTCATACACCCTCACCGCGTCGGCGAGCGGCTTGAACTCGGCGACCAGCACCAACTTCGCGCCGTCCGGACCGGGTCCCGTCTCCTCGACGCTCTCAACGATGGTGGCCAATCCCACGATCGTCCAGGATAATGGCACAGCAACGTCGGCCGTGACCGTCACCTTGGAAGACGCCTACGGCAACGTTATCCCGGGCGACACCGTCATGCTCGCCCAGGGTGCAACGAGTTCACTGATTTCGCCTGCGTCCATAGCGAGCGGCTCAAACGGCACGGCCGTTTTCGGCGTGACTGACACCAATCAAGAGATCGCGACCTACACCGGTGACGACGTCACCCAGTCCACCGTCCTGGCTCAGCAGGTGCAGGTCTCCTTTGCGACGCAGTTGACGCCTCCCACCAATGTGATGCTCGCTTATGGCACGAGCGCCGGTTCGATCGGCGTCACGTTCACAGCGCCCACGAATGCGCCCGGTAGTCAGACTTATACAGCAGAGGCTTGCCAAAACAGCGGCATGACTACCGGGTGTATCGGTCCCGAGGCGATCACGTCCGGCGGCCAGATCACCCTTCTCAACCACACCCAGGGCAGTGCGGGGACGGTCTACTACGTGACGGTGACGGCCAGCGCATCGAGCGGCTACCTCGTCTCTACATCGACCGTCGCAGGACCCCAAGCCGACACGAGCCAGGTCAATGCACCGACTGGCGTACATGTGACACCGTCAACGTCCACGGCCGGGGCACTCGTAGTGACCTTTACCAACTCTTCCGGCGCCGTGCCGACCTCGTATAGCGCGTATGCGTGCACGAGCGCCAACATGACGAGTGGTTGCATCGTCCCGGAGACAATCGTCTCAGGCGGCTCAATCACGGGTCTGACGCCCGGATCGACCTACTACGTCGGAATCGTGGCGAATCCGCCGGCGGGTTACGTCTCGGCCGAGTCGACGATCCTCGGGCCATACGCGCCTACTGCGCAGTTGAACGCTCCCACGGCTCCCACCCTCTCTTACGGCACGACCTTCAAATCGATCACGATCTCGTCCTTCAGCGCACCCACGAACGCCCCGGTCGGCCAGACCTACACCGCCGAGGCCTGCACTGGTGCGGGCGAGACCGGAACCTGTGTCGGTCCCATCGCCATCACCACCGCCGGTGGCCAGTTCACCGGACTCACCGCCACCCAAGGCAGTGCGGGCACGAGCTACTACGTGACGATCGCCGCCAGCGCCTCCTCGGGCTACCTCGCCTCGTCAGTTCAGGCGGGCCCCCAGGCCGCCACGAGCCAAGTGGACGCGCCCACCGGCGTCGGAGTCACTCCGTCGACGACGGCGGCGGGTGCGCTCACGGTCACCTTTACCAACTCGCTGGGATCGGGTGTGGGCTCCTACACGGCCACGGCGTGCACGGGCAACGGCACGGGATGTGGCACGGCCCAGGCCATCGTCTCGGGCGGTTCGATCACGGGGCTCACGGCCGGCACGAGCTACTACGTGGACGTGACGGCTGTTCCGTCCAGCTCCGCCTACGTCTCGGCCTCATCGGCCTACGTGGGGCCGACCGCAGCGACCGCTACGTTGAGCGCCCCCACCAATGTCGTAATCTCCCCGTCGACAACGACGGCGGGCGCTATCACCGTGACGTTCACCCCGCCGACGGGTGGCTCGACCTACACCGCCAAGTACTGCACCCCGACGATCTCGGGGACGTGCAACACCCAGGCCATCACGTCGGGTGGTCAGCTCACCGGTCTGACGCCCGGATCGACCTACGTCGTCGAGGTCATGGCGAACGCGACGACCGGGTATCTCGCCTCGGGGTACTCGACTGCTTCTGGTTCGGCCGTGGCGACGACCCAACTCGCGGCTCCCACGGCTCCCACCCTCTCTTACGGCACGACCTTCAAATCGATCACGATCTCGTCCTTCAGCGCACCCACGAACGCCCCGGTCGGCCAGACCTACACCGCCGAGGCCTGCACTGGTGCGGGCGAGACCGGAACCTGTGTCGGTCCCATCGCCATCACCACCGCCGGTGGCCAGTTCACCGGACTCACCGCCACCCAAGGCAGTGCGGGCACGAGCTACTACGTGACGATCGCCGCCAGCGCCTCCTCGGGCTACCTCGCCTCGTCAGTTCAGGCGGGCCCCCAGGCCGCCACGAGCCAAGTGGACGCGCCCACCGGCGTCGGAGTCACTCCGTCGACGACGGCGGCGGGTGCGCTCACGGTCACCTTTACCAACTCGCTGGGATCGGGTGTGGGCTCCTACACGGCCACGGCGTGCACGGGCAACGGCACGGGATGTGGCACGGCCCAGGCCATCGTCTCGGGCGGTTCGATCACGGGGCTCACGGCCGGCACGAGCTACTACGTGGACGTGACGGCTGTTCCGTCCAGCTCCGCCTACGTCTCGGCCTCATCGGCCTACGTGGGGCCGACCGCAGCGACCGCTACGTTGAGCGCCCCCACCAATGTCGTAATCTCCCCGTCGACAACGACGGCGGGCGCTATCACCGTGACGTTCACCCCGCCGACGGGTGGCTCGACCTACACCGCCAAGTACTGCACCCCGACGATCTCGGGGACGTGCAACACCCAGGCCATCACGTCGGGTGGTCAGCTCACCGGTCTGACGCCCGGATCGACCTACGTCGTCGAGGTCATGGCGAACGCGACGACCGGGTATCTCGCCTCGGGGTACTCGACTGCTTCTGGTTCGGCCGTGGCGACGACCCAACTCGCGGCTCCCACGGCTCCCACCCTCTCTTACGGCACGACCTTCAAATCGATCACGATCTCGTCCTTCAGCGCACCCACGAACGCCCCGGTCGGCCAGACCTACACCGCCGAGGCCTGCACTGGTGCGGGCGAGACCGGAACCTGTGTCGGTCCCATCGCCATCACCACCGCCGGTGGCCAGTTCACCGGACTCACCGCCACCCAAGGCAGTGCGGGCACGAGCTACTACGTGACGATCGCCGCCAGCGCCTCCTCGGGCTACCTCGCCTCGTCAGTTCAGGCGGGCCCCCAGGCCGCCACGAGTGAATTCAGCGCGCCCACAAATGTTTCTGTCTCCTCGTCGTCGGCGTCCTCGTCCAGCGGAGCAGTCGTCGTCACATTCTCGAATGCGACCGGCACGGTGACGCCGACGTCATACTCCGGAGAGATCTGCACCACATCGAGCGTGTCAAGTTGCGAGTCTGCCACGAGTCAGACGGTTGTCGCCGGTGGCACCAACTTTACGGGCCTCACGGCCGGCACGAGTTACTACGCGGAAGTTACTCCGAACCCAATTGCAGGGTTTGTCGCACCTCCAGCAGTTGTCGGCGGCCCAGGCCTGGCGACGATTCAACTCAGCGCGCCGGTCATCACATCTCTCTCGTACGGACCCACCGCCGGCTCAATCACGGTCATCTTTTCCGCACCCAGCAATGCCGCCATGAGCCAGGGGTACACGGCAGTGGCGTGCACGGGGAGTGGTACGGGCTGTGGCACCGCTCAGGCGATCACCTCAGGCGGGTTGCTCACGAGCCTTACCTTCACTCCAGGCGCTGCGGGCAACTCGTACTACGTGCAGGTGACCGCGACGGCCTCCTCGGGCTACCTCGCCGCCACGTCGACGCCTTCGGGCCCTCAGGCTGCCACGAGCCAGGTAAAGGCTCCGACGGCCATCGCCGTCACGTCGGGGACCAGCACCACGAGCGGCTCGTTGACGGTCAACTTCACTGCGCCCACTGGCTTGGGCCTCAGCGGCACCTACACCGCGGCGGCCTGCACGGGAAGCGGCACGGGATGTGGCACGGCCGTGGCGATTACCTCGGGTGGCCAAATCACCGGCCTCACTGCCGGAACCTCGTACTACGTGCAGGTCACGGCCGTAGCATCCACTGGCTACGTCGCGAACTCGGCGAACTCGGCCAGCGCTACCGTAGCCACCGAGCAGCTCAACCCCCCGACGGCCATCGCCGTCACGGCAGGGACCAGCACCACGAGTGGCTCACTGACCGTCAACTTCACTACGCCGAACAACGCTCCGGGAACCCAGACCTACACCGCAGCGGCCTGCTCCGGAATCGGCACGGGATGTGGCACGGCCGTGGCGATCACCTCGGGTGGCCAAATCACCGGTCTCACCATCGGGACCTCGTACTACGTGCAGGTCACGGCCGTAGCATCCACTGGGTATCTGGCGATGTCGGCGAACTCGGCCAGCGCTACCGTGGCCACCGAGCAGCTCAACCCCCCGACGGCCGTCACTGTCGTCCCGTCGAGTACCACTGCGGGGTCTATGAGCGTTACATACGCCGCCTCGAGTCCCACCGCACCTAGTTCCTACACCCTTAAGTACTGCACTGGCGCCGGCATGACTGGCACCTGCGTGACCGTCACCACCTACTCCTCGGGGACCGCGATTACCGGCCTGACGGCAGGAGCCACTTACTACGCGACGGTAACGGCCGTCGGGTCGGGTGGCTACATCTCGGCGACATCCGGCGTTGCGTCGGGCATGGCGACACTTCAGCTGGCAAATCCGACGTATACCGGGTCAACGACGTACACCGGGTCACCTTCAGGGGGCGGTACCTTGACCCTTACCTTCACCGAGTCGGGAACGGTAGCGAGCGGTCAAACGTACACCGCGGAGGTCTGTACGGGGGTGAACTTTACCGGAACCTGTGTAACCGGCAGCGCAGTCACGGGCAGTCCCGCAAAGATAACTGGAGTGGGAGGCACGACCTACGTCTACCTGACGATAACGGCCAACGCCTCGACGGGCTACCTCGCGGGCTCAACCACCGTGACCGGGACCTTTAAGGATTAATGATGGTCGTCCATCGGAAGCCGCCGGATTCGAGTAGCGCGCCGATCCATGGTGAGCGTGGCGCCATCCTCATACTTGCCCTCGTGTACATCATTGTCATCGGTGTGGTGGTCGCGGCACTGACGACCTGGGCCTCTGGCGACCTCAACAACACGGGGAACTTCACAAGTGCCCGCAACCTGGACTACTCGCTCTCTAGCGCCATGGAAGTAGGCATTAACAACATTCGCTACACCCCGGTGGTCGGCTCGATTAACGCTACGCCTCCCGTCGCGTGCTGGGGAAGCGGCACGTACGCCACCACGTCGACCCCGACGTACACGACGTACTCGACCTATGAGCTCCCGACCTCGACCAGCACCACGTACCAGAACATCGCGCTTTGGTGCAGTACGAAGTCAATCCCTAAGAGCGCCGTTACGCGGACGGTGACGGTCTCGGCGTGCCCCGCGCCGTCGGCAGCGACGATCGCAACAACGTGGGCCACCTCCACAGAGATCGAGAGCGCGGCAACGTCGTGTGATGACGCGCCCGATCTGCAAGCTCTGGTGAGCTTCGGCGACTACGACGGTGCTAAGTCGGTGCCCGGATACGGCGCGTCGTTGCAGGATTGGGACTGGTCGTCGTCCGTGCAGTCGACGATTCTTCCCAACTCGATCGTTGTCGAGTCGAGCATTCCCGAATTCCCGGTCGCTAACTCTTCATACGTCGCTCAGGCGCTCGCGTCCTCCGGTGACGCCGTCGTGGTGACGGTGTCACCCGCCAGTTCTTGCACCGTGAGCGGAGACACCGTGACGTTCGGGGCTAACAACACGACGTGCAACATCTACTTCAACGACCCAGGCGGCGCCAACTATGCCGCGGCGACTCAGCAGGAGCAGACGATTGCCGTCGGTAAGGTGGCCAACTCCATCTCGGTGACCAGTACGGACGCGACCGCGATTGTCGGCGGGCAGTACACTCCCAGCGCGAGCGCTACTTCGGGCGATCCCGTTGTCGTGACCGTCGACTCTTCGACCTCGCCGTCGAACGCCTGCTCGCTCGGCTCGGGCACTGTTACGTTTTACGCCGCCGGTAACTGCATTCTTGACTTTAACGATCAGGGCAACACTGACTATCTGGCGGCGGCTCAGTACCAACAGACGATCACCGTGGGTGCCGGTCCACCAGCGGGCCAGAGCATTCTTGGCAACCCCAGTACTCCGGCCAGTGGTGCGCCGAGCAACGGCGACTCGCTCACCTACCAGTACAACCAGACGATGAGCCAGTCTTCGATGTATAGCGGATTCACTGGCTCGGCGAGCATCTGCGTGGATTTGACGACATCGGGAAGCTTCTCCTCGTACCACACGGTCTGGACCGTCTACACCTATTCGGGCGGTGCCTGTAAGAGCACAGTGGTGAATCTGGGGACAGTCAGTCTCGGGGACGGCGCGAACGGTAACTACATCTCCCACAACGCGACCGCCGTTTTCCTCGGCACGATGACCATGTCGACGGTGGGTGGTGATTCGCAAGTAGTCGTCACTCTGGGCAATGAATCGGGTTCTACGACGGTGTCTGCATTGAGCCCGAGCACGTCGACAACGGTTCTCACGTGGACGCCGAGCGCCTCGGCGACGAGTACGGGTGGCACGGCGTGTCTGACCACGAACGTTACAGAGGCCAACTCGCCGAAGGTCAACTTCTAGGCTCAGCGGAACCTTGGCGTGAGAGGCCCGTAGATTCCTCATGCAGATGTTGTGGCGAACCGTGGCACACGCGAAGGATTAGTGCACGAGAACCGAGTTCAGGTGTTTGAGGATGTCGCTGAGGGCTGTTCGCTCAGTTGCAGACGTTGATCGCGGGGCGAAGACCTCGGCCACGAAAATGCCAGTGCCAAAAGAAGCGACACGGAGACGAATAAGTAGTAGCGCCAGTTCCCGGTGTGCCAGTACGAGGTCTTTGTGCACAGAGCCGCGGCGGCGAGTGTCAAGAGGAAGCGAATCTTCCCGACGGTGAACGCCAGCACCACGACGAGAACCAACGTCGGCACCACGTAGTACGGATCCATGACGCTCTCGAAGATGCAGCGCAGGGCGAGGGCGAAGGCCGCCCACCACACGACTTCGCCAAGACTCGGCTTGCGATGAGCTACCCATACGCCGACGAGGCAAGCCAAGACGATGGCGATCGTCCGACCGGGACCCGCCGAGACGGTGTCGCCAATAAAGGTCCTTACGGGTCCGTACACGTACTTATGCTTCTGGTGCGAGTAGTGGATCGTGAGCGCCGTCACCCACCGCGCCCGGGTCAGGATCGGAGCTAGCGAAATCCACGGTGTCGGGTGATCGACAGTCGGAAAGTTGGGTTGCTTGAAAATTGCGTACGTGGTTGGTCCCCACTCCTGAAAGAGAGGGGGAAGCAGAAGAAGAGCAGTCGGAATAGCCATAACGGTGCCGAAGGCCGGCCATTTCTTCGCCGGCACGTAGGCCAGGGCAATGGGCACGATCAAAAGGATGAGTGGCTGGAATACGACGGCAAGGGCAAAGAATGCGGCGGAGTGCAGCCAACGGCGGTCGTAGGCAGCAAAGAGAGCGTAGAGCCCAAGCGCCAACGCCAGCGTGTCTTCGGGGTGACCCCAAAAAACGACTACCGGGAAGATAAGTATGACTTCCAGCAGCGTGGCCAGTGCTCGCCTGGTGAACGAGAGGGAGAGTCGTCGGGCCAGGGCATCGAGAGGAAATAGCAGAACGCCCCCGCACAATATATCGATCGGACCAAGAATGAACCAGCCAGTTGGTCGAGGAAAGTAAACCGGCCAATCGTTGGTCAGGTGCAGGGCGTCCTGGAGCCAAGCGAAGGGCGACAGGAGCAGAGCGATGCCGGGAAATGTTACAAAGTTGGTACTGGCGCTGTAGATGTGACCTTCGCCGTTCCAGATGACGTAATGTGCGTCTCGAAATGTTGCCCAGAGATCCGCCGACGTCGCCCAGTCGGGCAGGTGATGTACGACCGGATACCAGTAAAACGTGTACGACAGACCGCTGGCGAGAAGGGCAATCGTTCCGACGATTGGCCAGACGTGGGCTCGTAGCCAACTTGTGCCATAGGATGTCGCCATTTCCTGGCCGTCAATATGTACATCCGAATTGGAGGCGGACACCAAGACTGGTTCCTCTGGAACCGTCTTATTTTCCGTCATTGACGACCTTTCGCGAAAATAACAGCGCCTAATACGGTGGCCGCGTCAATATTTAAGCAGGCGAAAGCCGCTAGCTAGTGGTTCATCGAGGTCGTCCATGCCCCTCAGAACTCCGGTCAAGGCCGAAACATATGTGAGAGCTTGGATGGCCGAAGAAGCATTTGGATTAGAGCCTTCAATTTAAATTGATTCGGTTTACCTTGCCGCAGCGTTATCCCTGATGAGATTCCCATTCTTCCCTGAGAACATTACGGGTTATTGGGTTAAAATAGGGCAAAAGTCGTGAAATTATTGATGTTTGCGTTGGAACGTGCGATGTATTATTTGTCGAGTACCAGACAGGGCAGTTCCGAGTGTCGGCGCTCCTTTGGACGAAAGGGCTGTAAATACATGATGAACACCTACAGACAACTGAAGCGACGCAGGCAGACGGGGGAGATCAGCGGTTTCACCTTGATCGAACTTCTGATCGTCATCGTCGTGCTCGGTATCCTTGCCGCAGTGGTGATCTTCGCCTTGGGCGGGATAACAGGCAAGAGTGCGCTTTCTGCATGTCAAGCTGACGGCGCGACCGTTGCGACCGCGGTCTCTGCGTGGAACGCACAGAACCCCGGGAACGGCGTTGTAACAGCGTCTGACCTAACTACCTCGGCGGCGGGTACCCAGTACCTAAGTTCGTGGCCGTCCAACGGCACGTTCTACACGTTCAGCATCGTGACTGGAACGCTCTCTGTCTTCTCTCCCGAAGTGGTGGCAGGTGCCGCGTACACCGGTCCCGCAGCTTGCGGCCCCGTTGCCGGTGGCGGCGTCAACGTAGGCGGTTGAGCTACCTGAGTTAGCCGTCCAAGTGTCTAGTGCAAGGTGCCCGGCTCTTGAGCCGGGCACCTTGCATGTTGTGATTCAGAATGATGTTGGAGAAGTGACGGCATCGGAACCCAGTCTCGATCCAGGGTTTCCAAAGTTCGGACAAGTACCATGACCATTGAGCGACTCGATCGCCTAGTGGAATGACAGCGTGAGTTGACATCACGTGGAGGGTGGAAGCGATGAACCAGAGCGCCGAGACGTCAGCCATAAACCCTTGGATCCAGCAGTTGTGGGACCGAGGTGGAACCGACCTTCTACTTTCGGGTGACTCTCCGCCTCGAATTCGTGTTGACGGCAAGCTCCAGCCGCTTGAAGGAGCTCCCGTCCTCACCGGTCCGCAGATCGACGAGATCGCCCTGCCCCTGCTGACACCGGGCCAACTCGAGATCTTCCGGGAGATGCTGGACGTTGACTTCGCGTTCTCCTGGGCTGACAAGGCCCGTATTCGTGGAAGCATTTTCACTCAGCGTGGCCAGACGGCCCTTGCCCTCCGAGTAATTCCAACTCGCATACCTTCGATCGAGGAGTTGGGACTTCCCGCAGCCGCCCACTGGGTAGCTCAGCAGCCGCAGAGGATTCGTGCTGGTGACGGGTCCTACTGGATCGGGTAAGTCCACCTCGCTGGCGGCAATTGTCAACACGATCAATGAGACTCGCGCCTGCCACATTCTCACCATCGAGGACCCGGTTGAGTACGTGCACAACCACAAGACCGCGGCTGTTTCTCAGCGCGAGGTTGGTCTCGACAGTCCTTCGTTTGACCGGGCTCTGCGCTCGGCACTACGAGAAGACCCCGACGTTCTTTTGATCGGTGAGATGCGCGACATCGACTCGATTCAGATTGCCCTCACCATGGCCGAAACCGGCCACTTAGTGTTCGCCACCCTGCACACCAACGACGCCCCTCAGGCGATCGACCGCATCATCGACGTGTTTCCGGCTTGGCGCCAAGAGCAGACAAGAGTGCAGTTGGCCTCGTCGCTGAGCGCGGTGATTGCCCAGCGGCTCATCCCCAAGATCGGCGGCGGCATGGTGGCCGCGTACGAGGTACTGATTGCGACCAGTCCCGTGCGCAACCTGATCCGTGAGGGCCGATCCAACCAACTCGCCAACGTCATGTTCACGAACACCAAAGAGATGATGATGACCCTTGAGAGCAGTCTCGCCACGATGATCTCGGATGGCGTAATTACCTACGAGGACGGCATGAGTGTTACCGCTCACCCCAAGGAGTTGGTGCGTACACTCGAACAGATGGAATTGACGCGCGCAAAGGTTTAGCAGTACGTGTCACCACGGCGCGGTCCGGATCTTCCCTATTCGAGTCGTCACTGCAGCCACGCCCTCGCGCTCCAAGTGGTTGGTCGCGAGTGCCAAAGTGCAGGGCGGCACCTTTGCCCCCGAGCCACCCAAACTCTACGACACTTTTCTTGAGGTAATCAGCGAACGGCCCCAGCCGGCCAGCGTGGTTGTCTACGCCCCGATTGGCTATCGCGACACTAGGGCGCAAGGACCTCGGCTGTGCGATATCGAGGCGCGCCAACTACTGTCTGCACCGCCAGACTCTCGTCCACAACGCGCCAACGTATGAGATACTTCAACGCGGGTACGCACTTCCCGAGGACGAAGTGGACGCCATCACGAGACAACGTATGCGCCACTACCTCGATGTCTATCGAGAGATGAAGCCCTATCGTCAACGCGTGGTTTACGAGGGTGATCCCGAGCTCAGTTTCTACATGTTGAACGAGAACACGCCCTTGCACGCATCGAAGAAGACCGAAGAGGGACGTGTCGAGCGCGAGGAGATACTGCACAAAAGAATTCCGAACATCGATACGGTCCTCTACGCCGAGATGCCTGGCGTCGCGCACCGCAACTTGATGGACGTGGCCGCCATGCTCGCCACGGCGCGTCGCGTCTTTACCAAATCGGCCAAGCGCATTCCCGCTGACGCGGTCTGGGACAGCGAGGGACTGCGGATGGAGATCGTCTACTAGTTAGCGGATATTCGCAAAGTGCGGCAGGATCTCGGGTCCGGCGTAGATCGCGAGGGCCGCGCCCGCGGCGAGGAATATGCCATAGGGAATTGGCTGATCGCGTTTCATCTGCCTGGTTGCGATCAGCGACGAGTCCGATCACCAGCCCGATGAGGTTGGCGGCAAAGAATCCGAGGACGACGTAGCGCCAGCCGAGCCAGCCCAGAGCGAGACCAATGAGCGGGGCGAGGCGAACATCGCCGAAGCCCAATATTCGTGGGCTGGCGAAGTTCATCGCAAAGAAGAGCACGAACCACGCTGCCGCACAGATCGCCCCTATTCCCAGTCGGTTCCAGTCGTTGCGTCGCTCCCGACGCCAGAGCCAAGAACAGCGGCCACGATGATGAGCGAGGGATAGATGATCTTCTTGGGCAGGATTAGGAGTTCGAGGTCAATGCACGATAGGGCCAAGAGCGCGGCCAGGAAGACGAGGAACGCTGGCAGCGCCCAGGCGTAGCCCATTCGGGCGGCCAGGCCCGCGAAGAGACCGCCCGTGGCCATCTCGACGACGAGGTATCGCGAACTGATGGGGGCGTGGCAGTGTCGGCACTTGCCACGCAGTAGGACCCATGACAGGACGGGGATGTTGTCGTACTCCTTGATTGGCGTGGCGCACGACGGGCAGCGCGATCGAGGTGAAACGATCGATTCGTCGCGGGGGACGCGGTAGATGACGACATTCAAAAATGAACCGATCGCGAGACCCAGTAGCCCGCAGCCCACGATCAGTATTGCCAACACGTCTCAATCCTCCCCGCGCCAGCACGACCCTAGGTCAGGGCACGGCGATCGCAGCCGTGGTCAGTCGTAGCACAAGTTTCTCCCTCGAAATAGCAATGTGAGCGAGCAACACTTGTCGAATGGGTTACGACCGGGGAGGCTCCCTCACGTTCGAGGATTGTCAAATTATAGTTTTTAGGACGGCGGAGCTTCGGTTCGAGGGTCTCTCCATCTATCAACTCGAGAGGTGTCTCAGTGGGAAACGCAGTTGGCCAGCGCTATCGCTATGGAGCGAGCTTTGTCGACCAGGCTTCGGGCATCCGCTTTGAGGGCCACCATCCTCTCGAACGGCCGGATCTCTGGAAGATGTACCTCGATGGCGCCGAGGGCGTCTATCGCAGTCGCGGGGTCGAAGAGACCCTTCGACGTCGCGACTTCGAAGAGGGCAACGGCGTTCCGCTCTTCTTCTTGGGCTTCAACGCCGAGGGCGAGGCCGTCGCCGGCGTTCGCTTCCACGGTCCCCTTGAGGGGAGCCATCAGGCCGAGATGGTCGAAGAGATGGCGGACTCGACCGACATCGACGAGATCAAGGCCACCATCGATCGCGAGGCCAAGTTCGGTGCCATCGAAAGCAAAGGTGCCTGGTCAAAGGGCGAATCCGTCGTGGGACAGCGACTCGCCGTGGCGATGGCGAGGTGTTTTGTCCACGCCATGAACTGGCTCGGCGCGGAGTTCGCCGTCGCCGCCATCTCTGATCGTCTGCTCGAGGTCGGAGCGCTCACCGGAGGGGTTCAGATTGGTACCTCGTGGGTGCCCTTTCCCGACGACCGGTACCGCACGGTGGCGGTCGCGTTCCGCCGCACGCTGAGCTACGAGATGAGCACCGAGTCCAATCAGCAGGCCCTTCGCGTCGAGGGTGAGCAGCTGTCGCGCGGGCCGGCGAAGGTGGGGGCCGGCGTCGAGTCCGACGACTCCATCGCCATGAGATCGCGTCGTCCCGTCGTGCTCGACGTCACGGAGCGAAGCCAGCGCGAGGTTCTGCGAGTCTTGCGAGAAGACCCCTCGCTGCAGATACTCGATCGCTTCGACGAGCAGATCGCCCAACTCAACGAGATTCACCCCACCCCGTCTCGCTCTCTTCTCGACGAAGGTCAACGCTGGGTGTACTACCCGTGGCGTCGCTCACTCGTGCGACTTCTCGGACCCCGCGCGTTCAACACGTTGCGTCTCGATCGAAACCACAACAAGTTGACCCGCGACGAACAGTCGCAACTTCGTACGTTGAGCGTCGGTGTCGTTGGTTCGAGCGCCGGTCACTCCATCGCCCACGTGTTGGCCATGGAAGGGCTGGTCGGCGAGTTGCGCGTCGCCGACTTCGATACCCTCGAAGTCACCAACCTGAATCGCGTACCCGCGGGCGTGATGGATCTCGGTGTGAACAAAGCCGTCGTTCTCGCTCGTCGTATCGCGGAGATTGATCCCTACCTCGAGGTGATGGTGAACACCGAGGGCATCACCGAACAGAACCTTGGTTCGTTTTTGGACGGCCTCGATCTCGTGGTCGAAGAGTGTGATTCTTTGGACATAAAATTCCTCGTCAGAGAGGGTGCAAGAGCGCGTGGGATCCCGGTCATCATGGAGACGAGCGACCGTGGCGTGCTCGACGTCGAGCGATTCGACCTCGAACCTGAACGCCCTCTCTTTCATGGAATTCTCGGCGACATGGACTTCGAACGATTGAAGGGTCTCTCGACCGCGGAGAAGACTCCCTTTGTGGTGCGTCTGCTGGGCGCGAAGTGATGCGTCGGCTCGCGGTGCCGCGTCGATGTTCGAACTCGGTTCGACGATTACCGGTTGGCCGCAACTCGCGAGCGAAGTGACTCTCGGCGCGGTGACGGTGGCCGCGGCGGTGCGCCGTTTCGCATTAGGCGGTGAACTCCACTCCGGTCGCGTGCGCTTTGACGTCGAAGAGATCCTCTCCGACATCGCCGCCATCGAAACTGACAATGACGTGGAGGATCACCTTCGTCAACCAGCCCCCGAAGATCCGCCCACAGAAAGTGATGATCCGATCGACGTCATCGTGGACGCCGCTCGTCGTGCTCCCTCGGGTGGCAACGCCCAGCCCTGGCGTTTCGAGGCCGATCACGATCAGATTCGCTTCTACGTGGAGCCCGAGCGCAGCACCTCATCGATGGACGTTCGCCTTCGGGGAAGTTACATCGCGCTGGGTGCCTCGCTCTTTAACGCGCGGGTCGCTGCGGCCTCGATCAAAAGGCTCGGGTCTGTTGAACTGTTTCCCGAAGGCACTAACTCTGAGCACGTGGCGACATTGCAACTGGGCACGCAGGTTGACGCGTCGATCGCGCGACTTCGCGGATCCGTGATCTCGCGCTCGGCGAATCGCCGCTTCGGGCGCCCAGCGCCAATTGACGAGGCGACGAGTGCTCAGTTCGCGCGCAGCGTCGAGCGGGAGGGTGCGCGGCTGCGCTTTTCCAGCGACCGGGATCAGATCGAGACGCTGGCCAAACTGCTCGCGCAGTCCGATCGTCTGCGTTTTCTCATTCCTCAGATCCACGAAGAGATGCTCTCCGAGTTGCGATGGCCCGGACGTGACTCTCTGGACGAGGGTATGGACGTGCGCACGCTCGAGATGGACCCCGCCACGATGGGAGCGATGGGACTACTCACTCGCCCCGACGTAATGGCTGAACTCAGCGACTGGCGCGGGGGACAGGCTCTCGGTCTGCGCACACAGATGCTGGTCACTTCATCGTCGGCGTTAGCCCTCATCACGGTGCCGAAAGCCGATCCGCGCTGGTACGTGCGCGGGGGTGCTGCGATCGAGAGATTCTGGCTCAGTGTGGAGTCCGAAGGTCTGGCCGCCCAGCCCGTCTCGCCGCTCTTCCTCTACGCGACCTCGACGGAGGATCTGCTGGGCCTCGGAGGCGAGCGCTACCTCGATGAGATGTACGACCTTCTCCAGCGCTTCCGCGCGGCGTGGGACCTGGATGACGGAGAGACCATGGCCATGGTGCTGCGGGTCTTTCATGCGCCGCCTCCCAGTGTGCACAGCATTCGCCGTCCGCTCAGCCAGGTGCTGCGTCGTAACCCGCAACTGCCCCGCAGCGCGGGTTCCAGCAGTGACCACGGCTCGAACGGCAAAGCCGATCCCGGCACCAACGGGAACGTGTCGGTCCTCAACGGCTCAGCAAATTCATACAAAATGTGAGATTTTGTGCACACCGTGGATAAAAGAGTTATAAAGTCACTGATCAGAGCCCCTTTCCTAGACAGGCAAGTCCTGCTAACGTTGGAATTCCAAGGGCCTGAGCGAAAGATGTGGTTCGGACGTGAGTGATCTCACGCATTCAGACCCATTGAAGGTGGGAGACGAGGCGAGACTCGTCGTGGAGACTCTCCACCACGTGACGCCCCGGGCCGAAATCGTGGCCGTTCTCACCGCGTCGAACCGTCCCGTGCCGGGCTTTCAAGTCGAACCCATCGTGGGCGTTGAGGCCAAAGACGCCTTTGAACTCATTCGAGAGCGCGTCCAGCTCCAACTCGCCGGCAAGGAACAGTTCGGTTCGTTCACGTGGACCATCGAGGACATCGAGTGGGGCATCCTGGTCGAACCCATCGAACTGGTGAGTGGTCAGATCGTGGGTGCGCTGCTTGTAGCCCGCCACGGACGAGTCTGGAGCCAGCGAGAGTGCTCCATCGTCAAGGCCTTCGGTGGTCTGTTCTCCAAAGTCGCCTCGCAGTCCTCGCGCGAAGAGACCCTCCTGCACCAGCGCAGCCTGGATGAACTGGTGAGTCAGGTGGCCGAGCGACTCATGTCGGCGACGGCCTCGACGAGAGCGGAAGCGCTCACCTGGACCACACGCGTGCTGGCCGAGTTCCTGGACTCCGATGTGGCGTTCCTGCGCCGCAACGACCACGTCCGAGGCCTGAGCATTCTCGAGGCCGAGTGGCCGCCGCGCAACGACTTCGTCGGGCGTCGATCCACTAGCGGAGGTGCGCTTCGACTCCGACCCACTCTTTATGGCCACGAAGGACCTTCGTGAGCCCTATTTGGCCGGGATCGATGACGTCACCGACGAATACATGGATCGCATCGAAGAAGGCGGCACCGGCGACTCCGTCGTGATGGGTGCCGCGGTGCCCCTCCTGCTCGGGGATTCGACCTGGGGCGTGCTCGGATTCATTCACTTCGAGTTGCGCGCCTGGAAGGCGTCGGAGGTCAACGCCCTGCAAGCCGTCGCCTCGATGCTCGTGCAACTTCAGGCGCGTATCGATGCTGAAGAGCGCACTGCCTACATCGCCCTGCACGACGACCTCACCGATCTGCCGAATCGCCGCGCGCTGTTGCGAGAGTTGAAACTGCGTCGCAATGCTCATCGCGACACGGCCGTTCTGATCGTGGACCTCGACCGATTCAAAGTCATGAACGACTTCCTTGGGCACGCCAACGGTGACCGACTTCTTGTTACGATCGCGGACCGCATTCGAACGAGCATTCGAGTGAACGACTACTGCGCGCGACTCGGTGGCGACGAGTTCGTCGTGTTGCTCGACGAGGCGACAAGCGAGATGGAAGTACTGGCGAGCGCGTATCGGATTCTCGAAATCGTGGCTGCTCCCGTCGACTTGGGCGGGCAGCTGGTCTCGCACACTGCGAGCATCGGCATCGCCATCGCCTCGTCGCACGCGCTGGAGAGCGACTCCGACTTGCTCGCCCAGGCTGATGGGGCCATGTACGTAGCCAAGGCCAGTGGACGCAACAAGGCCATGTTGCTCGATGAGAAGATGCGCGCGGACCTCGCCGATCGATCGGCGATGGAGCTCGCCTTGCGCGATGCTTTGGAAAAGGGCGAGTTGCGCCTCCACTACCAGCCCGAAGTCGACCTTCGCGACGGACGACTGCTGTCGGTGGAGGCGCTCCTGCGCTGGAACCACCCGACCAAGGGCATGTTGAACGCCGCCGAGTTCATTACCGTTGCCGAAGAGACCGGTCTCGTACTCACGATCGGTCGCTGGGTCTTTGCCGAGGCGTGCCGGCAGCTGGCTGAGTGGCGTGTGTTGTACCCCGAGCTTCCGCTGGTGGTGCGCGTCAACATGTCGCCCGCCGAGTTCGCGGCGACCGACCTCGTTGACTTCGTCGAAGGGTGCCTCTCCGCCAATGGCATACCCGGCGAGCGGCTTTGCATTGAAATCACCGAATACGCGGTGGTCGACGAGCCGGAGAAGACTGCGGCCATCTTGCGTGGCTTCCAAGAGATCGGCGTCGAGGTCGCCATTGACGACTTCGGCACTGGGTTCTCCTCGATGACCGAGTTGAAGAACCTACCTGTCGACCTGCTCAAGTTGGACATGAGTTTCGTCATGGGCATCACCACCGATGCCTACGACCGCGCCATCGTCGAGTCGATCATTCGCCTGAGCGAGGTCCTGCATCTGGGCGTGACGGCTGAGGGCATCGAGGAGCCCGAGATTATCGAGGAGCTCCTGCGACTGGGCTGTCACCAGGGCCAGGGTTACCTGATCTCTCGTCCGGTGGCGCCCGAGAACCTCCACGACTTACTATCTGCCGGTAGGGTCCCCGAATCCCTGCTGCGCCCTGACAGCCTCACCCTAGGACTAGCGAGTACAACATTTTGACCCCTCTTGTTGACGGAGCGTCTGACGACGCGACCGGAGCTGAACAGCTCCAGTACGAGCCCTGGCTGTTTCAGACCATGCTCGACGAGCTATCGGTTTCAGAGCTTGGTATTGGTTTCATTTATTCGGTGCTTGATGTCCTCATGAAGCGCTACGCGCTCAACGACGCCGTGGTCATCTTGAACCACGAGTCATTCGGTTCTCAGATGTTCCGCGCCGGGGGTCAGGCCATCAGCGTTGATCTCGCCTCGCGTCTCGGTTCGACACCCGGCGTGTACTGCGACCCCGACGTCGTACCAACCGCGGAAAAGGACGCCGTGCGCACGGCGTGCCAGCTCTCGCTCTCGTTGCACCTCGCGCGCTTCAGCGCCGCCCACGACGCGCTCACCAACATCGCCAATCGCCGCACCTTTGACAGTGCTCTCGCGCAGTCCTGTGTGCGCTCGTCACGCTATGGCTGGGCGTTCACCCTGGTCCTGGCAGACCTCAACGGGTTCAAGCAGGTCAACGACTCCCTCGGTCACGCCATCGGCGACGACCTCTTGCGCCAGTTCGGCCTGGCACTGCGTCGCTCGATCCGTAGCGGCGACGTGGCCGCGCGCATCGGGGGCGATGAGTTCGCCGTGATTCTGGCCAACGCGGAGAGCCACGAGTCCTCGGGCTTCACCGATCGACTGCGCAGCCACTTGGGCTCGGCACGCGAGCTAGTGGGATTCACGATCGGCGTGGCGGCATCACCGCGCGACTCCACCGATCCCGCGGAGTTGTTCCGTATTGCGGATGCTCGACTGTACGAGAAGAAGGGTACGAACCACCGATGATGTCGCCCACCGAAGAAGATTTCGAGCTCGAACTGCGCAGCCTGTCCGGGGTTATGAACGTCGAGATTCGTCACCGCGAGAACGGCGACGTCGACGCCGTGACGCTCATCACCCATGGCCAGGACCCGAGCGCCCTGCGCGTGATGGCCACCCAGATCGTCAACCTGTACTACACCGACGCCTCGGTCATTGTCGAAGACGCGAGTCGCGCGATGGTGCCGCGGGCGGCGGAGGCATCCCGGGTCGTTCTCGTACGTGCCGAGTTTCACGCGGAGAACGGTCAGTGCGAAGTCGAGCTGTCGTTCCAGGGCAAGACGGGTGCCGGACGAGCGGGCAGCGGGCAGCTCTTTGGCGGGGCCGAGGCGACCCTGGCCGCCCTGCGCGACATCGGTTTTAGCCTGCCCTTTTATCTCCTTACGGTCGTGAGCGTGGCCACGGTGCGCGGTTGGCCGGTCATCGTCACGATGCGCCCCTTCGCCGAGGGAGCAGACATGTTCGGGATTGCTCAGGCCGAGAGCGACGTGACGTCCTCGGCGATGGCGACGCTCGACTCCCTCAACCGGTTCCTGTCGAAGGAATCTGCCGAATAGGTTCACGCACGCAAGAAAACTCATCGGGAAGAGCAATTGGGGTGGGTGAACTTCCTAGAATGGCCCTCATGGGAGCCCGTAGTCCTCGTATGACTGGCCGGTTCCGGCGTGCCGCGAAGGACGATCGATGACCAAGATCCTTGTAGTCGACGACGACCAGGAAATGACCAAGATGTTGGAGAAATATCTGTCCAACGAGGGATATCAGGTCACGGTGGCCACGACCGGCGTGGCGGCCCTGTCCGCGGCATCCGCGATGGAGCCCGAACTCGTCCTGCTGGACATCGTTCTCGGTGCCGAAGACGGGCGCGAAATCCTGCGCGATCTCCGCTCCATCAGCGACGTTCCGGTGGTCTTCTTGACGGGCCGCGGACTCGAGACCGAGCGAATCGCCGGCCTCAAGCTGGGAGCGGACGACTACATCGTCAAGCCCTTCTCATTGGGCGAGGTGTCTGCGCGCATCGAGACCATCTTGCGACGTTCGGGCGTGAATACTGCCCAGCACGCCATTGAGCGACCGGACATAAGTTTCGGAGATTTACAGATCAACGAGAACACCCACGAGGTTCGTTTGGCCGGACAGTTACTGGACCTCACCTCCAAGGAGTTCTCGCTGTTGAACTTCATCGCCACTACGCCTCGTCAGGTCTACACCCGCTCCCAGCTCCTCGAGCACGTCTGGGCTTCTTCGAGTGAGTGGCAGAACGAGGCGACGGTAACCGAGCACATTCGTCGTCTTCGAGCCAAGATCGAGACTGACCCCGATCACCCCAAGTGGATCAAAACGGTCCGTGGAGTGGGCTATCGCTTCGAGCCGCAGCTCAACTAAGTCTCTCTGTCCGAAGTATTACCAAGTGACGGGTAACGACGCCATGCCTCGCAAGAACGGGTGCGGCTGGTAGGTCGGCGAGAATCCGTCGATCAACTTCAAGGTGGGCATTCGTTCGGTGACGACGTCAAGAACGACCTTGCCTTCGAGTCGCGCGAGCGGTGCGCCGATGCAACTGTGGATGCCGCGACCGAAGGCGAGGTGGGGCGCCGATCGCTCGTGCGTGAGGGTGAACTCATCGGCTTCGGAGTAGTGCGAGGCGTCGCGATTTGCCGACAGGTACGTGAGAAAGAGGCGTTGACCAGCGCTGATGGGCTGACCGCCGACGACGGAATCCTCCGACGCGATACGCCACATTCCGAACACCGGGGCCTCAAGTCGTAGCGTCTCTTCGAGAAACTTGGGCCCAAGATCGGGGTCGGCGAGGAGGGACTCGTAGCGGCTCGGGACGGACAGCAGGTGCCAGAACATCGACGTGATGATGTTGGCCGAGGGCTCGTGTCCCGCGAGGAACAGTCCCGGTACCAGCGAGAGCATCTCTCGCGGTGAGAGGTCCTGGGTGTCACGGCCCTTCGCCACGAGCGAGATGAGATCGCCGCGTGGATTCTTGTAGCGCTGTTCGATCAGACGTGCACAGAGTCGGTGCGCATCGAGAATTCGGTTGGCGAGAACGAACTGCTCCTCGAGGGACACCCCGAAGAGTTGCGCGGTCGACAGGGCGGCCCAGTCTTCGACCACCTGGCGGAGATACATCGTGAGGTCGCGCGGCATGCCGATGATCTCAGAGATCACGTGCAGGGGTAGAGGGTAGGCGAACTGCGTTACGAGGTCGCCATGGCGGTTACGCATCATATTGTCGAGCAGGATGTCGCAACGCGCGCGAATCATCGGCTCGTAGGCCGCCACGGCCTCAGGGTTGAGGCCCGGTTGGAGAACCTTCCTCAAGCGGGCGTGGTCGGGCTCGTCCACACCGGTGAGCGTTCCCTCCATGGGAATCTCGTCGCCGAAGAGTTCAATGATCTCCGGGCTGAGTAAGTTCGACGATCGAGAGAACTTCTTTGGAGACAAATCGGTCTGGTTCACGCAGAATCGCCGCAACGTCGTCATATCGCGTGACCACCCACGCGTTGAAGAAGGGACTGAAAAAGACGGGCGACTCTGCTCGAGCATCCGCCAACACCGAACCAGGCACCGTCATGAAGGTCGTGTCGAAGGGATTGAACGCGGTCTCAATGGTCGACATCTATAAAACCGTATCGCCCCAACAGTTGCGCAACTGGTACCCAAAACAGCCGTGGCCCTGAGCTGGAGCATCGAGCGAACGGGTCAGTCAGAGAGTAAACACCGGTACATAGGTGTCGCGCGGCGCGCGTCTACGTACTCTCGATCCAATCGAGAAACTCCGACTGGGCGCTCGAAAATTTCCTCGCAAACCAAAATTCTTTGACGGTTCGAGCAGAAGTGATGTCGTCTCGCGTGAGAGAAATGGGGTTGGCTCCGCCGGCCCACTTGGAATACGTCGTGCCCTCTCCCGTGTATTCGCCCGCAAACTCACCGTAGAGCGTCGCGAACACCTTTTCGTCGCTGCACACGATCCTCTGGAAGTACTCGATGAGTTTGTCCGATGATCGAATCTGATCGACGCAGAATTGCGCAAATGACCGATTGATCGACCAGTAACTCTCGCCGGCGCGCATGCCCGTATCAGGAGAAACATCGCGCCAGTTGAGGGGGCGGCGGTAGTACAAGATTCGGTTCATGGCTCCGTTCTTCAGTTTGGACCACGGTCCGTTGGCTCGCTTGGTTCGATAGAACCTTCGCTCGTAGTCGATTTCGGGCCGCGAGCCGTCGGGCATGTTCGGAGCACGCCGTGACGCGATGAAGTTGGCGTCCCCCGTTGATCGTTGGTCCATATCGTCGTTCGAGATGATAGGAAAGTGCGAGCCGGTGATGAACGTAAATCTCTGATTCAGATCATTCGTGAGCGCGGACTCGAGAAGTGAGGTGGTCGCTTCGACCATCGACCAGTCTCCCCAATACACCGCAACGCGAGGCTCGATGAACTGACACGCCATGGTTCCGACACCCCATCCAGCGACGTCGGTCTTTGCGTCCAGGTGAACGTAGACGGGACCCAGCGGGGCCAGCCGCGTCACCAAACGACGCAACATCGCTTCGTCCGCGTGGGCGAGTATCAAAAACGCGTGGCCTCCTGGGTGCACAGAGCTTCCTTTCTCTTCCAGCTCCCCGCCACGGTCGGGCTCAGGAGCACTGAATCACCATACGGTTGCTCAGCTCAAGGCGGTCGGGGACCGGCTCCAATGGGAGTTTGTTAGCGGGCGAGCAACTCTCGCACGGCATCGATGAACTGAGTGGGCCGAAATGGTTTAGCGAGGAACGCGCTGGAACCTTCAGAGAGGTGCGATGTTACGGACTTGTCCGCCGTGCCTGAGGTCAACAAGATCTTCAGCGCTGGGAGTTCGACTTGCAACGCACTGGCCAGGTCGGGGCCAGAGAGACTTCCCATGACGACGTCGCTTATCAACAGGTCGAGATGACCATCGAGGGATCGGGCGAGGTCAAGGGCAGCCTCCCCGGAGACAGCGGTGGTGACCTCGTACCCGTGTCGTCGTAGGACTTGGACCATGAGACGGCGAAGAGCCTCGTCATCTTCGGCGACTAGAACTGTCGCACTACCGGTCTCTACTGGTACAGGACTGGACGACTCCGGTTGGTGCGCCGCCGCTTCTGCCAGCGGCAAGAGGATCTGGAAATCGGTGCCCACGCCAGGCTCGCTACGGACCGTGATCGCGCCGTCACTTTCTTCGACGAGTCGGCGCGCTGCGGCGAGGCCCATGCCCGTTCCTTTGTACGGACCCTTGGTCGTAAAGAATGTGTCAAAACACCGTGACACCGTCTCAGCGTCCATGCCAACACCCGAGTCGGCGACCTGCACCTCGACAAACAGGCCGGGTTCGACGTGGAGGGCCGACGCCTGCTGGGCGTTGACTTCGGCTATCCCCACGCTGATGCGCAGCTCTCCACCGTCGGGCATCGCGTCGCGCGCGTTGATGGCGAGATTGAGAACCATCTGCTCGAACTGTCCCGCGTCGACAAGTACTGCGCCGGCGTCATGCTGCAGTGACCAGTTCAACCTGACGGTATCGCCCACGATTCGTTCAATCACATTGGCGTTGTTCTGCAACATTGTGACCGGCTCAAAGATCGTCGGTTCGAGCGAGGTCGATCGGCCGATCGTTTGAAGTTGTGCGGTCAGAATCGACGCTCGCGACGCGGTGAACTGGATATCTTTCACCATCGCCAAGGAATCGACATCATCACTGAGTTCAGAGGAGAGGATCTCCGCGTAGCCCGAGATCAAAGTGAGAAGGTTGTTGAAATCGTGAGCCACGCTCGAGGCGACGCGTCCACGAATTTCCATCTGCTGGGCGTGGCTTACCTCAGCTTTCAACTGGCGATGATCGGTGACGTCGTCGATCAACATCAAGATGCTGGGCCATCCATTCGGGGTTTGAAGGAGGACAGCCGACGCCGTGAGGGTTCGCCGGCGTTCTCGTATCTCCACTTCGACCAGATCTCGATTGGCCGGACTCGTCTGTTTTCGAACCTGGCTCCACAGGGCTAGAAGTCCCTCGGAAGCTGACGCCGGAAATGCCGGCGTGGAGCGCACCGCGTCGTCGTAGGGGGGCCAATCGAAGATGTCGCGCGCGGCTCGGTTCCACCACAGCACGCCACCCTCTAAGTCAACTTCAACGATGCCGGCGGGTGCCGTATCGACCAAGGTTCGCAGACGGTTCTCGCTGCTCTCGATCGCACGGCTCAGTTCCGCAGCGCTGAGCGAGGTGGCGGCCATCTGGGCGAGGAGAGTCAGGACTTCTCGGTCCTCGCTATGGAAGTCTGCCTTGTCTCTGCGAACGGCGAGGATACCTCGCGCCACTCCCTGTCCCGCAGTAATCGGCGCCACGATCCAGTCGTCCTCAGCCCACGTCGCACTCGTCCCCTGTCGCAGAGCCGGAATCTTCATGTCGACCTGTTCG
Organism: uncultured Acidimicrobiaceae bacterium; assembly: GCA_963840595.1. Lineage (GTDB taxonomy): Bacteria > Actinomycetota > Acidimicrobiia > Acidimicrobiales > RAAP-2 > RAAP-2. The sequence goes on from CAWIZQ010000008.1 coordinate 27,300, forward strand.
CCCGCTTCGTACGTCGCGGTGAGCCGCGAGCGCTGTGCTACGCCGACCAACGGCGCGTCGGCACCTTCAAGAAAGAGAACCGCGTCATCAGCGTCAAAAACGCGTCGAGCGCTCCCCGCGAGACTCTCTACGATCTCGCGCTCGCTGCGCAAGCTGGTAACGGTGAGGGACGCGGCGATGAGTTGATGGAGTTGGCTTGCGATTCGCTGCGCGGTGCGGGTTGCAGCGCGAGCCTGTGCTTCGACCGTCGTGGGGCGAGGAAGGTCGAAGGATTCGATGTCGTCCGTGGGGTGCGCCATCGACTTACGCTCGAGCGCTCATCCGCGGACTTACAGCGGCTTCCCAGAGAAGATGGAGAAGTCCTCTAAGTACGTATCGATCTCGGCCGCTTCGTACGGGTGCGAGAAGAGGTAACCCTGTCCCACCTGAACTCGTTCGTTCTGCAGGGTTGCGCGTTGATCGGAGTCTTCTATTCCTGCTGCGATGACTTGAATGTGACGAGACTCGCTGAGTTGTACGAGGGAGTGCACGAGAGATGCGTCGCCGCTTGTCGTTGCCAGCGAGGCCGTGAAGTCACGATCGAGTTTCACGATATCGACCGCAAATTCCTGAACGACATGGAGCGCGCTCTGACCCGGTTCGAAATCGTCAACGGCAATGCGCACACCGAGCTCTCGAAGTGCGGCGAGTCGCTTCTTCGACGCGTCTGGATCGTCACTCAGAATGTGGAGTCCAAACTCCAACACGAATAGTGACGGGTCGAATCGACTTTCGCTAAGTGCGCCAGCGACGTCGTCAAAGAATCCGTCGTGCGAGAACTGTCGGGGTGAAATGTTGACTGACACGTTGAAGCGGTAACCCTTGTCGTGCCACGATGCCCCGTCCAGAGAGGCGGTGTCGAGCGCCCATCGCCCGACGGATACGATCTCGCCCGTCTCTTCGAGGTCGTCGATGAACGAGTCGGGGCCGAGTACGCCTTTGGCGGGATGGCGCCAGCGAAGGAGTGCTTCGACCCCGGCGAAGCCGTTGGTTTCAAGATCGATGGTCGGTTGATACACCAGGAAAAATTGACCACCTGCGAGAGCTCCAGCGAGTTCGATGTCAGGTTTCACGGGTTCACTCGCTCTACTTCCCATGCCCCATCATTTCCCTGGCGCCTCGTTTTTCGGAGGAACTGTCGTGCCGACTATCGGCGAACTCGTGAGTTCCCTGGTAATTCTAGAGAATGAGTGGGCGACACCCGGTCGAATATCGCGGGTCGGGAGTTGTGGCACGCTTTAAGAGCCGGACGCGACCGCGAAGAAAACCGGATGTTCGGGCAACGGCGGACTCCTGGGCGCGCCGAGACGTCGAATCGGCCACTGACGAGGAGGATGAGAGCGGTATGAGAGTGCTCGTAACCGGTGCGGCCGGATTCATTGGATCCACAACGGCGGAGCTATTGCTGGACCGAGGCCATGCCGTGGTAGCCCTTGACGACCTTTCGAGGGGACCGCGCGAGAACGTGCCGAGCGGAGCTCACTTCGTGCTGGGGGACTGCGGTGACGAGTCGTTGGTGCGGGAGTTGGGAGCGTTCGACGCATGTCTGCACTTTGCTGGCCGCATCGAACCGGCTCTTTCCGTTGTCCATCCCGAGGAGTTTTTCGCGTCCAACGTTGGCGCCACGTTCACCTTGATTCAAACTCTCGTTCGCAGTGGAGTGGAACGTTTCGTGTTTTCCTCATCAGCGGCGGTCTACGGCAACCAAGCGGAGATGCCGATTGACGAGGACCGATCGCTTTCTCCCGAGAGTCCGTACGGCGAGTCCAAGCGCATTGTTGAGACGGGACTCCGTTGGCTCGTCCAAGCCAACCGACTGCGTGCGGCGTCCCTGCGCTACTTCAACGCCGCGGGGGGAACTGCGGCGCATCCGGAACAGCACGATCCCGAGATTCACCTCATACCTCTTGCCCTCGACGTCGCCCTGGGCCGACGAGATCATCTCGACCTGTACGGCGATGATTACGCAACGCCGGATGGCACGTGCGTTCGCGACTACATCCATGTTCTCGACCTCGCCAATGCTCACATCCTGGCGGTCGAGGCGCTCGGGAGTTATCGCGAACTAGTGCTGAATCTGGGAACTGGTACGGGACATTCCAACCGCCAGGTTCTCGATATGGTGCGCGAGGTAACCGGGGCGGATATTCCAATCGTCGACGCTCCGCGGCGAACTGGTGATCCGGCGGTCGCCGTCGCTGATGCTCGCCGAGCCCAGAACCTTCTGGGCTGGCGCGCCGAGCACTCGGACTTACGCACAATCGTCTCCGACGCATGGAGCGCGCGTCAGCGCATCAGCGGGTAGTCCTCTCGCCGGGTTGAAGCCGACGCGCGCTGGCGCTCTACAATCGCGGGTGACGAGCGCGATGTGGTGTTCGTGTGCGACACGGGGAGGCGGCGCATGGATGCCAAAACGATTGGCGAAGCTCTCGCGGCGAAACGTACCGAACTGGGTATGGAGAAGGGTCAAGCTGCGCAGCGCATCGGTATGAGTCGCACGACCTACAGTTCGTACGAGCAGGATGCCCAACGCCCGTCCGTTGAGGTGTTTCCCGCGATCGCTGAATTCCTCGGTGCCTCCATGGATGAAGTGCTCACGTTGTACGGCGCGACGTGCATCGTGCAAGCGCGGAACTTTCTGTCCCGGGTGAGCGAGAAGGGATCTGATCAGGGGATCGAATCAGCGGACGAGAAGAGATCTGCGCTAATAGTCGACGAGCCGCCGATGGATCACTTCGTCACGCAAGGGACCGGTCATAGTGACTCTGCGCACGTGAATGAGGCTCCGATATCCGCGATCACTGGGGACGGCGTCAGCGATAAATCGGCAGAGATGGTTGACGTTCTGAGCGAAGTACCTACGTCATCGCCAACACGCGACGACTCTGGTGATCAGAAAGCGTCTGTACCGAAAAAGAAAAAGAAAAAGAAGAAAAAGAAGCCCTAGATAGACCAATCAAGGACGTGGCCCTACCGCAAGGGCTATTTGGGGCGAACCACCTCAGCCTTGCTGAGAGCGACTCCGGGAGACCGGAACACACGGACATCATTCCCCATCCGAGTTCAAATTTGTCGTCACTTTCTGTGAATTGTGGATGAATGGTCTGTTTCGCGAAAGGCGAGATTTCGTGCCCTCCCGACCTTGGGGCGTGCTTGCTCCGAGAATGCTGAGAATCGCGTGGGCGACGGCTTCCCGAGCAGGTCAGTTGTAAACTCGTTATTTCGCGGTGATTTTGGGGACCCGCCAAAATGATCGATCTCGATAAAGTGATCCGAAACGCGTCGACTTCACCGAGTAAGACACTAAGGCCCAGACAGGCGACGACTAGATGAGAAACATGTGGATTCCAAGGACCCGCGTGGTGGCCGTCGCATTAGCGGTCATCGGGGTTGCATCATTCGTGGCGACGGCCACCTCCCTGTCTGGATCCTCGATCCCAGCGTCCGCCACAACCTCAATCGCCCAGCGAACTTCCTCCGAAGGGCCGGTGGCTCGAAAGTCCGGGGGACTCATCGCGGCCGGCCCTTCGCGCAGCGAGTGCCTCACTCCCCACGCGGCCCCGGGCAAATACGGCCTTGCGTATCTTCAGTCTCTGGTCGCCAGTTTTGATAGCGAGACGCACAGTTCGGTGACGTGTCTCTCGACATTTTTGAGCGGCGCACCAAATTGGACTGCCTGGCAGAGTCCGTGGGTGGAAGATCCAACGTACGGATACGCCCCGTGGGTGGCACAAGCGCCTGAGAGTCGGCAACTCGTGTTGGAAGTGGACTTAATTCCTGACAGTCTCGAAAACGTGAACGATCCCTTGAGCTGGGAGGAGTCGTGCGCGTCGGGAGCCTTCAACGCTCACGCCAGCGCGCTCGGCGCGAGTCTGGTGGCAGCAGGCCTTCAGAACTCGGTGCTGCGACTTGGTGCCGAGATGAATGGCGTGTGGGAAGCCGACTTCATGGGGACGACCAACATCGAGCAGAAGTTATGGTCAATGTGTTTCGCCAATGAAGTCACGGCGTTGCGCCAGACGCCGGGCGAGCATTTCTTAATCGATTGGAATGTCAATGCCTGCAAGGGCGACTATCCCTACGCGAACTTCTATCCCGGAAACGCTTACGTCGACATTGTAGGTCTCGACCTGTATGACGTGGCCTGCGAAACTCCCAACACACGAGTCACGTTCAAACAGCTCTTCGACGAACAGCTGGGTCTGAAGTATTTCGAGACATTTGCACGGGCTCAGGGGAAACCCATGAGCCTCCCCGAGTGGGGGCTATCGTCCGTTCCTGCCGGTGATGACCCCGCGTACATCAACGGCATCGGGGCGATGGTGGACAAGAGCAATTACGCCTTCGAGACCTATTTCGACGCCGGCGGACTCGGTAAGAATCTGCCCCTCACGACCAATACTCCGAAGTCCCTCCTCGCGTTTCGAAAGTGGTTTGGGTCCTAGGACAGACTCCGCGGTTCACTGGACGGCTTATATTGAACGTCTATCACTAGAGAGTCAGAGTTGGAACTCAGCCCACGCCACGAAGTAGGTAGAGACACCGTCTTCGTGATACCGGTGGGCCCGAACTGTCGGGTGGACTTTGTCGAAGACACTCTTGACAGCATCGTCTACTTCGCGCCACAGGCGCGGATCATCATCATCGACGACTCTCAAAAGGGCCTGGGCCTCGAACTCTCTACCCGTTTCATGCTGACGAGTCTTGAAACTCAGGTACACGGGCTCTTTGGCAATCTCTACCTCAACCTCTGTCGTGGTTTCGACGAAGCCCTGGCCCAGCCGTTTCGCATTCTGGTTCGCCTTGACACCGACGGACTAGTCGCGGGATCGGACTTTGAGAGAAAGGCCGAAGAGCTTTTTCAGTCGAGCCGGCGATTGGGGTCGCTGGGTTCATTTCGAATTGGTTATGACCGCCAGGGAACCCGGGATCGGAGTTGGGCCAAAAGACAAATTCTAAAATTCCTCGTCACGCGCGCGGTGACACGACCGCAGCGAGCTGTAACGGTCGCGCGACTTCTAGGTCGTGCTCGACGACACGGTTACAGATGGGGTGAAGCCATTATGGGTGGCGCCGCGGTGTACCGATTCGAAGCCGTACAGGCTCTCCGCGATTCCGGTCTCCTCGGCCGCGATGATCTCGCCGACACCGGACTGCACGAGGACTACATCTTCGGGCTGTGTCTGCTATCGATCGGATACCAGTTAGGGGAGTTCGGTGACGCCTTCGATGACTTGCCCATGGGAGTCAATTGGGTCGGTTTGCCAGCGTCTCCGAAGGAGTTAATGGAACGTGGGAAGTCAATCATTCACTCGACGAAGAGCTATCAGGGAATGGACGAGCAAGCCATCCGCCGGGAGTTTCGATCTGTTCGAGAGCAAAGTTAAGGCGCCGCGCCACTAAAGCGACGTCCTATTTTTGGCGAGACCGAATCTGGAGCCAGGCACCCTGGACGAATCCCACGTTGCTCGCGATGTCCTCGGACGCCTGAATATAGGGATACACGATCGACTCGCGATATCCGCGGGCCTTGAGCCATCCGTACCACCGACGATAAAGAACGTAGGGCGAGAGGGCGAGAACTACTAGCGACGAGACCGGGCTCACGACTGCGATCAACGCGGCAACGAGCGTGGCGCACGGTAGGAGCGGAGAGATAGACGGGATGTCGTGATTCTTGATCCAGTCTGATCCGTTGGCGCGACCGTAGTTGCGCGAGCGTCGCATGGTATCCCGCAGAGAGGGGTGAAAATTGTGACGCATAACGATGTTCGGGAACAGTTGGACGGTGTCGGGCCCGAATCGCGCGCGTAGCGGGCGAGCCAAGGACTCTTCCTCACCGGCCCCTCGGATCTCTGAGAAGCCGCCTGCTTGACGTGCGGCGTCCGCACGCACGGACATATTGGCTCCGACGGTGAAGAACACGGCTCGAGGGTCTAGCTGGACCCGGGGCGGCGAAAATTGATGAAGGAGTCGAGCCCAGAAACCAGCCGTCTCATCGATCACGGCTTCCTGATGCCTGAGAGGTCGGCGGAACTCCACGTAGCGCCGATTGAACGTGTCCGTCTCGAAGGGCTCCACGAGACCACCGATCATGGTCACCTCGGTGCCCACCTTGTTCCACGCGAGTCCCAGTAGTTGTAGCCACTCCGGCGGAGGTACACAGTCGTCGTCCATCATCGCAACGAACTGACCCTTGGCGTTGGCGAGACCCACGTTGAGCGCATGACCGTGGCCTTGATTGACTTCGAGATTGATCAGTCGAACTCCCGGGTGCAGGGCAACCTCTGCGGTCGAATCGGTGGATCCGTCGTTGACCACGAGGACCTCGTAGGTGTACTCAGTGACCTGTTCTTCGATGGCGTCCAGGGCGAGGCCTAGTGTCCGTGAACCATTGAAAGTGCCGATGAGTACGGTGAACATCACGTCGTAGATGTCGTCGTTCACTGACGAGCTCAACGAGATGACCTCTCCGTCGAGTTGGGGTTTGCCCCAGAGGGCGGCGCTTTCGTCACAAAGGTCTCCATCAGGTATTGATTCAACGCAGCCACCGCCCGATCCCGGCCCTGCGTGCCCAAAAGGTTGTGGTCCATTCCGGAGATAATTTCGACACGTTGGTGCTTTGTCGACTCGAGTCGACGGCGCAGAATGGGAATGCCAGGAAAGCGGGGTAAGTCTTCGGGACCGAGCAGTAGCAAGACTTCTGAGTGCCGTTTGACGAGCGCCATTCCGTACCGCGGCGGGTAGGCCAGCGAGCGAACGAGGTGCGAGAATCGTCGGCTCACCCTGCCCTCCCAGCGATGGCGCTTCAAGAAGCTCTCGACGCGCCACACCAGTGCGCGGATGAACCCGCGACGCGAGTACTTCACGCGGTCGACACTGCGAAAGACCGACGCGACCACCTCAGGACTGATTGCGCACGCCCCCCGTGAATCGAGTTCCAATGCGACCTCTAGTGCGAGTTGCGCTCCCGAGCAATATCCAATCAGCACCGAGTCCGCAGGACTGGGACCCAGGGCTCGCACCGCGTCGGCGACGTCTTGAGAGCGAGTTTTGTCGAACACGGGGCGATCGACCATCCCCGGCATCCAGGGACTCTCACCCAACTCTCGCAGGTCGAATCGGACGCAGCGCAAGCCCGAAGCAGCCCAGCGCCTGGACAGTTCAACCCACAGTCGAGCCGGCCCGACATGATCTTCGTGGACGCCGTTCACCATAACGATCAGCGGTCCTTGAACGTCATCGAGGGGCTCGCTGACGATGCCGAATAGATTGTTCGGCCCTAAATTCACCAGGCGCTCCCGCACGGGAAATGCCCTAGACGTTGTGGTGACTGCCGTGCCGAGGGCGCGCGAGGGTTCCGAGATCGCGCTCGGGGGAGAGCCCGGGGTGGTCAGCCACGATTCGATCTCCTCAATCGTCGACTCGGGTTGGACGGCGTAGGGCAGGGAATTTTCGAAAAGGGTCGCTTGTTCCGCCGTCGCGGACCACGTCGTCGCTGAAGAGTTCCACCGCTCTCTGAACTTTTTGGACACGGGCCGGTCATCACGGACGATAACGAGGCATCGTTGTGCCAGGGGTCGGCCACCATCCATCAGACTGAACGTCTTTAGTCGCTCAGCTGTCTTGTCGCTCACGGGGAATTCCATCATCTTCGACGTCTCCGTGTCGACCCCCCGGACATCGTTTTGCAAGGCCCCCAGCGCGTCGAGTTCACGCACGTAACTCCGGCCTGACTCGCAGGGATCCCACATGACGAATGAACTCAGTTCCAGGTCATGCTCCAGGGCGGCCTTGCCCACGATCGTCGCGCCCATGCGCATGCCCACCGCCGAGACGGACGTCGGACCCAGCGAGCGCAGTAGCGAAACCCCCTGCACGACTCCGTCCATCCAGGCGAAATCGAACTCGTCGTCGTCCAGGGTGCCGCTCGAATCACCCGAACCAAAGTGATCAAAGCGCAACGAGACGTAACCGTCGAGGGCTAATCGGAGGGCTAGCGTGCGCAGCGCGCGTCGAGAGAGTCGAAGTTCACGTCCTATCGGGGGCGATATCAGCACGCTGCCACGAGCGGTCCCGCCTGTCGGCACCGCTAGCCGTCCGAAGAGCGGCTTCTCCGGATCGCCGAACCAGAGGCTCTCCTCGCGAATCGGCTTCTCACGCTCCAACGTCATTAGCGGGATCCTATGGTCGTCTTGCACCGGCGGAGTAATGGAGACGCTCTCATTCCAGTTACCCGGCAGCTGCACTATCGCGGCGTGATGCGCCGTCACGAAGACGGGGGATCAGACGCTCGCCAAAGTCGATCGCGTCGACGAGGGGATCAAAACCCTTCAGCAGCAGCGTGGTGATCCCGAGGTCGCAGTAGCGCAGCATCGCCTCGGCGACCTGGTCGGGAGTTCCGACGAGGGCCGTGGAGTTCCCCGCCGCGCCCGTGAGGTTGGCCACCTTCATCCAGAGCCTCTCGTCATAGACGTCTTGATCGGCCGACATGTCGATGAGGCGTTGGCGACCAACTGATGTGGTGCCACTGGTTTCTCGGTCAACGGAAAATGTGGCGTTCCGCTGACCCCCCAGACCGCTGTAGGTATCTTTCTTACCAGCCATCCGCTCTTTGGCCAGCTCGATTCGCGCGGCAGTTTCTTCGGCGATCCACTCGGCCTTGTCCCACGCGTCTTGCTCCGTGTCAGCGATGATGGGCCGTAGAGAGATGCTGTAGCGCAGCGTGCGGCCAACGTTGTGGGCAGCGCCGTTGATTGTCGCCATGCGAGCGGCGACCTGATCTCGAGGTTCCCCCCAGAACGCGTACACATCCGCCTCGCCGGCCCCGACCTCAATGGCCGGAGGCGACGCGCCGGCGAAATAGAGCGGTATTCCTCCCGGGGTGACGGGCTTTACCGAGCTAAAGGCGCTCTCATATCGAAAAAACTCCCCTTCGAAGTCAAAGGGAGTGTCCTCGCTCCACAGTCGACGCGCAATTGCCATCGTCTCTCGCGTGCGCCGATAGCGGGCATCGTGAGGGACGAAATCTCCTTCGCGGCGTTGGTCAGCTTCGTCGCCGCCGGTGATGAAATGGATGGCGATCCGTCCACCGCCGGTGAGGTGATCCAGAGTGGCCGCCATGCGGGCGAGTAAGACCGGCTGAACGAATCCTGGTCGGTGGGCAACGAGGACCTTTAGACGTTGGGTGCAGTTCAGCACCGAACTCGCCACAGCCCAGCCCTCCGGGCCGACGGCACCGTAGCCAACGAGAACCCGGTCAAATCCCCCATCGTCGTGGGCCTGGGAGATGGCAGTAAGGTAACCGGGTTCGATAACCGGACCGTCCATCCAGTCGACGACTGGACCGTCAACCAGGGGTCCCTTGATTTCTGAGGCGTCGCGTGTGCCGACCATACCGATGATCTCGAGTGGCATTGACCGCGTCCTCCATCTCTGTCGCCAAAGGCGAGCACTCCACGCCCTTGCGAGCGGTGTGTGTCCCCCAACCGAACGCCCTGCACAACGCTAACATCCGGTGAATATTGGGTGAATCGGCCGTTTCTGGATGATTTGGGTGAAGTCGACCGCTTCAATGTTGATCCATCATTGACGCAGATTCGGTGCGAGGAGGACTCATTCTCCATTGAATTCGCCATATGAGTAGGTTCCCACTCGAATTCGCGGTTGGCGGCGTTGAGTGGCAGCCCGCGGAGCCACGCGAAGTGAATCACCGACGAATAGACCGACAGAATATTCCACGCAGAACCTAGCGGGTCAGCACGCGATCCCTATACCATGAGTGCGAGATTTGCTTCAGCACGCGAGAGAGCGTTATTTCAGATCGTCATCATCAGCGAAGCGACCCCCAAGCACAGTTGAAGGTAGATATGCCGAACGTTGCGAGGATTGAGCAACTCCTCAGCACTCTCTATTACAAGGAAGATCGAGACTCGGCGACAATAGTGGCGCGCGTGTCCGCCGCACTTTCGCATCCGGCGACGGCAATTGCCGCGTGGCGCTACATCATGAGCATCCCAGTCGTTCACGTTGCGGTCTCCGGAGCCGATAAATCCAACGCCCGCTGGATGTTTGATGCTTGGCGCCCATGGCGACCTCGGGGCCTGGTGTTGTCATACCTCGAGTTGCCCACTCCGCTCGATACCTATTGGCGGGGAACGTCAAAGCAGAATCTCCGGACGCGAACCAACAAGGCCAAACTCGCCGGATTCAAGGTTCGGGCGGTCGAGTCCTCTGAGATCGTGCCCGTCATCGCTGAAGTATTTACGGCCAAGGGCCTCGTTCACGATATCGAGGGCGACCTGCGCAAAATGGCTCTGCGCAAGTCTGGTGGTCCCTTGGATGACGCCGTCTGTGTAGGCGTGTTTGACGACTGCGACGCACCGGTGGCCTTTAGTCTTGGCATTCAAACGGGCGACGTTGTCAATACCCTGCTGTCCAACACGTCGCAACGAGGTTCCGTGCGATGGCTTTGCTTTAGTGGCTTCGTCGAGGAAGTCAGCGCTCGCGGCGCAAAATTCATTCTCGAACCTCCCCCCTGGGCATTCTCCGGTCGGAACAGAATATTCGCCGGACACCTTGGATTCTCACCTGGTCGAATCCGAAGCGCGTAGACCTCGCGCGATCGCTGCGCCCCAAAGAGAAATAGGTGGTCGGCGCTAACATCCGCTTGATGGCTTGGGAATCGGTCGACGACGTGAGCTCCGCCAAACGACCGCTCGTTGCCGTGGGCTACGGTCCGCGTTGCGTGCCAGTCATGCAACTTACGGCGGGGGCGGCGGGGCTGTGTGAGTTGCTCTGGATGATCGACGCCTCCCTGCCAGAGATGCGCGAGATGACCGAACTCCTGAACCGTTTCGGGCCGGTGGTGGATGTGTCCGGTCTGACCGTCCAACAGATACTTCAGGAATTGTCGCCACCGTATAAACCGGACGGGATCGTCACATACCTGGACGCAAATATGGCGACGTACGCCCGGGTGGCCGAAACGCTCGGTCTACCCTTTCATACGCCCGCAACCTCTCTCGCCCTGACCGATAAGGCGGACCAACGCCGGGTGCTGGGGGACGCAGGACTCGCCATGCCCGCCTGCTTCGTGCTATCTCGCGAGGAGGCGGTGAGTGATCTCTCGGCCATCGAGGCCAAGGTTGGTTGGCCGGCGGTCTTAAAGCCCCGCTCAGCCCAAGGGAGCCGCTATACATTCCTCGTCAACAACGACGGGCACTTGCGACAGTATCTCGAGTCCCTGGGATCCCAGCGACCCGACATGGTTCTTGAGGAATACCTCGCTGACGACATCTCCCGAGCGGATGATCCGTTCGCTGATTACGTTTCCGTCGAAAGCGTTGTGGCGCAGGGAGTGATTAGCCACTTGGCCTTGACGGGACGATTCCCACTGGCCGAGAATTTTCGAGAGACCGGTTTCTTCATTCCCGCCGACTTGTCCAGGGATGATCAGGGTGCGGTGCTGGCCCTCGCGACCTCGGCAATCGTGGCACTCGGCGTCACGACGGGTTGCCTTCACACCGAGATCAAGTTCACGCCGCAGGGCCCTTGCGTCATCGAAGTGAACGGGCGCGTCGGAGGTGGCGTGCCCGAGATGATCGGCCGGGCCGCGGGAGTGGCATTGGTCGAGATCACGCTTCGAGTGGCGCTGGGGGAGTTGGTCCAGCTGAGTGGTCCTGTCGCCACCGAACGCATCGGCTACCGGTTCTTCTTGCAGCCGCCCGCGGTGTCGGCGACGGTAGCTTCGATCAGTGGCGTCGACGTGGTGAGTGACTATCCCGGTGTCGACAGCATCACCGTGCACCAAGGTCCCGGTGCCGTTCTCGACTGGAGGGACGGTTCGCGCAATCACATTCTGGCGGTCGTGGGGACCGCTCAGAGTTACGACGAACTTCGAGCCGTTTATGAGCTCCTCCGCGATGAGGTGAAGGTCACCTATGCGAATCTGAGTCACGTCGGGTGACGCTTCGCCTGGTCCAGGTTGCAGAGCACGACGCCCTGATCGCGGGAGTCAGTGCCGATTCAGTGACACTTACGTGTGCGTTTGTCAACAACATGCCCGACGGAGCGTTTGACGCGACCGAAAGGCAGTTTCTCCGGTTGCTCGATCAAGGTTCCGGGACTGGGGTTCTTGAGGTGCGGCGCTACACGCTCGTTGGTGTCCCGCGAGGTGAGGAGACATCTCGTCGCATCGCCGAGCAGTACCTTCCCTTGGTCGACCTCTATCTGCACTCGCCCGACGTGCTGATTGTCACCGGATCAAACCCGATTGAAATGCACATTGACGACGAGCCCTACTGGGGGGATCTGAAGGAGTTGCTCGCCTGGGCTCGCGCCAACGTCGGGTCCATGCTGTTGTCATGCCTGTCGGCCCACGCCGCTCTCCAGGTATTCGACGGGATCGCGCGCGTCCGTCTGCCGACCAAATGCACCGGCGTCTTCACTCAGGACGTTGAGGTCTCCCACGAGCTGGCGATGGGAGTCGAGGCAGAGATCTTGCTTCCCCACTCACGATGGAACTCGGTGCCTCAAGAATTTCTTGAGGGTGCCGGTTACGACATCATCATTGGATCGGAAGACACCGGTTGGGGCGTCGCCGCGCGCCAGGAGAACGGACATCAAGAGATTCTCGTTCAGGGTCATCCCGAATACGATCCCTCGAGTTTGTTGCGCGAATATCGACGCGACGCAGGGCGATACATGCGCGGCGAACGTGACGATTTACCGTTCCTCCCTTATCACTGCGTGTCGTCCGAGGATTGGGCCTCGCTCGAGCGCATTCAGCGCGAGATCATTGACGGAGTGCGAGATCCGCACCTCATCGACGACTATCCCTTCGACGAGGTGGGCGAGCGCGCTCCTTGGCCGTGGCGCTCCATGGCCACGCGTTTTTACGCCAACTGGTTGAGTAGCGTCAGTCCAAGGAAGAACTGACATGCACGACGAGACCATTGCCATTCACGCGGGTTACCAGGCTGACGGCACGCGCGCCGTGGCGGTGCCCATTTACATGAGCGTGGCGAACGATTTCATTGACGCCGAGCACGCCAACGCCATCATGGACTTAGCCACACCAGGATTTCACTACAACCGCATCAACAATCCAACGAACGACGTACTAGAGAAGCGCATCGCCGCCCTCGAAGATGGGAAAGCGGCGCTCGTGGTGGCCTCCGGTATGGCTGCGGTGAGCTACGCGATCCTGACGGTTGCGAGCGCGGGGTCAAACTTTGTGGTCGCCCCGCAGCTCTATGGCGCGACGTACACCTACTTCGCCCACGTGCTGTCGACTCTGGGCATTGAAGCACGGTTCGCCGCAGACGACCGGGCCGAGTCGATCGGCGCGCTGATCGACGAGCGCACCTGTTGCGTGTTCGTTGAGTCGATTGGCAATCCTGCGGGCAATGTGGTGGACCTCGATGCCGTGGCGGACGTCGCGCATCGCGCCGGGGTTCCGCTCATCGTCGACAACACCGTGGCCACCCCCCTCATGCTGAAGCCTCTTCATCACGGCGCAGATGTCGTCGTTCACTCTCTGACGAAATTCGTTGGCGGACACGGCACGACCCTGGGCGGCGCCATCGTTGATGGCGGGACGTTCCCGTGGGCCGAAAATGCGGAGCGATTTCCGACTTTCAACCAGCCGGAAGTCGCGTTTCACGACGTTGTGTTTGCCCGAGATTTTCCCGACCGCCCCTTCGTCGTTCGAGCCCGCGCTATCCAACTGCGCAACACCGGGGCCACGCTGTCGCCCTTCAACGCCTTTCAACTTCTGCAGGGGCTGGAGACGCTGGCCCTCCGACTCGAACGACATGAGTCCAACGCGCGAGCGATCGCCGACTACTTGTTGGGTGACCCCCGCGTCGAGTGGGTGAGCTTCGCGGGATTCCCCGATAATCCGTACCAGCCCTTGGTTCAGAAGTACTTGAAGGGACGAGTGCCAGGGATCATTACCTTCGGCGTGGTCGGTGGCTATCAAGCGGGACTGGCGTTTTTCGACTCGGTGCAGTTGTTCAAGCGTGTCTTGAACTTGGGGGACGCAAAGTCGCTGGTCATTCACCCCGCTTCGACTACTCACCGACAGCTCAGCGATGGCGAGTTAGTCGCAGCGGGAATACGATCCGAGACAATTCGACTGGCCATAGGACTCGAACACGTCGACGACCTCATCGAAGACCTCGATCAAGCTCTGGCGAAGGCGACGGCTTAAAACTCTTCGGGGTCAGCCGATGATGGCCTCGACCGTGGCTTGGGCGTCGTAGACGGCTCGAAGACGACTGCGCGGAGAGGGCAGGTAGTGCGTGAAGTAGCGCACGCCCTCGGTCAGCACGCCCAGCAGAGACAGGCTGGGCTGAACCCTTCCTTCGGCGTCGTAGGGATGAAAGTCCTCGCTGATCGCGACGCTGCCCACGGTGGTGTCGCCGTAACTGAACTGGGTGAGGCGGCCCCTCGTGTAGAGGCGGCTCAGCAGCGGCGAACTCGATCGGGCCAGGGACGGTAGGTCTAAGTGGCCGCGCACGACGCTGTGAACTATCGCCTCAGTGGTTCGGGCCAGCGTGGTGGAGCGGAGTACGACCTCACCCTCTGGCATTGGTGAGACCTCAGGATTTGGCCCAAAAGGGACCGTGACGATGCCCGCGTCAAGCAGGCCGAGCAGCTGCTGTGAACGCAGCGGCGGAGGACCGGCTTCGAGTCGATTGATCCGCCCGCGAACGTTGGATTGGAAGTCGATGAACGACTGCATGGATAGACCGCCGTATTCGATGACTCCGCGCATCTGGTCTCTCAGAATCCTCGTCACCTCTTGTGCGGCCTTCACGGGGCTGCCCCCCGGTGCCAGGGCCTGGCGGAGATCCGTTTCCACCATGTCGTACACGTGGGCTTGATAGGCGTCGCTGGAGTCGAAGTGGGCGTTCGCGTCGGCAAAGACCACGCTGGCTGGATCGAAACGGCCATACGTGGGTTCCAATCGGTCCACGGCGCGGGCAAAAGTCCCCGAGGACCAACCCCTCAGCAGCTGGTCGCGAACGAAGGTGGCCGCGGATGTTCCGCTGCGCAGATACGCCGAGTGGATGAGGTAACGGGCTTGCATCTCGGCGAACAGCAGGGGCAACAGATCGTTTCGAAAGTCGACCCGCCGGCGCAGGGGCGAACCCGACGGGTTGGTCATCTCTCGAAAGGCCTCGGGGGTACAGACGATCGGCTGATACTCCCCCGTCGGATCCACGCCGTGTATCGACTTGGCGCAGTACGGTACGCCGGAGCGTGAGTAGAAGTAGATCTGGGGTTCGCGTCCGCTGGGCATGTAGTGCGCCCGGTCACCGTCTTCTTTGTACGTTCCGCCGCGGCCGATCGTCAGAGCTGTGATGAGGTCGTAGCCCACCAGACCCATCCCGGCGATGGCGACCGGCTCACCAGGCGCCACGACCGAGTCGAAGTGCTCCACGGGGTAAGGCCGCAGGTAGTGAACCTCGCCCGTCCTTGACCGCTCGCTCTTCGTTAAAGGTGTGCCCCGACGTCAGAATCACGTGCTCGACGCTGATCTGAGTGCCGTTGTCGAGCAACACCGCCTCGCGGCCGCCAATCTGCGGGGTGATGTCGCTGACGGCGGCGTAGTGGCGCACAATTTCGAGATTGGCAGGTGCATCGGCCACTAGGGCGTCATAAAACCACGCCAGGTACTCGCCCATGAGCCTGCGGGGGAGGTAGTCCGTGGGCAGAATGGTCTCGCCCTCGGAGCCGATTTCGTATCGGTAGCCGACCCGGCGGTAGCCGCGTGCGAGAGCCCACTCGTAGAGACCCACGGCGTACGAAGGGTCCACATCGTCGTCGGGTGTCGCGTACAGCGACAGTTGGCCGCAGGGGTTGTTGAGGATCAAATAGTCCGGCTGCGCGGCGGAGTACACGCCACCGCCCAACTGGCCCGGCTCGATAACGTGCACCCGCACTGACCCGTCGATGTGTCGCGCTCGGTTCACTGTGCGTTCTAAAACACACAGTCCCCACGAACCGAGCCCGACAATGGCAAATTCGCTCATCGTGGCGCGAGTGATCCCGCTCCAGCGGGCCACCAACACGTCACTGCCGTCCGTGCCCTCGCCCTAAGCGCCACCACGTCATGGTTCTGGCGGTCCCTTCTCTAACAATCAGTAACGCTAGGTTACGTGGCCGTGAGAGCGCCGGATCAGCGTAAATGAGGGCAAAGTCAAGGGGTACGATGGGGGTTGGTGGGTCGTTTTTGTCGTAACCCACGCGAACCGACGATCGAGTCCAGAGAGGAATCTGATGGCGGTCCAAGAGACGATGCAGATGGGCGTCTTGAACGTGCGGCGACTCGGTTTCGGCACGATGCAACTGACCGGGCCCGGCGTATGGGGCCCCCCAAGCGACAATGAAGAGGCCCTGAAAGTTCTACGTCGCAGCGTCGAGCTCGGTGTCAATCTCATTGACACTGCTGACTCCTACGGTCCGAACGTCGCCGAAGAACTCATCCACGACGCCCTCTATCCGTACCCCGAGACGCTGACCATAGCCACCAAGGCCGGATTCACGAGGAGCGGGCCGAATCAGTGGGAGGAGCGCGGTGACGGTGCCTACCTGAGGCAGCAATGCGAAGGCAGCCTTCGACGCCTCGGCGTCGAGCAGATTGATCTCTTCCAGTTGCATCGCGTCGATCCTCAGGTTGACTCTGGTGAGCAGTTCGGTGTCCTAAAAGACCTACGCGATGAAGGCAAGGTTCGTGAGGTGGGGCTCTCGGAGGTCAGTGTCGCTCAGATCGAGGCGGCGTGCGACATTGTTCCGATTGTCAGCGTCCAAAATCTCTACAACATCGCCCAACGCGATGCCGACGAGGTCGTTGAGTACTGCGAACACCACCACATTGGATTTATTCCTTGGTTCCCCCTCGGTAGCGGGCGGTTGTCCGCCGCGGGTGGACCGCTCGCAGAGATTGCGGGAGCACACGGGGCCACCGTGCCGCAGATATCTTTGGCCTGGCTACTTCGTCGCTCACCGGTCATGCTGCCCATCCCGGGGACGTCGTCTCTCTCGCATCTCGAAGAGAACTGCGCGTCGGCGAACATTCAACTGTCTGATTCCGAGTACGAAGAGTTGACCGAGGCTCGCAAAGCAATACGACGTTGGGCGATGAGTGCCTGAATCGAGAATCAGTCTTCGATGAGGGCTGACCTCGTCATTCGAAACGGTCTGGTGATCGACGGCACTGGCGGCCCGTCGCGTCGAGTTGATGTTGCAATTGACGGTGGCCAAATCGTGGAAGTTGGAGATGACGTCGACACTGGCTGTCGCGAGATCGATGCCGAAGGGTGTCTGGTGACGCCAGGGTTTGTCGATCCTCATACCCACTACGACGGCCAGGCCACGTGGGATCCGTGGCTCGCGCCGTCTTCGCATCACGGCGTGACCACCGTGGCGATGGGTAACTGCGGTGTGGGATTCGCACCGGTTGCTCCTCACTTTCACGATGAGCTCATTGAGATGATGGAAGGCGTCGAAGACATCCCGGGCACGGCGTTGCACGAGGGTCTGCGTTGGGACTGGGAGTCGTTTCCCGAGTACTTCGACGCGCTCGATCGTCAATCGCGCACGATCGACGTGGCAACGCACGTCCCGCACGCGGCGTTGCGAGCGTACGTCATGGGCGAGCGTGGAGGAGACCCCCTGGCCGACCCCGCAGACCACGAACTCGCCGAGATGAGTCGGCTGCTGGGAGACGCCCTTGACGCCGGAGCCCTCGGCATCTCCACGTCGCGCACCGAACGGCACCGAACGAGTCGAGGTGAAAACCTCGGTACCCTCCGCGCGCGAGAGCCCGAACTCCAGGCGCTGACGTCGGTACTGCAAAGCAAAGGTCGCGGAGTCTTTCAACTCGTTTCAGACAGCTACCGTGCGACCGACGATGACTTCGCTCAGTCTGAATTCTCCCTGATCACGGCGATCGCTCGAGGGGGCCACCGGCCCGTGAGCTTTACCGTGCAACAGGACTATGAGGCTCCCGAGCGATGGCGGGACCTGATGGATCTAGCCGAGTCACTCTACGCTGAGGGGCTCGATGTCAAGGCTCAGGTTGCGCCACGACCCATTGGCGTGTTGCTAGGCCTCCAGGCATCGACCAATGTGTTTACTCCAGTGCGGGCCTACGCTCGCATAGCGGATCTGCCACTCGAGGAGCGGGTGATCGCGTTGGGCGATTCTGATCTACGCCAACAGATACTCACCAGTCACGAGGCGTTGACTTCTGGGCCCGACGCCTTCGCCGGCCACACGTTTTATGGACGGTTTGATGAGATGTTTGTACTCGACGAACCGGTGAACTATGACCTGGCTACCGACCAGTCTCTGGGCGCGACGGCCCGTCGTCTGGGTATCGACCCGCGTGCGTACGCCTACGACGTGCAGTTGCAGCGTGGGGGAAGTCAACTGATTTATACGCCTCTGTTCAACTTCGTCCATGGCAATCTTGACGCCGTGCGCGAGATGATCACGTCGCCCGTGGCCATGTTTGGCCTCTCCGATGGCGGTGCCCATTGCGGTGCCATCTGTGACGCCAGCATGACCACGAGCTACGTGACGTTGTGGGCTCGGGATCGTACCGATGCGACGGGCATTCCTCTGGAGTCAGTGGTGCACCAGTTAAGTCGTCGTCCCGCAGAGCACTTCGGATGGTTCGATCGAGGGCTGGTCGCTCCGGGACTTCTCGCCGACCTCAACGTCATCGACCTAACCGGGCTGTCGTGCGCCTCGCCACGAATTGTCACCGATCTTCCGGCTGGGGGTCGGCGTCTCCTGCAATCAGCGAGCGGATATCGCTACACGATCAAGCGCGGTTCAATCACCTTTGAAGATGGCGCAGCCACGGGACAGCTCCCGGGGCGGCTACTGCGCGGACCTCAAGGTTGAGTCACGTGAACTGGTGTCGATGACTCCCTCTGTGCTCGATGACATCCTTGAAAGGGCTCACAAGGATCCCGATCATCCCGCGGCGAAAGATCTCGATCGAGAGTTAAGTTACGGGCAGTTGGTCGATGAAGCGGCGCGGCTCGCCGCGGGATTACGTGATCGGGGCGTTGGCGAGGGAGACCGCGTCGCCCTCCTCATTCCCAATTCGGTCGACTTCATCGTCTCTGCACTGGCGACGCTGTGGGTGGGCGCCGTTTTCGTTCCCCTCGCCGTCACCGATCCCGCGGCTCGCTTGGCCACGATCGTCGCTGACTGTGCGCCAAGGCTCGTTGTGGTACCGACCGAAGTTGATGGTCATCTCTCGTCGTTCAACGGCGTGCCGACTGTATCGATCTTTGCCCTCAACCCAGGCCGGGGAACGTCGAGGGAAGAAGCGGACGGAGACTATCTGGTCGCGTACATGATCTACACCTCCGGCACAACCGGTACGCCCAAGGGTGTTCAGATCACCAACGGGGCCTTTGCCGCTGCAGTCCACGCGACCATGAGCGCCCTCGGTTTGACCCGCGCGACGATCACACTCTGCGTCTCTCCATTCCACTTCGACGGCTCGTACGCGAATCTGTTTCCCACGTTGGTGGCGGGGGGGACAGTCGTTACTCGACCGCGCGAGGCTCTCTTATTCCCCCGGACCTTCTTCAACACGGTGGCCCAGGAGAGGATCACCTACTCGGGGTTCACTCCGAGTTACTTGCGACTCCTGATCGCGAGTTCACAGATTTCCTCGCTCAACGTCTCGACCCTCGAAACGATCGCTCTTGGCGGTGAAATCATCGCGGCGAGCGACATTCGAGCGCTGCGGACCCATGCACCGAGTCTGCGCGTGTTCAACCGATACGGACCCACCGAGACCACGATCGCCGTGACCAACGTGGAGTTGACCGCGGAGATGATCGCGAGCGGAATCATTCCAATAGGGCGCCCCCACCCCGGAGTTACCTTCACGTTGGTTGACGACGGGGGCCACGTCGTCGAGGGTCTTCATCAGACGGGAGAGCTATACGTGGGCGGTGTTCAGCTCATGGCAGGGTATTGGGCGAACCCGGAGCTCACGAGTTCGGTCATGCGGCGCGACGTTGTGCCGGACGAGGCACTGTATCGCACGGGGGATCTCGCCTATCGAGATGATCACGGCGACTACGTTTACGTGGACCGGGTTGATCGCGTCGTCAAACGAAGGGGAGTGCGTATTTCGCTCGTCGAACTGAGCGAGTCGATCAGCAGAGCCAGCCAAGTTGAGGCGGCGGCCTGCCTCACGTTTGACCATGATGGCGAATTAGGCATTGTCGCGTTTGTCGTTACCCACGAAGCCGTCACTCTTCGTGAACTTCGCCGTGCCGCGAGTCAACTGATCCCCGAGAACATGCTCCCTGACCGATTCGAGTTCGTCACCGTCTTGCCGCTCAACGGGTCGAATCAACTCGACGAGAGTTGCTTGTTGTCTGACTCGGGGCTCAAGAGATTTCGTCGGACCTCGCGGTCCACGTAACGCAGGCAGGCCTTTAGTTTGAGGGCGGTGAGTAGCGTTCGGTTCGCTTTAGAAGCGAACGGGCCGCGCGTCGATACGCGTAGTAGTCCGTCTGCACCGAGGGAAGATCGTAGAGCCAGTCCAGCGGTTCTCTCATATCGTCTACGTAGCCGAGGCCGACGGCTCCGCGCTGATAGCCCATCAGTCGCAGTAAACCCTCGGGGAGAGTCCGAGCGATCTCCGGAGGGCACGCGAGATATTGATTCTCTTCCTGGCGTAGCCACGCGAGCGAGTAACCGATGTTGACCCCTATGCGGTGGACTTTGGACTTATTAGCACCGCCCCCGTGCCAGATCGATCCGGCGTAGAGCAGGACCGAGCCTTTGCTCATCACCGCGCCGCTGGTGAGCGCCGGATCCACCTCGGAGGGTTCGTCCTCCCAGTTGTTGCTTCCCACCACGACGCGGGTCGCCCCCATCTCTTCGGTGAAGTCGGTGGCAGCCCACATTGTGGCGATCTCCGCTTCAAAACCTTTAGGGAACGGAAAGCGATCGAAGGACCACTGATCTTGATGGATCATCTGTCCTGGTTCGCCGGGGCCGATGTCAATGAGTTGGGTGAGATCAAGTTGGAAGGTGCTGCTGTGGTCGCCCAGCGCCAGGTCGAGCGTGTTCAAGATGACGGGATTGGTGGCCAGGGTGCGCGCCGTGGGCGAGCGAGCGATGAGTGCGCCGATACGTCGAGTGGCGTGACCGAGGAAGTCAGTATCGCCGCCACGGGTGGCATTGATGAACGGATCTAGTTCACTCAGGATTTGGTCCATGGTGTCGGGAGTTGCCAGCCCGGCGATGATGACGCAACCATCTTCGCGTAAGACCTTCGCTATCTCACTCGGCGCCGAGTTTCCGTCGAACGTCCGTGCGCTTGCCGCCATGGAGCAATAGTACGTGGTGGTGAAGGTCAACCGGAGAGACGCGCCACAGACCCATTCGCGCCGGTGGTGGCCGATTGACTGGCTCCCGCCTCACGGGGTAGTTCTCTGTTGTCAGATAGTTGAGTCCGGCGCAGAGCGTTGCCACTCCGAGCGATACATGTAAATCAAACATCAAGAACTAGTCTCGTGTAATGCCTAGGATCATTTCCCTTGGTCCCAAACGGCTGTCTTTAATTGCTCTGGTCGTGGTTGTGGCGTTGGCATTTACCCCGATATCGAACGTGCTACTGCGCTCGGTAGACGGCAGTTTTGCGCCCGCTCACTACAGTTCACTCGCACTCAGAAATCCCTCAGACGCCACCGGCATTTTGGCTGGTGAAGCCGTACGCGTTCGGCTAGTCAACCACTCGGGGCATGTCAAGACTTATCACTGGGGGGCGTCCGAAAAGGGTTCACTGTTGAGCCTGGGAGCAGAAACCGTGGATAACGGTCAGTCATTAACGTTTTCAGTTCCCTCTCGCGGTGCCGTGACAGGCACATTGAAGATTGCTCTTTCTGACACGGACGTCTATGTCACGGTGCCGGTCCTGAAACTGTGAGTATCGAGACTCCGGAAGAGAAACAGCGTGAGAAGAGTCCGGGCCGATGGCCCGCACTGAGCGGTGTTCAGAGGCGACCAGACGAGCTGTGGCAAGAGATAGCGCCAACGGGCCGCTGGCTGGTGATCGCGCTGGTCTCGTCCGTCGTACTGTCCCTCATTCATTCGCCCATCGCGCCGCTTCCTGGGGTCATCACGCTGCTCTTCATACCGGGTGCAGCAGTTCTGTCGAACTTCGGGACTCGCCCCGCCAATACCGCGGGGCGAATTGTGCTGGCCGTCTGCTTGAGCATGACGGTCGTCATGTTCGTTGGATTTGCGGCCAGTGTGATGGGGCAACCCATCGGCATTGCGCATCCCTTGAGTGCGACCAGCCAATGCGTCATCTGGTCTGTCCTCGCTATCGGCCTTTTGGCGGTGAGTGCGGTTCGCAGACGCGATCCCGTGATGTGGATCCTCGAAGGCGTGAACACCTCGCAAGTTGCCGTCACTCTTGCGAGCGGGCTGCTCGTGGTGATTTCGATCTTGGGGGTTGGCCAACTCAACCACAGTGGCAATAACGGTCTCGCGATCTTTTCCATCTCCCTAGACATCGTTGTCCTCTTGGCCGGAGTAGTGGTCGGTTGGAAGGGAACGAATCGGTGGCCTTATTGCACATTGCTGTACTTCGCGTCACTGGCCTTTTTGCTGTCGACAAGCCTGCGCGGTGCGCACCTGTATGGCTGGGACATTCAAGAAGAGTTCGGAGTTGCCGCACACGCGATCAAGGTCGGAGCCTGGGACATACCCGCGAACGGTGACCCTTATGCGTCGATGCTCTCGCTCACCGCGCTTCCGGCCATCCTCCACTCGCTCGTGAAGCTGCATCTTCTCGCCTTTTTTCAGCTGGTTGTGCCAGCAATACTCGCCTTGCTACCCGTCGCCGTCTTTTCCACTGCCCGCAGCGTTCCTCGATGGATCACGAGTGGCCGAATTCAACCTCGGCCAGGTTTGGCATACGCCGTCGTGGTGGGACTCGTCATTTCGAGCGTCGCGTACTCTTCCGTGCTCGTGAGCGTCACCCGACAGGCAATGGCGTTGACGCTTCTGACTGGTTTGGTGATGGTGTTGTTCGATCGCACCGTGAATAAACGTCGAGCCCAGATCATTGTGGGTGTGCTGTTGGTGGCCATTGCCTTTACGCACTACACGACTTCCTATCTCGTGGCGGGAATATTTCTCTGTGCGTGGCTAGCTAGTTGGGGGTGGTCGAGCGGTTGGATCGGGACATCCCGGGCGAAAATTGAGCGACATCGCCGAGATGTGCGCTCACGCAAAGTACTCAACATCGTTCTCGTCGGGGTGGCCTTTGTGGCCGCGTTTGGTTGGAACCTTGGCATTACACGAAATAGCGCTCTAGCCGCACCAGCAAGCGCTCTGACGTCAAAAGGAGTCGGGGTTTCAGGCTCAGTCCTGTCGGGTTCAATTTCCGCACGTCAGTTTGAGAAAATCTTGGTGAAGGAGCTCAAGAAGATTGACAGCTACATCGTCCCGGTACGAGGCGCGAGCGGGATTCACATTGTGGGTCACCAGATTCCCAACCTGCCGGGTGCGGCCTCATCTCTGTTCGGTTCGTGGGGCGAGGTGAACTATCTGACCCAAGAATTTCAGTGGGTTCTGATCGGTATCGCACTCGCGTATGGACTGTTTCGGCTGGCGCGTCGACGATCATTCGAATACAGCGCTGATCTCGTGGGACTGGGCGTCGCGGGCCTTCTGGTCGGTGGAATTTTGCGCTTCTCGGGCACACTGGCGTCGTTTTATAGTCCAGAGCGCGCGGCCGTCTTCACCGCCATATTGTTGGCGGCGCCCCTGACACTATTCCTCGACGACGTGGTGGCCTTCGTCTTTGGGCTTGTTTCATTTCCCGGCAGCCGAACCGTTAGACCTGTCATGCTCGGCTTGGGAGTGGTGCT
Organism: uncultured Acidimicrobiaceae bacterium; assembly: GCA_963840595.1. Taxonomy (GTDB): domain Bacteria; phylum Actinomycetota; class Acidimicrobiia; order Acidimicrobiales; family RAAP-2; genus RAAP-2. The sequence goes on from CAWIZQ010000008.1 coordinate 51,278, forward strand.
CCTCACGTTTGTCACCGTTCAAGCCACCGGATTGGGCACACTTCTCGTCGGGGGGCAACCTCCCGGGTCACTCACGGCCAACGGAGTGAATGCGCAGGACTTTACTGTCTCTACTCCTGAGTTCGCGACGGCCGTCTGGTTACGCGAACATGTCAGATCTCCGGACATTGTCCAGAGTGACTTGTACGGTCACCTCGTCTTGCTCTCGGAGCCGGGGAGTTACGACTTGATACCCGAGATTGTGCCGCCCGAGGTGGACAGCGGAGCGTACATCTACTTGACGCCGACCAATTTGTTCAACGGCATATCGCAGGCTGAAACCAACGTGTATCAAAGTGCGTACAACTCGAACCTTCGATTCTTCAATCGGCACTTTTTTGTGGTCTACTCAACCGGGTCCACTCGCGTGTATCACTGAGTCGCCACCTCGAGTCGCGCGCTCCGCAATATCTATTGCGAAGTTCGTCGATCGCGTTAAGAACGACGCCTTGACACGGCTGTTTCGTAAGTTCGTATGGTCTCGCGAGCGGCGTCCGCCCAATCGATTCTGGTGGCCCACGACAGCGCCGACGCGCTCATGTTGTTGTACTCAGTTGTTGAAAGGTGCTCCGCTCGTAGCAGGGCCGCCAGCAACGTCTCTTCTCCTGGCTCAAAACGAATCGCCACGTCATTCGGAATGTCCCGAAGGGTTGCCAGATTTGGAATCACTATCGGCTTGGTGAATGAGAGGGCGAGCAGCACAGATCCGCTATTGGTGATTTCGCGAAAGGGAAATACTGCTAGATCCGATGCTTGAAAGAATCGAGCGAGATCGAAGTCGGCGATCCATTCAAAGCGGGTGACAACGCGTCCGTGCGCTTCGCTCTCTAGTCGACGCAGTTTGCTTTGGTAGTCGCTGTCTGGGCAAGAACCGGCTAGAAGCACCTTGATTCGCGATGAGTCCGGCAGTTTGGCGACAGCCCGTAACAAGAGGTCTGCACCCTTGTACGGCTCAACCCTGCCAATCAGCGCAAGAACAACGTCACCATCTTCGAATCCAAAGCTTGCTCTGGCTTCGAGGTCGGTGACGCGCACCGGGTAGGGCGACGCGTAGGAGCCAAACGGGATCACTTGTACTTCTCGCGCCCCCAAAGCTCGAAGTTCGGCCGCGGTGGCGTCCGACAGGGCGATGATCTCACTGGCCCGAGCTATCAGTCGATCTCTCGCTTGGACGTCGTTGGCGAAGATTTGCTCGTGTGGCAACAGGTCGTGGGCTGTCCAGACGATGGAGTATCCCAAAGTGTGAGCCAACCACAGATACAACTCGAACCACCACTCCATGACGTGACGGGCCCACGCCTCCTTGCGCGCCCACGGCAGGGAGAATTGGAAGACCCAGTGGATATGCAAGATCTGAAAGCCGGCGAGCCGACGCCAGATGAGTACAACGGGGGCGAGAAGGATGTTGAAGGTTTGCGACACGGTGGGACCGTCGGCGAAACAAACCCGTACGCCCGCAGCCTCAATATCTCGGTAGAGCAGTTCTTGATATGGAGGTCCGTCTCGAGGGGTGACCAGCACCGAGAGCCTCGACGTCAAGTACCCGGCCTCACCAACTCGTGAAGGACGCCGGCCCCCATGACGAGATGATCAAGAAGCACGAGCCAACGGAGCTCGTCCTTTCGCTGGCGCCAGATCGGCCACAACAGGAGCAGCGGATACCACCGCCATTTAAGAGTCAGAGGTAGGCCGAGCAAAAATATCGCGTAAACCGCGGGAACCGAGTTTTGCCTGACCGCTTCAGGTATTCGATGCGGATGCTTGCGCAGCAGTCGGCATCCTCCCTTTCCGTAAAAGAAAGCTCTGCGAAGTTGTCGCTCGGGAGTGCCCCAGTCGTGTTGGACAACGGCGTCCTGCACCCAGCGGAGACGATATCCCGAGTCGGTCAGTCGCCACGTGAAGTCGATATCCTCCGCCGAACCGAATGACTCGTCAAATCCTCCGACGGCGTCGAAGGCTTCGCGCCGAAACGCCAGGTTGATGGTGGGGGCCATCGGCACATAATCCATGTCGGCATTTCCCCACCAATGCACACCCGAATAGACACTCTTGCCAATGGCTCTGGTCGGTCCACACGTAACAGATTCGCCGTCCTCCAGTATCGGAGCGAGCAGTCGTTCGAGCCAACCGTCTTCGGGGAGACAGCCCGAGTCGGTAAAGACAATGATGTCACCCTCGGCGCTTCGCACGCCGACGTTGCGCTGATGGGCGATGGTCGTGTGAATCCCATCCGGTTGAACGTAATCAATCCATCTCGCCCACTCGTGCGAGGTTCGAATGTCATCGAGCGCGCCGCGTGAGGCATCGACGACGAGCACTTCAGCGAGCACATGCCCTACGTACGGTTTCAGCGCTTGAAGAGTCTCGCCGAGGAGTCGTTCGTCCTTGCTGACGATAACCAGCGACGTACTATTCACGTCTCTCCTTTTATGAAGTCAGCGGCCGGCATGACGCTCCTGTTTGAGCATTATAGAGTTGGCATCTCCGACGCTTGCCTTGGCTTATTTCCGATTCAGTTTTCTGCGGTGACGAGCGAAGAACAGCAACGCGCAGTTGATCACCGTCCCAGGTCACTTCGACGTCGCGGCGACAACAGCTTTGCCAGGCCCCATGTTCGCCCGGCGAGGTAGGCCAGCAGGAGCGGAAAGTTTCCTGTGACGCTTCCGAGCCAGTTCAGAGGCCGTGGCCAGATTCGAAATCGCGAAAATGTGTAGATACCTGTCGTAAGTGCGGTGATCACGAGGATGCTCACAATCCCAAAGGACCACGACCACCAACCGACCCCAGCCCCCACGAGCGAGCCGAGCGACCAGATGAACCAGAGAGCCCACGATACGTCTGCGAGTCGAACGATGTGAAACTCAAAGGGATGCGACGCCGCGTCGACGCCCGTCTCCCACATGTACTGGATCGTCTTTGCGTAGGTCTTCGACTCTCGATGTTCGACAGTGAGATCCGACAGCACACTCAACTTGAATCCGCTCTCTAGCAGTCGGTGCGACAATCGAAAATCTTCGCCCAACGAGTACCTCGCGTCGAAAGGATTTCGTCGGAGCACCTCGGCATCAAAGATTACGTTGTTGCCGGTGATACCGGAGAAGCCCAATCTCGGGCGAACCGTGGCACCAAAAATCCTCCAGACGACCGCGGAATCACCGTCGGGCATCGGCACAGCTGAGACGGCGCTGAAATCGTTGAGGGCATCTGAGCAACGTTGAAGCCAGTCGGGAGACACGATGATGTCTGCGTCCACAAAGCCGATGTGTCGCGCAACTGCCGCATCCTGTCCCGTTCGCCGTGCAGCCCCACGACCCAGATTGACGTCATGCCTGATCAGGTTTAGACGGCGATCGAGCACCTTCATCTGATTGACGACCCGTGAGGTATCGTCCGACGATCCGTCATCAACGACCAGCACCTCAAATCTCTGGTCCGTCACTTGATTAAGCAACGCCTCGAGGCAGTCGCGGATCCTCGGCGCTTCATTGAACGCCACTACCACAATGACGGCGTCCAGGATCTCGTCTGACTCGGTCAACTCGCTCCGGACCGCATCAGAAGGGATCTCCAAGATTCATTGTTTACCCGTAATAGCCGATGGCACCCACCGAAAAGGCCCGTTTCGGAACTATGCGCCTCGATCATATCGAGGGAAGTAGGCGCCCTCGGATTGATCACGCGACTGCTCGATTGAGGTCGATCGCGGCGTAAAGGAATGCCGCCCCTTGAAGGTTTGACGCCCAGACTTTGGTATACGAGCTGCCATGAGATGCTGTTCCCGGCGCCCTGGGAGAGATCATTTCCCGGCCGGCTCATCAAATTACTGTAAATTTTTCCGTGAAATTACCAGCGAAAACGGGCAATTATCTACGACTTGACAACAAATGCCCAATGTGGGATTGTTAATGGTCGCAAGGGCTGAAGCGGAGAGAACAAGTGTTCGGTGCCCTAATTTCGGCGGAAGTCAGTTCATGACTATTGCTGAGTCCCCAAGGATCGAAAAGTTCAGCGACGACCTCGAACAGCAAATCGATGAGATTGACCTTCAAACGTCGGTTCCCGGTCTTGCCGAAGAGCACTTGCTTCACGGCGCGACCGTAACCGTTGTGTTCCCATGTCTCAATGAGGAATTGGCGGTCGGTTCGTGTGTCACGAAGGCGCTGGAGGCAATGAATTCTGCTGGATTGGACGGTTCGGTAATCGTTGTCGATAATGGATCGACGGACCACTCTGCGCGCGTAGCGACCGAGGCGGGAGCGGCAGTCATTTTCGAGCAGGTGCCCGGATACGGCGCCGCTCTGCGCGCGGGCATTGAGGCGGCGCAGTCGGAGTTTGTGATCATGGCCGACGCGGACGGCACCTACGAACTGGACGCGATTCCGCGTCTTCTTCTTCCGCTGCTGAGCGGTGAGGCGGACATGGTTCTCGGGCAGAGGCTGAGCGATGCCACGCCAGAAACGATGCCGTGGTTACACCGGTACGTCGGAACCCCCGCTATCACGTACTTGGTCAAGAAGGCGACCAAGAACAAGATTGCGATTCGCGACAGCCAGTCTGGGTATCGCGCATTTCGTCGGCAAGAGATGTTGGACCTGAAGCTTTCGTCAACCGGCATGGAGTTTGCGTCGGAGATGCTCATTCGCAGTGCGTGGGCCAACTTTCGAATTCAGGAAGTGAACACTAAGTACGCGGAGCGCATCGGAGACTCGAAACTCAGCACGTTCTCCGATGGGCTCCGTCACCTTCGTCAGATCCTGCTCCTTAGCCCCGAAACTGCAGCCTGGATTCCGGGACTCCTGGCGTCGACGGTCGCGGTCCTCCTGTGGGCTCTAGCGGCGCAGTCCACGGTCGGCTTGGGCCAGGTGGGATCTCTTAGTTGGGTTGCGGACATTGTCGCAGGAATTCTGAGCGTTATCGGACCGCTCGTACTGTGCACGGGTCTAGTTCTACGGTACCGAGCCGAATCGTTGGGCCTTAGAAGCGCTCACGTACACGCTCCACTTGAGAGTCTGATTCACAAGTTCTTCATTTGGGGCGTGGCACTCATGCTCGCTTCCGTGACGGGACTCGTTACCCTGGTCGTCAGTTTTCACCTGCACGATCTCGTTTCGAGACCCTTTTCGGCGTCACTGTCGTCCTTCGTCATCAGTTCCTTTGTCGTGGGAGTGATCCTCTCGGCAGCGCCGTTGATTGCACCATTCCTTATCTCGTCGCAGAGAGCACGCGTGGCGATCAGCGAGGATGTGATCGAAAAGACGCCGCTGTTCTTTAGGGGCGAGCGCGAGTCGACGGGTGCCGCTGAGGACCAGTGCATCTTTTGTCTGAACCAAAGTGCTCTGAGAGAGGCTTAAGAGTCCGATAACGTGGGCAACCTGCCTCCTCGGGATGACGTGATTGCGTTAGTGGTACCTCAGAAATATCTGTTCAAAGGTGCGCCGACAACCGAGCGTCCATTTCGAGAGCGGACTGATGCATGCTGTTCGTTAGCGCGTGCTCCCTGCCCCAGGCTGCGGCTGACTCACGTAGCGGCGTTCCTGCTCTCACGACAGCGACGATGCCGCCGGCCATCCCCACGACCGTAGGGTCGACGACGTATCCGTTGACGCCGGTTTGAATCAAACTCGTGGCGAGGTTCTCCGCGTTATTTGCGACGACCACGGGAGTACCCGCGGATACTGACTCGGCGACCACGATGCCGTAGCCCTCTCTCAGTGAGGGAACAACCGTGCACGAGGCACGCCCATAGAGCAACGTGAGCTCCTCATCGGACACGGGTCCGGCGAAGGTCACGACGTCCGTGAGAGCCAACGCGCGGACGTCTGCCTCGATGGCCCCGCGTTCCGGTCCATCGCCGACGATGATCATTGTCAAGTCGGGCAACGAAGCGCGCGCGGCGTCGAAGATCGCTGGCAACAGGCGCACACCTTTGTGCTTCACGTGTCGACCCACAAAGAGGACGGTGGGAGCCGCAGGAGTGATCGCAGGGGGCGAACGGACTTCTGAACGAACCGGTAGCAACCCCGCGAGAACCGCAACGTCGCCGTGGAAACCCTGGGCGCGCAAAGCCTGCGCGCTCTGAGATGTGAACACTTGCGCGAAACGAGTAAGTCGGACGCACAGTGTCTGGACGAAAGCGCCGATCGTGCCAATCGCGGGTCCGGCGTAGTCCCGCCAGTATTTGCGCGTCCAGACTTCGTGATAGTCAACGAAGATCGGAGTTTTGGTACCCAGTAGGGCCACGCGCGCGGCTAGAAAAGAGAAAAAGGGAAAACTCGCCACGATCACCGCATCGATCTTGTGACGGTGTCGAATCAGCCAGACAAAGGTTCCCGCGCCGAACGCCAACGTGGGACCAGTTCGTCTGACCCCATGGTCGTCATACAGTTCGCTCGACGCGCTGACCGCAGTGACGGTGACTCCCGGCCACGGCGGCGCGGACCCAGTCCACTGACGCCGCGTCAGGTAGATGACGTCGCCGCCAGAGGCAACGAGTTCATCGGCGAGACATCGATACCATCGCTCGGCACCTCCGTGCGTGAGTGGAAATAGGCAGTCATAGATGACACAGATGCGGCGGCCCTCTAGATTCGCCCGGGTGGCCGATCCGTCAGTCACGAGCGGTCGTGCCCTCTACCAGTTTGGCGGGAACTGTACGCACGGTCTATCGCCATCTGAATGAGACATGTCAAAGTATCCCCCACGATCGACTGCTCATTCGATAGTAGGGCCGACGTTGCGATCGAGAACCCGTTGTACAGCTGTACTTTTCGCGAGGCGGGACCCTCCACTCCGTAGGATTGAAGAATGTCGAACAGCCAAGAGACTGCACGGTTGGTTGCGACTTCATGTGACGATCGCTACTTGTGGCCCTGGGCGTGCGCCCTCTATTCCGCCGTACGCAACGGCGACCTTCGCACCCGCTTCCTTCTGGCGAACGTCAACGGGCTCCTGAGTCCGGCTGGCCAGAGAATGGCCAGGGAGTACTTCTCCTTCCTGGAGATCGATGGAGACATTGTCGACGTGTCGATACGCGTGGACGAAGACGAGAAGTACCAGTGGAATGCCACCACGTACGCGCCGCTCGCTCTTATGGACACGTTGAACGAGTCGTTTATGTGGCTTGACGCCGACACCATTCTCTGTCCGGGTTGGACGCAGATATTTTCGGACTCGGATCGACTCTTGGCTGACCCCAACATCGTCGCGTGTGGCGTTCAAGATCGATCGGAAACCTTGGATCTGATGCGTAGCAAGGGATCGAACAACGCCTATCAGGCAGCCGGAGACCGGTACTTCAATGCGGGAGTCATGGTTCTCGACCCTCTGCGATGGCGCTCGCTAAAGATGAATCTCGAATGGATCGGGTTGGCCGCGAGTCAGGTCGAGCGAGGGTTCGAGTACCGAGATCAGGATGTCTTGAACTACCTCCTGGCGGGGAAGGTTGGATTGCTGACGGCGCGGTTCAACCACATCGTCGCCGAAAGAGGGGTGGGAACAGAGTTGATTCTCCACTACGCCGGGTTTCCGAAGCCGTGGCGTCTGAGCGAGTCCGGACAAGCCTTCTTTATCGCCACTGAAGTGGCGAACTTCGACCGGCCTCGTCATCAGATTTCGGGAGGCGGAAGCGCGTGGGAACTCTTCCCGAGATACTGGGAAGTTGAGCGCGCGATGGTGGCGTCGATGGAGGAGCAGGGGTGTTCCGAACTGGCAAGTGCTTTCCGGCGCTATCGAAAAGGTCAGGTGGTGGAGCTCTCATGGAGACAGAAGGTGAAGCTTTCAGGTATCCGACTGTTGTCACGCCAAGTTCTGTCTCGATAGTCCTTGTGCGTTTGCGCTAGCGACTTTGCCGCGTTGCAGCCCATGACCTGACCGACGACACGAACGCGGGCGGAAGTCCCTTGAGTAGTACCAAACTCACGAGGTAGAGAACGCACGTTGCGGGGATGAGCGTCAGTCCGTAGGCAACGCTGAGGTTGCTTCGCAGGTACCAGGGTGCGAGGGCAACGCAGGGAATGAGGCCGGCGACAACGGACTTCGCGAGCGAGCGTATGACCCGGATGTGCACCCCGGTCTCCCGGCGCACGAGACGGATGAACAGCGCGAGGGAGATGACCTCGCAGATGAGTGTCGCGACCGCAGCTCCCTTGATCCCGAACTTGGGGATCGCAATCAGGTTTAGTGCCACGTTCAACACGAGACTGACCACGCTCATCACAAAGATCTTGTTGCCAGAACCGCGGGCGACGCACACACTCGACAGTGCAGTGGCTATGAATATAAAGATCAGCCCGAATCCTAAGATTCGCAAGGGTGCGTTCGAAGCTCCGAAATGTGAGCCGGCGACAACTCTAATCACGGTGGGTCCGCAGATCATGATTGCGGTCGCGCTGAATGTCCCTCCGATCGAGAAGTACAAGAGGGTGGACTGCACCGATCTCTCGATCGTGTCCTGGCTTGCTCGAACCAATGAGGGAAGAAAGGTTCGCGTGAGAACGGTGGGCAGAACCAGAAAGACGGACACGATCGAATACGCGGCTCCGTAATATCCGATCTGTTTGCTGTTCGACAGAAAACTCAGAATGAGAGTGTCGGCCTTGAAATAGAGAAGCCCAACTACGTAGGCCAAGCCAATTGGGCTAGACGTTCGAAGCATGGACCCCCACACTGCGCGGTCGAAGCTCGGCGCGAACGGGACTTCACGTTTCGCCAATACGTTGGTCAGTGTCGAACCGACGATCATTCCAACGAGCGCTGCGCCAAGACAAAAGACCACCGACTCGTGGAGGCTGACCGCGAGAATCACCAACCCGACGAAGATGACCTGTTGAACAACTGCGATGACGGCGAGCACCGTGTTTCGCAGTTTGGCGCTGAAGTATGCCCCCGACACTTCCGACGAGACGGCGAAAGGCATTGAGCACAGCATCACCACGAGGCCGATTTTGAGCGTGCTTGACCGATCTGCGTAGATGAGAAACCCCAGTCCGGCGGCGATGGGAACGGCGAGAACCGAAAGGGTGATTCGAAGACCCATCGCGTGGCTTAAGAGAGACTTTTCGTCCTGATCGCCGCGGGCGATATCACGTTGGAGGACCTGCGCAAGACCCAAGTCCGTGAACGTCTGGATCACCGTCACGTAGGACTGGACGAGGATGAAGATTCCGAACGCGGCGGCGCCGAGGCGAGTCGTGATGGCCCGAATGGAGACTGCGCCCAGCGCGCTAACGATCACCGTCGCAATAACGCCGGCCGAGATCGAACTGAAGATTCGTCGTTGGGTCTCGTCGGGTGCGTCTTCGAAGTTGCTCACTTCAGGGGACCCCGTATGTGCTCCGATGACGTAACCACTACTTGTAACTCCCAACCATTTCCCGTCAACAGCATGGCATCTGTGGGCGGTGCAACCTGTGGAGTGCAAGATTGCACGCTGTAGGTATCACGGCGGACTTCGACCGGACTGGCAATCGGACTGGCAATCGGACTGTCGAATCTGTGTTCAGTGACGAATCGCCCCGAATCTCGATGAGATCCGGGGCGATTCGTAAGTGCGGGGTAGACGTTTTGTTAGGAGTTGCCGAACCACTTCGCATAGGCCGCGTCCGCCAACGGTGTGGGCGAAGAGGGGCTGTCAAGCATCATGGAGTTTCCGTCAACGTCGTCGAAGTATTCCTGGAATGCGAAGTCGCCATTGGCGACCGTCGATCCAATGCCATTCGCGTACACCGGGTCGTCCCCAGCCGTCCCCGAATCCAGACCCCACTCGGGAAAGCTCATGGGCTTTCCTTGTGCGGCGGCAAAAGCTTCAAATGGCACCAATCCGTAGGGCTGATTTGCGAACTGCGAGAACGTGATCCCGGTCGTGGGTCCCGAGCAGGCTGCGTCGTACATGTCGAGCCCCATGATGTCGACGTAAGCATTGCCTGGGTAGTAATTCGCGTAGGGAATCTGTTGGGTGCACGCGTTGGGGTTCCAGTCAAAGAGGAAGTGCTCCCCGGTTGCTTGGCGCATGGCCGTTACTTCGTTGTCGAAGCAAGTCGCCCAATCGTTTTGCTCCTGAGTCGTGGTTCCGATGTAATCCTGTTCCCAGGCGCCATTCATCTCGGCGCCGAGGCGGATCACCGAATTCTGAAGGCCGGCCGCGACGAGGTTTGTGCCGAGCGTGGTGGCGTAGCCGTTAAAGTCTCCGGCGTCACATGACTCTTCCCAACCCAATGGATCACTGACGTCTGCGAGGTTCGAAGGAATCAAGTCCACCTGGAGAACCAGTTGGCGAGTTGTGGGCGACTCAGCAACCCACTCTCTATAGCCGTACCCGAGTCCGTCAATCCAGGGGCTGTCCCAATCAGACCATGACGGCGCCCCGTTCAAGTACGAGCCGATGCAGGTGATGGTGCTGTTGGTTGCGGTTTGAAACCGGTTTACTGCTGCCTGGAGATACGTGAGCCCGTAGTCTCCCGACGGCAGGCTCAGAACGGCACATTCATTACGCGACGGACCAGCCTGGATGAGGTCACTCGGCGAGTTCGAAGGAGTTGAGGGGTCGGTCGTCGTCGTGGTGGGCGCCAATGTGGTTGTGGTTGTCGGAGCTGCGGTTGTCGTAGTCGTGCCACCGCCGCCACCACCGCCGCCACCGCCGCCGCCAGATGGAGCAACGGGAGCCGTGGTTGTGGTCGTGGTCGGGGACGTGGTCGGTGGATTCTTGTGGTGGTGCCCATTTCCGAACACCTGGCTAAGGATCGACTCTGTCGCAAGAACATTCGAGTGAGTTGGCGGGCTCGAAATGGCGCTGGTCGCGTTTGGCGAGGCCGAAGCGTCGATCGCGATCATTGCGACGAGTACAGAGGAGGAAATAGCAAGTGCAACGACCTTCGGAAAGCGGTGCGCTGTATTGCCCTTGACAAATTGAGTAAATGAGCCCTTGTTCATGGGGACCAAATTCACAGGCTCAGGTCACGACGACTCCTACGGCGACTCAACATTCACTCAACTCTGATGGGGAACCCGGTTTACCAGGAGATTTGCTATGAATATAGTGACGAACAATTGCGACTTAACTCACTTTTTACGCGAATAATCGCCGTCAATCCTGCGCGGTGCCGATCAAGATCCCAAGGTCTGAACCTAGAAGCCTTGGTGTCTTTCAAGATAGGGTGACCTCGCCCCTAGGCAACGAACGCGTGGCGGTCAGGTGAAACCAGTGACAGGTACCGGGTAACGAGCGGGAGTGTGATGATCTCAACGGAACGAGGGATGTCCCAAAGGAGAGATCTCCGTTCTCGACCCGGCAAGAAAGTACTGCATGTCATCGTCGGTCACGGACTTCGGACATATTTTTTGAACGCGGTGCGGTCGATGCGGGCGGCCGCCCCGGACGACGAGATTCTCGTCGTCGACAACGCAAGTTCCAACCCTACGTTGCGTGCGGATCTGACCTTCATGAGCTCACGTGACCCTCACATGCGGCTGATCCTTCGTGAGTCAAATGACCTTACCAATGGCAAAGTTGGCGGTTTATACGACGCATACCGCGAGGCATTCGAGATTGCTCTTCGAGATCAGTTCGACTACGTCCACCTGGTTCAAGGAGATATGCAGGTCCTGTGGTGGGATGACGACTTACTTTTGCGCGCCGCCGAGATTTTTTCCTCAAATCCAGATTGCGTCAATATATATACGTGCCTTTTTTCATCGGATCGAAGGTTTGACGTCGGTCTCGAGGAGTTTGGCCCCGAACGACGCCGACGATTCGTCAACTTCGGACTGACGGACCTTGGCCTCTATGACCTCGAGCGATGGTCCAAGTCCGGAATGCACTTTGACAACGATGAGTTGGAGCATGGCAAGAGGTGCCGGGAAGAAGGATTCTCCGTTATTTGCCATCCGTGGCCTTCCGATGCTCAGATACCCTGGCCGGCCGTGGTGCGCAACGGGGTTCAGCGGGGTACGGAAGTAACGCTGGTCAAACCGTTCCTTCTCAAGCCCATGACCACACTCGAGATAGACGCGGTGAAGGCGCGCAACTCAACGTGGCTAGAAGAGGTCTGCGTCCCCTGGGGCTGGACGTGTTGGTCGCCCATGTGGACGACTCACTTGAACGCCGACTACCTGGCCAACCGCCGTCACCAGATATCGCACGAAGGAATGCTGAAAGGCTTGCCGCACTGGGATCGTCGAGGACTGGACAATGATTCGTGGCGCTCAGTCCTGCAAACGCAGCGCCGGCCGTCTTTGTGGAACTTGCTTGTGGTCGTTCCTCTGTGCGAAGTGGCATCGAGAATTAGGAAGAGACTGGGCAAATAGGGGTCCTCGCGCGCGGCGCGCCGCGTCGCTCGCAGACGTAGGCCGCTGGATTTGTTCGTGAGGTTTCGTAGTAGGTTGCGCCCATGAGTTGGAGGGCAGAACTCACGAAAATCACTACTGGCGCCGTCGCGCTGACGCTGATTGCCGCGCTTAGCATCGTTTTCGCCCCCTGGGCGTCGGCCCAGAACACGATCATTCAGGGGCCCGACACAAGCGGTACGACTGACGTGGCGGGAAGCGCCGCTTTCACGGACACGCTGTCGGCAGCGTCTGGTTCTGATGGCAATGGCGTCACATTTACTCCCTCGTCCGTAACCTCGCCGGGTTTGATCGTCCTCAATGGAGACGACATCGCCACGAGTGGGGTACTTCCGGCTAGCACGTACACGATTTCCGGAGACGACTCGGACGGAAGTGTCCCGCCCGACACAGGGACGTGGTCGTACTCGTTGGTGGTCGTGCCCGACACGATCGTCCAGGGATCGCCGACCTCCGGGTCGACCGACGTTGCCGCGAGCACCGGTTTCAACGCCACGCTGGCGGCGTCGTCGGGTTTTGTAGGAACGGTTACCTTCACGACGTCGACTTCCGGATTTCAGATCACTGGCGGAAACGAACTCTCCACCACCGAGAGACTGTCGGCTGCCGACTCGCCGTACACCGTTAACGGTAGCGACAGCGACTCGTACGGAGATGAAGGTACCTGGAGCTACTCGTTGATCGTCTCGCGCGACACCATCGTCCAGGGATCGCCGACCTCTGGGTCGACTGACGTTGCCGCGAGCACCGGTTTTTCCGCCACGTTGGCGGCGGCCTCGGGATTTGTAGGAACGGTTACTTTCGCCACGTCGACTCTCGGATTTCAGATCAGTGGCGGAAACGAACTCTCCACCACCGAGAGGCTGTCGGCTGCCGACTCGCCGTATACCGTTACCGGTAGCGATAGCGACGCGTACGGAGATGAAGGTACCTGGAGTTACTCGTTGGTGGTCGCGCGCGACTCCATCATCCAGGGATCTCCCACGTCGGGCACAACAACCACAAGCGACAGCGCCACGTTTTCCGCTACGTTGACGGCGACGTCGGGCATTGCGCCGGTAACGTTCGCCACGAGTACAGCCGGTTTCACCATCACTGGCGGCGATGAGCTGAGCACCACCGCACCGTTGACCGTGACTGGCTCTCCCTATACGGTCACCGGCACCGACACCGACGCTTTTGGGGACTCCGGAACGTGGGCGTACACGCTCGGCGTGACGTCATCAGGCACGGGCGGGTCGCCCGGGGCCTCGACCCTTGTCCAAACTTCGCCAACAACCGCGTCCGTTCTGAGCACGTCGTCCGCAACATTCACGGCCGGTCCAATAACCGTCGAGAACAGTTCTGGTGCGGTCACGTTCGTGACGACTAATCCCAGTGCCGATGTCACGGTGAGTAGCGCTGGGCTGATTTCCACCACCGGGTCACTGCCGGTAGGGACCTACAACGTTGCTGGCACGGACTCCGACCTGTCGGGTGACGCCGGAACCTGGACGTTCTCTTTGAAAGTGACCGCGGTGGCTGTTCCAGAGACGGTGATCTTCAGGGCCAATGGCGGTACGGGCAGTATGGCCTCCCAGACCGAGAGCACGCCGACCGCACTGACGGTGAACCACTTTGCGTGGGCCCAACACACGTTTGTTGACTGGAATACGTCAGCTAACGGCTCGGGGGCGAGCTACGCGAATGGCGCCCTATTTCCCTTCAGTGCAGGGACAACTCTGTTTGCCCAGTGGAAAAAGGGAAAGGTCTCCCTCCGCACCATTACCTTCGCTCCCAATGGAGGTGTGGGCGCCACCGTCTCAGAGGCTCACAACACGCCCACTGCCATTTCGCCCAACCACTTCACCCGCAAGGGCTACAGCTTTCTCAACTGGAATTCCGAGGCCAACGGGTCGGGCAGGAGCTATACGGCGGGAGCGACGTATTCCTTCAGCGCGTCGATAACTCTCTACGCCCAGTGGGCGAAGATCAAAGAGACGAAGCCACCCGCACCGAAGTCCCGGGTCGTCAGCTTTAACGCCAACGGGGGCGAGGGCACCATGGCCCGAGAAGTTCATCCCCACCAGGCGGCGTTGACGCAAAATCACTTCACGCGCGCGGGGTACACCTTTCTCCATTGGAATACGAAGGCCAACGGTACGGGCGATTCGTACGTCAATGGTGCCACGTATTCCTTTCGTGCATCGACCACGCTCTACGCCCAGTGGAAAAAGAACAAGATTGTGGTCCCGCCGCCTCCGGTCCCACCGGGTACTCAAATTGGGCCGTTCTCCGAGCACGCGTCGACACTCTCTGCAGCCCTCGATGCCCAGATTCAAAGTCTCGCTGAAGAAGCGAAGGCGAAGAACAGCACGGCGATCTCTCTGCTTGGCTACGGAGATGCGCTCAGTGGCGCCGACGCCGACAATCCAACCTTCGAGGCCGCCAACATCGCCCTAAGTCGGCAGCGAGCAGCAGCGGTCGCGACATATCTAGAGGGACAACTCGCCGCGCTTGGACTCAAGGGTTGGGCGATATCCATTGCCGTGGCACCGAACGGCAAGTCCGGTTCAGGACAGGGAGCAGCTTTCATCGTCATCGCCACCCTGTCGTAGGCGACAGTCAACGCGTGGTGGCGTTGATCGCGACTACGAGACGCTGACGCCTAAGGAGGCGATCGCCGTGCGGATCGCCTCCACCGACTCGAAGGTTCCCTTGCGCAAGAGCGAATCGGGAAACTCAATGTCGAACGCGTCTTCGAGAGCCAACATCACATTGACACTCGCGTGCGAGGTGAGGCCGATTTCGTAGAGGTCATCGGTGTCACGGAGTGTCTCCACTTCGACGGGCAGGCGCCCGTGCTCGGTCAGGATGTCACGAATCTGGGCGTCCGCGCTGCTCATAGCTTTGATTCCTCCGGTTTGGACGCGACTTCGGCCACTACCGCAGCAATGGCAACGCCAGCCGCGCGACTGAGACTCACGCGGAGGTTCTTCACGCCTTGACGCTGGGCGAGATCCGCCGCGCTGGCGTGGAGTGCAATCACCGGTCCACCACGTGAATTGCCTTGTACTTCAATAAAGCGCCACGGCGGCATCGTCTCTTCGAAGTCGAGAACCTTCAGGACCGCCTCTTTCGCAGCAAAACGTGCGGCGAGCCGCGCCGCAGTCTTGGGATCATGCCCGCAGACGTCTCGCTCGTCAGCGGTGTAGATGAGCTCGCCATATCGATTTCCAAATTTTTTCAGCGACTGGTCGACTTCATCGATCGGCTGAATATCGATCCCCGCGAGAATCTTCGTGGAAGTCATTCTGAGAGAGATCCCGCAGAATGCCGCCGCATGAGATCGCTGATCATTGCCCGATTTCTCCCTCACTCGCTGGGTCCGTCCCCATGTTACCGAGGCGTCCCAATTTTGGGCCACCAATCGAAATCTCGCCTCGGGCAAACCGATATTCGGCGACGGCGTGACTAGCCTGATTTCGCTGATGGCTACTTTCTTATCGAGTGAGGGTCGAGTCACCAAGGCCTCGCTCTCCTCGCGCGCGATCAATTTGACATTTGGCGGCATCGCGCTCGTGTCGTTGCTCGTGTTGGTCACGTCCTTGGGCAAGTCAATCTGGACCGACGAGTCAGTGTCGCTGTACTCCGCGCACCTCAGCTGGTCTGCGCTGTGGCAACAGTCGCACGTCGTGGACCGCGTCTTTCTGCCGTACTACGCGCTACTGCATCTGTGGCTGCTGATCAACGGCTCGATCGAGTGGGCGCGCGTATTGTCCTTGCTGGGCTTCGCGCTGTGCGTCTTTTTCGTCGGACGACTGGCCCACCGGTTAGGCGGGTTCTGGTGCGGGGTGGTCGCTGCAGTGCTGTGCGCCACCAATCCCCTCATGGTTCAAGAGGCCCTTGACGCCCGTCCGTACGCGCTGACGGCCCTCTTCGCGACGCTTTCGGTGGCCTTTCTTTTTCGCTGGCTGGACGGGGGTCCGACGCGGTGGTTCTGGTGGTTTACGGTGGCCGCGCTCGCGGCGCTGGCCATGCAGCAGTTTGCCGTGTTGGCGCCTCTCTCTGCTCTCGCGGTTGTGATTCTCCTTCGGCCCACGACCCTGCGAGATCGGTGGCGCAGCGTGGTTCTTCCCGTGGCCGTTCTCCTCGTGGCGACGGTTGGCTTCGTGGCGGTCACGATCGGCCAACGAGCGCAGGTGGGGTGGATTCACGCCCTCACCGGCCGCTATCTGCTCAATGCAATCAATGGGCCTGCGGCGAGCAGTTCATTTGTCGGTCGGGTCATCTACACCATCGTCGTGATCGTGCTCGCTGTCGCGGCGCTCGTGGTCCTTCTCGTCAGGTGGAGCCGCGCACGCACCGAGGTCTCTCGCACCGACGTTCATCGACTTGTCATTCTCGTCGGATGGGCGGCCCTCCCCACGACTGCCTTGATCGTTGTCTCGTTGGTCAAGTCCATCTATGTAAGTCGCTACGTCACGGCATCGGCACCAGGTCTCGCCCTCGCCGTGGCTCTTCTTGTCACGAAGGCGTACGCCGTACGGCCCGAAGCGCTGCGAGCATCGGTCCTTGGGGTGCGAACATCTCTCGTCGCTGTCATTACCGCTGTCCTGGTGCTGGGGGCGGTGGTGGCTTCGACGTACCAAGCTGAACACGTGGCGCAAGCCGCGCGACGTCTCGAGGTGCAGGTTGGACAGGCGGGCGTGGCCGCGTACACCAACCCTCTGATCGCCCAGGACTTCGCGATCTACGCCCCCAAAACGAGACACTGGCCCTACCTCGCGCAGCACAATCTCATGTTCTGGAAGCTGGACCTCGTTACCTCAACGTCGACATTCACGAGCGCGCCTAACAATGTGTGGGTCGTAGTCAGTACCGACAGCGCTCGCTTTGTCAAACTGCTCAAGAGTCACGGGTATTCGCGAGTGGGAGATGAGACATTCAAGGGAGACATTTCTGTGTCCATCGAGCACCTTCGGCGTTAGCTGCTTCAAAGGACTTGTCCCCTTTTGACGCTACGAGAGTTGCTCAACGTCGGTAGTGATTCAGATAAAGACCGACGTAATTCGGGTACGCCTGCACGGCAACCCTCCCATAGCCGTCAGCCTTCAGGATTTTGATAAAGACGTTCGCGGCCTTAGTGCTGCTGGTGTCGGTGACGAGCCAGACGTTGCGTGGGGTCTTTGATAGGGGGAGGGGCTGGAGATCCATCTCGTTAAACGTCCGGGGATGGGCGATCAACGGCCACAGGGTCACGTGCTTCGCGCCGAGATAGATCTCAAACTCCTCGTCGACCAGTCGGTTCGGAAACGCGGCGACTCCAGAGGACTGCACGTCGCGCGCGAGGCGCCCCGCGGCCTGCTGGGTGTTCTCCGCAAGATATCTCGTTGAAACTGAGGCGCTCACGATCATGAGTACCGCGGCGACGCCCACGACCGCGAGGCGCCCAATGTGAGTTCGGTGGGACTTTTCGTCCCGCAGTTGAAACGACGCGGTCACGACGAGGGCGACCAGGAGGGCCAAACCGGGCGTCGAGTCGGTCAGATAACGGTTCAAATCCACCGGAGAGACGAACGAGACGATGATCAGGATCACGGTCGGCAGGACGGCCCAGACCGCAGTGACGACGAAAGGTTCGAGGTCTCTGCGAGCGACCGAGACTTTGAGTCGACTCCGCGAACGAAAAAGCGTGACCAGACCGACGGCGAGCAGGCAGCCGACCACCAGGGTGTACGCGATTCGGCCCGTGTGGTCGTTGCCCCCCACTGGGCCATAGAGGGCGACGACGAAACTCGAGAGCGTATAGGAATGGATCCAGCTGATCTGCCCCCGCTGGCCCAGGGTGTAGAGCGCGAAGGCGAGACTGGCAACGGCTGCCACCCCCAGCGGCGCGACGAGGCGCCGCCGTTGTTCTTTCAATGCTCTGTGGCGCAGTGCAAGCACCGCAACAAGGGCCACGAGAGGCACCAGCGCGGCAAATAGTTGAAGTACTGCCGTGGCCGCCGCCGCAATGGCAAAGCACCACATCTGCCAGTTCTTCTCGTCCTTGAGCCAACTAAGCAGAAACGTCACCGACACGGTCGCGGTCAGGGCGGTGAGTGCGTAGGGCCGCACGCTCAACGCCTCCTGGACAAACAGGGGATTGCTGGCACACAGCGCGGCCGCCAACAGGCCGCACCAGAAGCCGCGGAAGCGATATCCCAAGCGCCCCACCAGAAAGATAGTGACGGCGTACGCCACCAAGGAGGGAACTCGGGCCCACTCGACCGAAGAGTTCACCAAGAGCCACACATGCAACAGCGCGTAGTAGGGGAGATACACGCGGTCG
The DNA here is from genome assembly GCA_963840595.1 of uncultured Acidimicrobiaceae bacterium. GTDB lineage: Bacteria > Actinomycetota > Acidimicrobiia > Acidimicrobiales > RAAP-2 > RAAP-2. Next base: position 69,969 of record CAWIZQ010000008.1, read on the forward strand.
ACGATCTGAGACTGGCGCCACAGCTGGCCCCAACTGAGCCGTGCGGAGTACAGGGACGCCGCATCATCGGTCCATATCGACTTTGCGATGGACGTGCTGAGACCAAGTGTAAATACAACGGCGACGGCGCCGTAGGTCACATTCGCCGTACGGGGAGAGGTCGGCCTCACAACGTTCCCCCCTTATGTGTATCTTTTGTGCGCCTGACCATACTTGGTAGGGGGTCAGATTGAAAATCAAATGCGTGTTCTACATGCCCGAGCCTGGTACTACGTGGGCAGGTATTTAGAGAGGAGTTGGCCCGTCGCCACTCCGATCCAGGCCGAGTAAGTCGCGTTCATGTGCGCCCAATCCTGATAGACGAGATGGCTGGTCCCCGGCGAGTTGACGAAGACATCGCACCTCACCTTTCCGCAGAAAAGTTCGCGAATCGGCACCATGTCCAGATGGTCGTACGTGGCGATATCGCCCAGGGCAATCTGGTCGGCGAGGTTCTTCACTTGTTTGACCGTTACCTCGCAGTTGGTAATGGACGAGATGTGGATGGTCAGACACGACTCCGGGGTAGCCGAGGTGAACGAGGAGTAGAACTGGGGAATCTCTTGGAACAGCAAGATTTTCGCGTGGCTTGGCTTCAGCCCATCAATCATCGATTGAATCTCGCTGAGGAACTGATTCGAGGAGGGATAGTGACCATTACCCAGTTCAGCGATGGTCAAGCCGATAGGAATGACCACTTGGGGCTTCAGTTGATTCGCCAGTGCAATCTCTCCATGAACCCACTGGTTACAGGCGGCGGATCCTTCAATAGTTGTGACCGGGCTGATCCAGGGGCCGCAACCGTCTTTGGCCACAAAAACAATCTTCCAGTGAAGCATCGTGCCGGCCACGTTGAACGCTGGAACCCACATCTGAGCTTGGGAGTCACCGAAGAGAAAGACGGTCTTCGGACGCGGTCTTGTCGCCAAAGGCGCAGGTCGAGGCGATAGTCGCGGGCAGAGGCGTGGGTGTGTTCGAGTCATTGACACACTCGTTGGGGATGATCGCTGACGTTCCGTCATTCGCGGCGTTGATCAAGGTCGGAAGCGACGTCTGAACGTCCGGACCTTGGTTCAGTTGGGACGACGCCTTCACGTAGGTGATGAGTTGGGTGAGCGACGGGCCGGTGTTTGGTGAGTTTGCCGCGAACGCGTGAGAGGGCATCGAGACGGCCAGAACCAGTATGAGCGCACTCGCACCGACAACGCGGAGCGCTCTCTGGACCTGGATTTGGCAACGCCCTTTGTTGCCTGAGACGCGCATGGCGCGACGATACCATGCACCTCTTTTTGACAAATTTGTCTCCTGCGAACGCTTCAGATTCACCGACGGAGCCTTGCTAAGGTGCCGTTGACCTTTGCGCAGCGCCCCAACGCGTGGAGACTGTGGGGATGGACACGGCCATGAAGTATCTCGCGTGCGCAGCACTGGCGGTCTGTTCTCTGGCCTCCGGTAGCGCGGCTTCTGCCTCCTTTAGTGACCCCGTGGGCACGGTCGCACAGGTGGCCGCGGCGGTGAAGATATCGATTTCGACCGAGACGCTCTCGCCAGCGGTATCGGCGACGTTGCCGGAGTTTTCCAACCCGTCAAGTTTTGATTTGACGGGTCCCTCGACCTACGGGTCCTGTGATCCGTACGACTCTGAAGCGCTGGCCTTGGCTCCCAGAGCGTGCTTCTTTGGAAACCTGCACGGTTCGAAGACCATCGTCTTGGTCGGCGACTCGAACGCGGGAAACTGGGTGCCAGCTCTCAGCATTGGGCTGGCCAAGACTTCGTACCGCTTGGCCGTCTTTGCCTTTTCAAGTTGCCCGCTGGCCAACATCCGCTACAACTCTTCGATGGGAAGTCTCTACCAAAGGTGTCGTCAGTGGCACGCTCATGTCCCCGCCGCCATTCGCGCCCTTCATCCCGTGGCCGTATTGGCAGCCGCGGGTGACGCCGGCAGCGCGTACTCAACTTCGACGTGGGCGAATGGTGTCAAGAGCCTATTCGTGGACTCCACACGGGGATCTCCTTCGACCAAGCGGATCCTGATGGGCATCTCGCCTTTTTTCTCTGAGTCCGCTGTCACCTGCCTGACCGTCCATCCGGATCCCCAGGACTGTTCACTCACCTTCACGCCCGGTAGCGCGTACTACGCGGCGCTGTTGCGCGACCGGGTCATTGCGAAGACCTCGGACGCCACGCTTATCCCGACCAAGCGGTTCTTCTGCTTTGGCAATATCTGTTCGCCAGTCATCGCTAATACCCTGGTGTATTCCGACACCGATCATGTCACAATCGCCTATAGCTCCTTCATCTCCCAGTGCATCACGACCGCGGTTCTCACCGCCTTGAAATAAGAACTGACGTGAGCCCCTTTCGTTCCAAGGAACTCGATCCGACGGACTATCGCGCCGAGTTCCGCCCCGATGTTCAGGCGATGCGAGCCCTGGCGGTCGCCCTCGTCGTTCTCTATCACGCCGACATTCCTGGAGTACACGGCGGATTCTTCGGCGTCGACGTGTTCTTCGTGATCTCGGGCTTTGTGATCACGAACGTCCTCCTGCGTGAGAGGGCGTCGAAGGGCACGACTTCCATCCCGGGCTTCTACGCCCGGCGCGTTCGGCGGATCCTCCCCGCGGCGACGTTCGTGCTCATTGCGACGGTGTTTGGCACCTATCACTGGTTGAGCTACATCGCCGGGGCGATGAACGCGGTCGACGCAAAGTACGTCGCTGTCTTTGTCGGGAATTTCCGCTTCGCCTCGCTGGGAACTAACTATTTCACGGCCACCCAGCCGCCCTCCACGCTTCAGCAGTTCTGGTCCTTGGCGGTGGAGGAGCAGTTCTATCTCGTGTGGCCGCTGCTGTTTCTGCTCATCACGCTGCCGTGGAGGAGATTCTCTCCAGTGCCGCGCCTGATGACGGCCCTGACGATCGTGATCGGAGCCTCGCTCGTCTGGTGCATCATCGAGACGAAGCAAAGCGAGGTGTGGGCCTTCTTTTCGCCGCTCACGCGCGCCTGGGAGTTGGCGCTCGGCGCGATTCTCGCCGTAGCGGGCCCACACTTGCGCGGTCGTGCGCCCCGATGGGGACAGGTTCTTGGAGCGCTCGGACTGGTCGTCATCCTGTTGTGCACATGGTTCTACTCCACCACCACCCTGTGGCCCGGCACGGCGGTCGTCGCCCCAGTGATTGCGACCGGGGCGATCATCGCCGGCGGCTCTCTGCGGGGCGCGGAGAGTTTCGGGAGAATTGTGAAATTTCCGCCCGTTCAGTGGCTGGGGAACATCTCGTACTCCTTGTACTTAGTGCACTGGCCGGTGATCGCTATCGCGACCCAGTACGCGATCGCGCCGTTACCGTTGCGCAGCGAAATTGAGCTCGTGTTGGTCTCGGTGGCGCTGGCCGCGGGTCTCTACTACGCGATCGAAAACCCGATCCGCAGGTCTCGCTGGCTGGCGCAACGACGAGCTGCAACGTTTGTCCTCGGAGCGCTGCTCATCGGCCTTTCCTTCGCCGCCATCTATTGGCATCTCAGCCACTACGGGTAGAGTCACCCGCTTACACGGCGAAAACTACTGTCTCGCCTCGGCCGCGTTCGCCACGTGGCGCACGGTCGCCGGGTACCACTGCTTTCCGCCCTGGGCGGTGGGCACTCCTTCGTCGTTGAGCTCGTCGGCGATCGCGGCCCAGGTTGCCCCATTTTTGCGCGCCAGAACGATCCGTTCGACAATGTCCGCCGAGAGCGTGGAGGGACGGCCGAGTTTGGGCAGCGGTCGATGGATTGAGAGTTCGGGGCGAACTTCGTGCTCTCCGATGAGCTTTCTTTCCATCTCGTCGAAGAGCGCGAGCACCTCGACGAGCGCGCCGCCCTGGGTGGTCGTAGTGTCCACGGCGGAATCAAGAGCCACGATCGACCAGCCCCCACGTTCGGCGGACGCGAGGACCCGCGCCGCGACGTGCATCGAGCGAGTGAGCCGGTCAAGTTTGGTCACCATCAGTATCGAGCCATTGCCCCCATTGAGGCTGGCGAGGGCCGACGAGAGAGCGGGGCGTCCCTGAATTTCGGGGGAACCGGCGTCACTGTAAAGGGCAAGCAGTTCGTATCCTCGAGCGTCGCACTCTTTACGAATTGCTTTTTCTTGATCTTTCAGGCTTTCTTTAGGGCCGAATGACCTCGTGAGACTTCACGCGGCAGTACCCCACGACGCCCGACAGTTTCAGATTTTCGCCCCGCCCTTGCCACTCATGCCATTATTACCGCCCGTCGTGCAAGCAATGTTTTATTGATGAACGATTCGAAGCGCCGTTCTATTCGGCGCGCTTGTCGAGACCCTGAAAGCTCTCGAGAGTGTCTTCGAGTGATCGGCCGAGCGCAATATCCAATCCAATCAGCGCCCCTTCGATCCGATGGCGCATCGCGGGGGTGGCTCTCAGATCTCCACCGTCAATCTGCTCGATGAGGGCCAGGAGCTGATCGGTTAGCGACTCGATCTCACGCTTCGTGAGCGGACTGTCCACGACTCGACGATAGGACAAAACCTTCGTCTCCTCGCTGAAACTGCAGCGTTCTTTCGTCCAGAATCATCATTAACACCGCAGGCTCGAGATGACGTTCGGGGCACTTTGCTGCGCTCCAAGGGCGCCCGCCCTAACTTGACAATCCTCGCGTCTCGCGTCAAACTGCACTGCCACGTGGGGAGGTGATGAGTGCGACTACTCGCGTCGTGGACTCTCGGTATGGGACCTCCAACCGTCAAGGCGCCCATCAGCTCTGTCGGAACCGACAGATATTTGGCGCCGATGAGGAGAGCGCGACGCCGTCGACCGGTGCGGACCCCCACCCTTGGGCGCCGTGTGAGAGTGTTCCTAAGTCTCCTCATTGGTGCATCGGCCCTCGCAGTTCCTGTCGTTCAAGCCTCGGTCGCCAAGGCAAACACGCTGCAGATGTCGGCGGACAGCTCGGTGACCGGCTGGTATCCGAACGAGCCCAAACTCAGTCCGGCCAACGTGACGTCGGGGGACTTCGGGGAGATCTTCGATACTCAACTCATCGGACAGATCTACGCCCAGCCACTGGTCAGCCAGCCCACGGTGCTCGCGGTGACTGAAAATGACTATGCCTACGGTCTGAACTCGACGACCGGGGCCATCGAGTGGCAGGACAGTTTCGGAACGCCCGACGACCCTCTAGCCAATATCGGCTGTGGCGACGTCGGTAGCGACTTGGGAATTACGGGCACCCCGGTCATCGATTCTGCTACCGATACCGCCTATTTCGTGGTCGACAACGAAGAGGCTGGCAACACGAGCGAATACTTTATGGAGGCCGTCAACGTCCAGACGGGGGCCGCCGCTCCCGGCTGGCCCGCGGGCGGAGTTCCGATTCGAGGGCCACGCCGACGGGGACGCGTCCGTCGCCTTCAATGCGAACTACGAGACCCAGCGACCGGGACTTGTTCTCGTCGATGGGGTCATCTACGCGGCGTTTGGCTCGCAGTGCGACGACGGCAGCTGGAACGGGTGGCTGGTCGGAGTCTCGGAGTCCACCCACTCGATCACCACGATGTGGGCCAGTGAGCAGGATTACACCACGACGGGCAATGGTCAGCCGGGCGCGGGGATCTGGCAGTCGGGATCTGCGCCCGTCGTCGACAGCAACGGCGACATCTTCGTGGCGACCGGTAACGGCGATATCCCGTCGAGTGGCGAACCGGCGGGAAATCCCGGTGACCAATACGCTTTTTGGCGAAGCGGTGGTCGAACTGCACACCAACAACAGCGGACTGTTAGAACCCGTCGACTTTTTCATTCCCGCCTCCGCTATCAGCCTGAACGCTCAAGATGGAGATCTCGGATCTGGTGGACCCGTCGCCCTACCCACCAGCATGGGCACAACGGGCGATCCCGACCCTCTGGTCGAGATCGGGAAGTCGGGAATCCTCTACGTGCTCAATATGAGCGATCTTGGCGGATACGAGCAAGGATCGGGCGGAACGGACGATGTGGACTACGAAAGTCCGGCCTATGGGGGTGTCTGGGGCAAAGCGGCGGTGTGGCCTGGTGACGGCGGATACATCTACGTGCCGGCGGCGGGACTCTCACCGTTCAACGCCGGTGGCGGGTCGCTCAACGTGTATCAGCGGGTTGACTCCAGCGGCACGCTCACTATGCCCCTGGTTGCCCAAACCAGTAACACCGGCAACGTTTTCCACTACGGCTCGGGGTCTCCCATCGTGACGTCTAACGACACCACATCGGGGTCCGCGCTCCTGTGGATTGTCCACGCCACAAACCCAAACAGCGCCGACTCCCAGTTGGAGGCGTACAATCCCGTGCCGGTGAACCCCGGCTCCGATGGCAGTCTGGACGAGGTCTGGAGTTCAGCGCCCTTTACCTCCAGCTTCTTTGCCCAGCCGAGCGTCGATAACGGCATCATCTACGTGGGTACCAAGGACGACACGCTGTTGGGATTTGGCGCGCTGCCATCCTCGACGCCATCTCTTAGCGGTGCGAGCATCGCCTTTAGCCCCACCGTCGTGGCCCAGTCGTCGACGCCGCTCACGGCCACCTTCACGGCGAGCGCGACGACGACCATCTCGTCATTCACGCTCTCCGGCGCGTCGTACACGATGGGAATACCCTCAAGGACTCTTCCCGCCACGCTCTCGTCGGGTCAATCGATCAGCGTCCCGGTGACCTTCACGCCACAGGCCTATGGCGCAAATCCCGGGACGCTCACGGCCAACGCAACGGGCGAAGCAGCATTTATTGACCTGAGCGGCCAAGGAGAGACGACTAATCCGTCCTTGAGCTTGTCCCCGGACCAGGTAACGTTCAGCCCTCAGCCAATCGGCGGCAGCGCTGTGACGGCGACCGAGACAATTACGAATATCTCGTCGAGTGCGATCACAGTAACCAGCCTCGCCGGGCCGCAGGCCCCCTTTTCGATCACGAGTCAGTCCCCGACACCATCGACGCTCGGGGCGGGCGACACCTTCACCTTTACCGTCCAATTCAGTCCGCCGGGCTCATCGGGCGACTTTGAGCACGATTTCAGCTCGCTGTCAACCGTCGATACGAGCGTGGGCAATTTTGGCGTCGCGATCAGCGGGTCCGCCGACGCGCCGCAGACCCTCGCCACCGAACCGACGAGTCTCAGTTTCGGCAACGTGGCCGTGGGGACTTCGGAGACCATGAACTTCGAACTCGGCGACCAAGGAGGATTCCCCCTGACGATCACCGAATCGACGCCCCCCGCCACCGACGGGTTCAGCGCACTGACTAACCCCTTTACCCAACTCGCGGGGACGGGCGACGTTATTGCCCCCAACACCTCGATCGAAGAGACGGTTGAGTTTTCTCCCACCGCCGATGGCCCTGCGAGCGCGACGTGGGAGCTCGAGGGCAATGACGGGAATGGCGTCCAAACCGTGTCGCTTTCTGGCACGGGGTACACCCCCGCCTCGTCTCCACCGTCCTCGCCGCCTTCGTCTCCGCCCTCCTCGCCTCCGGTGATCACCACGACGACTACGACGTTGCCGTCAACTGGCAGCAGCGGTATTGCCCCCTCCCTGAAGATCACGACTCGAACTGGGCGGGTGGGAAAGGTCCTGGTCCTGAAGACGGCGGGCGATTCGGGCGGCGGTGTCGTAAGATTTCATGTACGACGGGGCACGGCGAAGGGTTGTGTCCTTCGGGGCGATGAACTGAGGGCGACCAGCGCGGGTACCTGCATCGTGACCGCTACGAGGGCCGCTCGCGGAACGAGACGTGCGATCACCTCCCACGTTGCGGTTATTACGTTTATTGGTGCAAGCCGCTAGTTTCGGAACTTGACGAGGACCCCCAGCGTCCCGCGTTCGGCTTTCTAGTTCTCGCTGGTGGCACGCTCATATTGATTCCAAAATGACAGTTTCAATAGTTGTAATCGCCGACTTCGAACTCGAATCTAGGTCGGACTAAAACCGGAGAAAGCGGGCTCTTAGTTATTCACGCGGAAGCGGGTTGTGCCCTATCTGCGCGGTTACTCCCGGCAGTAAGCATCGCTTTGGCCCTCACTTCTCCCGTAAGTTGCCGATCGTCACTCTCTTTTGGCGTGTCACCAGGTACCACCAATTTTGCATCTTGGACGTCTCTGGAGTTGGTTCACGTCCACGCTTACCCGCAGGATATTGATGTCGGGAGCGTTTGGGTGTTTGGTGCTGGCGATATCCAGTTCCCGAGGACTCCGAGCGGTCCCCGAAACCTTCTCTCGTACACCGTCCTTCCCTGCAACCTTCCAGTAGCCGATGGGGAGCCCGGGGAAGCGCGGGTGCCACCGCTTTGGCGAGTGAAGAGGGTCCGCTCCGTTGGATACCTGCAGAACACGGCGACGGTATACACCCGCGCCGGGTCCCGACAACGACGAGTCGTTAACCGCCTATCGGGCTTAGGTAGACTTCATTGCTGGAGTAGAAGATTTTCAGCAAATCACGCTGGTTTAGGCCACGTTACGGCTCCGTCGCGGCCCAGCACGGGGCGAACTGAGGTTCAATGAGTGACCCGGCTAAATTTTCGGCCACGACGGTTTCCTCCGTCATTAGCCGTCGTGACGAATATTGTCGGGGTTTCAATTGACGAGATGATCTCCTTCCCCAGCAACTGTGCCAATGCAACTATCGGCTACGCCGGTCACAGGCGATCGGCTCGTCCGATCCGTGGAACCTAATAAATCTCAGCCATACGATCGGTTGTCGGTCGTCTTCCAGGCACAACTCGGTGAAGCCAGCAAATCACGCTAGTTTCACGCGACACGGCGACGCAACCACCCCCTCTTCGTGACGAATCCAGACCGGGCGTTTCTCTACTCGGTCGTCGCGCTCAGAAACTGTGGCGATGCGGCCGTTGGACTCGTTGTCCCGCACAGTATCGATTTCAGGGTCCGTCTCGCAGTTCGACGCGCCTGCGTGTAGAGGATCAGTGGACTTGGCCCGAAATTGGAAAACCCAGCAAATCACGCTAGTTGACGCGCATTCGAGGACGGTTCTGCTCCTCGTAGGGTTCTGTAGGTTGTTGGTTCTGAACCAGCGACCCACCGTGCAGTTTGGCCAACCAAATTGCCGACGTTCACCGAAAGTATTGCGCCAGGGGTAGATTGCGGAATTGGCCCGAAAGCTGATCGCCGGTGATTTCGGAGAGGCGGAGCGCCGCAACCGGATGGGGACCTTCGACCGACATACATCAACGGCAATAACGGCGTGCCACTAGGTAGTTTATGAAACAGGGTTTAGCAGCCTAATGAGGTGGTCTTTCCGCTTCTACCTCGCTCTCACCAGTAACTTCGCGGGAGCTGGCCCGTAAACTCCACCCTGTAGGACTGATACGTGTGTTCGGCCGCAGGAAGCGAGGCACTTATGGCCAAAGTCTGGTTCATTACGGGGACTTCGAAGGGATTTGGGCGCGACTGGGCGATCGCCGCCTTAGAGCGCGGAGACCAGGTCGCCGCGACGGCCCGCACCGTCACGGCACTCGACGATCTGAAGGAGCGCTTCGGCGACTTGATCTTGCCACTCGCTCTTGACGTGAACAGTCGGGAGAACGCGTTTGACGCGATTTCCGCCGCGGAAGAGCAGTTTGGCGGCCTGGACGTGGTGGTCAACAACGCCGGATACGGCCAGTTTGGTTTTGCGGAAGAACTCAGCGAGGCCGACTGGCGCGCCCAGATCGAGACGAACCTCTTTGGCGCGGTGTGGGTCACTCAAGCGGCGCTGCCCGTACTGCGCCGTCGGGGCGGCGGTCGGATCCTGCAGGTCTCGTCCATCGGCGGAATCTCGGCGTTTGCCGGCCTGTCGGCGTACCACGCGTCCAAGTGGGCGCTCGAGGGCTTTTCTCAGGCATTGGCTCAGGAAGTCACGGACTTCAACATCAAAGTCACACTGATCGAGCCCGGCGGATTCTCGACCGACTGGGGAGGGGCGTCCGCCAAGTGGGCGGATCCTCTGCCGGAGTACGACGACCTTCGCCACCGCATGATCGAGTGGCGAGCCCGTCGCAATCAGGTTCCCGGTGATCCCTCGGCAACTGGGGCGGTGGTTCTCAAACTGGTGGACGCCGAGGACCCGCCCCTGCGGATCTTCTTTGGCGATGGACCGCTTGCTCTGGCCACCGCCGATTACGAGGGTCGTCTAGCGACCTGGCGAAAGTGGGAGGCGCTTTCGCACGAGGCCCAGGGATCTGCCGCTGGCTAGGTCCGTTGGATGGTGATTCACGGCTCATTACAGCGTGAATTTCAAGGAAATCGAAGTTTGCTACGGTCGCGATCGGTACTTGCGCGCCTCGGTGCCTGCTACCCGTACCAGCTGATCCATCGAGGTCAAATTCAGCGTGAATATCAAGGAAAACGCCAGCGCAGTCCGTCCGTTCCGTTTCCATCCTTCTGAGGAGAACAGGGCCCCGACTTCGGCCTGTTTTGGGCCCCTGATCTCCCCACAACTGGGTGCGTCGGTGTCCCAGTGTGACTGAGCGAAGAAGGGAAAATAGCGTGAATTTCACGCAAAGTTGCCTACGCTCATCGCAAAGGGGAAGATCCGGCGAGGGCAAGAATTTCGCGGCTCACGTACAGCTTTGAGGGTTGGCCACGCCCCCGGCGCAATGTGCCGTACTCGAGCAGAACGCCGCGTTCCTCAAGTTGGCGGAGGGCGTCGAGCGCGACTTTCGTACTTACGCTCAATTCGTTCGCCACAGTGTCGCTGGTGAGGGCGATATAGCGTGGGATCAGGTCGACTACAAAACGCGCTGTCGCGTCACTTCGCAGCGCGCGCTGCCCGCTCAACTGCTCACTCCACTGGATTTTGAGGTCCTCGAGGGCCGAGACGAGCTGACGTTGGGCCTGGGAGGCCCGACGAATCGACTCGGCGAACCACTGCACCCAGGCGTCGAGATTGCCCAACCGAAACAAGGTCAGTCCTGAGGTGTAGCCGCCCACGTCGGTCGCGATCGCGACGCTGACCGGTGGTGGTGAGATAAGTGAGAGTCGATTGGCGAGAATCCAGGCGATCAGCACTCGTCCGACGCGACCGTTGCCGTCGGCGAAGGGGTGGATGATCTCAAACTGCGCGTGGGCAATAGCCGCCTGAGCGATCGGATCGACGTCGGTTCGACCCACAAAGGCGGCGAGGTCCGAAATTAAGCCCTCTAGGTCGCCGGGCGGCGGCGTTACGAGATGCGCGTCAGTGGGGTCATGGCCACCGATCCAGCCCTGTTCAGTGCGGAAAACGCCCACGTGGCGCTCCGGCGTTGGGCTGCCGGCCATGAGAGTTGCGTGCCACTCTGTGAGCGTCTCGGGTGAGAAGGCGGAATTACCTGCGTTCTGCAGGGCGGAGGTGACCGCATCGAGGTTGGACGAGACCCAGGTGGCCTGGGAGTTCGACGACGGAAAGCGTCGTTCGGCCAGCACGATGTCAATGACGGGTGCGGTAATGCCTTCGATGAAGGAAGACGCGACCCCCTCGGAGCGCAGCAGAAGACGGGCCAGCACGTCATAATCGTCACCCAGTGACTCAGCAGCAAACTCCGTGTCGGCCTGCGCCGTCGCGACCCTCGCGATCGACGAAGGGGAGAGCGTCAGATCACGCTTTGAGAGCAGAGTGGGCACGAAAGCTCGAACCCGCCGGCCGTTCCACACGACCTCGACGTCGCGCCCACCTGACCGTTCGACCACGCGCCCAGCGGACCGTTCGACCACGCGCTCTCCTTTAAATTACACTTAGGAGTATAAACGTAATGTATTCAGATGTGGTGCACGGAATCGAACTACGAAACCAGCGTGATTTACTGAGGTTCTGTGGTGAGCGCCAGCAACAGGTCGCCGCCCTCCACAGTGGCCGCGGGCTCGATCGCCACCCGCGCTACAACCCCTGAGACCGAGGACGTGATCGCCGCCTCCATCTTCATCGCTTCAATCGTGGCCACGGTCTGTCCGGCGAGCACGCGATCGCCGGGTGCCACGTGCACACTGACCAGCCCGGCAAATGGCGCGGCTATTTGAGAAGGGTCCTTTGCGACGGCCTTTTCTCGATGCACCGTCTGGTCGTCGACCGAGTGATCTCGGACACTGAGGGCTCGGTGCTGGCCATTGAGCCGGCAGTAGACGAGGCGGATACCTTTTTCGTCCGCGTCCCCAATCGCGTCCACCCCGAGGAAGAGCGATACCCCTGGAGCGAGGTGAACGTCGACTTCTTCGCCCGGATCGACCCCGTAGAAGAAGGCCCTGGTGGGCACGCTAGAAAGATCCCCGTAATCGGCCAATGCGGCCTCGCGATCCGCTGCGGGACCCGGGAAAAGGAGTCGGTTGAGGGTGGTGCGTACCTGGGCGGGATCATGGAGGCTGATCTCGTCGCGTTCCGAGAGCGTGACGGCCTGGGCCACCGGGCTACGACCTTCGAGGGCCTTGGTGCGAAAGGGCTCGGGCCACCCCCCCGGCGGAGTGCCAAGTTCGCCCTCTAGGAACCCGATGACGCTGTCGGGGAGGTCGTAACTAGCGGGATTCTCCTCGAAATCGGCCGGATCGGCGTCCACGCCCGCGAGGTAGAGGGCGAGGTCACCCACGGCCTTGGACGAGGGGGTGACCTTCACAATGCGACCCAGGATCTGGTTGGCCGCCGCATAGAGGTCCTCGACGACCTCGAAACGCTCGCCCAGACCGAGCGCGATGGCCTGGGTGCGCAAGTTCGACAGTTGCCCGCCCGGAATCTCGTGGCGATAGACCCGACCGGTCGGGGCGGGTAGTCCGCTTTCGAAGGGGTGGTAGAGCTCGCGCACGGCGGCCCAGTACGGCTCGAGGTCGTTGAGAACATCGAGGGAAAGGCCAGTTTCACGCTCGGTGTGGTCAGTCGCGGCCACGATGGCGGGTAGCGGGGGTTGGCTGGTCGTGCCCGACAGGGGCCCGGCCGCGCCGTCAACGGCGTCGACGCCCGCTTCGACGGCGGCAAAGTACGTGGCTAACTGCCCGCCGGCGGTGTCGTGGGTGTGCAGGTGTACGGGAAGATCAAAGTTCGATCGCAGGGCGGTAATGAGCGTAAAGGCCGCCGGAGCGCGCAAAAGACCGGCCATGTCCTTCACGCACAGCACGTGCGCGCCGGTCTCAACCAGGCGTTCGGCGAGGGCCAGGTAGTAGTCGAGGGTGTAGAGGTTTTCCGCGGGATCCGAGAGGTCGCCCGAGTAACACAGCGTGCCTTCAGCGATTTTGTCGGTCTCCAGCACTGCCTCGATGGCGGGGCGCATCTGCTCAACGTCGTTGAAAGCGTCAAAGATCCGAAAGATGTCCACGCCCGTCGTGGCGGCCTCGTGGACGAAGGCATTCGCCACTTTGTCGGGGTAGGGGGTATATCCCACCGTGTTGCGGCCTCTCAGCAGCATCTGCAGACAGAGATTGGGCACCGCCTCTCGGAGTTGGGCGAGGCGTTCCCAGGGGTCTTCCTTCAGGAATCGCAGCGCGACGTCAAAGGTGGCCCCGCCCCAGGCCTCCAGCGAGAGCAGTTCGGGCAGTCCCTGGGCGAGGTAGGGGGCAACGGCGAGCATGTCAAAGGTACGAAGCCTCGTGGCGAGCAGCGACTGGTGGGCGTCGCGCAGCGTCGTATCCGTGACGGCCAGCGCCGTCGCACCGCGCAACTCCTGAGCGAACTTGGTGGCTCCGAGCGTCTCGAGGCGCTGACGAGACCCGGGACGTGGCTCGCCATCGGGAAGCGGCGGCAACTTACTGGCGGGATCGGGCGAGTGGGGTGCAGGACCGTTGGGGCGATTGACCGTGACGTCCGCTAGGTAGGACAGCAGCCGGGTGCCCCGGTCGCGACCGCCCGGGGTCTTGGCCAGAGTGGGGTGTTCGTCGAGAAACGCGGTCGTGAAGTTCCCCGCGGCGAGGTCCGGCTCGGTCATGATCGCCTGCAGGAACGCCAGGTTGGTGGTGACTCCCCGCACCCGAAACTCCGCCAATGCCCGCCTCGAGCGCGCGAGCGCGTCGGCGAAGGTGCGCCCACGACAGGTCTGCTTCACCAGGAGTGAGTCGTAGTAGGGCAGGATCGCGGCACCCACGTAGGTGCCCCCATCCAGGCGTACCCCCGCGCCCCCGGGCGACCGATACGTGCTGATCAACCCGCTGTCGGGCAGAAAACCGTTGGCCGGGTCCTCGGTCGTGATGCGGCACTGCACGGCCGAGCCGATCACCGCGATCGAAGACTGCTCAATTCCGAGCTCTTCGAGCGTGGTACCAGCGGCGACGCGAAGTTGAGTTTGGACCAGGTCGATCGAGGTGACCTCCTCGGTGACCGTGTGTTCAACCTGAATGCGCGGGTTCATCTCGATGAAAACGTGGTTTCCGCTCTCGTCGACCAGGAACTCGACGGTGCCGGCGTTGCGATAGCCCACCTGGCGGGCGAAGGCCACCGCGTCTGCGCAGAGCCGATCGCGCAGGACGGGATCGAGGTTGGGGGCGGGGGCGATCTCGATGACCTTTTGGTGGCGGCGTTGGATCGAACAGTCGCGTTCAAAGAGGTGAACGACATTCCCCTGGTTGTCCGCTAGAACTTGGACTTCAATGTGCCGCGGACGCACCACGGCCTGCTCCAGGAAGACGGTGCCGTCGCCGAAGGCCGACTCGGCCTCGCTGGCCGCAGCGGTCAGAGCTTCGGGAAGGTCGTGGGGGTCCTGGACGAGTCGAAGTCCCCGGCCGCCACCGCCCGAGGCCGCTTTGACAAACAAGGGAAAGCCAACCTCGCCCGCCAGGTCCACTAACTGCTCCGGATCGGAACCAGCGGGGAGTGAGGCCGATCGCAGCGTGGGGAGTCCCGCCGCCGTCGCCGCCTCCAGCGCGCGCACCTTATTACCGGCCAACAGCAGCGTTTCGGGCGTGGGACCAACGAAAATGAGATCGTGCTCCAAACAGGCCGCGGCGAAGTCCGGCGACTCGGAAAGGAACCCGTAGCCCGGATAGACGGCGTCCGCCCCCGCGAGATGTGCGACACGCATGAGTTCATCGATCTGCAGATACGAGCGAACGGGAGAGCCTCGCTCACCGATCTCGTAGCTCTCGTCGGCCTTTTGGCGGTGCAGCGAGTAGCGATCCTCGTAGGCGAAGACCGCCACCGAGGCGATGCCCAGCTCGTTGGCCGCGCGAAAGGCGCGAATCGCGATCTCTCCGCGGTTGGCGACGAGGAGCTTGCGGATCACAGCCTCAATTCTGTCGTGGTGGGGAGGCGGACGCCGAAGAAAAGTGTGACGCGCTACTGAGCGCGCAGGGCATGCCCCTCAACCGGGCGTTGGGCGTGTCCCACGTAGGAGCTCAAGGGCCGGATCAGCGCGTTCGCGCCTTGCTGTTCGATCACGTGGGCGGTCCACCCGGTCACGCGTGACATCACGAACAGCGGTGTGAACATCGGGATATCGAAGCCCATCAAGTAGTAGGCGGGACCGGCGGGGAAGTCCAGGTTCGGCCAGATGCCTTTTTCTTCGAACATGGCTTTTTCCAGTTCGCCGTACATCTGGACCCACTTCTCGCCTCCGGTCAGCTCGGCCATCTTGAGGAAGGCCGCCTTCATGGTGGGCACGCGCGAGTCGGCGTTCTTATAGACCCGGTGGCCAAAGCCCATCACCTTATTTTTGGCCGCTAACTGGTCGTGCAGCCACGACGCGGCCAGCGTGGGGTCGTCGATCTCGAGCATCATCGACATGACCGCCTCGTTGGCCCCGCCGTGAAGGGGCCCACGCAGCGCGCCGATGGCGGCCGTCACCGCGGAGTAGATGTCCGAGAGTGTGGAGGCCACGACCCGGGCGGTGAATGTGGAGGCGTTAAAGCTGTGCTCGGCGTAGAGGATCATCGAGATTTCAAAACAGTCCACGACGGCGCGCTCGGGCACCTCGCCAAAGCACATATAGAAGAAGTTGTCACAGTAACTGAGCGTGGGGTCAGGACTGATGCGTTCGAGCTTCCGGCGGCGGCGATAGTCGTAGGCGACCACCGTGGGGAGTTTGGCGAACATCGACTCGGCCTTGGTCAGGTTCCACGCCGCACTGATATCGGCTTCGCTCGGGTCCTCGGCCCCGAGCACGCTCACGGCCGTGCGCAGCACGTCCATCGGGTGACACGTGGTGGGCAAAAGGTCGACGACCGAGACGAGCGAGTCGCTGATCTCGCGTTGGGCGCGCTCGGCCTCGCTAAAACGCTGTAGCTGCTGGGCGTCGGGTAGTTCGCCGTGCCAGATGAGGTAGGCCACCTCTTCAAAACTGCAGTGCGCGGCCAGGTCCTGGACGGCGTATCCGCGATAGGTGAGCGAGTTGGTCTCGGGCACGACGTTGGAGACGGCCGTCACATCGACGACGACGCCGGCCAGGCCGCGGTGGATCTCTACATCAGTCATGGTTTCCCCCTGGGACGTTGAAATTGAACAGATTTTGATCAAACGCGTTGTACGACTCGTATTCGATTAACTCGTAGAGGCGCGTACGGGTCTGCATGCGCTCGACGAGGTCAGTTTGGGTGCCCTCACTCGCGAGGCGCGAGAGGCCCTCTTCGACGACGCCCATGGCCAGGCGCAACAATGTGACCGGCCAGATCACCATGTTGTAGCCGAGGTTCTGGAGCGTGGCGACACTGAGCAACGGGCTCTTGCCGAACTCGGTCATATTGGCCAGGAGCGGCACGTCGACGGCGGCTCGAAAGGCGGCGAACTCGGCCTCGTTCTCCATCGCCTCGGGAAAGATCATGTCCGCGCCGTTGTCCACGTAGGCCTTGGCGCGTTCGATGGCGCTCTCGAGTCCCTCGGAGTTGCGCGCGTCGGTCCGGGCACAGATCACGAAATCGCTGTCTCGCCGAGCGAGGACGGCCGCGCGCACCCGCAGCAGCATCTCGTCGCGCCCCACGATCTGTTTTTCGTCGAGGTGCCCACAGCGCTTGGGATTCACCTGGTCTTCCAGGTGACAGCCGGCAAGTCCGGCGTCTTCGAAGAACTCAATGGAGCGAGCAACGTTGGCCGGCTCCCCGAAGCCGGTGTCGGCGTCCACCAGGGTGGGAAGCGACGTCACTTTGGCGATCTGTCCCGCCCGTGAGGCGACTTCGCTCAGCGTGGTGAGCCCGATGTCGGGCAATGCCAGATCGGCCGAAAGCACCGCGCCCGAGACGTACACACCCTCGAAGCCGTGGTCTTCAATGCTCCGGGCCGCCAGCGGCGAGAAGGCGCCGGGGAAGCGCTGGAGCGATCCCGAGGCGAGGCCGGCACGAAACGCCCGGCGCTTCTCATTTGGAGTGACGTGGGACGTGGTGCTCACAGAAGTCCTCCTCGAACGGAACGGTCGTCCAGTGATCCCTCAGGCAGACCCACCACGAGGCGGTCAACCTCGTCAGCGCGAAGGGTCCCCAAGCGTGCGACCAGGTCAATGAAGCGATCCTGTTCCTTGCCGCTGATCACCGACTCACTGAGGGTCTTGAACTTCGCGATGTAGTCGGGGCGACCGAAGGGCCGCTCTCCCAAGGGGTGCGCGTCGGCGACCGCGATCTCATCGACGAGAACGGTGCCGTCAGCGAGGGTGACGCTCACGCGACCACCAAACGCCTGCTCTTTGGGGTCACGGGAGTGATAGCGCCGGGTCCACTCCGGATCCTCGGCCGTGGAGATCTTTTGCCAGAGCTCAATGGTGGAGGGCCGGTGAGCGCGTTCGCTCGAATAGGACCGCTCGTGGTGCCACGTGCCGTCCTCGAGGGCGACGGCAAAGATGTACATAATCGAGTGGTCGAGGGTCTCGCGGCTGGCGTCGGGGTCGAACTTTTGCGGGTCGTTGGCGCCCGTGCCGATCACGTTGTGCGTGTGGTGGCTGGTGTAAATGGTGATCTCTGAGACTGAGGAGAGGTCGCCGATGCGCGGGCCGAGGCGCCGAGCGAGATCGATGAGGGCCTGGGCCTGGTACTCAGCCGAGTACTCCTTGGTGTAGGTCTCAAGGATGGCGCGCTTGGACTCGCCTCGCTCGGGCAGTGACACGTGGTACACGGCGTCCGGTCCATCCAGCAGGACCGCGATGACGCCGTCTTGCCCTTCGTAGATGGGCGTCGGCGCGCCTTCGCCGCGCATCGCGCGATCGACTGACTCGATGGCCATCTTGCCGGCGAAGGCGGGGGCGTAGGCCTTCCACGACGAAATAGCGCCTTTGCGACTCTGGCGCGTGGTGGTCGTTACGTGTAGCGCCTGGTTGACCGCTTGAAAGATGACGTCGGGCTCGAGTCCAAGGAGAGCGCCGATGCCCGCCGCCGCCGAGGGCCCGAGGTGGGCAATATGGTCGATTTTGTGCTCGTGCAACGAGATGGATCGCGCGAGGGCGACTTGAATCTCATAGCCCGCAGCGATGCCACGGACGAGATCCCGACCCCCGAGGCGCCGATGTTGGGCGACCGCCTGAATCGGAGGAATGTTGTCGCCGGGGTGGGAGTACTCGGCGGCAAGGTACGTGTCGTGAAAGTCCAGCTCGCGCACCGCGACGCCGTTGGCCCAGGCCGCCCACTCAGCCGAGACGCGATAGTCGTTCGGTAGCCCGAAGATCGACGCGCCCGGACCAGGTGGTCGCGCCATGGCCTGGGCGCGCGCACTGGCGACCGGACGGCGTCTCAGCGACGCAAGCGCAACGGCGGCGTTGTCGATGATCCGATTGCCCACCATCTCTTCGACATCGGCGTCCACATTGACGGGATCGCTCGCGACTTCGGCGATGCGCCAGGCGAGCTGCTCCTCTTTGGCTAGGGGCGCGCTCGAACGCTCCGTTTGAACGTCGTAGGTCTTCATCGCACACGCACCTTCACAGAAAACACAATGTAGTCCAACATTGAAACCCTTGCCAGTGTAAAGTTTTAGCCAATCTAGAAGATCAGATGTGAAGATTGTAAAGGAGAGTTCGGGTGTCGCCAAAGGCCAAAGTGGGGGTGCGACTTCGTCGGTTTCGCGAAGAGCGCGGCCTGACTCAAGCCGCCCTCGCCAAGGCGCTCGGAATCTCGCCGAGTTACGTCAATCAGCTTGAGTCCAATCAGCGCCCGATCACCCCGCCGGTGCTGGCCAAGATCGCCTTGGTCTTTGAGGTCGATGCCCTCGAGTTCTCGACCGAAGAGAGTGATCGCCTCGTCGCCCAGTTGCGCGACGTGATCATCGACGCCTCGCGCTCCGAAGCTATCTCGAACGCCGAGATGCGTGAACTCGCCGAGGCGATGCCCGCCGTGGCGAGGTACCTCGTCGATATCCACGGGCGCTTTCGTCACGCGCGCGAGGCCAACGAGACGATCACGGGCCAAATTGACGCAGGGGTGTCGGGGGTGTGGATCACCCCGCCGCAGATGCCCTACGAAGAGGTGCGCGACTTCTTTTACACCCATCGCAACTACTTCTCCAGCGTCGACGAACTCGCCGAACGGACCGCCGGCGAGATCGACGCCTACGGAGCCGATGCGGGACCGGCTCTCATCGAGCGCCTGAGCCGGCTTCACGGGACCACGGTGATCGAACTGGCGAGCGACGCCCGTGTCGACGTGCAGCGAGACTATGACCCCGACTCGCGCACTCTCGCACTCTCTGCGCTGCTCAGTCCCGGCCAGCGCGCCTTCCAACTCGCCACGCACCTCGCGTTTCTCGAAGCGACCGATGCGATCGACGAGGTCGTGGCGAACGCGGAGCTCGAGCGGGGCGAAACCAGGTCACTGGCCCGTATTGGCATGGCCAACTACTTCGCTGGGGCGCTCATCCTGCCGTACCGCAAGTTCTTGGACTCGGCCGAGGAGTTCCGCTACGACGTGGAGTTGCTGCAACGACGCTTCCAGGTGGGCTATGAGACTGTCGCGCACCGCCTGAGTACTCTGCAGCGCCAGGGCGCACGCGGGGTGCCCTTTATCTTCGTGCGCGTAGACCGTGCGGGCAACGTGTCCAAGCGACAGTCGGCCACCGACTTTCACTTCTCGCGGGTGGGCGGATCGTGTCCGCTCTGGAACGTCTACGAGGCGTTCTCGTACCCCAATCAGATTCGTCGCCAGCTGGCCCAGATGCCCGACGGGCGCGCGTACCTGTGGATCGCGCGCACCGTGTCGCACCACATCGGCGGATTTCGGACCCCGGCGAAGACCTTCGCCGTCGCTCTGGGGTGCGACCTGGAGCACGCGCACCGCCTCGTCTACTCCGATGGTCTCGATCTCACGAACCCCGAAGTACTCATTCCAATTGGCCCGGGATGTCGGGTCTGTGAGCGAGAGGACTGCCCCCAACGAGCCTTCCCGGCGGTGGGCAAGCCACTGGACGTCGACACTGACCGGCGGCGCTTCGTTCCCTACGGCGTGCGCTCTGAGACACCGTCGTGACAATGTGTTCTTTCCAACTCTCCTGAGGAACCATGGATCTCACGTCACACCTTTCTCCGAACAAGCGCGAGTACGTCGAGCGACGCCTGCACAGCAACCTCATGGCGTGGCTCACGACCGTTCGACCCAACGGACAGCCCGAGACGGTGCCGGTGTGGTTCTACGTGCGCGATGACGAGACCGTCCTGCTCTACAGCCGACCGGGCGCGGTCAAGTTGCGTAACATCGCGGTCAACCCTCGTGTCACCCTGGTGCTCGACGTCACCGACATCGGACGTGACGTCATCCGGGTCGAGGGGATCGCCCAAGTCGTGAGCGGCCACGCCGCGGCGACCACGGTACCGGGGTATCTCACCAAATACCTTGAGCGGATGAGTGCTCTTTTTGGTTCTCCTGAAGCATTCGCCGCGGACTTTTCGATCGCGATTGTGATCGTGCCAGCAAAACTCCGCGCGGACGTGCCCGGCTAGACGACCGGTCTCGGTCGCCCGTGGCATGATGCGGAGCGATTGAAGGAGTGGGCGTGAGCGACAAAGTGGTGTTGGTGACGGGCGCGTCGGCCGGGCTCGGATGGGCCTGTGCTGAGCATCTGGCGCGAAGCGGTTGGACCGTGCTGGGGGCGAGTCGCAGAGGGACCTCGGGCCCTGGCTGGCGGGGGATGGTGATGGACGTCGATGACGACGCGTCGGTGATTGAGGGCGTCGCGCGGATTCTGGAAGACCACGACCACATCGACGCACTCCTCGCCTGTGCGGGATGGGGTCTCGCCGGAGCGGCGGAACTGACGCCCCTCGAAGATGCCAAGGCACAGTTCGAGACGAATTTCTGGGGCGCGGTGCGCTCGGCCAACGCCGTTCTGCCCATCTTTCGGCGACAGGGACATGGGCGACTCGTGCTCATGAGTTCGCTGGGCGGCGTGTTCGGGATACCCTTTCAGTCCTTCTATAGCGCGAGCAAGTTCGCTCTCGAGGGCTACGGCGAGTCGCTCGCCTACGAGGTGGCTCCCTTCGGTATCCACGTGACCTTGATCGAGCCCGGCAACTTCAAGACCGATTTCACCCAGAGTCGGCGAAAGGTCGAGGTCGCAGGAGACGATCCCTACGGGGCCGCCCAATCGAAGGCCATCGAGGTGATGGAACGCGACGAGGTGAAGGGAGCTGACCCGACGGACGTGGCCAAGGTCGCCGAGCGAGTCTTGGCGAGTGCGCATCCGCCGCGGCGGGTATCGGTCGGTAAGTTCGACGAGCGCATTGGGATTCTGGGAAAGCGAATTCTTCCGTTTCGCGTGTTCGAACGCGCCGCCAAGGGTCCCCTCGGCGTGTAGAGACGAGGACCGACCTCAGCGAGCCAATACGCAATTCCGGGCGCGACACGCTTCCTGGTATCGATTTTCTAAAAGGCGACGTCGGCCGTCGAGGTCACCCCGGCGTGGCGACCAGGGGCCTCCTGCCACTCCCAGTACAGGTTGGTGTGGGCGATCACCTTGTCTGGCGTCGGCGCGCCATACTCCGAGAGGTCCTCGGTCGTGTGCGCGTCGCCGACCAGGGTGACGTCGTAGCCGCGCGTGAACCCTCCGTGCATCGTCGAGCGGATGCACGCATCGGTCTGGGCGCCCGAGACGACGAGGTGCCCCACCCCTCGCTCGGCGAGGAGTTCTTCTAACTCCGTACCCTCAAAGGAGTCGCCGTAGAGCTTGTGGACGACTGGCTCGTCGTCGCTGCGCACGAGCTCGGGCACGTACTGCCACGCGTCGCTGTCGCGCACGAGGTCGTCGCTGGAGTGCTGAACCCAGATCACTGGTATGTCATTTCCCCTCGCCTTGTCGACGAGGGTGTTGATGTTCGCGACGACCTCGTCGCGATTGTGGGAACCGGTGACCACACCGTTCTGCACATCAATCACGAGCAACGCGGTGTTCGGGCGATCGTTCAAACTAGTCATGGAGTCCTCCGTCATTTGGATCAACTCAGTCACTGTAGAGGGGCGTTGTAACGGACCGACCCATGTGTGCACGCGTTGCGGAACTCCTTTTAGCGGTCTTCGATCTCCGCCACAGAGGGCGTCATTGTTGCGCCGACGTCGCGAAAGATTCGGTGAACGGGGGCGCGCAGTTCACCGTCGCGACACCACTGGCGACGACACTGGGTCCGTGACGACTGACGAGCTGGTGGTCCATCCTGCCCACGCGGGAGAGGTTGAGATCTCAGACGGTGGTCGCACACTTCGCATCCACACGAGTGACGGGGCACACTACGAGATCCCTGCCGTGTGGTTGCGCGATCAATGCTCCTGTTCGTCGTGTCGCCACCCGAGTGGTCAACGACTCTATGAGGTCGTGGACCTGGCCCTCGATACGCGATTGGACACCGCGAACGTTGACGGCGATGGGATACAGCTTCGCTTCATGCCCGACGGACACGCGGGCGGTGTGCTCCTCTCAGAAGTCGTGGCGCGCGCGGGCGCAAGACCACGCGCGACGACCACCTGGGACGCGGAGTCATTCGATCTCGCCTGGCACGAGTTTGACGCCGTCACCGCCGAACCCTCGGAGCTCTTCAGCTTTCTCGCCGACTGCGACGAGTTCGGAGTGTCGCTGCTGCGCGGAGTGCCACCCGAAGAAGGAATGGTGACGCGCGTCGTGGACCTGTTCGGGTTCGTGCGCGTGACCAACTACGGGGAAGTCTTTGACGTGCGCACGGTCGTCGATCCGACGAACCTCGCCAACACGTCACTCGCTCTGGGCGGCCACACTGATAACCCGTACCGCACGCCGATGCCCACCCTGCAGTTGTTGCACTGCCTCTCCTCGTCGGTCGCGGGCGGCCTCAACACGTTGGTTGATGGGATTCGGGTCGCTAACGAATTGCGTCAACTCGATCGCGCCGGTTTCGACATCCTGACGAGCACACTCCTTCGATTCCGCTACACCGACGAGAAAGCCGACCTGGAGACGTGGGCGCCGGTAATCGAGTGTGACGCTCGCATGAGCGTGGCGGCGGTTCGCTTCAACACGCGCAGCGCGCTGCCCTCACCGACTCCCGCCGATGAGGTGAGGGCGTGGTACCGCGCGTGCGCCACGTTCGCCCGGCTCGTCCGAGAGCCTCGCTTCGTCGTTGAAGTGTCCTTGCGGCCCGGTGACTTGATGCTCTTTGACAACCGGCGCGTCTTGCACGGACGTTCGGGCTACGACCCACGCGCCGGCGCGCGTCACCTCCAGGGTTGCTACGCCGACGTGGACTCGTTGCGCTCGAGCATTGCGGTGCTCGAGCGCACGCTGTCCTGAGCGCTTAGGCCGCGGCGCTCACCACGTGTCGCGAGGTAAGGGCCGCGTTTAAGACGTCGCTCACCTGAGCTGCCAGGTGGAACGTCATCTCGGAGCGAACCTCTTCGGGCACGTCGTCGAGATCCGGTCCGTTGCGCTCAGGCAGAACAACCTCGCGCAGACCCGCGCGGTGTGCCGCAAGAACCTTCTGCTTCACCCCGCCGATCGGCAAGACTCGACCCTGCAGCGTGACCTCACCGGTCATGCCCACGATCGGGCGCACGGCGTCGCCGCGCAACAGACTCACGAGGGCGGTCGTCATGGTGACGCCCGCCGAGGGACCGTCCTTGGGGACGGCACCCGCCGGGACGTGGAGGTGGAAACGCTTGCCAGTAAAAGATGACGGATCGATGCCGAGTTCGCTGGCGTGTGAACGCACGTAGGACATGGCGATCTCGGCTGACTCCTTCATCACGTCGCCGAGTTGGCCCGTGAGAGTGAGTCCCTCCGGGCCCTCCGACACGCTCGCTTCGACGAAGAGGACGTCGCCGCCCGCTCCGGTAACTGCGAGGCCGGTCGCGACGCCGGGCACGCTGGTGCGATCGGCGGGTTCAAAGTAGAAGCGAGCCCGACCGAGCCACTCGACGACGTCGCCCTCGTTCACGGTGACGGGCGCTTCGAGTTCACCCGACGCTAACTTCGTCGCCACCTTGCGCAGGAGTCGACCGATCTCGCGTTCGAGCGAGCGCACACCCGCTTCACGCGTGTAGTCGGCGGCGATCACGCGCAGTGCGTCGTCGCTGATATTGACCTCGTCCTCGCGAAGTGCCGCGCGTTCGAGCTGGCGACCCACGAGGTGGTGCCGAGCGATGGAAACCTTCTCATTCTCGGTGTACCCATCGAGGCGGATGATCTCCATGCGGTCGAGCAGCGGCCCGGGGATGGTATCGATGACGTTCGCCGTGGCGATGAACATGACACGTGAGAGGTCGAGGTCGACCTCTAGGTAGTGATCGCGGAAGGTGTGATTCTGAGCCGGATCGAGGACCTCGAGCAGCGCCGATGACGGGTCGCCGCGGAAGTCCGAGCCGACCTTGTCGACCTCGTCGAGCACGATGACCGGATTCATGGTCCCGGCCTCGCGAAGTGCGCGCACGAAACGCCCCGGTTGCGCACCCACGTAGGTGCGCCGGTGCCCGCGGATCTCGGCCTCGTCTCGCACGCCACCCAAAGCAACGCGGACGAACTTTCGTCCGAGGGCGTTGGCCACCGACTGGCCGAGCGACGTCTTACCCACGCCCGGAGGACCAACGAGGGCGAGAATTGCCCCTGAGCCACGACCGTCGACCGGCACCAGTCCGCGCTCGGCCTGGAGTTTCTTCACTGACAGGAACTCGAGGATGCGTTCTTTCACGTCCTCGAGACCGTCGTGATCGCTGTTGAGAATCGTGGCCGCTTCGTTGACGTCGAGATTGTCCTTCGACTCCACGCCCCAGGGCAGTTCTAAGACCGTGTCGAGCCACGTGCGAATCCAACCCGTTTCGGGGCTCTGGTCGCTGGTGCGTTCTAGCTTGTCGATCTCGCGTACCACAGCGGTGCGAACGTTCTCGGGTAGGTCGCGACCTTCGATCTTGGTGCGATAGTCGTCCGGATCGGACTCGTCGCCGTCACTCATCTGACCGAGTTCCTTCTTGATGGCTTCGAGTTGACGACGCAGCAAGAACTCGCGCTGGGTCTTCTCCATGCCCTCTTCCACGTCGGTCTTGATGCGCTCGCGCAACGCGAGGTCAGCGAGCGTGTCGCGGGCCCACCCGAGCACCAGACGCAGACGCTCTTCGACGTTCGTGGTCTCGAGGACCTGCACCTTTTGGGAGAGCGAGAGGTCGGGCGAGTAGCCCGACACGTCGGCCAGTTGGCCAGGCTCGGTGATCTCGCGTAACTGCGCGGCCACTTGGCGCGCGCCACGGCTGAGCAAGATGTTCTCGAGCACGGCGCGGTATTCGCGAGCGAGCTCGGACACCGCCGGCGTCGCCTCGCCGTCGCTCACGGGATCGGCCTCTACCCACAGGGCGGCGCCAGTTCCGGGAACGCCCGTGCCGATCGTGGCGCGCTGCACCCCCGTCACCGCGACGGCGGGCAAACCACCAGGTAGAGCTCCCTCGTCGGTGACCTCCGCGATCACGCCAACGCTGGCGTAGCGACCTTCGATGTGGGGTACGAGCAGGAGTCGCCCTCCTGCAGATCGCGCGGCCTCCACGGCTGCGCGGGCCTCATCAGATTCGAGAGCCATCGTAAAAACCATGCCGGGAAGTACAACTCCGGACTTGAGCGGCAATAGCGGCAACGTCACAGTTGCGTCCGTCACGTTTCATCCTTCCGTCAAGGTGGCACGCGCCACCAAACCAAACCCACCGAGCTCGCGGTGAAAGTGCTGGTTCCGGGCCGATGAACTCGTTTTTCGGGACATTCATTATAGATGTTGCTCGACGTTTCCAGTCAAAACCCTGGTCAAGGTACTTGTTATCAATATCGGGCCCAACCCCGACCCCTGACTTGACAGAGGGTAGTCGGGGACTTAGTATCTTAACTTGATTAAGTAAGTGGCCGGTTGCTTGCTTGTCTCGGTGAGGGGGGAAAATGCCTGGTGACGAGTTCGATACGTCGATGAGCGCGAAGCGATTTTCTTCCTTTGATCAGCCCTCCGCACCGAACGAAGGACGGGAGTCCGCGGCGCGCCCCAACTCGCCGCGCGACTCCCGATCCTCGGTTCGCGACCGAAATGTCTCCCTGCTGATCGAGCTGGTGCGCCGATTCGGCCCCATCTCTCGCGCCGAACTATCTCGTCAGAGTCAACTCAGCGCTCCCACCGTTTCAGCCATCGTCGAGCAGTTGATCATTCAAGGAATCCTGGTGGAGAGCGCCCTCGCTCCCTCGAGCGGTGGGCGCCCCCCCGTCCTTCTGCAGTTAGATCCCAAGGCGGGCTACGTCGTGGGTATCAAGTTGCGCGGCGATGGCCTGACGACCGTCGTGTGCAACCTCGACACCGACATCGTCGCCAGTCGCAACTCCTACGTCACGCTCGTGGGCGACCCCCAAGCCGCCATTGACGCCATCGAGTCAGAAACTCGCCAGGTGTTGGCGGACGCCGCGATCCCTGCCTCCAAAGTTCTTGGAGTCGGCATCGGTCTGTCTGGCCTCATCGACTCAACGACGGGAACGTGTCAGTTTTCTCACCTCCTGCACTGGCGCGATGTCGAATTGGCCGAGCCGCTGTGCCAGCGACTTCACCTTCCTGTGTGGGTCGACAACGACGTCAACACGCTGGCCGTTGCCGAGAAGTGGTCCGGTGAGGCGCAGGCTGTTCGCGACTTCGTGACGCTCAGTGTGGGCCGTGGCGTTGGCCTGGGCATCGTGATCGATCGGTCCCTCTACCGCGGATCCCGCGGGGGGTCCGGCGAGTTCGGCCACATGATTGTGGATCCCGCCGGTCCCCGCTGTGAGTGTGGTCGGTTTGGATGCCTTGAGTCATTCGTCGGGGAAGCGGCCCTGCGCCGGCGCATGAGTGAGCACAAGGGACATGATGTCTCGCGCGAGGAGATGCTCCTGCTCATCGAGATGGGCGACGCGACGGCCCTCGAAGTCGTCGAAGGGGCAGGTCGACGGATTGGTCTGGCCATCGCCAACGTCATCACGTTGCTCAACCCCGAGATGCTGGTGATCTGCGGTGAAGGAACGGCCTTCGGCCCCACGTTCATCGATCCGATCGTGAGCGCCGTGCGCGAGCAGACCTTCGCCGATGTCGGGCGCCACGTCGACATCAGGATTCAGCAATGGGGCGACGAGGCCTGGGCCGTCGGTGCCGCGACTCAAGTGCTGCGCGAGTCCTTCAACTTGCCCGGCGCGGATAACCGAAGTCAAGCGATATGGCATCGCGCCGGATCACGCTCGGCGACCGCCGTAGGGAGTTGAGTTGAACGGCGATCACACTTACCCGACCGTTCGCGCGAGTGTCGAGGCAATCCTCAGAAATCAGTCCGACAACGGGGCGATCATTGCGTCGCCCGATTTCGAGCAGTACCGGTTTTGTTGGTTGCGCGACGCGTCGTTCATTGCCTACGCGCTTGATCAAGCCGGAGAGCATGAAGCGTCTGCTCGCTATCACGCCTGGGTGAACGCGGCAGTGACGGGCATCGCGGGCGTCATCGACGAGGTCATTGACAAGAAGTCGATGGGTGAGGAGATCGACGCGCTGTCGATGCCACCAGCTCGATTCGCACTCGACGGCACGACCGTGGTCGACGACTGGCCGAACTTTCAAGTTGATGGGTATGGCACCTGGCTTTGGTCGCTGGGTGAGCACCTCACTCGCACTGGCTTCGCGCGGGTGCCCGACGGTTTGCGCGCGTCGGTGGAGCGCGTGGCTCGCTACCTGTCGGCCTTCGCTTTTTCGCCCTGCTACGACGTGTGGGAGGAGAACGGCGACGCGCAGCACACCTCCACGCTCGCCTGCGTATACGGAGGACTGTCGGCCGCCGCATGGCTTCTTGATGACGATGCGTGCAGTTCCCGCGCCGAAGAGGTGCGCTCATACCTGGCCACGGGCGCCGCGCGCACCGGTTACTACGTCAAGTCGAGTACCAACGGGGACGTCGACGCCAGTACCTTGTGGCTCGACGAGCCGTTCCGCGTCATCGGCGCCGCCGACGAGCACTTCGCCGAGACCGTGGCGTTAATCGAAGAACACCTCACCCTCGAGGGCGGAATTCGTCGGTACCCGACGGACGTGTACTACGGCAGCGGCGCGTGGCCCGTGTTGACTGCGTCCCTGGGTTGGCACTACGTCCATGCGGGAGACGTCGAGGCCGCCGATCGCTGCCGTCAGTGGATCGGCTCGCACATCGACGAGGACGGACGCTTGGGAGAGCAGTACGGAGGTGAACAGCGCGACTTCGAGCACTACCACCAGTGGGAGCTGCGTTGGGGACATCCCGCGAGGGACCTCATGTGGTCGCACGCCATGTACGTGGTCCTGTCACTCGAGATCGAAGCGGCTCGTCGTCCGCTCGCAGCAACCAGGGCGAGCGAACAAGAAGCCGGTGGAGCATGAGGAACATCTCGATAACGAAGGACTCACTCGCGATGAGGTCGATCGCGAGTAGCGGAATTAGTGGGGGGAGGGGGATGAAGGACGGGGGCTAGGGCTCACAAGGCAGTGCACGAAAAGTTGTGGGGCCGCGTGGCCCACTTAAGAATAGAAAGTGATTACCAAAGATGAAAAAGAACATATTTATACGGGGAAGGACCGCGAAACTCGCGCGAATCGGTGTTGCACTCAGCGCCGTAGCCTTCGGCGGATCGATGTTCGCGATTTCTGGAACGTCCTCCGCGGCGGCCCCCAAGGCGAAGAAAGTTGTCACGCTGCAGTACTGGAACACGTACAACCAAGCCGACTCCGAGGGCAAGACGATGCAAAACATCATCATTCCTCGATTCGAGAAGCTGAATCCCGGCATCAAGGTGAAGTCAACGTACGTCCTGTACGCCGACCTGTTGCCGAAGTTCATCGCAACGTCGGCCGCGGGCGATCCGCCGGACGTTCTACGTTCGGACATCGCCTGGATGGCGCAACTAGCTCAGCAGGGGCTCGCGGTCAACGTCAGCAAGCTGAAGGGATTCGCTGCGATCAAAGCGGAGTCACTTCCCGGGCCACTCGCCACGACTGAAGTCAACGGCAAGTACTACGGGTTCGTCTGTGACACCAACACCCAAGCGCTGTACTGGAACAAGGCCGACTTCGCCGCAGCCGGGATCTCCGGGCCTCCGACGACCTTGGACCAGATGTTTGCCGACGCCGCGACCTTGACGGTGCCCTCCAAGCAGCAGTACGGCCTCGGGGTTGACGGAACGGACATCTGGAACATGGCGCCGTACATTTGGAGCATGGGCGGTTCGTTCACGAACTCGAAGTACAGCACGGCGTCGGGGTACATGGACTCAACGGCCACGCAAACAGCAGTGACGACATTGGTCAATCTGCTCAAGGCCGGCGACATCGGTAGCGACTTCCAAGGTGGCGCGAGTGCTGTCTCGGGTGAGACCGGGTTCCCGAAGAACGAGTACGCCATGTACATCGACGGACCGTGGGCGGTGCCGACGTACCAGGGAGAGAGCTTTAGCGACTACGGCATTGCGCCGTTCCCGAGCGGCTCCGGTGGATCCGTCTCGACGGTCGGTGGCGAAGACAACTTGGTCGCTGCGGACGGACATCACGTTGCTGACGCCGAGAAGTTTGCGGAGTTCCTCGACTCCCCATTCGCTCAGCTCGAGATGGCCAAGCAAGGTGACATGTCCGCTATTAAGAGTGACGCAGCCCAAGAGGTGAAGAACACGCCGTACTACAGCGTCTTCACCAAGCAGCTGCTCACCGCCAGGATCCGTGCGAATAGCCCCGGCTACAGCCAGCTCGACTCTGACTGGTCGAATGAGTTGGGTCAGATCTTGGCGGGTGGCGTGACGGTGTCGGCCGGCTTGCAGACCGCGGCACAAGAAGCAGATCAAGCCCTCGCGGGGAGTTAGGTAGTTAGTGGACAAAGACGTAACCGATCTTCTACAGCGCCCGGCGGCAACTCCGCCGGGCGCTGTAGCGAAACGGCGTCACTATCGGGTACAGCGATTATTCACGCCGTATCTGTTGCTGTTGCCGGCCGGTTTCCTCTATGTCCTGTTCATCGTCTATCCCATTTTCAAACAGTTCGACATCAGTTTCTACAACTGGCATATCTTCCCCGGCGCGGCAAACCCCTTTGTGGGGTGGTCGAACTACACCAGGATTTTTCACGACCCCGAACTCAAAACGGCAGCGATCAATACGTTGCTATTCGCGGTCATTACGGTCCCGGTCCAGATGGCGCTCGGTCTCTTTGCCGCCGCCCTTGTCACGGATCGAATGCCCGCGCGCGGTCTCTGGCGGGCATTGATCTTCATCCCGGTGGTGACGTCGTGGGTCGTCGTGAGTTACGTGTTCGCCTACATCTTCGCCGATCAAGGTGGCGTGGCCAACGCCATCCTGTCGCTCTTCGTAGGCCACGCCGTACACGTGGACTGGCTCGCCAACACCTGGACCGGTAATGCGGTCATTTGGGTAATGAGCATTTGGAAGGGGATCGGCTGGTCGTTCATCATGTACTTGGCCGCTCTGGACGGCGTACCGCGTGATCTCCTGGAGTCGAGTCGTGTCGACGGCGCGACCGAGCGACGGGTCTGGCGCTACGTGGTACTGCCAAGCATTCGCCCAACCACCATTTTCGTGACCGTGCTCCTCGTCATTGGCGCGAGCCAGGTCTTTACCCAGGTCTACGTCACTACCGGCGGCGGGCCCTTTGACTCCACGGGCGTCATGCTCACCAACGCGTACCAAGACGCCTTCTCGTTCTTCTACTTTGGGTATGCCGCCGCGATCGCGTCTCTCATGGCCGTGATCATTTTGGGTCTCAGCATTTGGTACATACGACTCATGCGGAAGAGATCATGAGCACATTCGCATTGAAGGACGCACGACACGACCGGCACAATCGCCGGGCCACGGAGCGACGATCGGAGCCGTCCGCGACACCGGGCCTGTTCGGAATTCGGTCATGGAAGAAGTCGCGCCTCGCGATGGCCATCGTCTTCGGTGTGATCTCTATTTTTCCATTGATCTACATGGTTTCTCTCTCGTTTCAGCCCACGAGCGACATCCTCACCTCCAACGCCGTCCTCTTCCCGTCGCACCCGACCACGGCGAACTATGTCGCCGCTTGGTCTCAGAACGGCTTTAGTGATTACTTTCTGCACAGCCTTATCGTCGCGCTCGGCACCGTGGTGATCACCGTGGTGGTCGCGTCACTCGCGGCCTTCGCGTTCGCTCGCTATACATTTCGATTCAAAGAAGTGATCTTCTATCTGTTCCTCGCCGCACTGGCGGTGCCGAGCGTCGAACTGATCATCCCCCAGTACCTCTTGATGCTGCGACTTCACCTCGTGGACTCACTGTTTGGGTTGGTTTTGATTTACGCGAGTGAGAACCTTCCGTTTTCCATCTTCCTTTTGCGCGGATTCTTCGAGGCGGTGCCGAAGGATCTCGAAGAGTCGCTTCGTCTTGACGGAGCGAGTTCAATCGGCGTCCTGACTCGTCTCATCGCTCCGCTCTCGGCGCCGGCGCTAGCCGTCGTGGCCATGTTTACGTTCAACTTTGCCTGGGAGGAGTTCATCGTTGCACTGACGCTGCTTAATAGCCAGTCCCACTACACGTTGCCCATTGCCCTTACGTTCTTCATCGGCGCCCACCAAACCGAGTGGGGCCCGCTCTTTGCGGCTTGCACGATCGCGACCGTTCCGAGCGTGATCGTGTACTTCATCTCACAGCGATGGTTTCAGCGAGGCGTCTCGCTCGGCGGAATCCGCTAATGGTCACTCCAGGCTTTCGCGATCTGCGATCCGCGTATCTGTGTGGTGACTCGATCGTCGTGACCGACCTGCCGGATCACGTGCGCGGCGTGCGCGCACTCAGCGCGTCCGGCGTCGTCTTCTCGGCGGCACTCGACCTCGGGTCGGCGACCCTCATCGGTCTGCCCTCTGGCACGCACGTGCTCCAAGCGCTCTCCGCCCAGGGGAATGTACTCGCCGAAGACTTCTTCAGTGTGCGCGCTCTGCGCGGCGAGGATCCGATACCGGGATTTGCCACCAGCTTCGATGAGGTATCGCGCGACCATGTGCTCGCATGGCTGCGCGACCTTCGTTGCACCGTCGTTCAGGTCTATGACTGGATGGATAGTTACTCGACGGCGCTGGCAGCAACAGACGAGTACCAGGATCCGCTCGGGCGGGCGATCTCTTTGGAGTCGTTGCAACGTCTCATTGAGGGCGTCAAGTCGTTCGGCGCGGTCGCCCAGGCCTACGCGCCGGTGATCGCCGCCGACGACGAGCTCGCCGACGAGCACCCGGATTGGCGACTCGTCCGAAATGATGGTGTGCCTGAGTCTCTCGGCGATCTCCTCCAGATCATGGACCCGGGAAACCCGCAGTGGCAGTCGCACTGGATTGAGAACTACGGCTCTGCCGCCGATGCACTCGGTTTCGATGGATTTCACCTCGATACTTACGGCTATCCGCGAGACGCACGGGATGCTTCCGGCGAGTACGTCGATCTGGAAGCCGGATACTCCTCGTTCGTGAGTGCGGTTCGCCACGCGCGGCCCACCGAGGTTCTGAGCTTTAACCAGGTGAACGGCGTGCCGCGAAGTTTTCCGGTCCCGGCGTCGCCCAGTTTTCGCTACGTCGAAGTCTGGTCACCCAACGACCGCTGGCGTCACCTCGAGGGACTTCTCGCTCGCAGTGCGGGCAACTACCAGGGGCACGGCGACACGTTGGCGCTCTACCCGCCCGTTTGGGACATGAACCGCGAGGCGGCGCTGCGTACGTGCGTCCTAAGCGAGGCGATCGCGACGGTGCTCGGAGCCAACATCCTCATCTGGGGCGATCGCGACGGTGTGCTCAGCCATCCCTACTACGTGACCCACGAGACGTTGGACGGTGACGAACGAGCCACGGTGCTCGCGTGGCACCGCTTCTCGCTGCGGTGTCGAGATCTCTTTCGTGCGGCTGAGGACACCAGCTGGTACGAACTGAGCGACGAGAACGCCTCGGTGACGGTGTCGTGGGCCGGCGACACTGCGCCCGAGCCCGCCGGAGATTCTCTCTTCGCGCGGGTGCTTCGCGATGAGAGCCTGATCGTCGTGAGCCTGCTCGACCTCACCGGCAACGAACGCGGCGACTGGACGCTCGGGAGCAACGCCGGTCGCTGTGTCGGAGCCGATGTGGACGTGCTCTGCTCGCCCGAGTCGTGGTGTGTGGAGGCGGCGATCCTCGGTCGTGACGACGGGCGATTCGTGCCAGTGGACGTCCAAGGAGTCACGATGCGCGAAGGGCGGGGCATTCGTGTCTCCGTGCCACTGGTCGGCGGGTGGTCAGTCCTTCGATTGACGCCGAATGCACTGTCATGAAACAAACTGAAAGGCAGCAATGACATCGGTTCGTCTTGATGAGGTCTCCAAGATCTATCCGAACGGGTTCGAAGCCGTTCGCGGCCTCGATCTCACCATTGAGGATGGCGAGTTCATGGTGGTGGTCGGGCCCTCGGGTTGCGGCAAGACGACGGTGCTGCGCATGATCGCCGGGTTGGAGGAGATCACCTCGGGCACGGTCAGTTTTGGTGATGTCGTGATGAACGACGTGCCCCCGAAAGACCGCGATGTCGCGATGGTGTTCCAGAGCTACGCACTGTACCCACAGATGACGGTGGCTCAAAACATTGGCTTTGCCCTCAAGATGAAAAAGACTCCTAAGGCCGAGATAGATCGTCGCGTGAAAGACGCAGCGACGGTTCTCGGACTCACGAATTGGCTCGATCGCAAGCCCACACAACTCTCGGGGGGCCAGCGCCAGCGCGTGGCGATGGGACGCGCCATAGTTCGCCAACCGAGTGTGTTTCTTATGGACGAACCGTTGTCAAATTTGGACGCCAAACTTCGCGTACAGCTACGAGCCGAGATCGCTCGCGTTCAACAGCGAATCGGTGTCGCGACGCTCTACGTCACCCACGATCAGACCGAGGCCATGACGCTCGGCCATCGAGTGGCGGTATTGCGCGACGGAATACTCCAGCAGTGCGACTCGCCTGAAGTGCTCTACCAGAGGCCTCGCAACATCTTTGTGGCGGGGTTCATCGGTTCACCCGCCATGAATCTGCTCGAAGGTGTTCTCTCCGCCGATGGGGGCGAGGTCGTTCTGGGTAGCCAGCGGTTAGCTATACCAGGTGAGGTCCTCAGTGCTCACCCCGGTCTCCCGAAGTACCTGGGTCAAAAGCTTGTCGTCGGCCTACGGCCAGAGGATCTGCCCGCCAGCGAGGGTGACCGCGAGGGACAGACTCTCGTCGGCGACGTCGTCTTGGTCGAAGCGCTCGGTGCAGAAAAGCTCGTGCACTTTCGCCTTGACACGCCCGTGGTTCAGGTGGAGGAGTCGTCCGTTACCGAGGGTGGCGACGAGATTCTAGAGAGTACTCAGCCAGAACTGTCCGAGTGCGTGGCCCGTGTGGAACCTCGGTTCAAAGTGAGCGCCGGCGAACGCTTTAGCTTTCGGGTCTCGCCCGAAAAGTTGGAGTTCTTCGACGCGGAGTCCGGCCTCTCCATCTGGGAGTAGTGCTGATTTCTGCTCCAGGTCGTGGGTCGGACGTAGCCGAAAACTGAGACTCGAGTTATGCCGTAGCCTTCGAAAAAACAGCAGGTGCGACGCAGAGGGCGGTCGATAGTGAGTCGTGTAGGCGATGTTCCCGAGATCATGCCTGATCTCGAAGCCAACACGTTGCTCGGCGAGATAATTTCCGCGAGCCCCGACGCGGTGATCGTCGTTGACGCGCTGTATCGCGTCGTCTTCAGCAGCCCTGCGGTGGCCGAACTGTTTGGGTATTCGTCCGAAGAACTTATTGGTCAGCCACTCGAGCTCTTGATTCCCGACAGTCGACGAGACCCGCACCGCGACCACTTGCGACGATACTTCAACGAACCGCACCCACGGGAGATGGGCGTGGGCCTCGATCTCGCTGCGCGTCGACGAGATGGCGTGGAGCTGCCCATCGACGTGAGCCTCACGCCCGTGTTTCTCGGTGACGAAACCTATGTAGCGGCATTCGTTCGTGACGCGACCGAGCGTCGCCGAGAGCTCGACCGTCTCCACGCGATGAACGAGATCACCAAGCGGCTGCTCGCGGGAGAGCAGGTACGCGAGATTCTGCCGCTCGTCGCCCAGAGCGCTCGGCTCCTGTGTAGTTCTGACGCCGCGTGGATCGTCATGCCGAGCACCACCGGGATGGAGATCGTGTCGGTCGACGGGACCGGTACGGAGCTTTTGTTGGGCGTCACGCTGTCGGCGGACACCAGCCGATCAGCCGAAGCCATGCGATCCGGTAACCCCGATGTGATCGCCGATCTCTCGAGCGCGAGCAACGTGCCTCACGCGGTGCTGGACCTCGATCTTGGACCGGGACTGTACGTGCCCTTCATCGCGAACGATCGGCGCCTCGGGACCCTCGTACTCGGACGACGGCGAGGTCGCCCGTCCTACCAACCAATCGACGTCGCCTTCGCTGAAGTATTTGCGGGGGCGGCTGCGACCGCCATCGAGATGGGGTCGGTTCGCCTGGAGATCGATCGACTCAACATCGTGGCCGAGGATGAACGCATTGCGCGAGATCTTCACGACTCGGTGATTCAGGAGCTGTTCGCGTTGGGAATGTCGTTGCAAGCCGCGGGGTCCTCTCTGACGGGTCCGACCGGCGATCGGATCTCGAGCGTCGTGGAGGGATTGGACGACGTCATTCGCCAAATTCGCAACACGATCTTTCGACTACCTGGTCGCAGCGAGGTGGCCTCGGGTCTGCGCGAGGAGATGTTGAGGATCGCCGATAAGTACCATCGCGATCTTGGCGTCTTGCCGCGTATCGCTTTTGTCGGTCCGATCGATTTCGTAGTTCCCGAGTTCGTGAGCGAGCATCTGCTTCACGTCTTCAGCGAGGGTCTGTCCAACGTGGGTCGGCACGCTCACGCCTCTAGAGTCGAAGCGGTCGTGACGGTCGACGATCAGTGGCTGACGCTGTCACTGAGTGATGACGGCGCAGGCATCGGTGATAGTCCTAGTGCGGGTAGCGGCATTCGCAACATGGTGACGCGGGCCGAGAACCTCGGCGGAAGCTGCACGGTCGCGGCGCGGGTGCCCAGGGGCACCACCGTAGAGTGGCGGGTTCCCTTAGCGGAATGACTGCCGTAGCGCAAAATACCCGCGATCTTTTGATCGCGGGTATTTCTGAGCGTGGTGTTGCTAGCTGACCGCGACCGGTTCCTTCGTGGGAGCGAGCGCACCGTTGACTGACTCATCGCGGGGTGAAGACGTCGATCCGTCCTTCTGGGCGGACACACCGTCACCAGTTGAGATAGTCACTGACGCTGTCCTCGCGTGACGCTGGCGGTAGCCAGAGATCAAGCCGTCGACGCCGATCCAGCTCGAGGTCCTCCACGTGGCCAGTATGACTATGGCGAAGAGGGCGTAGAACGCGCACACACTCGCCGTTCCCGACATCACGTAGGTGAAGAGGAGCGCCAAACTGCCCAGCGCAGCAAATCTCGTGAAGAGTCCGAGTGCCAGTGCTACGCCAATAGAGAACTCGCTGACGGCGACGAGGACGCCGATCCATCCAGAGTTCGGCACCACGAAGCTGTGCATGAAAGAGCCCCACCAGCTATAGGCCGGTACCCCGTGACTGGCGAAACCAGCGACACCGGCTCCGTTGTTGTGAAGGAATGCGGGATTCTCCGCCCCCCACAATTTGGCGGCCCCTGCCTCAATCCACATCACGCCGAGCCATACCCTCATGGCGGTCCAACCGAGCGCCAAAACCTTGGAACGCTGCACCCAGGTCAGGATTTTTGGTGTCGTAACTGCAGATGGTTCTCCGAGAAGTACGCGAATGTTTTCCATGACACTCACTCCTTTCTGGCCCGAGTGGGCCTCAGATTCATCTTGCTGTTCGTCGCACATATCTCGATAGGGACATATGTCAGTGATTCGTGACTCTGGGACTAATGCCACCGAAACGTGCGGGACATCGGAGGCGTCACTCGGTGTCTCGAGAAAGTGAGGTAGAAGCACGCGACGCAGCTACCCGGTCGTCCCGGAGTTTCGACAATCGCGACGTTGGCCGTGTTATTCGGGTCCGGTGAAGGACGTCTTCTGGTGGCGCTCGGCGCGTACGGCAAAGACCGCGGCCTCCGTGCGGTGCTTTAAACCCATTTTCATGAGGAGGTTGGAGACATAGTTCCGCACCGTCTTCTCCGCGAGAAACATCGTCTCGGCGATCTCTCGATTCGTCATGCCTTCGGCAATCAGTCCGAGGATGCGGCGCTCCTGAGGAGAAAGTGGTCGCAGTCGTTCATCTTCGAGGTCGCGCCCCAGTCGCGCTCGCGCCTTGGCGACCATGAGCGGGTCGAGCAGCGACTCGCCACGCGCCGCCCGTCGCACCGAGGCAACGAGGTCGTTGCCGCGGATTTGCTTGAGAATGTAACCCGACGCCCCGGCAACGACCGCGCCGAGGAAGGCTTCGTCGTCTGCGTACGATGTCAGCATCAGGCACGCAATCTCGGGAGACGATGAACGAATCTCGCGACAGATCTCGATGCCGTCGCCGTCTGGGAGGCGGACATCAAGAAGAACGACGTCGGGATGGGCCTTTTCAATCTCCGCCAGCGCTCGGGCTCGAGTACCGGCTTCACCCACGACTCGTATGTCGTCCTCGCTCTCGAGGAGCTCTCGGACGCCCCGACGCACCACCTCGTGATCATCGACGAGAAAGACATTCAGCGGCGGCGAGAGGGTCTCCGTCTTCATCCGACCCAGCGTGGCAGTAAGGACATGGACATCGGCTCAAACCTACGACGGGGCGATGCGCTCACGTAGGGCCATACGTCCCTATTCATCGAGGATTTGCCTTTTGCAGGACAGCTAACGGCGTGTTCGACGTACGCGAACCAGCACGATTTCGACCCCACCCGAGAATTCACGTTCCGCAGGCGAAGCGAACTCACCGGTGGCGGAAGGTTCGGGTTTCACCCACCGAGCGCCGATCACGAGTGGTCGCGTCGGCGGTGCGTCCGGGGCTTGCGTCTCTCGAGCGCGGTAAATCCCTCATCACAATGGTTTTCAAGATCGCCCGAGTGACGCCATAGACGCGCCAACCACAGAAAGCCTAGGCTCATGCCTTGCGAGGGCCCGCAGACAGTTGGCAGAAAATTGTGAAGAAGCAGTGCTTTCGAGCGAGGCGTCCCCTCTTGGGAGCTAGGGATAGCCAACCGTCGACCAGTTCATCTTCGTCGTGCGACGGGGGTTTTACCTTGATCGAACTGCTGATCGTTACGGTCATTCTCCCGATAATTGTGGCCGCTGTCGCGTACGCCCTCATCGCGGTCTTCTCGTTGCAGGGTGGCGCGACTAGTCGCTTGACCAACTCCGATGACGCCCAGACCGTTTCAGCCACCTACGAAAACGACGTCCAAAGCGCCTCACAGATCACGACGATGAAGGTCAGCAGTCCTGAGTGCGGTACCAGTGGCACTCAGCTCTAGGACTTCAGTGGACGACGTCGTCAGGCACGCAAGTAGTCGTGTCATACGAAGAAGCCGGCTCAGGTCCGTACGACCTCGTTCGCAACTATTGCACTGGCTCTCCGGCTACTTTGACGAGTTCGTCTGCGGTCTCGTTCAACCTCCCTGCTGGTCAGCTTCCGCCTACGTTCACCTGCGCAAGCTGGACCACGTGCACGGCGAATTCCGGTGGATGGATCTCTGCCGCCGGGGTATCAGAACGTCACGTTCGCCATCGATGAAACGGGAGTTGGCCCCGACGGCAAAACTGGGTGCAGTTGGTGCCTTCAACTACACCCTCGTCGCGACGCCGGGAATTTATCTCGCTCAGTTCACTGGCTCGAGTGGCGGCGGGTCGCCCGTCTATCCTCTTGCTCTTCTGGGACAGCCCACCTGTACCGCAACGGGCCGCCCACTCTGACCATGACTGGGAATCGACGGTCGAGGTCGAAACCGGATCATCGCCGCCGGTATTACTTCCGATGTATGTGGCCAGCAGTTGTCCCGACGCGATAACGATGGATCCGGGTATATCGATCTCGGATAGTTTCCAACATCATCACGAATGATATGAACCTCACGACGCCGGGCTCGGACTCGTATTGTGTGTTGACCAAAAAGGGCG
This sequence comes from uncultured Acidimicrobiaceae bacterium, assembly GCA_963840595.1. Classification (GTDB taxonomy): domain Bacteria; phylum Actinomycetota; class Acidimicrobiia; order Acidimicrobiales; family RAAP-2; genus RAAP-2. Next base: position 109,456 of record CAWIZQ010000008.1, read on the forward strand.
GGTCCACGTGTGTCTCAGTCAAGTGGGACCCACCGAGAGTGCACCGACCACGTCGGTGGTCGATCCGCTGGCTTCACTCACGCCCCCCTCAAACCCGACACTCCCACCAAGTTGCCTCAACGTGGCTTGCCCTCAAGGTGAAGAGTTCTCTACGGCCCAGACGCTGACGACGTCCTTTGGGACACGCGGGTGACACGTACATCTTCGATCAAAACGTGACATTCTCGGCCAACGCGACCGTTGATTTCGCTCCCGGAACCTACTGGTTTAAGGGTGGACTGACAATGCCCAGCCCGGGCGACGCAACGGCGTCTTTCGGAACAGGCACCTATCTCTTTGGCGACGCGTATCTGACACTTGCGCAACGCGACATGTCTTAGCACGACCAATGGCGACACGATAGCGACCGAAACGACGTACGGCGTTCTCTTCTACGTGGAGACTCGGAGCTGTCACCTTCGACGGGGATGCCTCGGTCTCGATATCGGCGGGGCAGAGCGGGTCTCCCCTCAACGCTCTGTACGGCCAGGTTGCCTTGTGGGACATTTCGACGTCAACGATTACGGTCACCAACAGCGGTTCGAGGCAGACACGCTTCAGCGGCATCTACGATCCGAAGGGCGAACTGGTCCTGTCGGGCAGTGGCGCCATGGATATCACCTTCGTCGAGGCCAATAGCGCTTCGCTCGGCGGTAGCGGCGCGCTGACGCTGGGCCAGTGAAGCATTTCGCGTCTGGTCGTCGACGTCAGTTTGACGAAGCGGGTGACACCTGATCGAAGTGCTGTTCACGCTGGTGATCGTCGGCATCTGTGCGGCAGGCTTGCTCGCGGCGTTTTCCACGAGTCTCTCCGCGTCGGCGGAGCAGCGCGGCCTCGTGACACTCAATTCTCTCGTTCGAGACAGTTCTGCGGAACTGTATAGCGATTTCCAGTCGACCCCCGCCGACTACGTATCATGCGCCTCACGACCGCGACACCGCCGTCGTATCAAGGGTTGGTCTCGTCGCTGCCCGCGCTTCCGTATGGGTTACACGATTCGATCTCTTGTCCAGTATTTCAACAACGGCGGATATCAGGTAGTTGCGCCTCGTTCGAACGGCGCCTGAACTCTTCACCTTGACGTGGGTGGCCCGTACAACACTGGAGGGACAAACAGCCTTCGTGATCCAGGACATCCATCCCTCAGACGTTTCCCGCGTAAAATTGAAGTTCCTCACGTCACCGGTCACTGGGGGCACGTCATCGGCGCCACGGTGGGACCGATCACGGTGCAAGAAGTTGACGCCTCTGGTGACCCGTCGACCACGCCAATAACGGTGAACCTCAGCCTCCTCCAGTGCCGGGCCGACCGAGTTCGCCACGTCGTCGGGCGGCACCGCCATCACTTCAGTCACGATCCCGAGCGGGTCCTCGACCGCCACCTTCTACTACGGTGACGCCAGGCTCGGCACGCCCACGATCACCGCGTCGTCGAACGGGCTCATCGAGCGCCACCCAGCAGGAGACGATCGTGCCCGGCGTCGCGACGACGCTGAAGATCACGTCGACGCCGGTCTCGGGGGTGGCGTCGGCGACCGCCACGCTGGGGCAGATCACCGTGACGGAGTACGACCAATTCGGCAACCTGTCCACCACCTTCGAGAACGTGGGCCTCAGTTCGAACAGTTCCGGGACAGTCCGAGTTCGCCACATCTGTCGGGCGGGTCGACCGTCATTTCGGTCACGATCCCGAGCGGATCGTCGATCGAGCGCCACCTTCTACTACGGGGACACCATGGCGGGCACACCCACGATCACCGCCTCGGCGAGCGGGCTGACTAGCGGTACCCAACAGGAGACGATCGTGGCCGGCGCCGCCGAAGTCGCTGAAGATCACGTCGCCGCCGGTCTCGGGCCCCGCTGCGACGACCGCCACGCTGGGGCAGATCACCGTGGAAGAAGTCGACCCTTCGGCAACGTTTCGACGACCGCCGAGACGGTGGGCCTCGCCTCCTCGAGCACCGGGACGACCGAGTTCGCCACGTCCTTGAGCGGGATGGCCGTTACGTCGGTCTCGATCCCGAGCGGTTCGTCGACTGCAAGCTTCTACTACGGCGACACCCAGGCCGGCACGCCCACGATCACTGCCTCGGCGAGCGGTCTCAACAGTGGCACCCAACAAGAGACGATCATCGCCGACGCCGCGAAATCCTTGAAATTCACATCATCGCCCGTCTCGGGCCCCGCTGCGGCCAGCGCCACGCTGGGACAGATCACGGTGACGGAGTACGACCAATTTGGCAATCTGTCCACGACCGCCGAGACGGTCAGCCTCACTCGTCAAGTACCGGGACGTTCGAGTTCGCCTCATCTTCGAACGGAACAGCCATCAGTTCAGTCCCGATTCCGAGCGGATCGTCGACTGCCAGCTTCTACTACGGCGATACCCAAGCCGGCACGCCCACCATCACGGCCGCGGCGAGCGGACTCACCAGCGCCACCCAACAAGAGACGGTGTCGGGACCATCGCTTCCCTCCATCTCGTCGCCCACTGCCGCCTCTCAAGCGGGGTTGAAAAAGAATCAGACGGGATTGACCGTCACGATCACCGGGAGCGCGTTCACCAGTAACGCAACGGTCTCGATTTCAGGGGCCGTCGTTACAATCACGAAGACGACCTTCAACAGTTCTTCGTCAATCACCGTGACGGTCAACACTGCGAACTCGACCGGCACCTTCAGTCTCACGGTCACTGACCCCGGCGTTGGGTCGGCGATGTCGAATAATTCGATCGTGGTGTCATCGTGACGAGGGCAATGAGACTCAGCATCGTGCACGCGACGAGGCGGGTGCGTCGCTCATCCTCGCGCTCATATTTATCGTGGTCACGAGCGTGATCATGCTTGTCGCTCACGTCACTCGCCACGAATGGACTGAATAGCGTGGCCAAATTTAGGACCCCTCAGCTAGAACGATCCGCACTCGATAGCGCAATGTCCACTGCCATTTACCAGCAGCGCTTCACGCCTACTCAGCTATCAACGACTAGCTCGGTGCCGATACTGTGCTACTCGCAAGTGGCGATTCCAGAACCTAACGCGACCGATATGTATCAGATCTGGTGTATCACTAATCAGGTTCTCTCCAGCTCCGAAACGCGGACCGTCACGTTTAGCGCGTGTCTTCCCTCGAACGGCACCCAAGCGGTCTGCTCGTCTCCGTTACTCGTGGCCACGGTGGTCTTTGACGACTACACCTATCCCATCTCGCAGATCCTCACTAGTACCTGTACCCAGAACTGCGGTACCACTGAGTCCATTTCCAGTTGGGTCTTGCTGTCGTCGGCGCCGTAACCGGACCAATCGCGCTCGACATAGAAATCAGGATTCAACGAAGATTGCCACTGCCACCTGATGTTCGGCTCGATGGCGGAGGCAGCGGCTGCAGCAAACGGCAGGTCAGCGTGGTCGCTTTTGACGGATCGTTCACCGATTGACACCTTGGGCCAGTCTCTGAGGTCGATTATGGAATCCGGTGGGTTAGGTTCCCGTCCAGTTTCCGGGGTTCAGGCAATTTGGAGCGGGCGACGAGAATCGAACTCGCGTTCTCAGCTTGGGAAGCTGATGTTCTGCCGCTGAACTACGCCCGCGTTTCTCTCGAAACTCACACGAGTCTACTTATTGGGACGATTCGCACTCGGGCCTAGGGGTACGAGGTAGCCCTAGGCCCGAGTGATGCGAGGCGAGTTACGCCGGGATGAGCGAGAACGTTCCGCCTGACTCTTTGAGACCGCTCCCGCTACCCGTGACGCTCAGTCCGCTGGCTCCGATGGCGAGACCTTCGGCGCCAAAGACATAGAGCGCCTTGGCGTTCCAGGTTCGCTGCTGTGAACCGTCTGTTCGGGTGACGAGCCCCGCCGCTCCACTCAGACCCGCAGCGAGTCCCGGAGATCCCTGGGCGTAGAGCGGGGGGAAGTCGACTGCGCATTGTCCCGTGCACTTAGTGCCACCGGAGTAGGAATAGACGGGCACCGTGATGACTCCGCCCCCGTCAAAGACCTGGGCACCGAGATATGTGTGGCCTTTGATCGTGACCGTCGACAAGACGCCTTCGGATCCCACAGGCACGCCGTTGGGAGACAGCAACCACCACATGCCGTGGTCCGCGGGCACGCTCGGCTCGTCCCAGCTCTCGCCCGTGGGGATGCCCGGCACTTCGTCAAACAGGTAGAGCGGGTGCCCGTTGTACGTCACCTGCTCGCCGATTCCCGCGCGCTTCACTTCACCCAGCAACGACTGCTTCACTCCTGGGCCAGCAACCGGGGCAGCGGTGGTGGTATAGGCGGGCCAGTCGGCGTGCGAGGAGGACTCGGGTCCCGTGCACACGTACGGCATACCCTCGACGCTCTTTTTGGTGGTGGTGCAACCAAAGGTCGTGCCGTGGTCGCTCGTGATGAAGTAGAGGCCTGTCCCGGCTGACATTCCCGAACCCGCCACCAACATCGGACCAAAGGGTCCATCAAGGACGTTCACGACGCTTCCCTTGCTACTTGCCGCCTGCGCGACGGAGTCGACAATGCTCATTGTCGTCACCGCCGCGATCACCGTCATCGCCGCGATCATTGTCGCCCATCTCTGTGTCGATGCCCTGCTGTTCATCAATTCCTCCCTCGCGCAACGCGTCGATCGACTCGTTGAAGTTCTCTACGAATGCTCGCGCGCTTGAGCTTGTCGCACCAAGGTGGCTAGCCCATAGTTCGCACTTCGTGGAGGTACCCCCGAGAGGATGACGCGAGCACCCAGAGCCTCGACGGAGGGCCGCGACGAGCGATGGTACTTTCAGGGCGTGGCAATTCGCGTAGTTCTGGCCGAGGACAACGCACTACTGCGTGAGGGCATCGCTCGCATGATTAGTGCCGAGGACGACTTCGAGTTGGTGGGTGTCGCGGCTGACTATCCCGAACTGATCGAACTGATCACTCGCTGCGAACCCGATGTGGTGATCACGGATATTCGTATGCCACCCACGGGGACCGACGAGGGCATCCGCGCTGCCAACTGGGCTCGCGAGAATCACCCCACGGTGGGCGTCGTGGTCCTCAGCCAGTACACCGCCCCCGCCTACGCGCTGGCCCTCCTCGAAGAAGGCTCCGCGGGTCGCGCGTACCTCTTAAAGGAGCGCGTGGCGGGCGCCGACGAACTCGCGCGCGCGATTCGCGTCGTGGCCGACGGGGGATCGGTTATCGATCCGCTCGTGGTGGACGAACTCGTCAAGGCGCGTTCGAAGCGGCCGAAGACCGACCTTGACTGGTTGACGCCTCGCGAAACCGAGATCCTCTCCGAAATGGCCCAGGGCAAGTCCAATGGCGCGATCGCGAAGACTCTGGGCGTCTCGGAACGTGCAGTGGAGAAGCACTCGAACTCCATCTTCGCCAAGTTCGGGTTGTCCGAAGAACACGATCTCAATCGCCGGGTCAAGGCAGTTCTCGTCTACCTCGGCGAGGCGCCGGGAAGTTAACCCCACCCCGTCACGAGAGCCACCTCACTCCTGGGGACGATTCGTGCGTGAAAGACTAAGTGCGTGATTGATCAAGCCCTCTCAGTCATCGTTGTCGATGATCAGGCCCCCTTTCGGATGGCCGCACGCGCGGTGATTCGACGTTCAGAAGGATTCGAACTGGTCGGCGAGGCGGAGAACGGACTCTTGGCCGTGGACCTGGCGAACCAGGTCCACCCCGATGTCGTCTTGATGGACATCAATATGCCCGAGATGGGCGGCATCGAAGCGACGAAGCGAATTGTCGAGGAGCTTGCCCGACACGTTCGTCATCCTCTGCTCCACCTACGAGATCAACGATCTGCCACCCGAGGCCAAGACCAGCGGTGCGCGGGCCTACGTCAATAAGGAGAAGCTCGGCGCCAAGACCCTGCGGCGCCTGTGGGAACAGCGCGGCGACGTGGAGTTCGCGAGTTAGGTCGTCAACGGAAGCGATCCGCGAATCGCGGTGCCGTGTCCCACCTCGGACTCCCAGCGCACCGCACCGCCAATTGCGCCCAAGCGGTCCATCATGTTGATGTAGCCGTGACCGCGTTGGGCGGTGCGCACGTCAAAGCCCGGACCGTCGTCGCGAACCTCGAAGAGCAGGCTGCCCGACTCCTCCCAGACGCGCACCACGACGTGCGCCGACGCGGCGTACTTACCCGCGTTCTGCAGCGCTTCGAGGCAACAGAAGTACACCGCCGCCTCGACGTCCCCGCCGTAGCGACCGATGTCGGTGGTGATGAGTTCGACGTCGAGGGGAGATCGATTCGCCACGGCGCGCAGCGCCTCGCCCAGACCACTGTCGACCAGCAGCGGCGGATAGATGCCGTGGGCGAGTTCGCGCAGTTCCTGAATCGTCTCTTGGACGGCGAGACCCAACTCGTCGAGCATCTCGGCCGCGGCCGCCGGGTCTTCGCCCAGGACGTCCTTGGTGAGACGCAGGTTGACCGCGAGTGCGACGAGGTGCTGTTGCGCTCCGTCGTGCAGGTTGCGCTCCACGCGACGACGCTCGGCGTCGCCACTCGCCACGACGCGCGCGCGCGAGGCACGCAGTTCGTCGGCCTGCGCTCGCAGTTCATCCAGGGTGGTCTGCAGGGCGGTGTCCAGTTGGGCGTTGTGCAAGGCCAGCCCGACTTGACGAGCGAGGTCGGCGAGAACCCGGTCGTCCTCGTCACGGAAGGCGACGGCACCCGGCGCGCGTGAGACCACGATGATGCCCAGCAGTTCACCGGCATGACTGATGGGAGCGACACGGAGGAGCCCGGCGGTTGCGGGTGTGGCGATCGACGGTAGCCACACTGACGCCCACGCGTTCCCCGACACCCCGGCGCGCGCGACGACCGTTCTTTCTTCGCGCGAGATTTGAATCGACCTGGTGGGTCGGTCGGGTACCGACACGGCCAGGTCCAGTACCTCGCCGTTGCCGGTGAAGATCTCGGCCGAGGTGAGGGTCAGGGTCTTGCGCAGGGACTCGACGAGCTGCAACAGCAGCTCGTCCATCGGAATGGCCCGGGTCATGCGACTACCGAAACTGCGCACCACCTCGTCGGGCGCCTCGCGCGAACCGTAGGTGAAACTTGTGGCGATCCGGGTGAAGCGCGCGCGCAGCGCGAGTTGCGCGATGGCCGCCGCCGCGGCCGCCGCCATGGCCCACCACAAAAGGTCGCGTCCCGAGCGATTGGCCGGGGCCTTGTCGAACCCGCGCACGGCGAGCAGGTACGCACCGGCCACGATCGCCACGGTGCCGAGTGTTGTGAGTAGGTGGACCAAGACCCGATCGGCGTGTTCGGCCACGCGCGCCGATCCCATCGCCAGACCTAAGGGAATGAAACAGGTGAGCGCCAGCAACGTGGGAGCGACGTCGAGGGGCCAGTCGACCAGTGAGTGCAGGGTGAGGACAATCACGCCGAGGGTGAGGGTCAACGTGGCTCCGACGGTGACGGTCTGGACTCGTTGTCGACCGCGCGCGGGTGCCACGACGTAGCGGGCCCGTGCGGCGGGGAACGTCGTGGCGAGTGCAATCACCCAGCCAATCGTGAGTGGCCACGGCGACAGAGCCCGTGAACTCGTGAGGTACACGATGCACAGGGCGACGGCGACGGTGTACCAGGCGATCGCGGCGAACTGACGCGAGCGATCAATGAGGCGACCATCGCTGAGGGCGAGCACGAGTTGTACCACCACCGCCATGGACAGAAGTGCGGCGACCTCGGCCACCTTTCGAGATGTGGCGTCAACGCCGAGGCCGTGACGATCACCGACGCGCATGGCGACAATGGCGATCCCGCCCCCGAGAGAGACCAGTGAACACAAGAGGGCAATGACGGAGTCTCGCGACATCCCGCTGAGGGCGGCGATCGACCAGCACAGGACGGCAATACTGGCGATCACCCAGAAGACGAGGCGGCCGGCGTGCGGCGCGTCAACGAGGGCCACGAGTATCGCGACCAGCGACAACGCGACACATAGCCCGGTCGCCAGACGCTGGCGCGCGGACGTCGCCGTGACACTCGGCGCAAGAGGCGAGGTCACGCTCAGTGCGTTGCGCGTACTCAGAACGTGCCGATCACCGTGACGGTCTCGGTCGCGCTGTCGTCGCCGTCGCTGAGAATCCGTCCGTCGCGCATGCGCAAGACCGTGTCGGCCGCGGTTGCCACGTGGGCGTCGTGAGTGACCAGGATGATGGTCTGGCCCTGGGCGTGCAGTCGACTGAGCAGTTCGATCACCTCTTGACCGCCCACCGAGTCGAGGGCACCGGTTGGTTCGTCCGCGAGCAACAGTGTGGGCTCATTGGCGAGAGCTCGAGCGATCGCCAGCCGTTGACGTTGACCGCCCGAGAGCACGCCGGGCATCTCGGACGCCTTGTCGCCGATGCCCAGCAGGTCGAGCAGGTCGCGCGCGCGTGACTCGGCGGCCTTGCGATTGCGTCCGGCAATGATGGCGGGCAACGCCACGTTTTCGAGCACGCTCATCCCCTCGAGAAGATTGAAGAACTGAAAGACGATCCCGATGTGCTTGCGACGAATGAGGGCGTGGCTGTCCTCGTTGCCCTCCGACATGGACTCGCCGGCCACGACGATGGTTCCTTCGTCAGCGTCCTCGAGTCCCGCGATCAGGTTGAGGAGAGTCGACTTGCCGCATCCGGACGGTCCCATCAAGGCGACGAAAGATCCCCGCTCGACGGTGAGGTCGACGCCGCGCAACGCGCGCACCGGCGCGAGTTCGGCTTCGAAGGTCTTACGCACTCCGCGCACCACGAGCGCGGGCTGCGTGAGATAGTCCTCGGTCACGTCGATTTCGATGGACGTCATAGTGGTTCTCCTTCTAGTGCCTTGGTGAGGCTCGGTTCGACTGCGGGCTGTATCGCGAGGATCTTGTAGGACACGACCGGCGTGTCGCGACCCTTGACGAGTTGTGCGTCGAGTTCGATCGTCGCCACGTCGAGCGTCAGGGCCAACTTCGTTGGTTCGGACAGAACAGTCTCACCGGCCGAGGCCAACTGTTGGAGGCGTTGGGTGAGGTTGACCGTGTCACCCACCAGCGTGTACTCCAGGCGCTCTTCCGATCCGAGCAGAGCGGCCGCAACCTCGCCCGTGGACACGCCGATGCCCAGTCCAAAGACGGGAAGGTCTTCGACGACCCAGCGCTCGTTGATCTCGGCCTGGAGGGCGTGCATGCTCGCCGCGGCGAGGACGGCTCGATCGGCGTGGTCCTCACTGGGCACGGGTGCCCCAAAGACCGCCATCACCGCGTCGCCGACGAACTGCATGACCGTTCCTCCCTGCCCAATAATGGCGCGATTCATCGCGGCGCGGTGGGTGTTGAGTTGGCCGGCCAACTCACTGGGATCGGCGTGTTCGGCGATCGTGGAGTACGAACGGATGTCGCTCATGATCACGGTGCAGTCCAGGCGTTCGGTTTCGCCGATGTGGCGGCCCTCGTTGCGCAGTTTCTCGGCGATGCCGCCGGGCAGGAGCCGCGACAGTGTCTCACCTTGTTCTTCGCGGTCCACGATGGACTGGTGCAAGTTGCGCAGGCGATCGAGCGCGCCTTGATGTCCGGCGCTCACCTCCTGGGCGAGTTTCAAGAAGAGGGCCTGGACCTGGGCGTCGACGGCCTCGGGCGTCAGGCGGCGAGCGACGGCGATCGCCTTGATCGGCTTGCCCTCGGCGACGAAGGCGAGCAGCGCCTCGTCGGACTCCGAGAGCTCACTGTTGGAGGTCACCGGGCGCATGAGGGCCTCGACGATGGTCGGGTCGAGAGCGGTGCCGCCGGTAGCAACCATGCGGATGGCTTCAATGAGTTGATTGCCCTGGGCGAGGTGGTCCTTTAAGAGGTAGCCATAGCCAGCCGAGCCCTCGGCGAGCAGGGCGACGGCGTACTCTGGGTCGTCGTACTGGCTCAACACCACGATGCCGGTGCCGGGGTGGCGCTTGCGCACCTCTTTGGCCGCTTCGATGCCCTCACGGTTGAACGACGGCGGCATGCGAATGTCGGTCACGAGCACGTTGGGTGCACAGGCACTCGCGCCCTCGACCGTCTCGTCGTAGTCCGATGCCACGCCGACGATCTGTAGGTCCGCTTGGCGATCGATGAGTGCGCGCACGCCCTCGCGAACGAGCAGGTTGTCGTCGGCGAGAAAGACCGTGATCACCGAGTCGCGTTCGAGGGCTGGATCGCTCACGCCAGAGAGTTTCGCCCTTCGACGTCCTCCCAGACAGGGGGCGAGCCACCATATCTATAGGGGTGATAGGCCCACCTCGGGCGGTTGCGTCACCACTATTTACCTGGCTCGTTGTGACCGGCACGCTGGGGCTATGAGATACCAAAGTTCCATTACCACGCTGTCATGGATTCCCTCCGAAGCCGTCCAGGGCAGCACTCGCCTCGCCTTTGACGCCGGCATGACTCACTATGATCAGGCGCCGCCCGATGAGATCGAGAGCCTCGACGCGCTGCGTCGCGACGACCGATTCCGATTCGCGAATCGCCTGGCCGCCTCGATCCAGGTGAACTCCAAGGGGGAGATCACTGGGGCGAGCTACACCGGTGGCGGGATGATCGGCAGCACGACTGTGAAGCTGGGCCCCGTCAGTCACGTCTTTGACGCGGTCGCATTGCCCGACATCAAGCAACGGCCCGTCTATGGCGACGGGTGGGTGCGCTTCACCCAGACGGCCGGAGGGCGCACTGGAATGCCCGCACCGCGCCGCGTGCGCCGCGCACCGTTTGTGCAGTGGAATGGGCCCCTCGCCTGGACGACGCTCTCACTCACCATGTACGCCAACGGCGAGTCCAAGGGTGCGCTCGTCGGGGCCAGTCGCTTTCCCCGTCACTGGGTTTACGACGCCGACGATCGACTGAGTGCGAAGTCGGGCCTCATCGACTTCACCGACTGGTACCGCAAGGCCTTCGGCAAGCAGACGCCCTGGGGCAGTCAGGACTCCGACGCGTTCGTCACCACCGTCGAGACGGCCCTCGAGAGAAACCTGTCGCACAAACTCATGGCCGGGGCGGCCAAACCTAAGATCAAAAAAGTGAAGGCCGGAACCGTGCTCGTGGCTCAAGGAGCCCCGGGTTCCGACGTCTTCTTGATTCTTGATGGCGTGCTGCGCGTGGAGGTGGACGGCGAGCGCGTGGCCGAGTACGGACCCGGCGCGATGTTGGGCGAACGCGCCCACTTAGAGGGAGGGGCGCGGACCTCGACGTTGGTGGCCGTCACCGAGTGTCGCGTGGCGTCAGTGCCCGCCGCCTCGCTCGATCGCAGTTCGCTCGAAGAACTCTCCAGCGGTCACCGTCGAGAAGACTCGACCGTCGGATAAGTGTGAGGGTCCACTTCCTCGGAGTTCGAGGATCGACACCCGCCCCGGGCGAGGAGTTTCTTCGCTACGGCGGGCATACGTCGTGCGTGGCGATCGCCCACGACGGTGAGACACCCTCGCTGGTGCTGGACGCGGGCACGGGGATACGCCGCCTCGCGGAGTTGATGGACGGTGGCGCCTTCTCCGGTTCGTTGCTGCTCACTCACCTGCACTGGGATCACGTTCATGGGCTGCCCTTTTGCAGTGCGACCGACCGAGACGACGCGAGGACCTCGCTGTTCATCCCCGACCAGGGTGACGGATCGGACCCATTGGAGTTACTCGCCCGTGGCATGTCGCCGCCGCACTTTCCCGTGCGGCCCGACGATCTGCGCGGCCAGTGGTCGTTTCGTGCGCTGAACTCGGGGGACTTGGATCTTGACGGCTTTCACGTTCGCGTCGTAGAAGTGCCGCACAAGGGTGGGCGCACCTTTGGATTTCGAGTGAGCGACGAGTCCTCGAGTGTCACCTATATCCCCGATCACTGCCCGAGCGCACTCGGAGACGGCCCCGATGGACTCGGCGAGTACCACCCCGCCGCGCTCTCTCTGTGTGAAGGCAGCGACGTTCTGATTCACGACGCGCAACTCGTGCGCGAAGAACTCGCCGCCGAGGGTTACTTCGGACACGCCGCCGCGGAGTACGCGGTGGAGTTGGCTCAACGCAGCGACGTGCCGCGCGTCGCACTTTTTCATCACAAGCCCGATCGCAGTGACGCGGAACTCGACGCCCTCGCGCTGCGATTCGCGTCAGTGCCGGGAGTCGAGGTCGTGACGCAGTCGACGGTCCTGGAGCTCTAGTGGCCGCGGGGTCGCTCGACACGGTCGTGATCGGGTCGGGCCCCAACGGTCTCGCGGCTGCGCTGGCGCTGTCGCGCGCGGGGCTGTCGGTCGAGATTCTGGAGGCGTCGTCAACCCCCGGGGGAGGGTGTCGGACCGAGGAGTTGACCCTGCCCGGCTTTTCGCACGACGTGTGCTCGACCATCCAGTCGATGGTGAGTCTGTCGCCCTTCTTTCGTGAGTTCTCCGACGTCGCCCGCTCAGTGACGATGCGAGAGCCCGAGGTCGCCTTCGCTCATCCACTCGACGACGGTCGTGCGGCATCCGTGACCACCTCGCTCGAGGACACGATCCAGAGTCTCGGTGTCGACGGATCCACCTACCGCCGGATTTTCGAACCGCTGGTGCGTGACGCGCCACGTTTGGCGTCGACGGTACTGTCGCCCCTGCGAGCGCCCCCGTCGAATCCCCTCACGATGGCGCACTTTGCGCGAAACGGTCTTCCCTCCGCCCAGCACCTGGCGAAGAGATTCTCAACTCCGGAAGCCCGCGGACTCATCGCGGGAGTGTGTGCCCATTCGATGCTGGCGTTGGACGCGCCCGTCACGGCGGCGTTCGGGATCTTCCTCGCCGTGACCGCTCACGCCGGGGGCTGGCCCGTCATCGAAGGCGGCAGCGGACGTCTCGTGAACGCCTTCGTCGACGCGCTCAAGAAAGAGGGCGTCGAGATTCGCCTCGAGCAGCCGGTGCGTTCGATGAGCGACGTGCCGAGCGCTCGCGCCACCGTGTTCGATACGTCGGTCCCCGGACTCCTCGCGATCGCGGGCGAGCGCCTCTCGTCGCGATACAAATCGTCGGTCTCGCGCTTCGAACGTGGCCCGGGTGTCTTTAAGGTCGACTGGGCGCTTTCGGGTCCCGTACCTTGGACCGCCGAGCTCGCTCGGCGCGCCGGCACCGTGCACGTGGGTGGAACCTTCGAGGAGATCGCGGCGTCCGAAGATGACGTGGCGCACGGACGTCACTCCGAGAGTCCGTACTGCATCGTGGTCCAGGCGAGTGTCGCCGACGCGACCCGTGCGCCGGCGGGACAGCACACGCTCTGGGGGTACTGTCACGTGCCCAACGGCTCGGACGTCGACATGACCGAGCGGATTGAGCGCCAGATTGAACGTTTTGCCCCGGGCTTTCGCGACCTCGTCCTCGCGAAGGTCTCGACGTCGACGGCCGACGGTGAGCGTCACAACGCCAACTACCTCGGCGGAGACATCTCCGGCGGCGCCGGCACCCTTCGTCAAACGATCTTTCGACCCGCCCTGCGCTGGAACGAGTACCGCACGGGCGCGGCGGATCTCTACCTTTGCTCCGCGTCGACACCACCGGGGGGCGGCGTGCACGGCATGTGCGGATGGGGCGCTGCCCGCACGGTCCTGGACGATCTTCACGTCCATGGCTAACTCGCTCAACGCGCAAGTGAGAGAGGTCCGTGACTAGCGCCCTGCGCCTGGCGTGGTTTCGACTGACGCGCCGCCGTGCCGGCGAGCGCGCGTCGCTGGCCGCTCTCGCCTTGGTGCTCGGCGTGCTCGGAGGCGTCGGCATGGCCTCGATCGCGGGAGCGCGGGCCACCGATGACTCATACACGACATTGCTCGGTCGCTCGAACCCCTCCGCGCTGAGTCTTCAAATCGGCTCACCCACCATCTCGACGTCGGCGTTTTCTAAAGATTCCTGGCGTCACGAGCGTCGGCGTGGCAGACGAAACTTTCTATGCGGTGCCGCTGACTGCAAAGGGAACACCGGCGTTTGGTTCGGGAAACGTGGTACCCGAGGCCGGTCTGGACGGGGAGTTTTTTACTCAGGACCGTGTCAGCGTCGTCCAAGGACGCCTCGCGAATCCTCACCGGGCGAATGAGTTCATGGCCACTGCTCTCGGTGAACGCCTCAGGGGATGGCACCTCGGCAGCGTCGTCAAAATGGGCGTCTATACGTTGCACCAGACAAGTCTCAAGGGATTCGGAACGACTGCGGTTCCCCCGAGCAAGATCATTTACGAGCACCTCGTGGGAACAATCGTCTATGACAACGGGGTCGTTCAAGACTCTGTTGATCAGCTACCCACGTATTACGTCCTCACACCCGCGGCGGCCAAGGGCGAGACGTCCGGTTTCCAGTATGTGCAGTACAACTTTGCGTTGAGCGCCTCGGCCAACGAGTCCGCGGTCGCGCGCGACATCATCCGCACACTTCCCACAGGCCAGACGTTCACCTTCAACCGTCTGTCGGTATCCGAAGGTGAGGTCAATCGCAGCGTGCGACCTGTGGCGTTGGCCCTGGGAGTCTTCGGAGCCCTTGCCCTTCTCGCCGCGCTGTTGGTGGGTCTTCAAATGATCGCCCGTCGCCTCACGGCCCAGCGACAAGATCAAGAGGTCGTGCGAGCGTTAGGCGCCAGTCGTCTGGCGATCATTTTCGACGCGATCCTGGCTCCGATTCTCGCCACCCTGGCGGGGGTCCTTCTCGCACTTCTCATTGCGACGGGTCTGTCGTCTCTCACATTGCTGGGTCCCGTGCGTGCCCTGCTTCACGAAGGAACCAACTTCGATGTGCCCATCTTGTTGGGCTCGGCCGCGATTCTGCTCGTGGTTCTCGCTGCGGCGAGCGCGGTGGTGGCGATGCGACTTGCGCCGGGGCGCATGCGCCTTCCCAGTACCCGTGGCCGATCACACGTGACGCGACTGGTGACGAGGGCGGGATTGCCCGCGTCGGCGGTCACGGGGGTCGGCTTTGCCTTCGAGTCGGGAACCGGTCGACGCTCGGTCCCGGTGCGGTCCGTCCTCGTTGGCATCGTCGTGGCCGTCACGTTACTGACGGCCACGTTGACCTTCGCGGGTGGTTTGTCGGCGCTGATCTCACGTCCGTCGTTGTACGGATGGAACTGGAACTACGCCCTCGCCTCGGGCAACGAAGTGCCGCCCAAGAGTCTCGCGGTTCTGGAGCACTACTCTCGCGAGGTCGAGTGGACCGGGGTGAACTTCGCCGACGTTCAGATAGACGGCGTGAGCGAACCCGTCTTGCTGACGTCGGCGAACGCCGCCGTTAATCCTCCTCTGCTCTCCGGTCACGAGTTGCGAGCAGCGAACCAGGTTGTCTTGGGCCCCGCCACGATGTCGGCCCTGCACAAACGCGTGGGCCAGAGCGTGGTGATCAGCTACGGCGCCAAGCGGGACTACCCCGCGTATCTGCCCCCCACCCCAGCCACGATCGTGGGAACGGCGACGCTCCCGGCGGCCGGTCAGCCCGGGACGTTTCACCCCTCGATGGGCGTGGGGGGCATCCTCGATAAAAGCGCGGAGCCTGCGGCGCTGCAAAGGGCGATTCGCTCGCAGCAGCTTCTCGGGGGCGACGACATGTACTTCGTTCGATTTCGCCCCGGCGTGTCGCACAAGGAGGGCCTCGCTATCGTGACCAAGGCCGCTCGTGCCGGGGACGCCGAGTTCTTGGCGGTGCCCAATGATGCGGGCCAGGGCGACACGGTGTCAGTTCTGAACGTCCAGTTTCCGGCGGAGATCATCAACTATCGCTCGATGGGCAGTACACCTTTGTGGCTGGCGTTGGCCTTTGCGATCGGGATGACCATCGCGTTTGGACTGACCATCACCTCGTCGATTCGACTGCGTCGACGTGACCTGGCGTTGCTCAAAACTCTCGGCTTCACCCGTCGCCAGATGCGTTCGTCCGTCGCGTGGCAGGCGAGCACCTCGGTCGCCACGGGGGTTGTCGTGGGCATTCCCCTGGGCATTCTTTTGGGTCGAGAGCTCTGGATTCTGTTTGCGAACGAGATCTACGCCGTTCCGTTCGCTGCGATACCGACGTTGTCGCTGGTCGTCCTCGGTGTGGGTGCCCTCGTGGTCGCCAACCTCGTCGCGCTGGTGCCCCAACATCTCGCCGCGCGCACCCCCGCGGGGATCGCCCTCCGGGCCGAATAGTCCGACGGAGTGCCGTGAACGAGATTCGCCAACTAGTGCGTTTTCGACTGGGACGATCACTGCGACACAGTCGTGCAAATGTGGTGGGCGTCGTGATCGTCCTGGCGCTCATCGGCGGGACCGGCGTGGCGGCACTGGCAGCCGCGCGCGAGACCCAGGACTCCTACGCAACGTTGCTCGCGCGATCGAACCCCGCGCAGCTCGACGTGACGATCTTCGCCCCGAACATCACGTCGCGCCTCGAGCGACTGGCCGGTGTGCGCCACGTCGAAGGTTCGCTGTACTCCATGGCGGCCTTTCCACTCTCCAAAGCGGGCAAAGCGCAGCTGCCCCCCGGCTTATCGTCCGGCAAGGTGACGCCACTGGGCAGTATCGGCGGCGAGAACTTCAACCAAGACAAGGTCAGCGTGATCGCCGGGCGCATGGCGAACCCTCGGAAAAAAGACGAGTTCGTAGCGACAGTCGCCGCCGAGAGGCTGTTGGGCTGGCACGTCGGCGAGACGATCACGATGGGCTTCTACGACGACACACAGCTCTCCTCGACCTCACCCAGCGCGCTGAAACACCCCACCGAGCGAGTAGTCGAACACCTCGTCGGTACAGTCGCGTTCTACGACGATCTCGCCCAAGACGAGGTGGATCTCTTTCCGACGTGGCTCCTGTTCACCCCGGCCGTCACCGCACCGCTCAATAAGGGTGCTCAGTACATCGACTACGCGATCCAATTGCGACCGGGGGTATCGGTGGGTCAGGTGGAACGAGAACTCATCAAGGCAGTTCCACCCAAGGTCACCTATACCATCCACACTTCGGCTACCGAGGAGAGTCAAATAAACTTAAGCGTCCGGCCCGAGGCTCTCGCGCTCGGGACTTTTGGCGGTCTGGTGGTGTTGAGCGCCCTGTTCATCGCGCTGCAGCTCATCGCGCGAGAGTTGCGAGCCAAGCGAGAAGAACAAGAGGTGATGCGCGCACTCGGCGCTCGTCGCGTCGCGATGACGGTGGACGCGGTAGCGCCCCAGATGCTGGCGTGTCTGGCGGGTGCGACGCTGGCCCTAGTGGTGGCGTTCGCGACGTCGCCCCTCTCGCCGCTCGGACCGGTGCATCCCGTTCTGGCCGGGTCCTGGCACTGGGATGCGTCGGTCCTCGCGCCCGGAGGCGCCCTGCTTCTCGTCGCATCGGTTGCCGGCGCGTTGCTCCTCGCGTATCGTTCGGCGCCGGGACGACGTGTCTCGTCAGGTCGGGTGTCGGGTGGATCTCGCGTGGCGCGCGCGGGTGCCAATGCGGGACTCGGGGCCTCCGCGGTGGCCGGTCTGCACTTCGCCTTCGAGTCGCGGCAAGGTCGACGTGGCGCCCCCGTTCGATCGGTGCTCGTCGGGGTGGCGTTGTCGGTAGCTCTTCTCACGACGACGCTGACATTCGGTGCGGGTCTGTCGACGTTGGTCGCGCATCCGCGGCTGTACGGCTGGAATTGGAGCTATGCGCTGACGAACACCGGCGGCGGCGTGCCGCCGGCCAGCATGGCCGACTTGGCACAAAACCCTCACGTCGCGGGCTGGTCGCCCGTCACCTTCGGCGACGTTCAGATTGATGGTCAGACGGTTCCGGCGATGCTGGAGCCCTCACGAGCCGCGGTCGCTCCGCCTCTGCTGTCGGGCCACGAGGTGGACGCCAAGAACCAGGTGGTGTTGGGCGAAGCGACTCTTGATGCGCTGCACAAAAAGGTCGGCGATCTGGTGACCCTCGGATACGGGACCAAGGCCGACGCCCCCGCCTACGTGGCGCCGTTCACGGCAACCATCGTGGGTGCCGCCACACTGCCCGCGATTGGTCGGGCCCAGGTGCTGCACCCCTCAATGGGTAGCGGTGCCGTCGTGGACACCGCCGCGATCAACAAGGGGCTCTATCACGTTCTGCTGGAAAATCTCATTGTGAGCGACGTCGACATGGTGCTCGTGCGTCTTCGCCCCGGCACGAGCCCCGCTGTGGGACGTGACGTGATGCGCGAGGCGGCCCGGACGGGCGACAAGGTCTACGCCGCGATGCCCGATAACGAGGGTGAAGGTGTCTCGATGACGGTCTTGTCCGTGCAGTATCCGGCGGAGATCCTTGACTATCGCTCGATCGGCGACATACCCCTCTATCTCTCCCTCGGCTTTGCTCTCGGGGTCATCATCGCCTTCGCCTTTACCGTCGTGTCATTGGTACGTCGACGTCGGCGCGACCTGGCCTTACTCAAGACCTTGGGATTCACTCGCCGCCAACTCGGCGAGTGCATCGCCTGGCAATCGAGTGCGACGGTGCTCACCGGACTCGTGGTGGGCATTCCGCTTGGAGTGATCCTGGGGCGATGGTTATGGGACGAGTTCGCTCGTCAGATCTATGCGGTGCCGTTCGCGACGATCCCGACGCCGTCGATCCTGGTACTCGCCGTCAGCGCCCTCTTCGTGGCCAATGTGATTGCGTACTTTCCCGGCCGTAGCGCGGCGCACGTCGCTGCCGCGTCGTTGCGGGGGGACTAATCGTTTTGCTGCGTTACTCCGCGCGGAACGTGAGACCCGGCGAGGTGCGAGCCGCACTTCGCCCCGGCCACGTGGCAGTCAGGATGGCGACCACGATCGTGCCGACCCCGACCAAGATGAGAGCTCCGACGGGCACCGTGGGATACGGCACGGCGTTGATGTTGCGGGCGAAGAGCGTCCAGAGCTCACGACCGAGCAGAATGCCGAGTGGAATGCCCACGAGCACACCCACCACCGCGTCGACGCTCGCTTGATAGATGATCGCTGCGGCTGCGGTTCGTCTGGTGAGGCCCAGTGTCTTGAGGATCGCCAAATCGCGTCGCCGACGACGCACCGAGGTGATCAACGTGACGGCCAGTGCGCCGACCGCGCCGGCCGCGAGCGCTGCCGCGAGCAGCACCGGGGTCGTCCCGACAGAGCGGTAGTCGACGATCTGAGCCGGGCGCTGGACGGAGAGGACGGTGACGTAGTTGCCGGTCGCGTCGGGGTCATGAGCGAAAGTCGCGTTCGCCACGGCCGCGACGCGCTCGAGGTTGGCTCGTCCCGCACGCGCACTGACGCCCGTGCGCAGTCGAACGAAGACAACTGCGGGGCCGTTCAGGTTGGGGTCCTTGCTCGAAATGGCCCGCACGAAGCTGGGGGGCTCGACACCCAGTGGCAGCAGTGCGCCTGTTCCCATCGAGGTGTGATCGGCAACCGATGTCGCGTAGCCCACGGCGGGGAACGTGGCCGTGCCCACGATGGTGAGGGTGGTGGGAGGGACGTAGACGGGTGCGTTCTTGGGCGAGCCGTATGAGACGGTGACGGTCTGACCGATGTGGCGGTGGAGTACGGCCATGGTCTGATTGCCGAGCACGATCTGAGAGTTCGTTTCCAGACCGTGTCCGCTGAGTATGGGGGGCATGACCTTGGCCTTCGCTGAAGCGATGAGTACTGGCACGGACTGGCCATCGACCGTGACATCGGTGTAGTCCGCACCACTCCAGGCGGCGACATCGTGGTCGTGATTAAGACGCGCAATGGCGCTGGGGGGAACGTCGTTGGTGGGGTTGAGCGCGTAGTTCCAGTTCCAGCCGTAGAGGGCCGGTCGCGAGACCAGCGTGTTGAGCCCGCTCGCGAAGGTGAGGGTCGTGGCCATCAGCGCTACCGCGAGAATGGAGCCGAAGAGCACCGAGCGAACCGGGACGTCGTCGCTTCCCCCGCGAGGCTCGAGTGCGAAGTGCGCTCCGAGTGTGACTGCTGTGGGAAGTGACAGCGAGCGCAGTCGCCGTACCACCACCGAGGGGGTTCGCCTTGAGTTGACGCCGCGGTCTCGGTGCGCGGCGCTGAAGAGCGCGACCGCGACCGAGAACCCGACGAGCACCACAAGTAAGACGAGGGCACCCCCCACGAGCACGGTCGCGTCGAAGGAAACACCGCGATCCGGATAGACGGGTCGCACCGGTCCGAGCGGCGCGAGGGGCGAGAGCGCCAGCGCGACGACGAGCGCGAGCAGGATACCGGCCATCACGCTCGCGATGACTCCCACCAGAGTTTCCAGGAGCAGCTCGCGGGGTCCCGCACCCACGGCCCGCAGGATGCGTCGATCGTTCACGTCGCGGCGAACGAGGCGAGAGATCGCCTGCATCGAGAGTAGGAGGCAGACCAGAGCCGCGATGACGCCGAAGGCGCCCAGGGCCACCGACTCGGGCTTGAGCGCCAGTTCGACGGTGGACTCAACGTGCGCGGTGACGTGAAACTCGTAGGTGAAACCCACCGGTACCAGTGCGGAGAGTTCATGTTCAATGCGTCCGAGATGTGCGTCGCCGTCGCGCAGTTGAATTTCGTACTCCACGGGCAGCGACCACGAGGGCCCAATCGTCGCGGCTTTCTTCACAAGAGCGGGTGAGATAAAGACGAAGCCGTACGCCTTGTCCACGTCGTCCTGGACGATCTCGCTGCTTTGCGCGACGATACCCACGATGTGGGCGTCAATGGTAAAGCGAGGCTTGACTTTGGCCGTGCCGAATCCGGGAAGAGTCGCTTGTGAGGGCGCGTAGAAACCGATTGGCACGACGGAGCCGAGTCGCACGCCCCAGATTCGTTCTACGCCTGTGGTGATCACGATCTGATTGACGTGGGCCGGATCGGCGAGATGTCCCGCGAGCACAGCCAGTCGATCCTGTTGGGTGAGGTACCCGTCGGTGCTACCGCCGACCACCACCAAGTTCACGGTGCTGAGACGCGGAGCACCCTTGGAGTTGAGGGGCACGGCGGGACCGGCGCTCAGCGTGCGAACGTGCGCGACATCGGCCAGGTGCGCGATGGCTGTGGCGATTGATGCCCCCGGGGCTCCGATCTGGTTGTAGACGGCCATGCCCAAGGTTGAGGGGTTGGTGCTCGCAAGAAACGTCGGAAACGAGGACTGCGTACGTCGTGCGCCCGCGAGTGAACCCAGCGCCAGTCCACCGGTGAGTCCGATCAGCAGGATCATGCTCAGGTAGGCACCACGTCGACGCGACAGCATGCCGCGGAACCGGTACCAGGCCACGTTCCAGGCTCGACTGGTCACGCGACCACATCTCGTCCCGCGAAGATGGCACGCGGGTGGCCGGAGGCACGAAGGATGCGGCTCATGCCAGTGAAAACCCCCGAAGTCGGTAGATGAACTATCAGAGATACTGACAGCGCAAGGGGTCTGGTGCGCAGGTGGCTGGCAACACTTGTGCGCGTCGTGCTAGCACGCCAGGCGCGAGTGACTAGAGAGTCGGGGCGCCTGGCGGTAGCCCGGAGTCGGAGTTGGCGTCACCCGTGGCGCTCGGCGAGCCACTCGACGGCGCCCCGGAGGCGGGTGTGGTTGAGGGCGAGGCAGGCGATGTCGAAGCGTTCGTAGGTGTGGGCGGTTCCCACGGAGCCGGTGAGGGAATAGGGGTGGCGCCGGGTCGGAGCTGTCCGATGCCCGCTCCCAGCATGATCGAGTTTGGTACTCGCAGCACTCCGTCGTCGCTCATGACCGTGACGTAGGTGAGTCCGGTGCCGAGGACCTTGACGTCTATGACACCCAGCGTGCCCGAGCGGATGCGAATGGTGTCGCCGACGACGAAGGGTCGAGCGAACAACATGACAACGGCCGCGAAGATATTGCCCAGGCTCTGCTGGGCGGCGACGCCGAGAATGATGCCCGCGATGCCCGCGCCGATCAAGAGGTGATCGAGGGACACACCGAGCACCGCGAGCAGCGCGATGATCAAGATCACGTAGCCCAGTCCGTAGGTGACGAGGCGAATCGTGCCTCCCGCCCCGGGGTTGGACTGGCGCGAGACGAAGCGCCCGAGGGCGCGCGAGAGATGGACGATGGCGTATCCGCCCGCGATCACGAGCACGAGGGCCGCCGCCCAGCCATAGAGCTTTTGGTGCAACGACGAGTGTTCGATCTTGCCGAAGGCTCGCCCGAGCCCGAGGGCGGTCATCGCGATCACCGCGGCCGCGGATCCGAGGACCCACTCGGTCTTGAGTGAGTGCTTGGCTGAGGCTGTGAGACTTCTCGTCACTTCCGTCAACTGTATAGAGAGGCCGAGTTCTGGTCGATGTTTCGCGGTTTCATCGGTGCAATCACGTGTCGTGGTGATTCGTGCACTCGTCGCAGCGCGGCGATCTTCGAGTGCTCTGACGCGTGACCTCTAAGGTTGGTCAAGTATGACGGAACGAACGATGACGGGCCAGGACGAACCCGTCATTCTCACCCAGGACCTCACTAAGCAGTATTCCGGGATGGACGGTCCGGCCGTGGACGGACTGAACCTTGCGGTGCGCCAAGGTGAGATCTTTGGACTGCTGGGTCCCAACGGCGCGGGCAAAACGACCACGGCGGGAATTTTGACGACGCGTGTTATTCCCACCTCGGGCAACGCCTACGTCGCGGGAATCAACGTACGAGCACACCCCGCCCTTGTGAAGCAAGTCTCGGGCATCGTCTCTCAACAGAACACGCTCGATCGCCAACTCACGGTGTGGGAGAACCTCTACTTTCACGGCCGCCTCTTTGGCATTAGCGCAAAGGTGTCGCGTGAGCGCGCCGATGAGCTGCTTGGTCGATTCTCGCTCTCCAACTGGGCCAAGGCGTCGGTCTACGCCCTCTCGGGAGGCATGGCCCAGCGCCTGATGGTCGCGCGGGCGATCTTTCACCGACCGGCGGTGCTCTTTCTTGACGAACCCACGGCCGGACTCGATCCCCAGAGCCGCCTGGCGCTCTGGGAGATGTTGGGCGAACTCAACAAGACAGGTCAGACCGTCGTGCTCACGACGCACTACATGGAAGAAGCGGACACGTTGTGTGATCGCGTGGCGATCATGGACCACGGCAAGATTCTCGCGCTCGATACGCCGACCACCTTGAAACAGAGCACGGGGGCGGACACCATCGTGACGGTCAAGGTCTCGGCAGACGGCGAGAAACTGGCCCAGGCCCTCAAGCGGGACATCGCGGGCATCGTGAGCACGCGGGTCGTGGAGAATACGGTGACCGCCCAAGTGGAAGGCAGCGATCGCCTGGTGCCGCGCGTGGTGAACGTCGCCGAAGCTTCTCAGATCGAGATCATTGATCTCACGGTCGCCGAACCCACGCTCGAGACCGTCTTTATCAACCTGACCGGTAAGGAGCTGCGCGAATGACGGTAACGAGGGTGGAGATCGTGCCGACTCGTTCGGTGTTTGACGCCAGTCGCCGGGCGATGGGGGGACTGCTGCTGCGTGATCTCGTCGTGCTGCGCAAGACGTTTCGCGAGTTTGTTCTGCGCACGCTGATCCAGCCCTTCTTACTGTGCTTCGTGTTCCTGTTCGTCTTTCCCAAGATCGGCCAGGCTGTCGGCGGCGGCGGGCCGGGTGCGTCGACCGCGTTCGCGACGATCCTGGTGCCCGGTGTCGTGGGGATCACGATCATGTTTCAAGGCGTGCAGTCGATCGCGCTCACCATGGCCCAAGAGTTCGGCTTCACTAGAGAGATCGAGGACCGCGTCCAAGCGCCCTGTCCTATCTGGCTCGTCGCCATCTCGAAAGTCATCTCGGGTGCGGTGCAGGGACTGATTGCGGCGGCCATCGTTTTTCCGATCGCCTCAGTGGTGCACGCGGCCGGTGTGAAGGCGGACGTGTCGCTGCACTGGCTGATCATCCTCACGCTGGTGCCGATTGCGTGCGTGACGATGGCCGGGCTGGGACTGATCCTCGGGACGTCCTTTGAGCCCCGCAACATCGGACTGATGTTCGGCTTCATCATCTTGCCCATCACGTTCTTGGGTGGCACGTACTACCCCTGGACACACCTGGCGCCGGTCAAGATTGGGGGTTTTCACTGGCTGCAGACCGTAGTGCTGATCAATCCGCTGGTCTACGTCAATGAAGGCATGCGTGCCGCATTTACCGACGCCCCCCATATGCATCTCTACGTGATCTACCCCGTGATGATCGGATTCTGCGTGCTGTTCTTGGTTCTAGGACTGCGCAACTTCCGTCGACGGGTGCTGTCCTAGCGAGCGTCAGCGTCGGAGCGAGGTAAGCCCAACGAGTATCGTGACCTGCTGATGGTGCTCTCGGATCGATCGATAAAAGAGGCGCTGGAGCAGGGCCGACTCGTGATCGAGCCACTTGGCGAGGACTGCATTCAGCCCTCCTCGGTGGATGTGCACGTCGATCAATACTTCCGCGTCTTTCGTAACTACTCCCAGCGGGTCATCGACGTGCGCGAGGCCCAAGAGGACCTCACCGAACTCGTCGACGTGGGACTCGATAACCCCATGATCCTGCACCCCGGTGAGTTCATGTTGGGTTCGACCACCGAGCGCGTGGCCCTGCCCGATGACATCGTTGGTCGACTCGATGGCAAGAGCTCACTCGGTCGCCTGGGCCTGGTCATTCACTCAACGGCTGGCTTCATCGACGCGGGCTGGGACGGCCACATCACCCTGGAACTCTCGAACGTGGCCAACCTGCCCATCACGCTGTATCCGGGCATGAAGATCGGCCAGATCAGCTTCTTCGAGATGACAACGCCCGCCGATCGTCCGTACGGCTCATCGGGCTTGGGCTCCAAGTACCGCGGTCAGCGAGGACCAACGCCGAGTCGCTACTCGGAGAACTTCAAGACCCCCGAGAAGTAGGAGAGTCGTGCTCGCTCGCATCATCATCGGCCTCAGTGTCACAGTCATTCTGTTTTCGATCGCGGGTCGGCGCTTTTACTGGGTGTCACGGCTCATTCGCTCCGGGGCGCCGGCCCCCAGGCGATGGCAGGGGCTGCGCAAGGTCACCGACGCCGAGGTCACCGAGGTGGCGGGACAGCGCAAGCTCCTCAAGTGGACCGTGCCGGGCCTCGCGCACTTCTTCACGATGTGGGGTTTCACCGTCCTGCTCACGACCATCATCGAGGCGTACGGATCACTCTTTAATCGCAGCTTCCATATTCCGTGGATCGGTCAGGACAACTGGCTCGCCTTCGTCGAGGACTTCTTTGCGACGGCGGTGCTCGTGTCACTGTGCGTCTTCACCATTATTCGGATAAAGAACGCACCCGCCAAGAAGCAGCGCGAGAGTCGCTTCTTCGGTAGCCACACGGGTGCGGCGTGGATGGTGCTCGCGATGATCGCTCTGGTGATCATCACTTTGTTGCTGTACCGGGGCGCGCAGATCAACACGGGGCATTTCCCATTCACGAACTTACGGGGTGGCTACGTTTTTTCGGGGAGCCCCGTGACGTTCTTCTCGAGTCACGCCTCGTCGTGGGCGTTCGCCTCAAAGATCGTTGCCAGCTGGCTGGCCCCGCTGGGCTACGGGGTGAACAGCGTGCTCGAGGCGGTGTTCCTACTGGGGAACATCGCCGTCATCGCGAGCTTCCTCGTCTTTGTCTCGTACTCCAAGCACCTGCACATCTTCATCGCGCCCATCAACGTGGGCACATCGCGGCGCCCGCGCGCCCTGGGTGGTCTCGACAAGACGCCCAACATGGACATGGAGCAGGTCAGCGAAGACACGGTCTTTGGCGCGGGCAAGGTCGAGGACTTCACCTGGAAGCAGATGTTGGACTTTGCGACCTGCACCGAGTGCGGACGCTGCCAGAGCCAGTGCCCCGCGTGGAACACCGGCAAGCCTCTCAGTCCGAAGTTGCTCATCATGAATCTGCGCGACAACATGTTCGCGTCCGCGGACCGACTGCTCACGGGTAGCACCGAGGGCGAGGTCGCGACGCTGGTGCCCACTACGATTGATCCCGACGTGTTGTGGTCGTGCACGACCTGTGGCGCGTGCGTCGAACAGTGTCCGGTCGATATCGAGCACATCGACGCCATCATCGACATGCGTCGCTTCGAGGTGCTCATGGAGTCGCGCTTTCCCACCGAGGCGGGACTGTTGTTGCGCAACATGGAGAATCAGGGCGACCCGTGGGGACTGGGTGCGTCCAAGCGCACCGACTGGCTGGCCGCACTCGACTTTGAGGTTCCGGTCTTTGACGGCGTGATTCCCGATGACGTCGAGTATCTCTACTGGGTGGGCTGTGCCGGCTCACTCGACGAGCGCGCGCGCAAGCAGATCATCTCAACCTCGCGGATGCTGCACCGCGCCGGAGTGAACTTCGGCATTCTCGGACCGCGTGAGTCCTGCACTGGCGACCCCGCACGTCGTATGGGCAATGAGTATCTCTTTCAGGAGATGGCCAAGGCCAACATCGCCACCCTCGATGAGGTCGGCGCCAAGAAGATCGTGGCGAGTTGTCCGCACTGCTTCAACACGATGAAGAATGAGTACCCCGCGCTCGGGGGCAACTACGAACTCATTCATCACTCCGAGTTACTAAGCCACCTCGTTGCCAGTGGCCGTCTCACCCCGGGCCTGGGTTTCAGCGGCACGGTGACCTACCACGACCCGTGTTACCTGGGGCGCCACAACCGCATCTTCGATCAGCCACGGGACGTGCTCGATTCGGTTCCGGGCCTAACCAAGATCGAGATGGCCCGGCACAAGGAGCGGGGATTCTGTTGCGGGGCGGGTGGGGCGCGCATGTGGATGGAAGAGACGATCGGCAAGCGCGTCAACATGGACCGCACCGAGGAGGCCTTGGGCACCGGGGCCGATACCATCTCGACGGCGTGCCCCTTTTGCATGATCATGTTGGATGACGCCGTGAAGGCCAGCGGACGTGGCGACGACGTAGCGGTCGTTGACATCTCTCAAGTGATGGAACAGTCCTTCGCTGAGTAAGTCCTCAATGAGCTGGCTGTTCACACGCCCGAAACACGTCGCTAACTCTTTCGAAATCCTTGGTTGACACACTGATCTCAATTCATTTTGAGGTCAACGCCGCCCTCTCCGAAACACAAAGGAGTGGATGTGCTCACTGCGGTGACCAATATTGCCTATCCCAGTTGGCTGAACCCGGCGGACAATACGTGGCAACTCGTGGCGGCCACCTTGGTGGGCCTCATGAGCTTGCCCGGTCTGGCTGTGCTCTACGGCGGACTGGTTCGCAAGAAGTGGATCGTCAACACGATGTTGATGACCTTCGTCGGTTTCTCCCTCGTGCTTATCGTGTGGCTGCTGTGGGGCTACAACATGGCCTTTGGGAAACTCGCCCACTTCGGGCCGACCGGATCGTTCTGGAGTGGGTTCATCGGTCACTTCGAGCCCCTCGCGACCAATAGCTCGGAGCAGGGCCAAGCTGTTTCGGGGGCGAACACTCTGGTGCCCTTCCACTTCCCGACCGCGACCTTGGCGTACTTCCAGTTCGTCTTCGCCGCGATCACGCCCTTGTTGTTCTTGGGCGCGCTCGTCGGTCGTCTCAAGTTCAAGGCGTGGTTGCTGATCGTGCCGTTGTGGATCACGCTGGTGTACTGCGTGAACGCAGCCCTGCTGTGGGGCGGTGGCTTCTTCGCCCAAAAGGGTGCGGTCGACTACTCGGGTGGCTACGTCATCCACCTCTCGGCGGGGGTAGCCGCCTTCGTGGGTGCGTGGATGATCGGACCGCGCCGTTGGCAGGATCGAGAGAACGCCTTCCCCTCGAATCTCATGATGGTTGCGGTGGGAGCGGGAATTCTGTGGCTTGGGTGGAACGGCTTTAACGGTGGTGACCCGTTCTACGCGGGCGCCGACGCCGCGTCAGCTGTGTTCAACACCAATATCGCGACGGCCGCGGGAGTCTTGACGTGGCTGCTCTGGGACATGTTCGCGTCGAAACAAAAGAAACCGACGTTCTTGGGCGTCATCAACGGCATGATCTGTGGACTCGTCGCCATCACCCCGAGCGCTGGCTGGGTGAACGGCATCGGCGCACTCTGCGTGGGAGTGATCGCGTCGTCGGTCGTCTGGATCGCCTGGACCTACGTCTCAAAGCTCAAGCCGTTCTCGCTGGTGGACGACGCCTTGGGCGTGACCTACACCCACGGCTTCGCCGGCCTGACGGGGGGTCTGTTGGTCGGCATCTTGGCCGACCCCAAGATGGTGGAGTACGGCATCAAGGGCAAGAACTACGTGGGAGCGGGCAACTTCCACGTGGCCGGGTGGTTTTACGGCCACTCGTTCCATCAACTGTGGGAACAGTTCTTAGCGGCCCTCTGGATCATCGGGTGGACTGCCGTGGGTACGTTTATCGTCTTCACCGTGGTGAAATTCCTCTGCGGTGGTCTGCGTGAGTCCGATGAGATGTTGCGCGAGGGTGACCTCGCGATCCACGAAGAAGAGGCCTTCCCCGAGCCCACGTTCGGTGAACCACTTGAATCGCCTAGTCACGTCCACAGCGACAACCTCTAAGGAGAGATCATGAAGCTAGTTACTGCGGTCGTCAAACCGTTCAAACTCGACGAGGTCAAAGAAGCGGTGAAGCAGGCCGGCGTGACCGGGCTCACGGTCGGTCAGGTCAAAGGATTTGGCCGCACCGGCGGGCACGTCGAAGTCTTTCGCGGCAAGGAGTACATGTTCGATTTCGTGGACAAGATTCGCATCGAAGTCATCTGCACCGACGAACTGGTCGACGAACTCATCGAAGCGATCGTGAGTGCTGCGCGCACCGACACCGTGGGTGACGGCGTGGCGTGGGTGACCGACGTGGAGCACGTGGTGCGGATTCGGACCAACGAACGAGGGCCGGACGCCCTCTAACTAGCCCGCCTGGCGTGCGACTGCCTCAGCCGCCCTTGCAGCGGCCTCCGGGTCGCCGAGGTAGTTCGCCGCCAGGACGTTCAGTTCCTGATCAAGGGTGAGGTGGTAGGGGATGCCGGTGGGGATCTCGATCTCGGTGATCTCGTTCTCGCCGATGTTCTCTAGGACCATGCGAAGAGCGCGCAGCGAGTTGCCGTGGGCGACCACGAGCACCGCACCGCCCTTCACGCCTTCGCTGCGGATGTCCTCGCTGATGACGTCGCGCAGGTAGGGCGTGGCTCGTGCCACGACGTCCTTCAAGCACTCGGTACGCGGAATGAGGTCGGCCGCCACGTCGCGATAGCGCGGGTCGAATCGGTTGTTGCGGGGATCATCCAGGGGCAGTAGTGGCGGCGCCACGTCAAAGGAGCGCCGCCAGACCTTGACCTGCTCGAGTCCGAACTCCTCGGCCGTCTGCTTCTTGTCCTTACCGGTGAGATCGCCGTAGTGGCGCTCGTTGAGGCGCCAGCTGCGCCGCACCGGAAGCCAGGATCTCCCGGCACTATCGAGGGCGATGTTGGCGGTGCGGATCGCCCGGGTGAGCACCGAGGTGTGCACCACACGCAGGTCCAACTCGGCCCGGCCCAGGAGTTCGCCAGCCACTCGGGCCTCGGCTTCTCCGGCCGGGGAAAGGTCGACGTCCTGCCAGCCGGTAAAGAGATTGAGGTCGTTCCACTCGGATCGACCGTGTCGCAGCAACACGAGGTCGGGCACGAATAAATGGTAGTCGGCACCAGGAATTTGAGTGTGGGCGCCCAGACCCCTGGAATTGAAGGGAATACCACGTACTTATTAAGATCCTTGTAATTCTTCTTGACAAGCAGAGGCTCAACTTAGTATTCTGGTTGTAGCAAATTCTGATGTTCCGGATATTCCGGGGCCCAGAGACCAAGAACAAGGAGTTTTTACATGGCAAAGGCAGTCGGTATCGACCTCGGTACGACCAACTCAGTGGTGAGCGTGCTCGAGGCGGGAGAACCCGTCGTGATCCCCAACGCCGAAGGCAGCCGCACCACCCCCTCGGTGGTGGGATTCTCCAAGACCGGCGAGGTGCTGGTCGGAGAAGTAGCCAAGCGCCAGGCGATCACCAACCCTGACCGCACGATTCGGTCGGTCAAGCGTCACATGGGTGAGAACTGGAGCGTCGACATCGACGGCACCAAGTACACCGCCCAAGAGATCTCGGCGCGCATCCTCCAGAAGCTCAAGCGCGACGCCGAGGCCTACCTCGGTGACTCCGTGAGCCAGGCCGTCATCACCGTGCCCGCGTACTTCAACGACGCCCAGCGCACCGCGACCAAAGAAGCCGGCCAGATCGCCGGTCTCGAGGTCCTGCGCATCGTGAACGAGCCCACCGCGGCCGCTCTGGCCTACGGACTCGACAAGGGTCCGGCCGAGCAGACCGTGTTGGTCTTTGACCTCGGTGGTGGCACGTTCGACGTGTCGGTCCTCGAGATCGCCGATGGCGTCTTCGAGGTGAAGTCGACCGCCGGCAACACCCACTTGGGTGGCGACGACTGGGACGACGCGGTCATGAACTGGCTCATCAAGACCTTCAAGGACACCGAAGGCGTTGATCTGTCCAGCGACAAGATGGCCGTCCAGCGCCTGAAGGAGGCTTCGGAGAAGGCCAAGATCGAGCTCTCGGCTGTCCAGGAGACCCAGGTCAACCTGCCCTTTATTACTGCGACCGCTGATGGTCCCAAGCACCTCGACATCAAGTTGACGCGCGCCAAGTTCAATGAACTGACCTCGGACCTCGTCGACAAGTGCCGTGGACCCTTCGACCAAGCGATCAAGGACGCGGGCCTCACGCTCGACAAGATCGACCACGTCATCATGGTCGGTGGTTCGACGCGCATTCCCGCGGTCCAAGAGCTCGTCATCAAGGTGACCGGCAAGGAGCCCAACAAGTCCGTGAACCCCGACGAAGTTGTGGCGATCGGCGCGGCCGTGCAGGCCGGTGTGTTGAAGGGCGACGTGAAGGACATCTTGTTGCTCGACGTGACTCCGCTCTCGCTCGGCATCGAGACCAAGGGTGGCGTCATGACCAAGATCATCGATCGCAACACCACCATTCCCACGAAGAAGTCCCAGACCTTCACCACGGCCGACGACAACCAGCCGTCTGTTGAGGTGCACGTGCTGCAGGGCGAGCGTGAGATGGCGTCCTACAACCAGACGCTGGGCAAGTTCCAGCTCGTGGGCATCCCGCCCGCGCCGCGCGGCATGCCACAGATCGAAGTCACCTTTGACATCGACGCGAACGGCATCGTGCACGTCTCGGCCAAGGACCAGGCGACTGGGGCGACCCAGTCGATGACCATCACGGGCGGATCGTCGCTCTCCAAGGAGGAGATCGACCGCATGGTGCGCGACGCCGAGGCTCACGCCGAGGACGACCGCAAGCGCCGTGAGGAGGCCGAAGTGCGCAACAACGCCGACGGTCTGGTCTACTCGACGGAGAAGCTGTTGAAGGACCAAGCTGAGTCTTTCCAGGGCAGCGAGCGCACCGATGTCGAGGCTGCGCTGGCCACGTTGAAGGAAGCCCTCAACGGCACCGACATCGAGGCCATCAAGTCGGGCACCGACAAGTTGCTCAGCGTGAGCCAGAGCTTCAGCGCGCGTCTCTACGAAGAAGCCGCCAAGTCCAACGTGAACGAGCCCGCCGCTCCGGCCGGTGACGACGATGACATCGTCGACGCCGAGATCGTGGACGAATGAGTGACGACGTTGTAAAGAACGAGCCGGTCGCGTCGCCCGAGGACGACGCGACCGAAGCGTTCGACGATCGCAGTGAAGCCGAACGTCAGAGGGACGAGTACCTCGACGCCCTCCAGCGTCTCCAAGCCGAGTTCGAGAACTATCGCAAGCGCGTCGCGCGCACCGCGGACGACGCCGCACGCCGAGCGACCGGTGACTTTGCGTCCAAGCTCCTGCCGACTCTGGACGCGTTCGACTACGCCCAGGCGCACTTCGCCGACGCCACGAGCGCCGAAGCGACCGCGCTCGCCCAGACTCGTGGTCTGCTGCTGGCCGCTCTTGCCCAAGAGGGTCTCGAGCGCATCGACGATGCCGGCGTTCCCTTTGATCCTCAGATCCATGACGCCGTGGCGCATGCGCCACACGAAGGTGACGACGAGACCCAGGGTCCCGTTGTGGAAGACGTCTTGCGAGCGGGATACCTCTGGCGAGGTGTGGTCCTTCGTCCCGCCATGGTGAAAGTCAGCGGATAGGTCCGGGTCGGAATGCCAGAACGCGAGTGGTTCGACAAGGACTACTACAAGGTGCTCGGACTGACCTCGAGCGCCACCGATAAGGAGATCACCCGGGCGTATCGCAAACTGGCTAAGGAGTATCACCCCGACACGCATCCCGGATCCGAAGAAAAGTTCAAGGAGATCTCGGTCGCCTACGACGTGCTGGGCGATGACGCCAAGCGCAAAGAGTACGACGAAGTCCGTCGACTCGGTCCGGCCGCGAGCGGCCTGGGCGGGGCCGGCGCGGGTGGCTTTAACTTTCAGACTGGCGACTTCAGTGATCTGGGCGATCTCTTCGGGGGACTCTTTGGCGGTGGTCGACGCGCGCGCAACCAAGCTCAACGCGGCGCGGACTTAGAGACCGCGCTGCACCTCGGTTTTCGCGACGCCGTCAAGGGCATCACCACCAGTGTGAACCTGCCGACCAACGAGGCCTGTCATACCTGTAAGGGAACGGGTGGCGCGCCCGGCAGTGACTTTCTCACCTGTGAGCGCTGCGGCGGACGCGGCGTGATCAACGACGACCAGGGACCCTTCGCCATGTCGAGCGTGTGCCCGATCTGTCAAGGGCGCGGCGGTCACTTCGCCCAGGCCTGTCCCACCTGTCACGGCACGGGTCGCGAACCCTCGTCCCGGCGCGTGAACGTACGTATTCCCCCGGGCGTCGTCGACGCCCAGCGAATTCGCCTGAAAGGTAAGGGCAGCCCCGGGGCACACGGCGGTCCGGCCGGTGACCTCTACGTTGACGTCCACGTCACGAGCGACGCGCGCTTCGATCGACGCGGTCGCAACGTGACGACCAGCGTGAAAGTGCCCCTCACCCAAGCAATGCTCGGTACCACGGTCGAAGTTCCGACACTCGATGATCCGGTGACGCTGAAGGTGCCCGCGGGAACGCAGCCCGGTACGACGCTGCGCGTGAAGGGCCGCGGTGTTCCGGCACACGGCAAGTCCGCGGCGGGCGACCTGCTCGTCACGCTGTCCTTTGATGTGCCCAAGAAGCTGACCAAGCGTCAGCGCACCCTGGTCGAACAACTGGCCGTGGCACTGAACGAGCGAGAGGACGCGGAGCCCGAGGTGGTCAGTGACTGAGCGCAACGTCCAGGCGGTCTACGTGATCTCGGTCTTCGCCGAACTGGCCGGGGTGCATCCCCAGACGCTGCGCAATTACGAGCGCAGCGGTCTCCTGCACCCCGAGCGCACCAGTGGCGGGTCACGGCGCTTCAGCGAAGAGGATCTGGCATCGCTCAAGCGCATCCAAGACCTCACCAACGAGGGCGTCAACTTAGAGGGTGTCAAGCGCATCATGGCGCTTGAGAATCACGTCGCCGAACTGCGAGCGCAGATCGATGCGCTCGCCGACGAGGCGCGTCGCGCGATCGAGCAGACCCATCGCCACTACCGGCGCGACTTGGTGCCCGTGCAGAACGCAATGGCCGTTTCGCCCCAGACCAATAAGAAGAGGAAGGCTCGCTGATGGCACTTGACCCGCAGCGTTGGACCGTCAAGACCCGCGAAGCCTTCCAGGCCGCGACCACGCAGGCCGGAGCGGCCGGCAACCCCTACGTCACGCCCGCGCATCTCCTCCTCGCCCTGCTCAACCAGCCCGACGGCGTCGCGCGTCCCCTGCTTATCGCGGCCGACCTCGATCCCGTCGACGTCGCCGCTCAACTCAACGAGCGCGTGGCGCGCGAGCCCCGCACCGTCGGTGGATCGCAGCCCGGGCTCTCGCCCGAGACACGCGAGGGACTCGAACAGGCCGACGAACTGCGCGGCGACATGGGTGATGAGTACCTGTCGGTCGACCACATCCTGGTTGCCTTCGCGAGCGAACTCGGCACTACCCGCGAGGCACTCCTCTCTGCTCTGCGCGGCATCCGCGGCTCGGCCCGTATTACTTCGGAGAATCCCGAAGAGACGTTCCAGTCACTCGAGAAGTACGGTCGCGACCTCACCGCCCTCGCTCGGGCGGGCAAGCTCGACCCGGTGATCGGTCGTGACGACGAGATTCGTCGCGTCATCCAAGTGCTCTCGCGTCGCACCAAGAACAACCCCGTGCTCATTGGCGAACCGGGCGTGGGTAAGACCGCCATCGTCGAGGGCCTGGCCCAACGCATCGTCGAAGGCGACGTGCCTGAGTCACTGCGCGATCGCCGTCTCATTGCCCTCGACCTCGCGGCCATGGTTGCGGGAGCGAAGTATCGCGGCGAGTTCGAAGAGCGCCTCAAGGCCGTCCTCAAAGAGATCGAGGACGCCGAGGGCGAGGTGATCAGTTTCATTGACGAGCTGCACACCATCGTGGGCGCGGGGGCGAGCGAAGGCGCAATGGACGCGGGCAACATGATCAAGCCCCTGCTCGCGCGCGGTGAACTGCGCCTCATCGGTGCGACCACGTTGGATGAGTACCGCAAGTACATCGAAAAAGACGCCGCCCTCGAACGGCGCTTCCAGCAGGTCTTTGTCGGTGAGCCGTCGGTGAGTGACACCATCGCGATCTTGCGCGGGCTCAAGGAGCGCTACGAAGTGCACCACGGCGTTCGGATTCAAGACGCCGCCCTCGTGGCGGCGGCGACGCTGTCCTCGCGCTACGTGGCGAACCGTTTCCTGCCCGACAAGGCCATCGACCTCATGGACGAGGCTGCCTCAAAATTGCGCATCGAGATCGACTCAATGCCCACCGAGCTCGACGTCGTGATCCGGCGCCTGCGTCAACTAGACATCGAGCGCATGGCCCTCGAGAACGAGACCGATGCGGCCTCGCGTGAACGTAAGGAGGCCCTCGAGGCGGAGTACGCCGACCTAAAGGAAGAGTCCGACGAACTAGCGGCGACCTGGCAGGCCGAAAAGCAGGCCATCTCCAAGATTCAAACCGCGAAGCAGGAGTACGAGGACCGTCGCGCCGAGGCCGAGCGCCTTGAGCGCCAGGGCGACCTTGCCGGGGCGGCTGCGCTGAGATACGGCACTTTGCCCGAACTTGAGCGCACCATCGAGACTGCGACCCGCGAACTCGAGGAACTCCAGGCCAACGGCGCGTTCCTCAAGGAAGAGGTCGACGCCGAAGACATAGCCGAAGTCATCAGTCGCTGGACGGGCATTCCCGTATCCAAGCTGCTCGAGGGCGAAGTCGACAAGTTGCTGCGCATGGAGGACCTCCTGCACTCGCGCGTCGTGGGTCAAGACGAAGCCGTCACAGCGGTGTCCAACGCGATTCGCCGCTCGCGATCGGGCCTCTCGGATCCCAACCGACCCATCGGATCGTTCCTCTTCCTCGGTCCTACCGGGGTGGGTAAGACCGAGCTCGCGCGGGCCCTGGCGGAGTTCCTCTTCGATGACGAGCACGCCATGGTGCGCCTCGACATGAGTGAGTACATGGAGAAGTTCGCCGTCTCGCGTCTCATCGGAGCTCCGCCCGGATACGTGGGCTACGAAGAAGGCGGACAGCTCACCGAGGCGATCCGCCGGCGTCCCTACGCCGTGGTACTGCTCGACGAGATCGAAAAGGCCCACCCCGACGTCTACAACTTGCTCCTCCAGGTCCTCGACGACGGGCGTCTCACCGACGGCCAGGGCCGCACGGTGGACTTCACCAACGTGGTCTTCATCATGACGAGCAACCTGCCCGGCGATCCCCTGGACTTCTTCCGGCCTGAGTTCATCAACCGCATCGACGACATCATTCGATTCCGCGCCCTCAACGAGGATGACCTCGCGGTCATCGTCGAGATCCAACTCGGCCGACTGCGCCAACGCTTGGCTCAGCGTCGCCTCAGCCTCGACCTCACGAGTGCGGCCACCCATGCGCTGGCCGCCGAGGGCTTCGATCCGGCCTACGGCGCACGTCCTCTAAAGCGCGTGATCCAGCGTCGTCTCGAAGACCCCATCGCCCTCGCCGTCCTTCGGGGTGATTACAAGGAGGGCGACACGATCAAGGTCGACGTAAGCGACGGAGTCCTCACCTTCCACTAGTCGAAGGGCACATTCGCGTCCGGTAGGCTTTCGTTGCAACGAGGCCGTCTCGAGGGAGTCAAGTGCCCGCAACCGTCGTGGTTGGAACCCAGTGGGGTGACGAAGGCAAGGGAAAACTCACCGACCTCTTGGCGCGCGACATGGATTTTGTCGTTCGCTACCAGGGTGGACACAACGCCGGGCACCGCATTGTGGTGGACGGACAGGTCTTCGCCCTTCAACTCGTACCTTCGGGCATCCTCTACGAGGGCGTGACCCCGGTCATCGGCAATGGGGTCGTCGTTGACCCCGCGGTGTTACTGACCGAACTCGACTCGCTCAGCGAGCGCGGCGTGGATGTCTCGCGTCTCGTCGTCTCGGGCAACGCGCATTTGATCATGCCCTATCACCAAGAGTTGGATCGACTCACCGAGCGGTTCCTCGGGCGCAACGCGCTGGGTACGACCAAGCGGGGCATCGGTCCGGCCTACGCCGATAAGTCCGCGCGGGTGGGACTTCGCGTCCAGGACCTCCTGGACCCCAAGATCTTCCGCGAGAAGCTCGACGTGGTCCTGCACGAGAAGAACCTCATCCTGACCAAGATCTACAACCGTCCGGCAATCAGCGCCAAGGACATCGCCGAGCGCTACCTCGATGAACTCGCCCCACGCGTCGCGCCGATGATCGGTGACACCGTGAGCCTCGTGCACGACGCGCTCGATGCTGGCAAGCGCATCCTGCTGGAGGGCGCCCAGGCAACGTTCCTGGATCTCGACCACGGCACGTACCCCTTCGTCACCTCGTCGAACCCCGTGGCCGGCGGGGCCTGCGTCGGCTCGGGCCTCGGACCGCGCGACATCACCTCGGTCGTGGGGATCGCCAAGGCCTACGTCACGCGGGTGGGCGCGGGACCCTTCCCCACGGAGCTCGATGGCGAGACGGGCGAGTACCTGGTGACCCACGGTCACGAGTTCGGTACCAACACCGGTCGGCGACGCCGCGTGGGCTGGTTCGATGTCGTGATGGCTCGCCAAGCGGTGCGTCTCAACTCGCTCACGGAGATCGCCCTCACCAAGCTCGACGTTCTCGATAAGTTCGACGAGATCAAGGTGTGCGTGGCCTACGAGTACGACGGCGTGCGCTACGACCACATGCCCTTCCACCAGTCGGTCCTGCACGAGGTCACTCCGATCTACGAGACGCTGCGCGGGTGGGAGAGCGAACTCACCTCAACCACGCACATCGATCAGATGCCCCCACTCGCGATGGCGTACGTGCGCTTCCTCGAAGAGAGGATCGGCGCGCCCATCTCCGTCGTGGGCGTGGGCCCCGAGCGCGAACAGTTCGTGCGCACGTCATGACCCACAGCGTCGTGGTGGGTTCGGGAGCGAGAGAGCACGCGTTAGCCCACGCCCTGGCGCAGTCCTCGGAGGTCACCGTGACGCCGGGCAACGATGGCATCGCCGCTCACGGGCTCACGTGCGTCGCCACGACCGCCACGGAACTCGAGGCGGATCTCTTCGTGATCGGTCCTGAGGCTCCTCTCGTTGAGGGACTCGCCGATCGGCTGCGCAAGCAAGGTAAGACCGTCGTCGGACCCGGTGAGGCGGGAGCGCAACTCGAGGGCTCCAAGTCCTTCATGAAAGAGTTCCTCACGGTGGCGGGAGTTCCCACCGCCGGCTACGGCATCTTCAGCGACGAGGCCGCGGCGGCGGGGTTCCTCGACACGATGACTCCGCCCTACGTCATCAAGACCGATGGCTTGGCGGCCGGCAAAGGCGTGCTGGTGACAAGCGATCTCGATGAGGCGAAGCGCGACATCGCGGACAAGTTGTCCGGCAAGTCCTTCGGCGTGGCCGGTCGCACGATCGTGCTGGAAGAGGCTCTTCTCGGTGACGAGTGCTCGTTGCACGTGCTCTGTGACGGCACGGACGTCGTGGTACTGGCGAGTGCGCAGGACTACAAGCGCGTCGGTGACCAGGACGCGGGTGCGAACACGGGCGGGATGGGCGCCTACGCGCCGATGGCCACACTGGGCGACGCCGACGTGAGCGACGTGATGCGCACCATCGTCACCCCGACGCTCGCGGAACTCAAACTTCGCGGCATCGACTTTCGTGGCGTCCTCTACGCGGGACTCATGATGACCACATCGGGCCCCAAACTGCTCGAGTACAACGTGCGCTTCGGAGATCCTGAGGCCGAAGTCCTGGCCCCGCTCTACGGTGGTGGTCTCTACGACCTGCTCGCGCGTACGGGTGCGGGTCAGTTGGCCGGTGCGAGCGCGAGCGCTCAGGGCGCGAGTGTGACCGTGGTGCTGGCGAGCGAGGGATATCCCCAGTCCCCGCGCACCGGCGACGTCATCGACGGGCTGGGGGCGGATGGCCAGCTGGCGACGCCCCTGGACAACGTCATCGTCTTTCACGCCGGCACCAAGCGCGACGATCAAGGCCGATTCGTCACCAACGGCGGGCGAGTTCTCGCGGTGACCGGTCTCGGGGACACGCTCAAGGACGCCCGCGACCGGGCCTACGCCGGGGCCGGACTCATAACCTTTCAGGGAAGCGTGCGTCGCAGCGACATCGCCCTTGCCGCCAGCCAAGGAGAGACGTGATACCCAGATACGCCCCGAAGGACGTCGCCGAGCTCTTCAGCGACGAGACGCGCTTTGACACGATGCTCGAAGTCGAACTTCTCGCCGCCGACGCACTCGCGGGACTCGGCGTTGTACCGAGCGCCGATGCGGCTGCACTGCGCGCGAGGCGCCCGGTGGTCGACGCTGACTTTGTTATGGCGGTCAACGAGCGAGAAGAGACCACCAACCACGACACCGCCGCTTTTGTCGACGTCGTCCAAGAACGTATTGGGATGCCCGAGGGGTCGTGGGTGCACTTTGGGCTCACGTCGTCCGACGTCGTCGACACGGCCCTGTGTTACTGCCTGAGCCAGGCGATGGACATCGTGCTCACCGAAGTGACCGCGCTGCGCGATGCCCTCACGCGTCGCGCACAGGAGACGATCGACACTCCGATCCTGGGTCGCACCCACGGCATGCACGCCGAGCCCACGACCTACGGTCAGAAGTTCGCGCTCTTCGCTCTCCAGGTCGACCGCGACATCACCCGGGCGACCAACGCGCGCGCGGCCATCGCGGTGGGCAAGCTCAGCGGGGCCGTCGGCACGTACTCCAACATCGACCCCGCGGTGGAGGAGTACGTCTGTGCGCAACTGGGCCTCACGCCGGTGCCCGCGACCCAGGTCATTGCCCGAGACCGTCACGCCGAGGTTCTCTACGCGTGTGCGGCGATCGGCACATCCATCGAGAACTTCGCCACCGAAGTTCGCCTGCTCTCGCGCAGCGAAGTGGGTGAGATGCAAGAGCCCTTCGCCGAGGGTCAAAAGGGATCCTCGTCTATGCCGCACAAGCGCAACCCGGTGACCGCCGAGCGCCTGGTGGGCATGGCCCGGGTGCTGCGCGGCTACCTCCAGGCGGGCCTCGAAGACGTGACTCTCTGGCACGAACGCGACATCTCTCACTCCAGCGTCGAACGAATCGTGCTGCCCGATGCGCTGCAGTTGACGGTCTACATGCTGCGCAAAGCGCAATGGCTAGCTGATGGGGTCGTGGTGCAGGCCGATCGTGCGCTCGACAATCTCAACGTGACGTCGCTTGGCCTCGTCTACTCCCAGAGCATTCTCACCGCCCTCGTCGAGTCCGGTATGAATCGCGATGAGGCGTACCGGATCGTGCAGCGCGACTCGCGTTCGGCGATCGATCAGCGACGAAACTTTCGCGAGGTCATCGAGGGCGACGACGAAGTTGAACTGACCGACGAGCAGATTGCGCGCGCCTTCGATCTGGATCGGCTGCTCACGCACCGTCGTCGAATCCTCTCGTCGCTAACGTGGACGACGTGAGCGTCACGGACCTCCACCACCTGTACTCGGGCAAGGTTCGCGACCTCTTCGAGATCGACGACGACTTAATGTTGATGGTCGCGTCGGACCGCCTGAGTGCCTTTGACGTGGTGATGAACGAGTCGATCCCTGAGAAGGGGCGCGTCCTCACGGGGCTCACCGACTTCTGGGTCAACGAGGTGGCCCCCGACGTGCCGAGCGCACTGGTGAGTTGTGACCCGCGCGTGATTGACCGCACGGTCCTGGGCTTCTTCGACCGACCTGACCTTCACGGGCGCACGATGATGGTCCGGCGCGCCAGGATGCTGAACATTGAGTGCATCGTGCGAGGACGGCTCGCGGGCCAGGCGTACGACGAGTACGTGGCGCACGGCACGGTGCATCACATGGGCGCCCCCGCGGGCATGCGACTGACCGATCCGTTCCCGGAGCCCATCTTCACTCCGTCGACCAAAGCGGAGAGCGGTCACGATCTCAACATTGACCTCGACGGCGCCGCCGAGATCGTCGGGAGCGAGGCCTTGGATGAGGCCCGAGCAATCTCCTTGTCGCTCTTCGCCCGGGCGCAAGAGAGACTGGCCAGCGAAGGACTCGTGCTCGCGGACACCAAGTTCGAACTGGGGTACGTGGACGGACGACTCTGCGTGTGTGATGAGGTGCTCACTCCTGACTCCTCGAGGATCTGGCCCGCCGATGACGTGCGTCCCGGAGAGGTGCCGCCGAGCTTTGACAAGCAGCCGTTCCGCGACTGGTTGAACACGCTGGGTTGGGATCGTACGCCGCCGCCGCCCCAGGTGCCCGACGAGATCGTGGCCGAAACCTCGGATCGCTACGTCAGTGCCTACGAGCGCGTGACCGGCCGCTCGTTGAACGAATGGTACGGTTTTTCGCAGTGAACTACTTCGTTATCGTCGACGTGACGTTGCGCGCCGGTATCGCGGATCCCGAGGGCGCGACCATCGAAAAAGCCTTACCCGCCTTGGGTTTTACCGGCGTGAGCGACGTCAAGGCCGGTAAGTCCTTCCGCATGAATATCGATGCCGCGAGCGAAGCAGACGCCCTGGCTAAGGCAACTGCACTCGCCGAGCGACTCCTCTCGAATCCCGTGATCGAAGACGCACACGTGCGACTGGGTGAGGTATCGGTCTCGTGACGCGCATCGGCGTGGTGGTCTTTCCTGGATCGAACTGCGAGTACGACGCGCTCAGTGGCGTCGCGAGTCTGGGTGCGCAGGCCGAACTTATCTGGCACTCGGCGACCGACCTGTCGGGTTTCGATGGGGTCATCTTGCCGGGCGGTTTTGCGCACGGTGACTACCTGCGTCCTGGGGCGCTGGCCCGCTTCTCTCCGGTAATGGATGCAGTACGACGTTTCGCCGAGAGTGGCGGCTCCGTGCTTGGTATCTGCAACGGATTCCAAGTGCTGACCGAAGCGGGACTGCTGCCTGGAGCCCTGCAGAAGAACCGAGGACTGGCGTTCTTGTGCCAACCCACGACGCTGGTCGTGTCCTCCACGGCGTCCGTGCTCACGTCGCACGCGGCTCTGGGGGACGAACTGGTCATCCCCATCAACCACTTCTCGGGTTCCTACATCTGTGACGACCTGACCTACAACGAGCTCCTCAGCCACAACCGCATCGTGCTCACGTACAAAGACAATCCCAACGGTTCGCGGGGCGACATCGCGGGCATCGCGAACGAGGGCGGCAACGTGGTTGGCCTCATGCCGCATCCCGAGCGCGCGATGTCGACGCTCTTGGGTAGCGAGGACGGACGCGTCCTGCTCGAGAGCTTCGTCGCGACCTCTCTCGCCACCCTCTCGCGCTAGAGCAGGCTCTCCCTCCGGGTAGTTTTGGTGCGTGATTTCCCCCCAGAGCCTGCACGGAGCTCTCGGGTTGAGCGACGACGAGTTCGACCAGATCACCCTCGTCCTGGGACGTGATCCCAATCACCTGGAGTTAGCCCTCTTCGGGGTGATGTGGTCCGAGCACTGCTCGTATAAGTCCTCGCGTCTGCACCTGCGACGACTCCCCACGTCAGGCGCGCACGTCCTCGTGGGACCGGGCGAGAACGCGGGCGTGATTGACGCCGGCGACGGCATCGCGGTTGCGATACGCATCGAAAGCCACAACCACCCGTCGGCCATCGAGCCGTATCAAGGGGCGGCCACCGGAGTGGGCGGCATCCTGCGCGACGTCTTCACAATGGGCGCACGTCCCCTGGCGGTGATGGACCCCCTCTTCTTTGGCGAACTGAGCGACGCGCGCCAACGTTGGCTCCTCGAGGGCGTGGTCGCGGGTATCTCGGGATACGGCAACTCCGTGGGCGTGCCCACGATCGGTGGCGAGCTCACCTTCGACGACTGCTACGCGGGAAACCCCTTGGTCAATGTGCTCTGCGTCGGCGCCCTACCGACCGAGCGCCTCGTGCTGGGCGTGGCCTCGGGAGTGGGGAACCTCGCGGTCCTGCTGGGATCGCGCACCGGGCGAGACGGCATCGGAGGCGTGTCGGTATTGGCCTCGGCGGGGTTCGCGGGCGAGGACGGAGCCGCGTCACTCGACGAAGCCAAGCGCCCGAGTGTGCAGGTGGGCGACCCCTACGAGGAGAAGCGACTCATCGAGGCGTGCCTGGCGCTGCTCGACGAAGGGCTCGTCGTGGGCATCCAAGACCTCGGCGGCGCGGGGCTGGTGTGCGCGACCAGTGAGACCGCGGCGCGCGGGCGAGTGGGCATGGACGTCGACGTCACCGCCGTGCCGCTACGCGAGAGCGGCATGGCGCCCTACGAGATCATGACCTCGGAGTCACAAGAGCGCATGCTTGCGATCATTACTCCCGAGAATCTCGAGGTCGTGCAGGCGCTGTGCGACAAATGGGAAGTGCGAGCCAGCGTGGTGGGCCGCGTGGTCGAGCCCGAGGTCGGCGAGGACGGCGTGACCCGAGCGATGCTGCGCATTCGCGACGGCTTCGACGGTCAGATCCTCGCCAACGTGCCCGCGGCCGCCCTGGCCGATGATGCTCCGCTCTACGACCGTCCCCATGAACGACCCGTGTCGTTGGACGCCGTCTGGGCGGACGATCCCACGCACGACGAGCCGATGGGTTCGGCGAACGACGACCTGCTCAACCTGCTGGTCGATCCGGCCTGGGTCTATCGCCAGTACGACTCGCAGCTGTTCTTGAATACGGTCGTGGGTCCGGGCCGCGACGCCGCGCTCTTGCGCCTCGCGGGGCCGGGGCTTCCCGCCTCGAGCAAGGGCATTGCGCTCTCCACCGACTCGAATCCGCGCTGGTGCGCGCTCGATCCACGACTGGGCACGGCTTACAGCGTCGCCGAAGGGGTGGCGAACTTGGCCTGCGTCGGAGCGACCGCCAAGGCGGTCGTGAACTGTTTGAACTTCGGCAACCCCGAGCACCCCGAAGTGATGTGGCAGCTCATCGAGTCAATCGAAGGAATGGCCCAGGCTTGTGAGAGTCTCGGTCTGCCGGTTATTGGCGGCAACGTGTCGCTCTACAACGAAAGTGGCGGGCGCGACATCGATCCCACGCCCGTGATCGGGCTACTGGGAGTGATCGAACGCCTCGTGTCGCCACCTCCCGGTTGGAACTGGCGCGACGGAGACGCCCTCGTGCTCGTCGGCAACCGCCACGCGTCGAGCGACGAGCCTTTCCCGTTGGGGGGCTCGCGTTGGGCAACGCGACGTGGTCGTCGCGGCGGACGCCTCTTCGAACTCGATCTCGACGCGCTCGCGTTGAGCGTGTCGTTCGTGGCTGGCGAAGTCGCGAGGATCTGCGCCGGTGAGTCCAGTGACGTCAGCGCCGTGCATGACGTTGGCGGTGGAGGACTGGCGGTGGCCCTGGCCGAGATGACGGCGGCTACACGGCGAGGAGTCAACGCGGCTCACGTCGATCACCACGGGGAGCTTTTCGCTGAGTTTCCTGGTCGATTCGTCGTTGCGACGAATGACGCCGAGGCGCTTTCGGCGCGAGCCGAGGCAGCGGGAGTGAGTGCGCAGATCATCGGGTCGGTGGGTGGAGATCGCCTGACGATCG
Organism: uncultured Acidimicrobiaceae bacterium; assembly: GCA_963840595.1. Taxonomy (GTDB): domain Bacteria; phylum Actinomycetota; class Acidimicrobiia; order Acidimicrobiales; family RAAP-2; genus RAAP-2. The sequence goes on from CAWIZQ010000008.1 coordinate 153,442, forward strand.
GGACATTCATTGATCTGTCGGTCGAGGAGGTCGCGACCCGGCGCGAGGGCGCGCTCACCGACGCGCTCGAGGTCCTTTAGGCCGGACGCGCGGCTTTGAGCTCGCCGAGGATTTCGTCGGGCACCCGGAGATCGCCGGATCGTCCCACCCCGAGAGCGACATCTTTCTTGTAGTGACCGTGGTAGTCCGAACCACCCGTGGGGATCAGTCCGGCGTCGCGGGTCAGTTTCACCATGAGTTGGCGCGTCGCGTCGTTGGTGCCGCCGTAGTAGGCCTCGATTCCCTTGACGCCTCGCTCGCGCAGCGAGGCCATAACTCGCGGCATCGTCTGCTCGATTGAGCCATTCGTGAAGTCGTCGATGTAGTTGACGAGGGGGTGGGCGATAGAAAAGACCGTCGACGAACCCTTCGCCGCGTCGACGAAGTCCTCAATGGGCATCGACGTCTTGGGTATGTAGGCTCGCCCTCCGGTTCCCAGCCAGTCGACGAATATCCGGTTCCAGCTTTCGTCGGTGCGTTCGCCCACGATCTCGGGGTGCAGTTCGAACATGGCGCGAGCAAAATGGGGTCGCCCGATGGAGTGCAGGTTGCCCGACAGGGCACTCAGGTACTCCAGGGTCAGCTGGTCAAAGCCCAGATTCTGGAGGAGCTCGGCAAGTTCGAGGTTGCGCACGTCGCGGTCGTGGCGGAGTGTGGCCAACTTTTGCTGGAGCGGGTGCTCGGGCGTTAGGGGAAGGTAATAGGCGAGCATGTGGACGCTGCGCGGTACGGTGCCGCCGCCGCGGGTCATCGGAAACTCGTTGTCGCGCAGGGAAACCTCGACCCCGGGCACGAGTTCGATGCCGTACTCGCTGGTCGCGACCGCCATCTCGGGGTAACTGTTCGTCGAGTCGTGATCCGTCAAAGAAATGGCGCGCAGTCCGAGTGCGTGGGCCTTGCCCGCCAACTCACTGGGCGTATCCGAGCCGTCGGAGAACGTCGAGTGAGTGTGCAAGTCAATCACCGGGTCAGACTACTGAAGGCGCCCGAGTGGGCGCTGGCCCTGTGCGAGACTGGGCGAGTGCGAGCCTGCCCCGTGACCCGTAACATTTCGAGGTCATGAAAGAAGCTTGCGGCGTCGTCGGAATTGTCGCCCCCGGACGACCCGTCGCACACCTTTGCTACGACGCGCTCTACGCCCTGCAACATCGCGGCCAAGAGTCGGCCGGCATGGCGACCTTCGCGAACGAGCAGATCACGGTCGTGAAAGACAATGGGCTCGTCAGTCAGGTCTTCGCCGAATCGACGCTGCGCGCACTGAACGCGTCGATCATCATCGGCCACACGCGCTACTCAACCTCCGGCTCGGCGAACTGGACGGCTGCCCAACCGGTCTATCGCTCGGCGGGCGCGTCAGGGTTCGCGCTCGCTCATAACGGCAATCTCACCAACACGATCGCACTCGCCGATGCGGCGGGCATCGAGTTCAGCTCGATGCTGTCGGACTCCGACTTGGTGGCTGAGTTGCTGGCTCGCGAAGTGGAAGAGGGTGCCGCACTCGACGACGCACTCGCGTCGGTGCTTGCGCGCGTCACCGGGGCCTTTTCGATGGTGATTCTCGAGTCGCGCCGTATCCACGCGGTACGCGATCCCTACGGCTTTCGTCCGCTGTGTTTGGGCCGATTTGGGCCGGAGGAGGCGCCGACTGGCTGGATGGTTGCGTCAGAGTCGCCGGCCCTGGACGTCGTGGGGGCGAGTTTCGTGCGTGAGATCGCGCCGGGCGAGATGGTGAGCATCACCGAAGAAGGTATGACGACCCGTCAGCTCATCGAACCCGCGGTACCCAAGCAGAAGCTCTGCATCTTTGAGTTCGTGTACTTCGCGCGTCCCGACGCGTACCTCATGGGGCATCAGGTCCACACGACGCGCCGACGAGCCGGTGAGTTGCTCGCCCAGCAGTCGGAAGTGGAGGCCGACCTCGTGATGGGGGTGCCCGACTCGGGGATCCCGGCCGCCGAGGGCTACGCCAAGGCCTCGGGGATTCCCTTCGGCTACGGGCTCGTGAAGAACCGCTACATCGGGCGAACGTTCATCGCGCCCGACCAAAACGAACGCAGCGCCAGCGTGCGACGCAAGTTCAATCCGCTGCGGGAGAACATCGAAGGACAGCGCCTCGTCGTGGTGGACGACTCCATCGTTCGCGGCACCACCACCAAGGCCCTGGTCGCCCTGTTGCGCGACGCCGGGGCGACCGAGGTGCACATTCGCATCTCCTCGCCGCCCTTCGTGTGGCCCTGCTTCTACGGCATCGACACGCCGAATCGCGACGAGCTCTTAGCCGCGAATCACTCGATCGAGGAGATGAACGACTTCATCGGCGCGGACTCGCTGGAGTACATCACGCTCGAGAACCTGCGTTCCGCGATTCGTCTCGACGGAGAGTGCTGCGACGCGTGTCTGACCGGTTCGTATCCCGCGCCGATTCCCGTCGCGATCGGAGCGGGAAGCCGCTGGTGAGTCGACTCCTCGATATCGAGGGCACGCGCACCTACGAAGAAGCCGGCGTCTCGATTGCCGCGGGCGACGATGTGGTGGCGCGCATCGCGACCAGCGTGGCCAGCACCGTTCGCCCCGGCGTTCTCGGGGGCATTGGCGGATTCGGCGGACTCTTCTCACTCGATGCCAAGGCGTACGACGAGCCCGTCTTGGTCGCGTCGGCCGACGGGGTGGGCACGAAACTCGAAGTCGCTCGACTCGCCCAGCGCTACGACACGGTGGGCATTGACCTCGTGGCCATGCTCGTCGACGACCTCGCGTGCGTGGGCGCCGAACCGCTTTTTGTTCTGGACTACGTCGCCACGGGACTGGTCAACCCTGAGCAGTTGGCGGTTCTCGTCGAGGGCGTCGCCGAGGGGTGTCGACGGGCGGGAGCCGCACTCTTAGGCGGTGAGACGGCCGAGCACGGTGGCGTGATGAAGCCCGACGACCTGGATCTGGCGGGCTTCGCCGCTGGGCGTGGTGGAGAAGCGCGACGCGCTCTCCAAGGATCGCGTCCGGGCGGGCGACGTGCTGGTGGGCCTGCACTCGCCCGGACTTCGTTCGAACGGGTACTCGCTCGCGCGTGAAATTCTGGTGCGCGACGTGGGCTCGCTCGGCGAACCGGCGTATCCGGGAGCGACGACGACCCTCGGCGATGAACTGCTCCTGCCCTCGGTCATCTACGCGCCAACTGTTCTCGCGCTCACTCGCCAACTCGGCGCGGCGGTTCATGCCGCGGCCCACATCACCGGTGGCGGGATCGTCGGCAACGTCGTGCGCGTCGTGCCCGATCACTGCGACGCGGTGATCGACATGGCGAGTTTTGAGACGCCAGAAATCTTCTTTGAGATTCAGCGTCGCGGACCCGTCTCGGCCGAGGAGATGGTCCGCGTCTTCAACTGTGGACTTGGCTTGGTCGTGGTCGTCGAGGCCGCGTCGGCGAACGACGCGGTCGCGCTCGCCCAGTCCCTGGGCGTCGAAGCGTCGGTGGTGGGCGAGATTCGTGAGGGCACCGGACGAGTGGAGCTGACGTGAGCGACGAGCGCGAACGAGTCCTTGAGCACCTCTTGGCGCACTCGGTGCGTCGTGGCGACTTCACGCTCAAGTCGGGCCGTAAGTCACCCTGGTTCATTGACTCCAAGAAGACGATCTGCGCTCCCGAGGTCATGGTTGACCTCGCGACCCTCGTGCTGGAGGCGATTCCCGAGGATGCCAATGCCATCGGAGGGCTCACTATGGGAGCCGACGGCGTGAGTTTCATCACCGCCGGTGTGGCCGCCACACGCGGGCGGATGTTGCGCGCGTTCAGCGTACGCAAGGAAGAAAAGGATCACGGCGCGGGCGGGCGTCTCGCTGGGGTGCTGCACGCCGGCGACCGCGTGGTGATCACCGAAGATACGGTCACGCGCGGTACGAGTCTGCTCGAGGCGTGCCACGTCGCCCAAGCTCTCGGCGCCGAGGTCGCGCTCATTCTCGCGGTCGTCGATCGCGGTGGTACGGCCGCGGCGATGACCGCGGCCGAAGGTCTCAAGTTCCGCGCGCTCTTCAGCGCACTGGATCTGGGCTTCCCCTACGAGGGCGCCTAACCCTCGAGGACCTTGAGGACCCGAGCGCGCCACTCGTACATGAGGGGATAGAGCTCATTGGGCGTGTGGCCGAAGCGAAGCACCAGCGCATCGAGCGCGGGCACCACGCTGATCTGCTGACCCTCGTAGCCGCTCGCCCAGTACGTGCCGTAGTCATCTCCGGTCACCCACCACTGCCACGAGTAATAGGTCCCGCTCTCGTCATCGACGCTGTAGGGCACCTGGGCGGTTTCGGCCCACGAACGAGAGATCAACTGACGACCGTCCCACTCGCCACCGCGAAGATACAACAGTCCGAACTTGGCGAAGTCCAGTGCGTTCGCGTGTACGTAACTCGACGCCACAAAGACGCCGCTCGTGTCGAAGGTCGCTTCGGCGCTGGTCATGCCGAGTGGACCGAAGAGACGCTCATTGATGAAGCCGCGATACGCATCGCCATAGCCCACGACGTCGGCCACGATGCGACTGAGAACGTTCGTGGTGCCCGAGGAGTAGTTGAAGACGGTGCCAGGTTTGTGGCCGAGCGGCAACTGGGCGGTGAAGGCGGCCATGTCGTCCTTGCCCTCGCCAAAGAGCATCTCGATGACGTGGCTGGTCTGGCCGAGTTCGTACTCCTCGACGAAAGCGAGTCCGTCACGCATCTCGAGTAGGTCCTTGATGCGAATCGCGTGACGCGGATCAGACGGATCGGACCACTCGGGCACGGGGGCCAGTTGATCGGGGTCGAGCCGGCCCTCGTCCACCAGCGTGCCGATGAGGAAGTGGAGCATGGACTTGGCCATCGACCACGACAGCAGTGGGCTCGCGTTCGTGATCGGCTCAGCGGGGCGGTCGAAGAACTCGCGCACGCCGCCGTAGCGCTCGGCCACGACGCACCCGCCCTGGATGACGACGACCGCGTTGGTCACGGCGAACTGCTCAGCCGTGAACATCTCGTCGACCAGTTCGTCGAGTTCGACCTGGTGCGGGTGGGTCCCGCGGGGCCACTGGGACGTTGGCCAGGGAACCCCGGGTGGCTGTAGTTCGACGGCGGGCGTGATGTCGGGCAGTGTGCTCATGGCAATGTCATTGTGTCACGGCTCATCTGTCACAACCCCGTCCTACCTTGGGCCCATGAGCTCGCCGCGCGAACAGGTCAGTGCGCACTACCTCTACCGTTCGGTCGTCCCGTTGCGTCGCGGCGGCGAGACCGTGTACTTGGTCTCGCGCCTGGAAGGCTCAAATGTTCTTGCCCGGATTGAAGTGGTCGAATCGGCCGGAGCCTCCCTGCGGCGAGCGCTTCATCCGAGCAAGTCTCGAGATTCTCCACTGCGGGTCGTGAGTCCGTGGCTGCCCACCGTGAGTCGACACCACGCCAAAGCGCGGGTGACGCTGGCGTCCTAACCCAGAGGTTGGACACGAAGAAGTGGTCGAGACCGGCGTCGATCCGGTGACCTCACGCTTTTCAGGCGCGCGCTCTACCAACTGAGCTACTCGACCTCCTCGTCACCCCCGAAGGGGTGTCGAGCGGACCTGACGGGATTTGAACCCGCGACCTCCGCCTTGACAGGGCGGCGTGCACTCCGAGCTGCACCACAGGTCCTCGGTGTTCTCGAGGTAAACCCCGAGACGCGAACGGCCAGTCTATCCGCAGTGCCCAGCGGTTCAAAAAGGTGAGAACGCGCTCGCGCGCTACTCGTCGTGGAGCACCAAGCAGAAGGGATGACCTACGGGGTCGAGGTAGACCCGAAACGAGTCGCCGGGTTGGAACGCCGCTTTGGTCGCGCCCACCGAGAGAACGTGGGCCTCGCCTTCGTCTAAGTCGGCGACGGCGAAGTCGAGATGCAGTTGCTGTGGTACCGGCCCTTCGGGCCAGGTCGGTGCGACGTGGTGGGGGATCTTCTGGAAGCCCAAGATCGAACGGCCGCTGTCCTGCAGTTCGATCCAGGTCACATCCTCGGGGGGAAAACCGTCGAGGGGCTCAACGTCAAGTCCGGTCAGGTCGGCGTAGAAGTTCGCCAGAGCGAGCGGATCCGGACAGTCGAGGGCGGTGACGCGAAGTGTGATGTCCACTAGTCAGCCTGCTCCGGTTGACCGCCGCGCATGACGGTCATGGTTGTGCCGTTGGTGGGCTCGATGAACACGCTGATCGCACTGCCCGGAACCGGCATCTCTTCGATCAACACTGTCCCGCCGTGGCGCCGCACGATCTCGTGGACGCGTTCGAGTGAGTTCACGACGTAGATCGGGCGCCACTGGGGTGATTCACCGGTCGGTGAATCCGAGATGCTCGCGTACCACTGGTCACCGTTCTTCAGCACGCGCATCTCCGGGTCCGGCGACTCCAGATCGTGTCCGCTCAACTCGAGGTAGAACTCGGCCGCGCGCGCGGGATCGGGCGACACGTGATCGAACCAGCCCGGCGCGTTGTCTTCGTACGCGACGCCAAATCCGTGGAAGGTTCCGGGTTGCCAGAACCCGAAGGTCGCGCCCTCGGGGTCGATCAGCATCGCCATCTTGCCCAGGTCCATGACCGCCATGACCGGCATCGCACTGGAGGCACCCAGGTCCATGGCCCGCGCGACGGATCCCTCGATATCGCTCGTCGAAAAGTAGGTCTGAAAGGCGGCTGTCGTCGCACCGTCGTAGATGCCCAGGCCCATCACCGGGTGACCGTTGGACAGGGCCAACGCGTAGTAGCTCGTCTCGGGTGCTCCCTCCTGCCAGGTCCAGTCGAACAGGGCGCTCAGAAAGGCGCGCCGATCATGATGCAACTCCTGGGAGGTGACCATGGAGTCCACCCAACACGGAATGCCGTCATCGATTTTTGAAAGTGTTGTCATGGCGCCATTGTGTCAGAGGATCGACGCGCTCGCTAGAGAAATGTCGCGCATGCGCTCGTCACGCAGTCGTCACTGGTTGCTGCCGCGAGACAAAACATAGGATGCCTGCAACGACAAGCGAAGGGAACACCATGCCAGTACGTACAGCGCGTTCAACGTGGACCGGCGGACTCCAAGACGGGTCCGGACGAGTCGAACTCGTCAGCAGTGGCGTGGCCACGTTCGATGTCAACTTTCCGCGTCGCGCGGCCGACGACGCCGAGGGCGTCACCAGCCCCGAAGAACTCATCGCGGCCGCTCACGCGGCGTGCTTCTCCATGGCCCTCTCCGGGGGCATTGCCGCCGCGGGCGGTACGCCCAAGACCCTCGTCGTGACGGCCGACGTTCGCCTCGGTCCAGATCCCGCAGGAGGTTTTCGGATTGCCGACATTCACCTCAGTGTTCGCGGCGACGTCGACGGGCTCGACGAGGCGGGATTCGTCGCGGCCGCCGAAGCCGCCAAGGCCGGCTGCCCCGTCAGCAAAGCCCTCACCGGTACGACGATCACTCTCGACGCCGACCTGGCCTAGGAGCGTCTAGTCGCGCGCGATCTTCTCGAGCGCCGGCAGTGCGGCGTCGATGGTGGCGCGTTCGGCTGGTGTGAGTTTCTCGAGCATCCGATTGATCTCGAGGGTTCGCTGCGTCCACAGGTCGCTCATTGTCGCGCGACCCAGCGGGGTTAGTTCAATCAGCGACGCGCGCTTGTCGATCGGATCGATCGTTCGCGCGACGAGCCCCTGCGATTCGAGGTCCGCCACGACTCGCGTGGCGGCCGGTGCGCCCAAGGACTCCTGGGCTGCGATGGCGCTAATGCGCAGCGGACCCAGGTCCTCGATGGTCGAGAGTGCGGACACCTGCGTGGCGCTCAAGGTCGAGCGACCCTGTCGTCGCAGGGCGCGTACGACTCGCGACAGAGCCAATCGCAATCGCGCGGCGTCGGTGATCTCACTGGTCGCGAGCACACTCATCGCACCACCTCCGCTTCGACGGCGATCTCTCCGGGCACCGCGCCGGAACTTTGGGCCAGTGCGGCTTCGTGGGTGACGACCCGGGGAGCCTGGTGCACGAAGCGCTCGCCGCGCAGCGCCGAGAAGATGGCACCGATGACCGCCATGACGATCGCGACGGTAAAGACGATCACCAGGCCGTGGTGGAAGGGAGCGCTGATGAGATTGGGAAAGAATGCCTTGCCCGTCAGGTGCAACCAACTGGCGGAGGTGACCCCGGCGTGGCTCTGCGAGACGAGCAGGCTCTTCAGCGGGTTAAAGCCGAGGAACGACGAGAACAGGCTTCCCACCACCGGCGTGTGCGCGGCGGCGTGAGCGGTCGAGGCCGAGACGCCCACAGCAGTTAGACCCTTGGCCATGGCCTTGGGCAGGGTGCTCGTGAGACCGATGATCATGAGCGAGAAGAAGATGCCCGTGGACAGCACCATGCCCGTGTTCATGAAGGCGGCCTGGATGCCGGCCGCGCCACCGCGCTCGTCCGCGGGCACTGAGTTCATCACGGCGGCGGCGTTGGGGGCGGAGAACATACCGCCGCCGATGCCGTTCGCCGCCACGAGCAGTGCGAACTCCCAGTAGGTGAAATTGGCTGGAAGCACGAGCAGTCCGAGGAAGCTCAGCGCGAAGACGATCAGTCCGACCGTGGAGATGACTCGTGCGCCGTGGCGATCCGAGAAGTAGCCCGAGATCGGACCGGCCGCGAGAAAACCGATCGTGAGCGGGAGCAGGGATATACCCGCCCACAACGGCGTGTCGGCGTAGCTGTAGCCGTGCAGGGGCAGCCAGATGCCTTGGAGCCAAATGATCAACATGAACTGCATGCCGCCACGGGCAATGGCGGTGAGCAGGCCGGCACTGGATCCCATGAAGAAGGCGCGGATCCGAAAGAGCTTCAGATTGATCATCGGAGCGTTGACGCGGCCCTCGATAAAGAAGAATGCGACCAGGCAGACGACGGCGACGACGAAGGCGCCGACCACTAACGGCGACGTCCAGCCCATGGAACTGGTCCCGTAGGGTTCGATGCCGTACACGATGCCCACCAGCAGCGCGGTGAGGCCCACGCCGAAGGTGAGGTTGCCCCACCAGTCGATCTTGGCGGGCGTGCGGATCCCGGTGTCGCGAAGGCTCTTGTAACTCCAGACCGTGCCGATGATGCCGAAGGGCACCGAGACCCAAAAGACGAGGCGCCAGTCGACGATGGAGAGCAGTCCTCCGGCGATCAGTCCGATGAACGATCCACCGATGGCGGCGATCTGGTTCACGCCCATAGCAAGGCCACGCTGATTGACGGGGAAGGCGTCGACCAAGATGGCCGCGGAGTTAGCGAAGAGCATCGCACCTCCCACGCCTTGAACGAGTCGCAGCACCACGAGCCACAGCGCCCCCGAACTGCCGTGAAAGGGATCGAGCGCGAGTAAGGCTGACGCCACGGAGAACACCGCGAAGCCGAGGTTGAAGACGCGCACGCGACCGACGATGTCGCCGAGTCGACCGAGGCTGATCACGAGCACCGCCGTGACGAGCAGGTAGCCCATGAGGACCCACAGCAGGTAGCCGACGTTGCCCGGAGCCAGAGGATTGATGTGGATGCCGCGAAAGATCGCCGGTAGCGAGATCAGGATGATCGAAGAGTTGATGGTCGCCATGAACATGCCCAGGGTGGTGTTGGTCAGCGCGATCCACTTGTAGCGATCGTGATCGAGGTCCTTGAGTGCGGGCATTATTCCTACCGATTCAGAAATAGTTGCTTACTAACAAGCAATCATATCGGCCAGGATGGCCGAGCGTGACCTTAGGGCAGGTGGATGCGTCCTTCCTGGTCGAGGGGCCAGCCGGGATTGTGCGCCACCTCCCACGGATGACCCTCGGGGTCAAGGAATACTCCCGAATATCCGCCCCAGAAGGTCGCGGCGCCCGCGCGAGCGATGGTGGCGCCCGCGCGCGACGCGTCAGTGAGCGTGTCATCGACGAGTTGGGGAGACGCGACGTTGTAGGCGAGGGTGACGCCACCCCAGCCGCCCGCGTCCTCGACGCCGGAGTCCTCGGCAAGCAGCGCGCGATCCCACAGAGCCAGGATCATTCCCCCCGCTTGGAAGAAGACGACGTCCTCATCGATTGTCCCGCTTCGCCACCCGAGCGCTTCGTAGAACGTGCGAGCGCGTGTCAGGTCGCGTACGCCCAGAGTGATGAGAGAGATGCGTTGATCCATGTCGTCATTCTGGACCACGCGAGTGACACACGTGGTAGGAAAGTGCCATGGCCATCACTGACATCCGCATCGTCTCGGTACCGGTCACCGACCAGGAGCGGGCGATCGCGTTCTACACCGGCGTACTTGGATTCGAGGTGATCAACGACTCACCGATGGGACCCGAGATGCGCTGGGTCCAGCTGGCGCCACCGGGGGCCACAACGACCATCACGCTGGTGACCTGGCTGGCGAAACTGACGCCAGGGTCGTGCAGTCTGCTGCTCAACACCGATGACCTGGATGGTGACATCGTGAAGTTCCGTGCCGGAGGCATTGCGATCGGTGACGTCGCCGAAGAGTTCTGGGGACGGTACGTGATGTTCGAAGATCCCGACGGCAACGGCATCATCGTGCGCGGCGCGCCCTCAGCGGGCTAACGGGCCCGTTCGTCCGATCCAATGACCACCGCTCATACCGAAACCGTCGACAAGTATCTCGAGGCGATCTACTACATCGATGCCGAAGGCGAGGTGGTACGGCCGAGTCGCTTGGCGTACTGGCTGTCGGTGAGCGCGCCGACGGTCAGCAACGCACTCGTGCGCCTCAAGCGGGACGGGTGGATCGACGTCGGCAGCGATCGAAGCGTGACGCTCACCGAGAGTGGTCGCGCAACGGCCACCAGTTTGGTGCGTCGTCACCGCATCCTCGAGCGCTGGCTCACCGACGTGCTCGGATTCGACTGGGCGACGGCTGACGTCGAGGCCGATCGTCTCTCCTCGGCGATCTCGGATGCCGTGGTCGATCAGATCGATACGTCGATGGGTCTGCCCGCGACGTGTCCGCATGGCAACGTGATCCCCGGGCGCGATATTCCCTACGGTGTGTTGGTCGCACTCGCCGATCTCGAGCCCGAGGTGCCGGCCATCGTGCGACGAATATCCGAAGTGGCCGAGCACGACGCCCCCGCGCTGCTCTCGATGTTGGCGGACCACGCGATTCATGAGGGCAGCGAGGTGCGCGTCATCGAGTCGGACGTGGGGCCGAGCGAGGTGGCATTGACGGTCGCAGGCAACGAACTCGTACTGTCCCTCGACGCGGCACGTTTGATCTGGGTGCAGCCGACGTAGCGATGAGCGACGAGTAGAGAGACGATGGCCAGCGAGTGGGGACTGACCCCCCGCCAAAGCATCGAGATGGAAGCGCGTCGGCGTGGCGAGAAGGAGCTCGTTTCCGATTGTGTAGCGATTCTGCACGGCGGACGCATTGACGACGACACCCTGTTCGCGCTCGCCGGTCCGGCGGCGGGAGCGCTGATGGAGGGCGGCTGGGGCGGCGTGCACGGATACTGGCCACGGGTGTGGGCAATGAGGAGTTTTCTCTACATCTGGGACCCGATGGCGAGCGATGTCGTGATCGCGGGGGCCACGGATTCGCACTGGCGTGTTCGCGAGATGGCCGCCAAGGTTGTCGCGCGACGTCGGATCGGTGACGCCCTGGACGCGATGAACGAATTGGCCAACGACGACGTCACACGCGTACGCGAAGCGGCCCACCGAGCCGTCGTTCGCCTGGTGGAGGCGGACGCGTAGAACTCACGTCGCGTTGGTTGAGGAGCGATATCCTGCGCCCATGACAGAGTTTCTCGGACTGCGCACCGTTATCTACCCCGCACCGGACCTGGCTTCGGCCAAGGCCTGGTGGACCGACTTTCTCGAAATGGAGCCCTACTTCGACGAGCCCTTCTACGTCGGCTTTAATCCCGGCGGATACGAGCTCGGACTGCTGCCCGACGCAGATCCCGCCGAAGGCGTGCTGACGTATTGGGGAGTGGTGAGCGCCCAGGATGCCGTCGACGCCGCGCTGGAAGCGGGAGCCTCGCTGCACAGCGAGCCCACCGACGTGGGAGAGGGCATCATCACGGCGACGATCAAGACGCCCGACGGCTCGATCGTGGGATTCATCGACAACCCGTACTTCGGCTCCGACACGGAATAGAACCCTCGCCGGTCTTGCGGGTGCAGGCGGTGCGGTCGACGCGTGCCAACATGAGACGTGGTACTTCCCTCCCGTCTCCGCGCGTGGGCGCTCCCGTCACTCGCGCTTGCCACGATCGCTCTCAGCGCAACGTTCTCGGCGTCGGCTGCGGCCTTACGTCCCGGTCAGATCATCACTGTGGAAGCCGCGACCCCACTCTCGCGAGTTGCCGTGCTGCGCACGTGGCGTCTCACGAGTGCGGGCACCTACGTCCAAGAGTTCAACGCCGTCGTCGCTTACGTGGGGAAAAATGGCGTGCGGCCCACGCACGAGGGCTTAGGCCGGACCCCCGTCGGTGAGTTCACGCTGACTCAGGCGTTCGGTAACGAGCCCAACAACGGCACCCGGCTGCCCTACACCCACGTCGGCCCCGACGACTGGTGGGACGAGAACCCCAACTCGGCGAACTACAACCGGCTCGTCGGCAGCGTGGTCTCTCCGGGCGGCAATTCCGAGAACCTCTACTACTCGGGTTACGTCTACGCCCACGCGGTGGTCATCAACTACAACATGGATCCGGTCGTCAAAGGCGCGGGCAGCGGGTTCTTCCTGCACATCAGTTCGGGTGCGCCGACCGAAGGGTGCGTCGCGATCCCCGCGGCGAACCTCGATCAGATCATGCGATGGTTGGATCCGAGTGAGCATCCCGTCATCAGCATCAACGTTGGTCGGGCCGCGCTGGCGCCGGTACAACCTACGAGTTCGTCGACGTCGTGACGTCGCTCGAGATAAAGGTCCATGCTCGATTCAGCGCAAGGACGAAGGACGCGAAGATCACGTAGCAGAGGCTCTCGATGATCCACAGTTCGTGCGAGCGTGCCAGCAGGACGACGCCGGCTGCGAACTCGTAGAGGTACGTGGCGTTGCTAAAGGCGAGCACGTACACCTGACCTTTGAAGTGGCGGTTCCTTAAATGAATGTGCCATGTGTTCGCGACACAGAACAGGGCCACGAAGATCATCCCGAGGCCGATGTTGGTTTTGGGAATGATCGCCAAGATCGCGAGCGAGAAGGCGTTGACGAGGCTGGTGAAGCTACTACCCGCCAACGTGCGCACTTTGCCCAGGGCGTTTGGTCCGAGCACGAGCTCCGAACGAAGGGAGATGGCCACGAACAGTAGTCCGATCATCGCGCCCCCCGCGCCGGCGGCGACGATCATGAACTCCAGATACGAATGCGGGACCACGTTCTCTCTTTCGTACTTCGATGAAGACTAGAACAGCCGTCGCGACGACTCGAGAGAGACGACATAATGAAGACCATGGTCGAGCGAGAGAGCATCTACGACGTCGTGGGTGGAGACGACGCGTTCCTCGCCCTGGCCTCTGCACTCAACCATCGGTGTCTCGCCGATCCGGTCTTGAACCATCCCTTCTCCCATCCCAGCCATCCCCAGCATCTTGAGCGACTCGCTGGTTACTTGGCGGAGGTCTTCGGCGGTCCCCCTGAGTACAGCGCACTGGGGGGACACTCGGCGATGCTCGAACAACACGCGGGAACCGGTGCGGACGAGGACTACGCCGCACGATTCCTCGCCTGCTTCGATCAGGCGGTGGACGATGCGCAGTTTCCCGACGACCCCCATCTTCGTGGTGCCCTTCACGACTACATGGCCTGGGCCACCGCTGAGGTTAACGAGTACTCGCCGATGGGCGTGAGCGCACCCGAGGGTCTCGCCATGCCCCGCTGGACCTGGGACGGCCCCGTGTCGCTGCCCGAGATCACGCCGCTCTGAGTAGCCTCGACTTTCTATGAGCGATTTTCGATCCGAAGTCTTTGAATACGCCGATGCGGTCGTGGAGCGCTACGCCGCGCTGGACCCACTCTTTGCGACCGAGGCGGGTGTCGCGGGCTACGACGAGTTTCTGCCCGACTTCTCACCCGACGGGACCGCCACGCAATTGGCGGCGGTCACCGAGATGTGCGATCACCTCGCGACGCTGTCGGCGAGTGACGACGTCGACCGCATCTCGCTGTCGGTCATGCGCGAGCGCCTGGAAACGAGTCGGGAACTTCTCGAGTCGGGTGAGTCTGAACGGCTCTTCAGCGTTATCCACTCGCCCCTCTCGAGCGTTCGTCAAGCGTTCGAACTCATGGCCGCGGACACTGCGCGCGACCTCGAGGTTCTCGCTACACGTCTTGAAGCCGTGGGTCCATCTCTGGTGAGTTGGCGTCGACGACTCGAAGAACTGGCGCGCACCGATCGGCTCGCATCGCGCCGGCACGTCGCTGGTGTCGCCGACCAGGCGGCCACGTACGCGACGGGAACCTTTACGCGCTTCGCCGAGCGCGTCTCGGCCGATTCCTCGAGTGACAATCGACTGCTGCGCGCGGCGAAGGATGCTGACGCGGCGTGCGGTGAGTTGGCGACGTGGATGCGCGAAGATCTCGTGCCCCAGGCCAACGAGCGCGACTACTGCGGCGTGGAGCGCTATCGCGTCTGGGCCAAGGACTACATGGGCGCCGCACTCGACTTTGACGAACTGTACGAGTGGGGCTGGTCCGATCTACGTCGCATCCACGCGCGCATGTGGGAGATCGCTCCTCAACTCGTTCCCGGCGCGTCGAGTTTGGTGGAGGTGGCGGAGTTCCTCGAACACGACCCCTCGCGCCAGATCGTGGGCACCGATGAACTGCTGCGGCGACTCATCTCCTTCACCGAAACCGCGACCGCGAAGTTAGACGGCGTGCATTTCGATATTGATCCGCGCGTGCGCTTCTGTGACGCGCGTCTCGCACCGGAGGGTGGGGCCGCCGCTCCCTACTACTACGGGCCGAGCGAGGACCTCTCGCGCCCCGGCACCACCTGGTATCCCACCCTGGGCGAGACGACCTTCTCGTGGTGGGAGAACGCGTCGACCTGGTACCACGAGGGCGTTCCCGGACACCACCTGCAGGTCTCGTCGACGATCATCGCGGCCGATCGCCTCAGCCGCTTTCACCGCCTGGCCGCCTGGACGAGTGGGCACGGCGAAGGCTGGGCCCTCTACGCCGAGCGACTCTGTGAGGAGCTCGGGTTCTTCGAGGACCTGGGCGAGGAGATGGGCTATCTCGCCTCGCAGGCGTGGCGCGCGGCCCGCGTGGTCGTCGACATCGGTATGCACTTGCAACTCACAGCACCCAGTGATCTGGGAGAACTCGGGGACCTGGGCGATTGCTCGGGTCGGGTGTGGACCCCGGAGATGGCGGTCGCGCTACTCGAGGAGTGGGCGATCCAGAGTCGGGCGATGTCCGAGTCCGAAGTCGAGCGCTACCTCGGGATGCCCGCCCAAGCCATCTCGTACAAAGTGGGCGAACGAGTGTGGCTACGCGCGCGCGCCGACGCCCGCGAGCGCCTCGGCGACGCCTTTTCGCTCAAGCGCTTCCACGCCTACGCCTTGAACCTTGGTCCCATGGGCTTAGACGCACTCGAGTCAGAGCTGCGCAGTTGGCAGGGCGAGTAGATCTAGATCGGCGCGCCAACATCCCAGAGATGATGGACAACGTCGTGCAGCGAGTAGCGCCCGAGCGACGACACGCTGAACACGCTGCCGTTTGACCGCAGTCCTCGGCGCTGCCACTGATCACCCTCGACCGCGCCATAGCGATCCGCGTAGCGGCGCGCGTTCGCGCAGAGCTCGTCGCGAACGCTGGTGGGGTTCTGGTCGCAGTATCGAGCTTCGAGAGCGGTCTCGTCCTGATCCCAGTTGTCGAACGTGGGATTGTCCTCATTCAGCATCAACGTGAGCCGCCCGTCCATGACGGCAAAGACGTCGCGCACGTGACACGAGTACTCGAGCGGGGACCACTTGTCCTCGTGGGGTCGAGTGCGCACGTCCTCGCGCGAGAGCACGGGCGACCAGCGAGTGGCGGCGTCGCGAAGCCTCTCGGCCAACACGTCGTCACTGACGCTGCTCGCGTCAAAGCCGCACTGTTCGCAGGGACGATCGAGGACCCACGTCCAGTCCTTGGTGTCGCGTTCGACGGCCATGGGCTGACCTTACCTGTCGCCGCTCAGTGCGCACTCGCGCCGTAGCGCGCAAAGAGGTGCACGCCGATAAAGATCCATCCCATCCATAACACGACGCGCCAGGGAATCGAACGGGCCAACCACGCACCCACCCGCGCGAGCGAGCCCACGGCTTCGGGGCGCACGCGAGCGATCACCTCCAGGGCGACGCTGGCTCCGATGAGCGTCCACCAGATGACGGTGACAATCACGGCTGATCATCGTGTGGCAGTTGGTGGAGTCTCGCGATCGGTCGGGCGCCAATCCAGAGCCAGGCGACAAACAACAGCCATCGTCCCCAGTGTTCGACGAGAAGGTGGTCCAGCGTGGTGCTGAGGGTGGGTACGGACTGTGAGTGTCCACCTAGGTTCAGGCCTACGCACTCCAACCCGAGCGCCAGGACGAACACCGCGATCCACGGCCCGACGCGCTTGGACGAACGCCGTCGGTAGGACGCGGTGATGTCCTCGCGCGCGGGGCGAAATCCGCCCGCAGCGGCGTACAGCACCAGCGCAACGAGAGCCGGCAGCGCAACCAGGACGTAGTCGCCGATCGTAAAGGGCCGCACACCCGTCGCCCACCACGCGTAGAGCGCCGCGGCGAGTATGGCCCCCGCAGCGACGACGCGGCCCCTAGTCAGCGAGGGGTGAGGCTGAGCCGGCTTCGTTCTCGAGTTCCTGAATCAGTTGCTTGGTGACCACGGTCGCCCCCGCGGGCGCGGTGATGCTCTGTGCGTTGTGACTGATGGTGGCCGTGATCGCGACGGTGTCGTTGCCCGAGCCGCTGGAGTCCGGTGCGCTAATCGAGGCGGACGCGCCGGTCAAGGTCGAACCCGATGTCGTCATCGTGAGGGTGTACGAACCCTTCACGTTGGTGGGCTCGCTCACCCCCGAGATACCCAGGCTCTGGATGGTGGGCCACAGCTTGTGCACGAACGACGCGAGCGTCGCCGTCTCGGTGTACCCGCCACCCGCCACGCTCGAAGAGTGCGCGGTCTCGACGATGTGAATAATCGCCGAGCGCAGAGTGTTGGCGTCCTGGGTCTCTTGTTTGGTGGGCGTCGTACTGGTCTGTTCCTTGGCCACCAGGCTCTTGATCAGACTGGCCGGGACCTCGAACCACCGACCACCGAAGAGCAGATTGAACGCGGCGATGTCGCTTTGGGGAATAGTGACGTCGGGCAGGGTCGAAAGGGTCGAGAGGTCGATCTTCACGTAGGCGTTGCCACCGACGTCGCGTAGCTCGAGCAGGGCGCCCGAACCCACGTTGAGCGTCACGTCCTCGTCGAGCGCGGCGCTCTGGGTCAAGTTCCCGCCACTGGGGTTCACTTCGACGACGTCCAGGGACATGTCGTTGGCGTACTGCTGGATCTTGGCCGCCCCCGGACCCGAGAAGGAGGCGGTGATGTGCATCTCGAGGGTGGGTTGGGATGACACTGAACTCATGGCCGAATCCAGAGTGGCGGGCGCCGAACTGCAAGCCGCGAGACCGAGTCCCGCGGCGACCATTCCGACGACGACGTATTTGCGCACGCGAGCCTCCCTAGCGCCGACACCTCGCGAGGCGTCGTCTCTGCCCCTGGGCGAAACCTACCATCTGATGGCGGTGACCAGCCCCGATAGCCTGACGTTGGTGGATGACGCAGAGTTGCTGACACGGCTACAGGGTGGGGATCGCGACGCCTTCACCGAGATCGTGAAGAAGTACCAGGACCCCCTCGTACGCCTCGCCCGGTACTACGTGGCCAGCGAGGCCAGCGCCCAAGACGTCGCCCAGGAGACCTGGATCGCGGTTCTTCGTGGCATCGAGCGTTTCGAGGGGCGCTCGTCGTTCAAGACGTGGCTCTTTCACATCGCCGCGAATCGCGCGCGCACCAAGGGCGTGCGCGAGCATCGCGCCATCCCGGTCGACCTCGGGTCGGAACAGTCGCTACTCGCCGGGCGCTTCAACAAGGGCGGCATGTGGAGCGATCCTCCGGCCCCCTTCAGCGACACGGTGGATGACGCCCTGGATAATGCCCCCCTCGTCGCGCGCGTGCACCAGTCAATCGCGCGCCTGCCCGACGTGGCGCGGGCGGTCGTAACGCTGCGCGACGTAGAAGGACTGTCTACTGGGGAGGTGGCGAGCTTGCTAACCCTCTCCGAGGCGAACGTGCGGGTGATCCTTCACCGCGCGCGCTCGCGAATTCGATCAGAAGTTGAGGCACAGATGCGAGGAGGTGAAGCGTGAGACTGCTCTCGAGATCCCTTGTGTGCCAACAGGCCGTCCAGTTGATGAACGACTACGTCGACGGCACCCTGTCGCGACGCCAACGCCGACGCCTCGAAGGCCATCTGACCGACTGCGACGCGTGCACCGCCTACCTCGAGCAGCTGCGCGTCACGATCGCCGCGAGTGCGGTGGTGAGTGTGGACGACGTCGACCCCGCGGTGCTCGAGTCGCTGGTCGAGCTGTTTGAGCGATACCAAGAGGACACCGACACCTAAGTCGCTCCCCGCGCCGACCTCAATTCGAGGCGCCAGACAAAGCGAAGGGCGGCCCAGGTGTCGTCGACGGCGCACACTTTGTTGTCCACGAGTCCGAGCGCCAGCGCGGCGTCGCGCACGACGTGATCGGACAGGTCGCTCGTGACCCCGGACGACCGCTTGGGCCACGCGATCCACAGAGACCCCGAGGGGAATACGTGTTGGCCGAGTGGCGCCACGTCTCGATCGAGGTCGTGAGCGCGAGTGAAGAAGGCGAGCACGAGATCAGCGTCCCCTCGGCGATGGCGAACCGTCGTTCCCGCCGGGACGTCGAGTTCGAAGTCAACGGGGGCATGGACGAGTGACACCGTTTGGTGGGGTCGCACGCCGAGCTTCACGCTGAGTGGTACGTCAGTCACACCGAGAGTTTGCCAGCGCGCATCGCGATCGGCCTCGTTCTAGGGTGGGTCGGTGCACGACCCACATCCCACCAGTTCATCACTCGGGTACTTGAGCGCTCACGAGATATTGAAACGTCTGGCGGCGGGTGGCCTCACGTCACTCGACCTCGTTGACACCCTCATCGAGCGAATCGAGCAGGTGGATGCGAGCGACAGTCACGTGGCCCTCAACGCCGTCGCCGCGATGAGCGATGACGCGCGCGCGCAAGCCAACCTGCGCGACGACGAGCGCCAGCGCGGAGGCACGCTCGGCGCGCTGCACGGTATCCCCGTTTTGATCAAGGACAACGTGGAGGTAGACGGTCTGCCCGGGCTCGCGGGCTCGACGTCGTTGATCGGACGCCCCTCGAGCGACGCGACCTTGGTCACGCGCCTGCGCGACGCCGGAGCCGTCATTCTGGGTAGTACGAATCTGAGCGAGTGGGCGAATATACGCTCGCCGCGTTCGACGAGTGGCTACTCCGCGGCTGGCGGGCTGGTCGCCAATCCGTGGGCGCTCGACCGGTCGGCCGGAGGTTCGTCATCGGGATCGGGCGCCGCCCTGGCGGCGGGTTTCGCCCCACTCGCCGTGGGCACCGAGACCGACGGATCCATCGTCTGTCCCGCATCGGTCAACGGCGTCACCGGCCTCAAGCCGACGGTGGGCGTCGTGCCCACGGCTGGTGTCATCCCAATAAGCGCGAGCCAGGACAGCCCGGGGCCGATGGGTCGCAGCGTCGCCGACGTGGCCCTCATGTTCTCGGTTCTCGCCCAGCAAGAAGCTCGTCGCGTGGACGCGACTTCGATGGTCGTGGCGAAGAACTGGCGCACCGGTCATCCCGCGACTGACCAACTCTTCGACGACGTCGTGGACGAGCTTGCGCGCGCGGGCCTGTCCATGGTCGCTCGTGATGTCGCCGGACCCGGCGAGAGTGAAGGTCGCGATGAGTTGACCGTGTTGTTGGCCGAACTCCTCGACGATCTGAGCGCGTACTTGGCCGCGCGACCCGGCGAGGGTGTCGAGTCACTTGCTGACGTCATTGCCTTCGAGGACCAACACGCCGAAATCGAACAGCGCTACTTCGGCCACGAGAACTTTCTCGAAGCGGTCTCGACCGGCGGGCGCGCGGGACCGGCGTACAAAGAGGCGCGTCAACGAAACCTCTCGTGGGCGCTCGACACTTCGCTTAACCCGGGCATCGATGGAGCCGACGTCATCATCGCGCCCGCCTATGGACCGTCGTGGAAGAGCGACCTGATCGTGGGAGGTCACCCGGGTCCCGCCAGTCCGGTTACGAGCCCCGCGGCGATCGCGGGTTGGCCGATACTGAGTTTGCCCTTCGGCGTCGTGGATGGACTGCCCGTCGGACTGGCCGTGGTGGGACGCGCGAACGACGAGTGGCGCGTGCTGGACGCCGCGTCGCGCATCGAGTCGGTTCTGCGCTCGAAGAATCCGTGGCCCACGCCGAACTGGCAGGCCGCGACGCGCGGCTAGGTCGCTAGAACCCCGGCGGGGAGCACTTGAGCGTCCAGCCCCAGACTGCTCGCACGGCGCTCGGAAGGGTGATCGGGCACTTCGCGCCGTCGGCCCCGCCGAGCCCGTCGTCGTAGATCTTCCACTTCGTCGCCCCGGCGGCGCGGGCAAACAGGTAGTACGCGCCATCGTCTTGCGCGCCGACCTGAGCCGCCATGGAGTTAGGGCTGGGATCAAGTCCGGCGCCCGCGTAGAACGTCTTGTTGGCCTCGTCGTACGCGTAGTACGTCTCATCCTTCGTGAGGCCGAGGTAGTCCTTGACCGGTAGGCGGTGCGACGCGGCTCCTGTCGCGAGCAGACTCGCGCGAACCGCGGGCGTCACAACGAGATTCTTCGCCGTCGGAGATCCGTTCGCGGGCACCGAGCACAGCGCGGTGATCACCATGGCAATCACCATCATGCAGGTCAGTCGGCGCACCCTGGTCCTCCCCGTCGGTACTGTCCACAGAGTACCGACGCGGACAGCGCGTCGCCCTTCGGGTGTCAGAGGTCCTCGGTACACTCTCGCTCATGACAGAACACATTCGATTTGGGGCGGTCTCCTTGGACTGCGACGATCCTCACCCGCTCGCCGACTTCTGGGCGGCGGTCATCGACGGCGAGGTCGCGTTTCGCAGTGACTCCTTTGATGCAGTGAAAGCCGGGTCGATCTGGTTAACCGCCGTCAAGGTGGACAACTATCAGCCGCCCACGTGGCCGGGGGACGAACTACCCAAGCAGATACATCTCGATCTCGCGGTCTCCGACTTGGGCGCGGGCGAGCGCGAGGTTCTGGCCCTGGGTGCGACTCGGGCCACGACGCAGCCGGCCCCCGAGTCGTACCTCGTGTTCCTCGATCCCGCCGGTCATCCGTTCTGTCTGAGCACGGCGATTCCCGACTAGCGAGAAGCCGCGCGTCGAGCGAGGAAGCGGAAGCGGTCCGCCACTTCTTCCACGACAATCTCCACCAAGCCCGCGCTGTCCAGACGTGGTGCGAGCGCCGACGGGTCAACCGGCACGTACGGGTCGCCCTCGTGCAACATCCACCTCGCCGTCGTTTCCACGCTGTCGGTCCCCGCAAAGAGCCCACCGGGCCGAAGGACCCGTCGCACTTGCGCGAACACTTGGTTTTGAAGTTCGGGGGACGGAACGTGATGCAGCATCGTGAACATCACGACCGACGAGAACCGGCCCCCCTCAAAGGGCAACGAGGTGGCATCGGCGCAGACCACCTCCACGTTGGTGCCCTCCAGTCGCCCCGCGAGTGACGCGGCGAGCTGAGGATCGATCTCTACCGCGGTGAGATGGGTGACGCGTTGTCGTAGAGCGTCAGTGGTGAGCCCCGGACCTGGTCCCACTTCCAAAACGTCGTCGCCAAGGTCGCGGGATCCGAGCGCCCAGGGCAACAGCTCGTTCTCGACGTACTCAGCCCACTCCGGGCTCGAGCAGATTTTCATGTGCTCTTCGTTCATACTCCACATTCGCACGTCGATATCACGCGAACGAGACACGTTGGAGATTTAGAAATGTCAAAGAGTACAAATCGCGTCGCTACGCACCCTGTGGAATACGTGTCGATAGTTCTCGCACCTTCGTGTTCACGTATGGCGAATCATCAACTTGCGCGGTCGCCACGTGCAGGTCACTCACTGTTCGAGTGTGCGAGGCGTTTACTTTCACTATGACGAGCCGCCAATTTAGCCTTGATGTAGCAGTACCGAACGCGAGTTCAAACACTCGTGAAACTGAAAGGGAATGATCATGGGACTGGCTGGAATGGTTGTCAGTGCACTATCGACGGTGACGGGAGCGATTCTCTATTGGGGCTTCACCGCCCAAAGCGCGGTTGCCGCTCAGAACCACGGAGTCCGACTCTCGACGATCGGCATCATCTTGATGATCGCCGGTGTAGTGGGTTTTTTGATCTCCACTGGAGTGTTCGCATCGTCGCGTCGTCGACCCTCAGGGCCTGCGCAGAGCGTGGACCGCGAGGTCGTCGATTCAACGGGTCGCAAGACCGTGTTCCACGAACAACGTAACTAAGCGAAGTCAGAGCAAAAGGAGTTGTCATGGTTACCTTCGGAATTGTGTTGATGTTGATCGGCTTGTTGCTGGGTGTACCGGTGCTGTGGTCGATCGGTGTGATCCTTCTGATCGTCGGGCTGGTGTTCTGGATTCTGGGCGCCGCCGGGCACGCCGTTGGCGGACGTCGCCATTACTACTGAATCACCCGTTTAGGTTTGTGACGATGTCGGTCGTCCGTTGTTGGTGACGTCGCACCTGCGTCAATAGCCTCGGGTCATGAAAGGAATCGCCGCTCTTACGGTGGTTCTGGTCGTGATGATCTCGGGTATTGACGCAGGTGCGGCGTCATCGCTGCGCCATGAGTTGCTTCCGCCACGAGATGTCCCTGGTTGGGCCAAGTACTACATCGCTCCGGCCGATACGCGCAGCTGCCCCGAGTCGACGTTCGACAAGCCCACGAATGGTTCGGCGATTCGAGAAGTCTTCGCGAATCGCTCATCGGAAACGCTGCTGTTGGAGAAGATTCAGACGTCCGCGACGCCCACCCTTGCTTACAACACGATGTTGGACCATATGACAAAGTGCACGAAGATCGCGGCCACGTTTGACGGCCAGGTCACGTTTCAGCGTAAGCAGTCCGTGAATCTCGGACGGTACACGGTGCCCGTTAGGGGCTACACCATCGCCTTCGTGCTCGGCGGCGCCAACGTTACCGGCGTCATCGCGTACGCGAAGAAGGGTCGGGTGGTCTTGGCGTTAGCCGAGATCACCATGACCGAGCTGAATGCTCGCCAGTTCAAATCCGCTCTCCGAGAGGCCCTGGCGCGGATCGCCTAACTACGAGACCAGGAGCGCAACTGGTTCATCCACGCGCGACGTGATGTCGCCAACGGGTCCCGCGGTTGTTGCGGTGCGCTTCATGAACGTGTCATACGCCTGGAGGGAACCCTGGACGATGAGAGCGACGACCATCGCGGCGCCGAAGGCGAGCGGGAGGTCTCGCGTTCGCAACAGTTCGGCGAGCACGATCATCGACGCCAGATACGAAAAGGAACCTCGCGTGACTCCATAAAGGAAGTGCGATGACGCCGGTGATCCTTGTTCTTGGTGTGTGAGGAACGCCATCATGAGACTGGTCGCGGGAAGTGCGTCGATTAACCCTGACAAGACCGGCCCGAGTCGACCCGCCAGTGAAGCGATCACCATCGTCAAGAGGGTGGCGACGATAATGCGAAGCCACAGTCGAGACGGACCGTGTGAGACCGATGAGACACGCGCCGTGGCGGGCCACCAACGCAGAGCGACGGCGAAGCCGATCGCCGTGAGAACGCCCGCCAGGATGGCCGAGAGCTTCAACACGTCCACCGCACCGGCCGCGAGTGCGAATACCCCGAGGGCTCCGGCGAGCGCGGCCGAGGGGGAGAACCGAACCGTGAAATGGGCGTAGATCCACAGCACCACCGCTTCCGCGACGGAGCCGACGAGCAGCGCGCTTGTCATGGAGCTCGCAAAGCCCGTCCCGTGCTGGAGCGCGACCAGCCAAAGTAGGGGGAGGCTGGCGATGGGCAGCGCGATCACGAGGCCACCGACGGCGTCGCCGAAACGGCGTTGGGCCAGAGTCCCCACGGCGACGGCGAGGGGGACAAGAAGCACTCTGAGCAGGAAAAACAGCATGACACCAGAATACGGGTCCAGTCGCCGAAAATGACTCGGTATATGTCCATGAAACCACGGAGTAGCCTTGATAACAGAGGCAATTAGAACAAATGGATGAGGAAAATAAGGAGACTGGGCCGTGGATGACATAGACCGGATGTTGTTGGTGGCTCTCAGTGACGACGGACGACTCAGCTACCAACAACTGGCAGACCAAGTGCACTTGAGCGCCAACAGCACCGCAGACCGTGTTCGTCGACTGCGCCAAAGCGGTGTCCTCGCGGGCTTCCACGCCGAGTTGAGTCTGGCGTCACTGGGCTACACCCTGCACGCACTCACCGACGTGAATCTGAGGGAGTCGGCTGAGCCACGCGACTTCGAGCGGGCGCTCGAAGGGGTGCCTCAGGTGCTGTCGGCGACACTCACGACCGGCGAGCGCGACTACCAGCTGCGAATAGTGAGTCAGAACACCGATCAGTTGCAATCAGTGCTCGAGACCCTGCACAAGTTCGGGACGCGCGACGCCGAAAGTCGAATCGTGCTGGCTGAGACGGTGTTCGGATCGTCGCGACTTCTCTGAGAGGTTTCCCGGCCTTCGCGCTTGTCCCCACTTTGGTCCACTTAGTATGAGTTCCAATTCGTCATCTACCTAGACGAAGGGCCAAAGGGATGAGCACAGCGACAGACGGAAAGCGGGGCGCCTCCTTCGTTCTCTACGGCCAGTTATGTTTTCTCCTGTTTATAGGCGTCTGCATCGCCATTCGCCCCGGTTTCGTTCTAAAGGGCAACGAGGGTGGGATCAGTAACTATGGACCCCATCTCCAGACGGCCTTCGCCTACACCGCAGCCTTGCTGGGGCTCGCCGAGTTCAGCCGACGCGCGGGCACCTTGTTTGCCAGCGATGATGATCCCAACGCGCAACGACTTCGACGCGTGCTTTACTTCTACTTCGTCATCGTTTTGGCCATGTTGGTGACCTCGTACTTCTACACCGTCAACCACGCCCTGCGCGATGTCCATTTTGGCTTCGGTACCGTGCTCATCCTCTTCGAAGTGAGTACGTCGTGGTGGATGTTCCGACTCTTTCGGCGATTCATCTGGGATGGCGTGTTTTTTATCATTCAGCTCTCTGGAAGCATTGTGTGCCTCGTGACGATCGTGGGTGTGATTCACGTGCTGTTCGTCGGCGAGATGGTCACCTGGATCGGCTTCTCCGGCCTGATTATTCACACGTCGCGTTATCTCGGTACGAACGCAGGCAATCAGGCGCGCGAGCGAGGCTTGAGAAACTCTCTGTCCTAGGGCTCGCAACGACGGCTCACGACCCGCGGTTCCCTCACTCCGGGTAGGAGTAACGCCTCACGCCGGTGACCTTTTCAAAGCCCATGGTGCGCAGAATGGGCTCACTATTGGTTGACGCCAAAACCATGAGGTAGCGATATCCCCGTGCACGAGCGAGTTGCGCGCGATGCACGGTCTGGGCGCGATACAGGCCGTGGCCTCGCCACTCCGTCTCCGTGCTGCCTCCCCACAGCGCGGCGAAGTCACCGCCGGGCAGATACTCGACGCGCGACGAGGAGACCGGTTCGCCCGAGTCCGTGAGCACGACGAACATCTCCATCTCCTCCGGCGCCACGTCGAGGCGCCGCACAAGCGTTCGTCGAAGGTCCTGCTGACTGTGGCCAAAGACGCTTTCGTGGACCTTGATGAGCCGATCCACGCCCGCCTCGTCGCGTATCTGGTGCAGGGTGAGGCCAGCGGGAAGTTGTGGCTCTCCGGCGACATCTGACACGTCTGCGATCATCACGGCCGACGAGGCACTCAGCGAGAAGCCCGCGCTCTCGAGTCGGGATCCGAGGTCCACGGGTTGGTCGTAGTCATAGACGCTCCAGATGAAAGGCAGATCATGGGATGTATAGAACTCCACGTGTTGGGTGATGGCGTCGTCGGCGGTTGCGTCGTTGAGCGACGTCCACATGACCTCGGACCAGCCCACGCCGTTCGAGGCAGCTAAGCGCAAAAAGGAGGGGCCGACACTGACGACGGAGCCCGTTCCGTCGGGCGTGCTGTTACGCCGCTGCTCATCGAAGAGCTGGAGAAGTTCCGAACGTGGCGACGTCACGGTGATGAGTCTGTCAGGAGCACGGTTGACCCGGGATCGACGTCGACGCTTTTTTGTACACCTCATACTCCGCTGCGTTGCGTCAGGCGTGGCTTGGGTTGTGATCTCAGCGAGTGAGCGTCACTCAAATCATTCACAGGAAAATCTGCGAAACGCCAAAAATAGGCTTGGTAGTGACCAAGGAGGTCGTTATGTCTATCCGTCACCACTCAACTGACACCATGAGCGAAGACGCTCCGACGACGGACGTCATGGCCAGTCGCGAAACGACCACGATGCCGATCTCGACGCCGCTCGCGCCAAAGGACAAGGTCAACGAACTATCCGAGATCTACTTTCCCCACGCGACGGTGGGGCTCTTCATGGGGGGCTTGGTCGCGCTGCTTCTAAGTGCGTGGTCGGGGATCATTCCCTACGTCGGTCCCATCTTCGGATTCTCCGCCGATGGCACGTCGTCGTGGACATGGAACGACGCCCACACCTACGGCGCGCTCGTACCCGGAGCCGTGGCCTTCGTGGCCTGCCTGATGATCCTCGCGTGTGCCCGCCGCCCGGCTGGCATGCAGTCGGCCGGAACACTGGCGAGCTCGGGCGCGGTCGTCTTCCTGTGCGGCGCGTGGCTGGCGGTCTTTCCCGTTGCTTGGGCGGTCATTCGCGTTCCCTACTTCCAGGCGGCTTCGCCCACCTTGACCCTTGAGTACTGGCTGGGCTACGCCGTCGGTCCTGGCGTGCTGCTCGCCGCCTTCGGAGCGTTTGTGATGGGTCGCGCTCGGATCGAGAGAGTCGCGCATCGTCTCGTCAACCGATTGAGCGTCGCCTAGTCCGACCCCCTCGGCGCGGAGCAAGAGCGCCCCTCTCCCCAAGAATTGCTCTTGCTCCGCGCCGTACTACCGCGAACGGGGATTGAGTGCGGCTTAGTCGTCGAAGCGATGAAGGGTGTGGCCAAAGGTGCCCTTGGCGAAAACGAGGACCTTGGTTGGTCGCACGCTATGGAGTTCAACCTCGAATCCCTGGGGATGAAAGAACTGTCCGTCGTGAGTGGTAAACCCCCAGCTGTCGCCATCCCACTTTGATCGAAACGCGACGGCGACGTCATCGAGGAGCGCTTGGTCCTGATCTCGGCGAGCGTCACCCTCCACCACAATGTCGAGGCCGCTCTGCCAGTCGTTTTGACCGGTTGACAAGATTACGTGAGGGTTGCTGCGCAGGTTGATGGACTTCTGCTCCTCGGAACCGGTCGTGAAGTGAAGTTGGTCGTTCGACCACGCGGCGACGAGAGGTGTCGAGTGCGGACGTCCATCGGCGCGAACTGTCACGAGCCAAAAGAGTTCGGCCGTCTCCAATTCGCGTTGAGTGTCCGACCAACTGATGGGTTCGGCGACGGCGCTGCTATAACGGCGGTCGATGCTCGTCGTGGGTGATCTCATGTCGCTCTCCTTGCGTGGTCCCTAATCTTCCTTGACATGATGACCGAGAACTCGCGCCAAAGTCATCGCTACGACGTGAGTAGTCGCAGTAGGGCCAATATATATATGCGCGAAGCGACCGGCGAAGCGACTTGACTCTGACCTTGGGGGAGGTCGCATACTGAGTGCATGGCCGACGATGGCGAAGGAGCACGGAGTATGGAAGTCGGTATTGGTGAGTTCTCCCGGGAATCTCACCTCTCGGTTAAGGCGCTGCGTCTCTACGACGAACTCGAGCTTCTGTCGCCGGCACGCGTCGACACCGCCTCGGGTTATCGCTACTACGAACTCTCCCAACTCTCTGAGGCACGCCTCATTGCCATTTTGCGCCAGCTTGACTTTCCCCTGGCCACCATCAAAGAACTCATCGGCAGCGACCCTCTCGTCATGGCGCAACGTGTCAAGGAGTACTGGCACGAGATAGAAGCCGCGCGAGTTGCTCAGCGAGGTCTCGCTGAATACCTGATCGATCAGTTGAGTGGAAAGGAGTCCACCATGTATGAGGTGGCCACCCGAGAGGTGCCCGAGCGCACATTGCTCTGTCTCAAGCGCAACGTGGACGCAGAAGATCTGTGGGCGTTCGGCAAGGAGTTCGTCGCCATATTGCGCGAACGACAGTTCCCCAAGATGCCCGGGCGTGAAGGCGGGATGTTCAGCATCTATTGGGGCCTTGTCACGGGCGACAGTGACGGTCCGGTCGAATGGTGCAAACCCATTCCCCCGGAGGACGCAGAGACCCTCGCGTCGCAAAATCCCGATCTCACGTTGCGCGTCGAGCCCGCGCACAGTGAGGCGTATGTGGTCCTGTCGCCGGACCCCGACAATTCGAGTTCGCAGTGGCAACTGGCGATGGATGCGCTGCAGGCTTCGGCCACATCCCAAGGCATCAATGACGACGATCTCGCCATTCAGCCCGGGGATCTCGGTCTGCGCATTACGTATTTTTCTGCGGAGCCGATCACCGGGACGAACGTTCCCGACGACTACGCCGACTTGGCGGTGCCCTACGCCTATCCTGATTCGATGCCGCAACAGCCGTCACCGGTGTCGTAACGCAAACCGCCGCAGTAGGGCAGTCGTTCAGAACGATCGCACGCGAAAGCGACCTCTGAGAACGGCGGGAACAGTACGTGACGGTACGGTGACATAGTGTCTGATCCCGCCTCGACTCGCCGTGGGCGCGTGATGCGCGCCGCGATACCCGAGCCGGGGCCGCTGCGCACACTCACCAAATCGACGCTCGCGAACACCATCGGCAATGGCCTGTATTACACGGTCGAAGTCATCTTTTTTACGCGATCGGTGGGTCTGTCCGTTCATCGAGTGGCCCTCGGCTTGGGCGTGGCCGCCATTGCCGGACTGCTCATCTCGATCCCCGCTGGACACGTCTCCGATCGATGGGATCCGCGACTGATTGTCGCCGCGGGGACCGTCGGCGAAGGAGCGGTGATGGCGTGCTTCACGTTGGTTCACTCGTTTTGGGCGTTCTTCATCTTGAGCGTCGTCGGCGGGGCGTTCGGCGGCGCCGGAGGCGCCTCGCGAGCCGTCCTGATAGGCCGATTCGGCCAAGGTGAAGACCGCGTACGGATACGGGCCTACCAACGAGCGGTCACCAACCTCGGCATGTCGGTGGGCATCGCCCTCTCTGGCGTCGGCCTCGCTCTTGACACCCGCAGCGCGTATATCGCGATGATTTTGGGCAATGCGGCCACGTTCTTCGTGGCGGCAGCGTTTGTGCTGCGCTTGCCCTCGATGCCGCCGTTGCCCGTTGCCGAGGGGAAGCGCCGAGAGCCGATGACCGTGGTCTTGCGCGATCGGCGCTATCTGCTGGCCTCGCTCCTCAATGGACTCTTCGCGATTCACTTCATCATCCAGAGCGTGGGTCTGCCCCTGTGGATCGTGTATCACACTCGCGCGCCACGTTGGTGGGTGTCGGTCTTGTTAATCATTAACACCGCGATGGTGATCACGCTCCAAGTGCGCACGAGTCGGGGATCGGGCGATGTGGTGCGCGCGGCCAAGATCTTCGCGCGCTCCGGAGTGCTGATCGCTACGGCGTGCGTGCTCTATTCGTTCGCTTCGGGGGTCGATGCGGTCGCGGCGTGCCTGATTTTGGTGTTGGCCATCGTGGCCCACACCTTCGGCGAGCTGTACAGCTCGGGGGCGTCCTGGGGGATTGGCTACGGACTGGCGCGCCAGGACCTCCAGGGTCAGTACCAAGGGGCCTTCGGCTTGGGTTGGGGCATATCGGGCGTCATCGGTCCGAGCATCGTGGCCGCCACCGCGATCAGCCTGGGTCGAGCGGGCTGGCTGATCCTGGCCGGCGGCTTCTTGATCGTCGGCGCAGCTTTTGGACCACTGGTGGCGAGTTTCGAGCGTGCGACTTAGATCGATACGAGGTCCGCGGCGCGGAGCATGTCGCGACCTGCAGGCTGCAAGTCCACTTTCGTCGCCAAAAGCCCCGTCGAGACGCGCTCGGCGACTCCCCACTCCCAAATCGCCTCGGCATTGAGATCCGTTCGACTCGCCAGCCAACGTGCGCGTTCGTACGGGTCGCCCAGTATGAGTTCGACGGGATCTTCGCGCATGAGCACTCCCAGGTCGCACTCGCGTTCGGCAATCAGCCCGTCGGGATCAACCAGCTTGAAGCCGTCATCTGCTTCGAGCGCGTTCCACTGGTGGACATCGCCATGAACGAGAACGGCGCGCTCATCGTCGTGAGCCACCGCTCGACGCTCAGCGCAGCGCACGGCGTACTCCGCCGCCCGCTGCGAGCACGGTCGGTCCAACTCTTCCCAGTTCACTTCGATGAAGTCGATCAGCCAGCGGGCCTTCTCGGCGCCCGACGGTAGCTGACAGTCGTGGGCGGGTCGCCACACCCGTTGTGCTGCGTCGCACAGAATGCCCAGACGCTGCTCGACGCTTAGTCCGAGTTCAGAGAGCGAGCGGCCCAGACGCTCAATGAGCATCGCGCCTCGCTTCTCGTCGCTTCGCATCAATCGTGCGCAGCCCACGCCGCCCGCTCGACGCAGCACCTCAATTTCATTGTGAGCTGCGCGGTCATCCCGGGGCACGACAAGTTTGAGAACCGCAGGGCGCCCGTCAGCGAGCGACACTTCAGCGACGAACGCTTCGGTGGCATCGCCAAAGGCCCGTCCGACCGAAATCGACCACTCGCTCTCAAGGTCTCGTATGAGAGATGGCAGCGCGTCGATCCAGCGGTCCGCTCCCACCAGTCGCGCCTTGTTCTGAACCACCCTTGGGATTTCAATCATCGGTCGAATTGTGTCACGACCAGATCGCCGTCGGAACTGAGAGCGAGGCTCGGTCTTATACCGTGGGTCGATGAACATTCGACGAGCTGAGCCCACTGACATTGACGTGATCGACCAACTGATTCGTGGTCTTGCGACGTATGAGCGGGCCGAAGGTGAGGTAGCTATCACGCGTGACGAGATCGAGCAGAGCTTCTTTGGCCCCGATCCGCGCGTGTTCTGCGATCTTGTCGAGTGCGATGAAGGATCCGTCGCGGGATTTGCGGTGTGGTTCTTGAACTACTCCACGTGGACGGGTCACTACGGGGTGTACCTCGAAGACCTGTTTGTGCGGCCAGAGTTTCGAGGTCGAGGGTATGGAAAGTCGTTACTCGCGGTACTGGCCAAAGAGTGCGTCGCGAACGGCTACACGAGGCTGCAGTGGTCAGCACTCGACTGGAACACGCCGGCCATCAATTTCTACACTTCGCTCGGGGCGGAGGCGATGAGCGAATGGACCGTCTATCGACTTGCGGGTACGGCGCTCGTCGAACTAGCGACGTCGGTGTAATTCGCCCACCTCATACCATGAGGTGAGTGAGCGAATCTGATTCTGGCGGTTCATTGCTTGAGTTGCTAGACGAGAGTCTCCATTTTGACGCCACGACGCGACGGGGACTCACGAACCATCTCCCGATGGCGCTGGTCGCAAAGGCCGGCCTTGGCGCACCCACGAGCGAGCTCCAGAGATTCTCCGATCGCTACTCGCGCCAACTCGTCCCGGCAGCTTCTAGCGCTCACGCCATCACGAGGAGTACTTGGCAACGCGCTATCGGCGAGTCGACTGCCTATGCGGCCCTGACCGAATTCTTTGAGGCGGAGGTCAAAGAGTTGGGCGTTGAGACCGCACTTCGGACATTTCTTCCGTCCCTTGAGTCCGGCATCTCCGGCGCTGCATTTCACGGCGTGATCCGCTTGGCGTACTCCTTGGACGTGGACTCTCCCGAGCGCGTCGGTTCTGCTCTCGCCTACCTCGCGTCGAGCTTCTCGGAACTCGCACCACTCGAGGACGGTGTCGAAAGGACCGATGACCCCGAAGAACTTCTGGCTGAGATGACGGTGAGTGGAGCCTGGACTTCGGTTCCGTCGATGAGGCTCATCAGTGAAGAGATGAACTGGGTCGCAGCACAGCCAGGCTTCTCTTCGCTCGCTTCGTCGCTCAGGGTCGACGACTCGACATCGCGCCGATTGGCACAGACCGCTTTGAAGATGTACGCCTCACACAATGACTTCACGGCCCTGCACGGCGTTACGGGCATGGAAGCACTCTCTCGAGTGCGCCGATTTGTCGACGACACAGAACGGTTCGATCGCTACAGTTTTCAGGCGCTGGCCGCCGCATTCGCCACGATGGGCGCATCGGCGCTCTGGTCAGACGATCAGCTGGCAGAAGCCGTATCCCGTCGAGTTCTGACACCGGAGATTGTGGCTCAGCGCGCGGCGTGGAGCGATGATGAGCACGTGGCCAAACTTGTCTTCACCTCGCAACGTCGCTACGGGCGTGACACCGATCCGCTCTATCTCTTCGTGTCCGAGCGAGCGGTCACGAACGACTCGTCGAGGCGAAGTGTTGACGACTAGTGTCCTCGCTGCGCTGAGTCGAATAAATTCATCCCAAGTCGGGCCCCGACGCTAAGCCCTCAGGGAACGAGTATTCCTCGGGCAACATTCCCAGAGCCCAGGCGAACCCGTTGGTCAGCAAGGTCATTTGCCTTCTGACCGCGGAGTCGATGCTCGCCATGTCGCCTCCCTCCAGCCAATCGTGTAGGAGCGTGACGTGAATGCCCGCGAACGCTCGGGCCATAAGTGCCAGCGGCAAGCTTGGCCGCTGCTCGGATGCACGCAGTCGCTCTGCGAACACCACTTCGGCGCGCGACGCAATAATGTCCAAATACGCCGCTCGGGCTCGACCATTTCCGGCGCCCCTAAGACAGACAAGGTAGAGGTCTCGAAACTCTGCTGCTTGGGCGTAGAGCTCCTTGACGATGTACGTTCGAATGGTTTCGGGCGCCCCTTCCACGGTTGTGAGGCGTAGGGCGAGTTCCGCCGTCAGTTCTTCGAACAGGCTCGTGAGCAGTTGTTCCTTATCGTCATAGTGCGCGTAAAAAGTGGCGCGAGCCACGTCGGCTCGTTCGGTGATGTCTTCGATGGTGACTGAGTCGTAGTCACGCTCAAGCACCAATCCCACAAACGCCTCTCGGAGAGCGTGCTGACTTTTGCGCACGCGTCGGTCCTTCACTCTGTGATCGACGACGGGGCTGGTATCGGAAGTTGAATTCACAATTTCTAATGTACAACTTGACGAGTACCATTTCAAGTGATAGTTTACAGACATGATGTCTATTATCAGTGGTTCCGACTGGACCACGAAATACTCACCCATTGATGGAGATCGACGGCGGGCCTTTCTCGCGATCGCCCTGATAGCGGCCATTATCGCATTCGCAATTTCTGTCCCGATCGAGCCGACTGCATGGCGGCGAGCGATCGACGACCTGGCCCAGGGGTTCGCCGCGGCGACCGTGTTGGTGGCTACCTGGCGTGCTCGACGTGGCGCGGCTGGCCGGAGCCGAACGGGTTGGGCGTTGCTGGGCTCAGGAGTGTTGCTGTGGTTCGTGGGGCAGTTCTATTGGATCTTCATCGAGGTCGTTGTCGGGCGCACGATCACCACGCCCTCGGTGGCGGACATTGGATTCATCGCGGCCATCCCGCTCGAGGCGATGGGACTCCTGCTCATCTCGTTTCCGTCGAGTCGACCGATCGAGCGTCTCCGATCAGTTCTCGATGGAATTCTCATCGTTATGTCTCTGTGGCTGGCGGCCTACCTGCTCGTGCTGAAGCATCTCATTGACCACAGTCACACGTCGAAGATCGCTACCGGGGTGAGCTTGATCTATCCCCTGGGGGACGTCGTGCTCATCACCATTCTTCTCCTGGCGCTGAGCCAAGCGGGACCTCAGTTGCGTCGCGTTCTCATTCTGATTTCACTGGCCTACGCGAGTCTTGCGATCAGCGACTGTTACTTCGCGGTGATGACGGTGTCGGGTCGTTATCAGACGGGGCGGCTCTTTGACATGGGCTGGACGGTGGGCTGGCTCATCCTGGCGGCGGCGGTGGGCATTGAACCCAACGGCGAAGACCAGGAAGTCGTCGAATCTCGAGGTCAAGCGGCCGTGCCGTACCTGATGCTCCTCGCGACGGTAGTGGTGACGGTTGCGTACTTTGCCCTCGGTGGGCGCACCGACGCCACGATCCGTTGGACCGGCATCAGCATCATCGCGGTGACCATGATGGGCTTACTCGTCCAGCGAGAACGCGGCCGCCAGACGGAAATTTGGCGAGATCACGTGGCGTCACACGACGCACTAACCGGACTACCCAATTACGTGGCCATGACGAACGTCATCACCGACCTGCTGGCCGAGCCGATGACGTTCGGCTTGTTGTACTGCGACGTCGACCGTTTGGACGCGGTGAATTCGAGTCTCGGGCGCCCCGCGGGCGACCGACTGCTCCAGGACATCGCCACCCGCTTGACGAGCGCGCTTCCTTGGGGTTGTCACGTCGCGAGATGTAGCGGCGATGAGTTTGCCGTGGTGTGCGAGGGCGCGACCGACGGCCTCTTGATGTCGCTCGCGACTCAGGTCGTCGAGGCGTTCGAAGCCCCGTTTCAGGTTGACGGTTACGAGCACAACGTGGGCCTCACGATCGGCGTCGTCAGTCGCGGTTCCTACCAGCACGCTGATCAGTTCTTGCGTGACGGTCACCACGCAATGTCTGGCGCCAAGGTCACGGGGCGCGGGGCGATTGCGCGATTCAACCCGGCCCGGCACTACGAGTGGACCATCGACGATCTCGAGTTGGAGGACGACTTGCGCTCCGCCATCCGCAGCGGCGAGGGACTCTTTCCCGAGTTCCAACCCATCGTGCGCTTGAACGATCGCCACGTCGTGGGCTACGAAGCCCTCGTGCGCTGGAGCCATCCGCACCGTGGTCGCTTGAACCCCGGTGATTTCATCGGCCTCGCCGAGCGCACGGGCCTCATTACCTCGTTGGGGTGGTGGATGCTCGACGCGGTCTGCACGACGTTCGCGGCATCGAGATCGGAGGGTTGGGTGGCGGTCAATGTGGCGGGCGCCCAGCTCGGCCGGGGAGAGCTGGTTCCCTCGGTGGTGCGAGCCCTTGAAGTGTCCGGGCTCCGCGCGTCTCAACTTCACCTGGAGATCACTGAGTCACAGCTCGTCGATCCCACGCCTGAGATCTTGGCGGAACTCGCCGCCATTCACACCTTGGGTGTTCCCGTCGCCCTGGACGACTTCGGCACCGGGTACTCCTCGGTGGCGCTGCTCCGAGACCTCAACATTCACACCATTAAGATCGACATGAGCTTCACGAGTCAAATCGAGACCAAACCACGAAGTGCCGCCATCGTCCGGGGACTCATCGCGTTCTGCGACCAGTTGGGCATCGATGTCGTCGCCGAAGGTGTTGAGACGACAGCTCAGGAGACATTGCTCCTTGACTATCGCTGCCCGCATGGACAGGGATATCTGTACGGGCGTCCGCACGTGCTCGAGTCAGTTCATGACAACGCCGAGAGCCTTTCGGAACTACGGCGCTAAGACCCCTACCTTCCGACGTAGCGGTAGACAACTGAGACATCGAGGTCGCCCGCGCCGTCGCCGACCGCTCGTTGCCAGGTGCCGATCAGGCTCTCGGTCAGGGGAAGGTCGCCATTGACGCCGCGCG
The DNA here is from genome assembly GCA_963840595.1 of uncultured Acidimicrobiaceae bacterium. Taxonomy (GTDB): domain Bacteria; phylum Actinomycetota; class Acidimicrobiia; order Acidimicrobiales; family RAAP-2; genus RAAP-2. The sequence continues at coordinate 189,376 of CAWIZQ010000008.1, forward strand.
CCGCCTCCAGAGTCAACAAGGCGTCCTTGAGTGCGTACTTCAGCGCGAAATTGGACGAGAAATCTCCGTCGAGCATGCTGCGTGCTTTGGCGACTCCGTAGGGGGAGCCGATGGGTGCGTCATCCAACATCTCGACGACCTTTCTCGGATCAAGACCCAACGCCTCGGAAAACTTCAAAGTTTCGGCCACCATTTCCACCATGTCGACGAGCCAGCTATTGAGCACGAGTTTGGCCCGACTTCCGGCGCCCGCAGGTCCCAGCCAGAATGTGTGACTACCCATCGCGGCAAAGATTGGGTCGGCGACGGACTGGGCCTCGTCGGGTCCACTCGCGAGGATGACCAACTGTCCAGCTGTTGCCGGCCCCACGCTTCCCGACACCGGAGAATCAACGAAGATTGCTCCGGTATCGGTGACTGCCTTGCCCAACTGATCGGTCCATTCAAGGCCAATGGTGCCCATCTGCAGCCAGATTGCGGCGCGGGACAACGTCGCAAGTGCCCCGTTTGCACCCTGCGCGACGCTCTCGGTCACCGGGCCGTCCGGCAGCATCGTGATTACCACTTGCGCGCCGGCAACGGCCTGCGCGGGAGTTGACGCCTCAACGGCGCCGAGTTCAACGAGCGCCCTCACGCGCTCCTTCGATCGGTTCCACACTCGAACAGCAAAGCCCGCCGAGATCAATCGCGATGCCATCGGTGTTCCCATTTCACCCACGCCCAGAAAGGCGATGAGCACATCGTTGGCTCTTTCGTCGCTCATCGTTTCCACCTCCTTGATGTCTGTCTGATGACCCACCGTCATTGTTGTTCGAATCGCGTTGACCCAAGTCACTTGCGCGCCGCGCTCGTTCTTCGCAAACTAGTGGCGTGCGCAGGACCTACGCGATACTCGTCGTCGTCGTTTTGACAGTCCTATTGGGCTACGCCGACCCCGCCTCGGCGTCTAACAACGAGATCATCAATGGAAATTTCGGTTCTCCCGCCGTTGGCAGCTCCGACGAATTCTTCTCGACCGGCTCGAGCTTCTCTGGATGGCACGTCGTCGGGGCCCCGGGCAACGTAGGCATCACCAGTGGCACCTTTTCTCAAAATGGCTATACGTTCGACTCGTATCGAAGCTCCCAAGAGCTCGATCTCACGGGGACGAGCAACTCAAAGACGGGCGTTGCTCAATCCGTGCCGACGGTCAAAGGAACCCGCTATACCTTGGCCTTTGCCGTCGGCAACGTGTACAACCCGACTGGCATATTCGGAACGACCAGCTCCGTCGAAGTCCTCGTTGACGGCGTGCGCGTCTATACCGCGACCAATTCGCAAGGGCGAGGGTCAGATCGCCAAAAGTGGCAAACCTTCTCGTTGTCCGTGGTCGCCAACTCCTCGACCGCCACCGTCGAGTTCCTCAATCTGGATACGCCGAGCGATACCGCAAATTGCCTAGATGCCGTGTCTTTTTCGGCTTCAAGTGCGTCGATCGCCCCCTCGAGCATCGCCACCAGTATCCCGACACCTCGCGAGGCTTTCCTTCCAGTGAAATCGATCGCGGTGAACGGCGGCATAGCCGCCGCTGTGGTCATGTTGCTGACGTTCCCCTCGCAACTGTTCAATTCGACGTTGCAGCAGAACTACGCCGACATTGAGTTGTGGTGGCGAAAGAAGCTATCGCCCCTGCGTCGACTCCGACGTCGTAGGGCGACCGACGAGAAGAACTCCGATCAGAATCGCGCGGGTGCGACCACAGTGCTCGAGAATCGCTCGATCTTCGGCCTCGTGTTCGTGTGCGGAGCGATCGCGGACGCCTTCAACGATGGCCATTTTGGGGTGAACGCCAGCTCACTCGTGACCCTCATTGGGGTGGCCATGTCGATGGCGATAGGGATTGCGCTGCCGACCATTGTCGGTGCCATCTATCACTCCCAGCGTCACGGAAGCGCTCCACGACGACTGGTCGCGATACCCGCAGGACTAGCGCTCGCGGTAGCGATGGTCGTGTTCAGTCGCCTCATTCATTTCGAACCTGGCTACCTGTACGGCTTGGTGTGCGGCGTGGTGTTCGTTCGTGAGCTTCCCGCCAACGAAAAAGGCCACATTGCTGCTCTCGGTATCCTTTCGTCATTGGTGCTCAGCGTCATCTCGTGGCTGATCTGGATACCGGTGAACGCGGCGGCCGAACGCGCGAACCCGTTCCTGGGCGTCGTTCTCGCGGACGACATTCTGGGTGCACTCTTCGTCGGTGGACTGGTCGGATCGTTCTTTGGAATGATTCCGATACGGGGTCTACCCGGGTGGACCATCAAGCAGTGGAACATCTGGGCCTGGATGGCGGGCTTCGCCATCTCGGTATTCGGACTCTTTCAAATCCTGCTCCGCCCCGGAATTGTCGGCCACGGCCATCGTGCACTCGTCGCATCGATCATCCTGTTCGTCGTGTTCGCCGCTGGCTCAATCGCGTTTCACGAACACTTTGAGAGGCGCCCGTACCGGACCCCGGACTTGTCACGAGGAGCGCGAGGAGACGTTCGAAGTAGCAGTGGAATGCGGCCACTGAGAACATCGGAAGACGAACCGCATGATGGACTGGAACCGACGTGACCTGCAGTGGTTGCCAAGAGGAGGAGCATGGCTAGCGATCAGGAGTGGAGTGCTTCGTTTGCACAAGCGTCGAAGGGTGCGATGAGTTACTACGACGACATAATGGTTCCGCGACTGTTCGATCCGTGGGCGCATCTTTTACTCGACACGGTAGATCCAAAGAGCGGACAGGATGTCATCGACGTTGCCTGCGGCCCGGGAACCGTGACTCGACTGGCCGCGCGGCGCGTCGGACTGAGCGGAACCGTCACCGGTTGTGACCTGAGTCCGGCGATGCTTGACCTCGCACGATCGAAGACCCCGTTGGACGCCAGCGCACCGATCGTCTACATCGAATGTTCGGCCGACGCGCTCGACGCCCCCGATGCGGCCGTTGACCTGGTGACCTGCCAGCAGGGCGTGCAGTTTTTTCCCGATCGAAGTCGGGCGTTGGCTGAGATGCACCGGGTCCTGCGACCCGGTGGAGCGCTCGGTCTTTCTGTGTGGTGCGACATCGAAGAGTGCCCGCCGTTTCTCGCCCTCGCGGAAGCCCTAGAGGAAGTTCTCGGCCCCGAGATAGCCGAGACCTACAAAGGTGGTCCTTGGGGTTTCGGCGACTCGGCGTCGCTGGCTCAACTCGCCCAAGACGGTGGGTTCAGTGACGTTGAGGTGCGCAAGCACGAGTTGCCCCTCATCTTCGAAGGCGGTCCCAGTCAACTGCTGTTGACCCTGCACGCTGCCGCCGTGGCGCCGATGCTCGCCCAACTTTCAGAAGCGGACCAGTTGTCGCTGGCGAGAGCGGTGGAACACGCGACTCGGCACATCACGGTGGATGGCGCCGTACGCTCTCACGCGGCGTCGCACATTTTGACAGCTACCGTCGCGTGAGTCGGCGCTGAGTATCAACCCTTGACGTACGACAGCTTCTCGGAGATCTTTCCGTCGCGAATGCGAAACACATCGACCCCGCGCACGTGGCCGTCCGCCCACGAGTAACGCCACCGTTGGACAACCCGGTCGTCGACCGAAAAGGTTTCTTCCGGTTCGAACCGCGTCGCCTCGTCGTTAAAGATGGGGGACCATGCGAGGCGAATCGCCTTGTGACCCACGAAGCGTGATCCATCGGGGGCGGGACTGGTGTTGTCGAAGACGCAATCCTCGGTTACGAGTTCCAGCGCGGCATCGAGGTCATGATTCGCCCACGCCGCACCGAAGACCGCAACCACCTCTGTCGGGTCCCCTGTGTTGGTGGGGCTCGTCACTTCGCGTACGAGCTGGCACCGAACCAGTCCACGACCACCACGGGCTCGTTGCCGACCACCCACGCGTCGTGACCACTGGGCAGTGACGTCACGTCGCCGGGACCCGCGACGAACTCCGAGCCGTCGTCCATTCGGATGGCCAACTGTCCACTGACGTGGTATTGGAAGTGTGGCGCTTCGCAGCTCTCGGTCTGGGCGATCGGCTTGACGTCATTGGACCATCGCCATCCCGGCTGCAGTACCAAACGTCCGATATCCGCGCCGCCAACCTTCAGGATTTCCGCTCGTCCATTCGGAAAGTCGCGAACCTCATCCGCCATATCAAAACTTTTGTGCTCAGTCTCTTTCATTGTCTACCTCCCTTGACCCCCCTAAAGGGCGTGATATCCGGTAACTTACTTATACGTAAGTAAGAAGTCAACCGGGATTTGACGGAGGTCGGGTGGCAAAAAACAGTGCCGAGAGCGACGAGACGGCGACGTTGATCCTGAACGTGGCCGAGAGATTGGTGGCGGTTCGCGGATTCAATGGATTCAGCTACGGCGACGCGGCCAAGGAGTTGGGGATCACGAGGGCCGCCCTGCACTACCACTTCGCCAACAAGGCCGATCTGGGAGAGGCGCTCATCACCCGCTACAGCGACCGATTCACGGACGTGCTCGCCAACATCGACTCGCAGGAGTCCGACGCGATGGCCAAACTCGAAGGCTACGCAGAGTTGTACCTCGATGTACTTCGCGAAGGCCGGATGTGTCTGTGCGGGATGTTGGCTGCGGAGAGCGAGACGCTTCCGCTCGCGATGCAAGATGCCGTCACGCGATTTTTCCGAGTGAACCACTCGTGGCTCTCAGCGGTGCTTGCACAGGGCGCTGACGTTGGCACCATCGAGTTGAAGGGCTCGCCCGACGAGACGGCGTGGTTGGTCGTTAATACGTTGGAAGGTGCGATGCTGCTCGCCCGGCCCCTCCACGACGTGGCGATCCTTCAGACTTCGATACAACAACTGCTATCGGGACTACAGCGCGGATCGCGAGTTGGCGCGTAGCCAGACGTTCGACGTCGAGCGCGAAGCGTCGGCTGCACACCCACTTGGCGTAGGGTGAGCGGATGACAATGTTCACGATGGTGTGCCGTGTCCGAGCAACGGACGCGATGGGGATGGCACCGACTCGAAAGTAAGTGGGCGCAACGACTCGTTGACGCCGCCGGTATCTCTCCCGGCGATCTCGTACTTGACATCGGCGCCGGATCTGGTGCGATTACGCGGCCCCTTGTCGAGAGAGGGGCACGCGTCATTGCTTTTGAGTTGCACGCGGATCGAGCAGCTCATCTCCGAAAGGAGTTTGGCAGTTCCCACGTCACCGTCGTCAGAGCGGACGGGGCCGACCTGCGGCTACCGCGACGGCCATTTCGCGTGGTCGCGAACCCGCCGTTTGGGATTTCGGTAGCCCTGCTGCGACGTTTGACCGCGCCGGGTAGTCGACTTATGAGAGCCGATCTGATCGTGCCGTGGCACGTGGCGGATCGATGGGTCCACGGGACTCCTCCCGGTGCGCGTCGATGGCGCCAGGAGTTCGAGTGTTCTGTCGGTCGCCCCGTTCCGCGCTCTGCGTTCATCCCGCCGCCCCCGAGTAGCGTCGCCATCTTGATTATCGAGAGAAGAGTTTGGCGATGAAAACGGGCGCCGATGCCACTACCGTTTTTTGGTATGGAACTGATCCGGCACGTCATCGTGTTTGACGCGGCAGACGTCTCGATCGAAAGTGCCTTCTGGGCCGCAATGTTTGGTGGCAACGTTGTGGGAGATGACGAAGAGTTCCATTGCGTACTCGATAGGGATGGTACGTGGATCATTGGTGTGCAGCACGCCGCGAATCACGTCGCTCCCCAGTGGCCAGACGGATTCCCGGAGCAGCAGATCCACCTAGACCTTCACGTCGAGGATCCTCAGCGTGCCCACGAAGAGGCAGTCGAGCTCGGAGCACGTCTGCTTCAGCCAGCCCCCACCTTCGCCGCAGAAGAAGGCCATCAGGTCTACGCCGATCCCGCAGGTCACCCCTTCTGCATTGGCTGGGGACACCCATCACGAAGTGCGCTGGCGGCATTCGTTGCCGAGAGGTTTGGATCAAGAAGCTGAGTTCGCGAACTGGGAGCCGCCTGTCTGTCCGACCTACGCCCCGATGAGGGGTTTGCGGATAGAGCTTCGCGGTCGTTTGGTGCTAAACAATTACCGATGAGCTCGTCCTTTCACCTCACCGATCTCGATGCGTGGCAAGAGCAAGTGCCCTACGACGAATTCGCGCGCCTGCGTCACGAGTCTCCGATCGCGTGGTTCGAGGAGGAGTCGCCGAACCACGGGTATTGGTCTATCCACCGTTACTCCGACATTGTCGAGATCAGCAGAGATACGAAGCGCTTTTCGTCCGCGGAGGGCATCTCGTTCGAAGAGCCGACGGAAGAGGACATGGCAGCCCGACGGACAATCATCGACATGGACCCCCCGGACCACACCAAGCTGCGCCGGGTGCTTGCACCGAGCTTCACACCGAGGGCCGTCGCTGTCTACGAACACTTCGTTCGCTCTCTCACTGACGTCGTGCTGGACGATGCGATCCCGCGAGGTGAGTTCGATTTCGTGCGCTACGTCGCACGTGAGGTGCCCATCCGAGTGCTGGCTCGCATCATGGGTTTGCCCGACGCCAACCTCGACGACTTCATCGAACTCGGCGACAAACTCATCGCGAACACCGATCCCGAGATCACCGACGTCGTCTGGGGCCGGGACGACACCGACGAGTATCGCCTGTTCCCGTTTCGCAGTCCGTACGGAAAGCAGCTGTGGGACATCGGCCGAGAGCTGGTGCGCGAGCGACTCGTTCAGCCGTCCGATGACTTGCTGTCGGTCGTGCTGGGTGCCGAGATCGACGGCGAGCGCCTGAGCGAGGTGGACCTCGACAACTTCTTCTCCATCCTCGTCATCGCCGGCAACGAAACGACACGCATCGCGATCGCCCAGGGCATCCTGTACTTCTGCGAGAACCCGGGCGAGTGGGACCGACTGCGATCAGACCCGAGTCTCTTGAACTCAGCCACCGAAGAGGTGCTGCGCTATTCGTGCCCCACGCATTTCATGCGCCGTACGGCCGATGAGGATGTGACGTTCAAAGGCGTCGAGATGAAAAAGGGCGACAAAGTCATCTTGTGGTACGTCTCGGGTAACCGGGACGAGGAGGTGTTCACCGAGCCCGAGCGTTTCGACATCGGCCGCTCGCCCAACCCTCACCTCAGTTTCGGGCGCGGTGGCCCGCACATGTGCCTTGGCGCCCATCTGGCTCGGCTCGAGGTCCGCGTCGTCTTGGAAGAGCTGAGTAAGCGGGTGAAGCGCTTCGAGTTGGCGGGCGAGCCGGCGCGAATTCGCGCCAATTTTACGAACGGGCTGAAGCGCCTTCCCATCATCGTCACCCCGGTGTGAGCGGCCCCACGCCGTCGCCGAGCGGAGCGGAGCCGCTGACACAAGAACATTCGCCGGATGACGGCAGGGCGTCTGCGCCTCGCCTGTTACTGATCTTGACCGAGAACGCCACTATGCGTCCGAGCCCCGACGTCAGTGACCTCGTCGACTTTGCCGTCGCCGCGGAAGCGGCCGGAATCGACGGGGTAATGGTCTCAGAGCACATCGTGCTCGGGCCGTCGGCCAACGCGCTCGGACTGCCCACAAATCCCCGCGACTACGCCCTTCCTGGGAACCAGGAACCGTGGACGCCGTGGCCGAGCCCAATCGTGCTGTTGAGCGCGGTAGCCCAGGCGACCGAGCGGCTGCGGTTAGTAGCCGGAGCCATCATCACTCCGCTACGCCACCCTTTGGCGCTAGCCAAAGACTTGGCCACCCTCGACCGGCTGAGCGGCGGACGACTCGTGGTGTTGCCCACGGTGAGCTGGCACGAAGATGAGTACGACGCCCTGGGCGTGTCCTTCGCGCGTCGCGGCGACATTCTCGACGAGCAACTCGAGGTGCTCGACCGCGTGTGGCGAGACTCACCGGCCAGCCACGAGGGTGAGTTCTACCGCTTCGAGGACGTGTGGCTCGAACCTAAGCCCGCTCAGGTCGGTGGGCCTGTGCTGTGGTTCGGCGGGTCATCGGTCCACCCTCGCCTCGTGCGACGACTCGTACGTTACGGACAGGGCTTCAACCCGCTTGGTTCGCCAAGCGACGAGGAGCTCGACCAGCTGGAAACGGCGCTCACAGCGGCGGGTCGCTCGACCGAGGAGATCGAGTACGTCGGCGGCACGCGCGGGCGCTTCGCCGACACTCACAGTGTCGCCGATCTTGATGAGGCGATCGCATCGATCCCCGCACAGATGGCTCGTGGGTTTCGTACGATCTGCGTCAAGCCGTCGCAGTTCATTGACGACGCCCGAGCGATGGGCGAGTGGTGCAGGATGCTCGTCGACAAGGTCCACTCTCTCAACAAGTAACCGCGCGCCCCTTGACACGAATCGTTTGTCTCCTTACGATTGGCGAAACTGCGCGAGTACGCGTTGTGTGGGAGGGGATGGGCCATGCAAGAAGAGCAGCCAACCTACGAAAGACTCGGCTCAAAACGTCTCGGCCTGCCGGACGTGATCGCTCAGTCGGTCGGCTTTATGGGACCGGTCTTCTCGGCGGCGTTCGTCATCCCACTGGTCGTCGGCGTGATCAGCGCGAGTGGGAAGGGCGGCGGAACCGCCACCCCTCTCTCGGTGTTGATCGCGGGCGTGGGCGTGTTTGCGCTCGGATGGCTGATCGCGCGATATGCCCGGAAAATACACTCCGCCGGATCGTTGTACGACTACGTGTCGCGGGGACTGGGCGAACGGATCGGAGTGGCCGCGGGCTGGCTTTACTACATGGGCGTCATCATGCTCACGATGGCCCTGTACCTCCTGGCGGGCGGCTACATCCAGAGCACGCTGGCCTCGGAGTTCTCGGTGAACCCCATGCCGCCCTGGGCGTGGACCTTAATCCTGATGGCCCTGCTCTTCGCCGTGCTGTACTTCGGGGTGCGCATCTCGACGCGGGCCCAATTGCTGCTGGCGGGCATCTCGCTGCTCGTGGTCTTGGGATTCTTCATCATGGTCATCGTGAAGCTCGGCCACGCCAACAGCGTCCTGCCGTTCAAGCCGTCGTCCTCGGCCGACGGGTACTCGGGGATCTTCTTCGGGGTCCTCTACGGCGTCTTGATGTTCACGGGTTTTGAGACCGCCGCGAATCTGGGCGAGGAGACGGCCAATCCGGAGCGCCACGTCCCCATCGCGATCCTGGCCACGGCCGGCATTGCCACGGCGTGGTACCTGCTCGCGGCCTACGTCGAAGTCGCCGGGTTCCATTACAGCCTCAAGGCCATCACCGCCGCGTCCGGAGCCCCGTTGTTCGCGCTCGGCGCACCGGCGACGGCTGGGGGGTATGGGGGAACGTGGATTGATCGACTCCTGGAGCTCGTTGTGCTGTTCGACATGATGGCGGTCGGCGTCGGTTGCGCGGTCTCGGCGTCTCGAGGAATCTTTGCGATGGCGCGCGACCGCAGGATTCCCGCGCCGCTGGCCAAGGTCTCCAAGCGATACCAGACCCCCATCGGCGCCATTTGCTTCGTCGTGGGCGCCGTGGGCGTTGCGGTCATCCTCGACCAGTTCGCCCCGAGTTTGTTCGCACTTCCCCAGACGCCGCACTACTTCGCGCTCTTCGCCTGGGGTTCGACCTTCGGAGGGTTCGCGCTGGTTGTCGTCTACCTGCTCATGGCGGTGGGATCGATCCGCAGTTTTGCCAGGGCCCAAGGCAGATTTTTGATCTTCTTCGCTGCCCTGGTTGGCATCGCGATCACCGGTGGAGCGATCTACGGCTCCTTCTACAAAGTGACGAGCCCGACGATCGTTGCCCCCTGGTGCGCGCTCATTTGGCTGGCCGTCGGTCTCATCGTCGCCTTTGCGTCCAAGGGCCGAACCCAAGCCAGCATGCACTTGCCCGACCTCGTCGCCAACCCGGATCTGGCTCGCACCGAGCCGCTCACGGTGGGCGACGCCAGTGGCCAGTTCCGCACCAGCCCGACCGAATAGGTACGCGTGTCAGCTCCCGAGTCCTCCCGGGTCGTACTGGTTACCGGCGGAGGGTCGGGCATCGGCACGGCGGTGGCGACCCGGCTGAGCGCAACGGGTTGGACGGTCGTCATCTGCGGGCGGCGCAAGGAGTCACTCGATGCGGTGGCGGAGCGCACGGGCGTCGTGCCGATCGTCTGCGACATATCGGACGTCACTCAAGTCGAAGCGCTGGTCGAGGACGTGATGTCACGCTGTGGCCGCTTGGATGGCCTTGTCCTCAACGCGGGCGTCATTGCGAGCGGGAAAGTGGGGGACCTCTCGCTCGAGGACTGGGACAACATGGTCTCGATCAATTTGACCGGCGCGTTCTATGTGGCGCGAACCTGCTTGCCCCATCTCCTCAGTGCCAAGGGCGCTGTGGTGTCAGTCGCCTCCGAAGCAGCCCTGCGCGCGTCGAGTGAGATGAGCTGCTACTCCGCGACCAAGGCGGCGCTCATGATGTTGACCCAGAGCCTCGCGGTTGACTACGGCGCCGAAGGCCTTCGTGCCAACGTGGTCTGCCCGGGCTGGACTATCACCGAGATGGCTGACGAAGAGATGGCCAGCTTCGGGGGGTCACGTGGTCTCTCGGTTGACGACGCCTATCGTCTCATCACCTCGCTCGTGCCGCTGCAGCGCGCCGCGCGCGCCGACGAAGTCGCATCGGTCATCGCGTTCCTGCTCTCCGAGGACTCGTCCTACGTGAACGGAGCGGTGATCCCAGTCGACGGTGGCGGGATCGCCGTCGATCCCGCCACGGTCCCTTACGATCCTCGCGTCAACATCGACTAATCACGACGGGGCGGGAGTTCCGTCCAGGGTTTCGAGGACGCCGTACAGGTCCGGCCTCCGATCGCGGAACAGTCCGAACCCCAATCGTGAGCTCCAACTCATCGAGCTCGAGTGTCCGTTCAGAGTCGCGCTTCGTACACAATGTTGAACGGTGTCTCTGTCACCCTGCGGAATCGGCTGAAGCCGGCTTTGGTCACGACATCGCGGATCTTCGCCTCTCCCGCCTGGGCACCGAGTGCGGCGCCGACGTCTTGTGAGAGTGAGGACGGGCAGCACAGCAAGGTGGAGAACGAATAGTACGCCCGGCCCACCGGATTGAGGTTCTCGACAAGCGTGTCACCGGCCGCGGGTTCGACGATCATCCAGGTGCCGTCAGGTGCGAGCGCCTCGCGTACGTGGCGAGCCGCTCCTACAGGATCGCCCATGTCGTGGAGACAGTCGAACATCGTGACGAGGTCGTAGTTCTTTCCCGTGAACCCCGATGCGGGGGCGGCGTCGAACCGGACCCGATCCGAGACTCCGGCCGACTCCGCGCGGGCCTGGGCGGTCTTGATCGAACCCGCGTCATAGTCCGAGCCGACGAATGTCGAAGTGGGAAAGGCTTGGGCCATCAGAATGGTCGACGCCCCGTGACCGCAGCCGACGTCGGCGGCGCTCGCGCCGCGGTTGAGCTTGTCGGTGACGCCCTCGAGGGCGGGCAACCACGTCGCGACCAGGTTCGCGTTGTAGCCGGGTCGAAAGAAGCGCTCGCACCCCTCGAGGACGTCATTGACGTGGTCCTGCCAGCCGATGCCCGCACCTGTCTTGGCGGCCTCAGTAATCCGGGGCGAGTCGTGGAGTGAGCCGAGGGCGATCTGGTAGAAGCCGGGTAGGAACGCGGGACTGCTCTCATCGGTGAGTGCAACCGCGTGCTCTGGTGGCAGGCTGAACCGGTCAGTGTCGGGGTCGTACTTAACGAAGCCGCCGGCGGCCTGGGCACTGAGCCACTCTCGGACGTACCGCTCCGACGTGTTGGTATCGCGAGCGAGTTCGTCCGATGTGAGGGGTCCCCCGTCCGCGAGCGCTCGGTAGAGACCGAGCCGATCGCCCATCACCACGAGGGCCGTGTTGAGCGTGGCTCCAACCTCCTCCACCGCACGAAAAACGAAAGCCATCAGCTTGTCAACGTCGATGGCGGGAACATTGGTCGTAGTCATTAAGTCCTCCTCAAAGTGCCGTATAAATCGGTCGAACGACCGAACTTTTTGTAGGGTAGTTCGGGAGTCCTTATTTGTCAAGAAAGTTTGGGTAGAATGGCAGAAATGTCTTCGGTCGAGCGACCAACTAGAGCCCCACTACAGGAAAAGGGTCGCAACTCGCGATCGACCAAGGCGTCAATTCTCGAAGCAGCGCGCCGCCGCCTCCTCACCGACGGGTACGCCGGACTCTCCACCCGAGCCGTGGCAGAAGCAGCCGGGGTGCCACTGAGCCAGCTCCACTACCACTTCGGCTCGAAGCAGCAGATGATCCTCGACCTTCTCGAGTCCGAGAGCGAACGGCGCCTCGCCCGCCAAACCGAAATGTACGCCGCGGATCAGCCACTGTGGCGCCGCTATGAGCAGGCGTGTGATTTTCTCGAGGACGATCTGGAGTCTGGCTTCGTGCGAGTCCTTCAGGAGATGATCGCCGCCGGTTGGTCGGACCCTGTCATTGGTGAGCGCGTCCGGGAACTGTTACAAGGGTGGATTGATCTGATCACGGAGGTCGCGCGTGAGGCCGAAAGCCGCTTCGGCCCGCTCGGGCCGTTCTCGGCCGAAGAGATGGCAGCCCTCGTGGGTCAGGCTTTCCTCGGGGGTGAGGCGATGCTCCTGCTTGGCTTTGACCGCCATCGTTTTCCGGTTCGTAGTTCCTTGCGGCGCTTCGGCCTCTTGATCCGGGAGCTCGAAGTCGGAGCTCTGGGGGACGTCAGCGACGTGCGCGAGTAGTCACACCTTCTCGGGGCAGCAGCGTTCTCTCGAAGGTCATTGCTGGCCTCAACGATCTGTTCCGACATTCTATTGACGTAAGGTATACCCTCAGTGTATTCTCTCGGTCATGAGTGTACCTATGGCCCTTCTTGGGCTCCTTGATCGTGAACCAAGCCACGGATATGACCTGAAACGTGACTACGACGCCTACTTCGGTCGAGGTCGACCACTTCCCTTCAGCCAGGTGTACGCGACACTTGGTCGCCTCGCCCGAGACGGCAAGGCTGTGGTCGGTGACGCCGAGCCAGGCGCCGGACCAGACCGCAAGCGATACACGATTACCGAGGAGGGAAGTCGCGAGGTCGAAGTGTGGCTCGCCACTCCGATCTCGCCCGAACCTCACTTTCAAACGGAACTCTTCGTCAAGGTGGTGCTCTCTCTAATGCTCGGGCGCCCGGCGGAGGAGTACCTCGACGTGCAACGCACCGCGCACCTGGCACGCATGCGTGAACTGACCGACGTGAAGCAAAAAGGTGGCGTCGTCGACATGCTTCTCGCGGATCACGGGCTCTTCCACTTGGAAGCTGATCTGCGCTGGATCGACGTCACGGAGGCACGGCTTGCGGCACTGGCCCAAGAGGTGGCCGCATGAACGTCCTGGAACATTCGTCCAAGGTTGTGGTGGGAGGAGCGATCCTCGAATCTCGCGGCCTCGTGCTCTCCTTTGGCGAGACCCCGGCGCTGCGGGGCGCCAGTCTTTCCGTCGTGAAGGGCGAGATTCTCGCCGTAATGGGCCCGAGTGGTTCGGGCAAGTCCACGCTGCTTCACTGTCTGGCGGGCATCCTCGCACCGGATTCCGGCGAGGTCTATTTCGACGGTCAACGTGTCGACACGATGCGTGAAGCTGAGCGCAGTCGGCTGCGACGTGAGCGATTCGGTTTCGTGTTCCAGTTCGGTCAGTTGGTGCCCGAACTCACGGCCGAAGAGAACGTGGCGCTACCCCTCCTGTTCGGCGGAGTGAGACACGAGGAGGCCTTGCGTTGCGCACGGTCGTGGTTTGCCCGGCTCGAACTTGATGGACTAGAGCACCATCGCACTGGAGAGATGTCCGGTGGACAGGCTCAGCGCGTCGCGCTGGCTCGTGGTCTCGTCGCCCACCCTGACGTACTCTTTGCGGACGAACCGACCGGCTCTCTCGACTCACTCACCGGAGAGCTGGTGATGGGACTCCTCACGCGTACGGCGCGCGAGGAGGGCTCGACCGTCATTCTCGTCACGCACGAGCCGAGGGTGGCGGCGTTCGCCGATCGCGAGGTGATTGTCCGCGACGGCAAGGTCGCGTCGGCCGAACGAGCCACGAGGTGATCCGGCTCGGACTTCGCCTGACGTTGGGAAGCGGCCGCGAAGCGATGACGCGTCTGCTCGTGACGGCTACGGCCGTCGCACTCGGTGTCGCACTGTTGTTGGCCGCTCTCGCCGGGGTCAACGGACTGCACTCCCAGACCGATCGTGGCGCGTGGCTCGACACCTCGGCCCAGGCGTCACGTCCCGGGTCGAACGCCCATGAACTGTGGTGGCTGTCCAGCGTTGACCAGTTCGACAACCAGGGGATTGATCGGATCGACCTGGCCGCCGCCGGGCCGGGCGCACCGATCCCCCCAGGGATGTCGCACTTGCCGGGACCGGGTGAGTACTACGTCTCGCCGGCCCTCGCTGCGCTCTTTCGCTCTGAGCCGGCGAACGAGCTTCGTGACCGGTATCCGGGTCACCAGATCGGGATTCTGGGCGCGGCGGCGCTGCCGTCACCGAACTCGCTCATCATCGTGATCGGGCATTCCGCGAGTCACCTCTCGCGGGTACCGCACGCACTCGAAGTGGGAGCGATCCAGCGTACGCCGGCCAGTTGCTACAACTGCCAAAACACCAACGGGAGCGGATCCATCTTGGAGTGGATATTGGCCGTCGGGGCCATCGCGCTGCTGTTACCGATGCTCATCTTGATCGCCACCGCGAGCCGACTCTCGTCCGCGCGGCGCGAGGAGCGATTTGCCGCGATGCGCCTTATCGGTGCCACACCGCATCAGATTTCCGTGGTCTCCGCGGTGGAGTCTGCGCTCGCGGCGCTCGCCGGTGTCGCCGCCGGCTTCGCGCTCTTCTTCCTGTTTCGACCGCTGATTTATAGCGTGCCGTTTACGGGGGCGCCCTTTGCTCGCGGAGACCTCTCGCTCACGTCCGCCGACATCCTGATCGCCGTGATCGGTGTGCCGCTGGCGGCGATCCTGTCGGCTCGCCTCGCATTGCGCCGCGTACAGATTTCACCGCTCGGCGTGACCCGTCGAGTCTCGAGCCGACCTCCCCGAATCTTTCGACTCATCCCACTTGCCGCCGGCATTGCCCTACTGGCGTACTTCGACGCGGCCGGCAAGCCGGGCGCAGTCGGCAGCCAGCTGCTCGAGCTGCTCGTCGGCTTCATGTTGCTCGTCACGGGTCTGGTACTCGCGGGACCGTGGTTCACGACCGCGGGTTCTCGACTCATGGTGAAGCGCGCTGGTCGCCCCGCCACACTCATTGCCGGTCGCCGACTCCTCGATAATCCCAAGACCGCCTTCCGATTCATTAGCGGACTCGTGATCGCCCTGTTCATTTCGAGCGCTGTGGTGGGAGCGCTCAGCTCCATCGCTGCCGCTAGCTACGCCGGCGGGAGAAGCACGGCGGGAAGTGACACCCTGGCCGACCCGTTTTGCAGTTTCTCGACGTCGAACTGTCCCGCGTCGGCCACAGTGGCGTCGGTGTCGCACAACGTGCTCGCAAAACTCCGCACGACGACGGGCGTGCGCAGTGTGACGGTGGTTCACCAGAATCCCCAAAGTGCGCTCAGATTCTCCTTCGGCTCGTCTCGAGCTCCGCTCAGGAACTCATTCGGGGTCGTCGCGTGCGACCAGCTCGCCAAGACGCCCGCGATTGGCAGGTGCGCGCCCGGAGCAGTGATCGCGGACGTCGGCTACTTCCTTTCGAACGTCTTAGGGCATAGCTCGCACGCGTCGACGACCGTATGGCCGTCGTCGAAGATGTCAGGCGCACGCGCAGCGCGCCTTCCCGTTGATGCGGTCGTCGTTGCGACGGACGGGTCGGCGGGATCGATCGAACGGGCGCGCACGGCGCTTGAGGTCGCTTTTCCGTTTCAGGGAACTCCCGTTGCTGTCGATGCATTCGACCCTTCGACTGCGCGTTTGCTCACCACGATCCAGGACATGACCGACGTAATGATCGTCGCGAGCCTGATCATCGCCGCCTGTAGTCTCGCCGTGAATATCGCCGCCGGTCTGGGCGAGCGCAAGCGCCCCTTTAGCCTGCTCCGGCTCACTGGCGTCCCCCTCAGTGTCCTGCGCCGGATCGTTGCGCTGGAGAGCGCGTTACCACTTCTCATTGTCGCCACAGTCTCGATCGTGGTCGGCTTAGTGTCCGCGGCTCTCTACCTCCATTCCCAGGTCGCCATTGCGTTCCGGGTACCGGGCCTCGCGTACTGGGGAACCGTGCTCGGGGGCCTGGTGGCCTCACTCGCGATCATTGCGTCGACATTCCCGCTCCTCAACCGCATGACGGGTCCTGAGGTGGCCCGAAACGAATGAACACCGTGAATGTGTTCAAAAGAAGAGTCCGTCGAAGGTCCCTAACCTTGCTCGTTGTACTTCCGCTCGGCGTTGCTGCGGTGCTGTTAGCCAGCTGTGGATCGCCCAACAGTCTTCCGGGTCCGACGGGGACGTTGAAGGGTACGCTCCGTGCTGTCGGAGGGCCTGCCGGCGACGGCCCACGGGCCCTTAGCGGAGAAGTCACTCTCAACGGGTCGGGTGGTCACATCACGAGCATTGCCGTCGGTCCGACCGGTCGATTCTCCGTTCCCGTGAGCGTCGGTACGTATATCGTCTCCGGTCTAAGTCCAAAGTACGAAGGAGGGGCCTCGGAGTGCCATGCTTCCGGACCGATCACCGTGACCCAGGGCGCGACCATCAGGATCCAGGTGGATTGCCAGGAGAAGTAGCCAACTCTCGGATTGTCACAAGCAGATTGGGTACTGTACGGGCGTCGACCGTCAGCCCCAGAAGATGTTCGTCTGATCCCGCTCAACCTCATTGAGAATTTTGTCGATTGATCCCGGAGTTATGAGGTCAAAGATGTGCCAACGGCTGTTTCGGTCGGACCAATAGAAAGTCCACTTTCCATCATCGGGAGAGAACTTCATTCTGGCGACGCCCTCTCGCGTCCATTCGGGATCAGAGTCCCCGGGCCACGGAGGGCGACATTCGACGATCGTCACCGTATTGCCTCGAACGTCTACTTCCATCCTGATCTGGTCCTGAAAATCTTGTGGGACGACTTGCTCGGCGTACTGGCGAATCTTTCGCAGATCAAGGTCGGGAACGGGAGACATATCGAGACTTTACGCAGAGACGCGTTGGATCGCTTTGCCCGCGACGGGGTCGTCGTCGCCTTGAAGGCACGCTCGCTAGTCTGCCCATTGACAATTCGCTAAATCGAAAGTCACGTGGCGGTTAAATCGCACCGAGGATTCATGTTCGGCGTCAAGCCGAATCTCTCCACCGGCACTGTCGAGACACCCAATTTCGGTCGAAAGTGGAACTAACGCGATCGATCGGTGTCACGGCTCTGCTCGCGGCCCTCTGGGAACATTTCCTGGAGAAGATATTGAACCCTCGGGAGAATCAGATGCTCCGGATAGTACGACGAAAGAAGATCAAGACCGTCCTCGGCCGTCGTCAGACCACAGAGTCTGTACAACTCGCGAATGTCGTCTTGATCTCTTTCCACGCGCGACGCCATGAGCTTCATCGCCAACAAATATTGAGGTGACGCCGCCGCCACGCTGAGGTTTCGGCCCTCGTAAACTCCAATTCGGTTCTCGTCCTCTCCCGGGAGGAACGCTTTCGCACCGTCGTTTAGCCAATCTGGCTCGAGAGAGAGTCGCTCGGCTACACGAGAGGCCGCTATCCTCACTTCGCTTGACGGGACGAAGACCGCGTCAACATCGGCGGTCGCTCTGCGAGTGTCATAGGCAATTGCCATCGCCGCACCACCGACGATGAACAATTCGCCTCGTACGTTAAGGATCTTCAGTTCTTCGTCTAGCTCTGCAAGAGCATCGAGTAACTCTCGCCGACCGAGAAGCGCCACTATGCGTATTCCAATGCGCCTTGTGTCACGAATACTCCCCTGCGCGCGAGGGAAATTGGACTATGCACCAAGGCGTCGGCGTGGAGTGATGCCATTCCCGATACAAACCACCACCGGTTGAGAAAGAACGATTCATCGTTCACCCACAGTGGGGCAACGATGCCGTGTGAGGCGCACGCGAATTCAACTATTCCAGCCAGGAGCGCGTCGTATCGATTACTGCCAGTAGTCAAAGGCGCATCGGCCGTAATTCGTCCCCGGGTCGTCCCGTCGGACCGGTCATATCGCTCTAGAAAGCGAAATGCGAGCCGGGTGGCTGCACTGGGATCTCCCTTAGCGAGGCAGCCGGCTATTTCTTCTGCCAGTTCACCGATGGAATTCTCCCGCCATATCATGGCTACATCGTACGGCTCGTCGGTAACAGCCCTGTGCGGCGACCGGCGCGTTAAAAAAACACCACCCGACGTCGCTGGCGTCATGAGTCGGTCGAAGTCCAGCTTTCGCTTGGGTTCGGCGTGAATTGATTTTGGGCACTCTACGGGCATATAGGCGGGCTCTATTTCATCAAATTCCGGCATTTTTTAGAGCAGACCTGATTTCCATAATTGCCTACGACCAGGAATAATGGGCAACCCGCAGGGGTTGTAGTTCAAACTCCTGTTCTGGAGTGGTTGCGGTGGCTCGAGCAACCGTCAGAGTTCTCGAAGTCAACGCCTCAGTGGTGATTTCCCGCGACTCGCGACATCAATCTCACATCCCATTGGGGATTAGAACTGAGGCTCCATCTCAAATTGATACTTTTGGTCCTAGAACAAAATCTGGCCGCGCGGAGTCTCATCTGACCATCATTTCGATTGACTGCCACCTTGGTGGGGCACTACAAGTCCGCCAGTGCTGCTCTCTCTCACCGAGTGCCGCTGTTCCCATTTAGTTCAGCAGATGGCATCGGGTAAGCGGCTGCGAATAGCAACATCAGTTTTGGAAACGTGGAGGTGAATCGTCCCTTTCCCCACTCCAGGTCGGGTTCGTTGGCCATCGCCTGACTGAGCACTCCGATGATCAAGGTGGAGACGAGACAGACCGCTTCTTCTGAGTCGGCCCCGGGACCGAGGTCACCGGCGGCGACCGCTTCGGCTAATTTCGCGCGCTGGAGTGCGACCATTTCGGCGCTGGGAGCGAATGCTTCGGCGGAAGGCTCATAACTCGGAACGGGGCGCCAGAACATCAACTCCGCGATCGGTCGGTGGGCCAGTAACCACCGCCCGCTGGCCTCTAATCCCACTGTCAACCCGGCGAAACCTGGTTCGGCATCGGCCATAGCTCCGCGCATGACCTCAAGGTGCTCGACTTGACCTCGCCGAAAGAGCGCGTCGTATATGGCTATCAGCGAGGGGAAGTACTTGTAAATCGAGGGTGACTGCACGCCGAGACGGCGGGCCACCTCGGCCACGCTGAGACCGTTGACTCCTTCCTCGGCCATGATTTTCGTGGCGATGTCGAGAATTTCTTCAATGGTCGCTTGGCGGCGCAGCGTTCGCCGGTCGACCCTAGGGGACGAGAGAGTTTGCGTTGCGGACTCGTCGTTACTCATTTATTGAGCATAGCTTAATTTGTGCTTGACAGCTAAGGCTAATACCTGTAGCTTAACGCAATAGCCGAGAGAGAAGGTAGGTATTGATGCCAAAGAACCAGAGGTGGTGGCTGACCCAGGACAGTGCAGAGCTCGTCGTGAATGCCACCCCCGAAGACATCTACGAACTGGTGGCAAATCTGCCGCGCATGGGTGAGTGGAGCCCTGAGTGCCAGGGCGTCGAATGGGAGGTGGGTGTATCCGCTGCGGCCGAGGGTGCCCGCTTCGTGGGCCACAATCGAGGCGGACCGCGCAACCTCATGCGCTGGTCTCGACGCGGCCGCGTCCTCGTCGCTGACCCCGGACACGAGTTCGCCTTCGTCACTGAAGAGGGTGGGCAAGAGTCCACTGTGTGGCGATACTGTTTCGAGCCAGTTGACAATGGGACCCGAGTTATCGAGTCCTATGAGGTGAAGAGGATCCCCGCCTGGGCTCGTGTCATCGACATTCCGACCAATCGGCATCGAGAACTAATGGAGGGCATGCGAAACACGCTGGATCGGCTCAAGATCGCGGCTGAGGCCGACACTGTGACGACAGACTCGACCAGCAAAGAGAGCGAGTGATGAGTGTCAATCACGGCGGGGCTATTCGACCGATTGCGTTGCAGCCAGGTGAGGGCGAAGCGCTTTGGTTTATGGGCATGCTCGCTACAGTCAAAGCGTCGATGGAGGGGACCGACGGCGTGGTCGCCGTTATCGAGCACACGGGACCCCAACACTCGGGTTCGCCGCTTCATCTTCATCACAATGAAGATGAATGGTTCTACGTGCTCGAGGGCGAACTGACGATTTGGGTCGATGGAGAGTCGATCACCGCGCCGGCAGGAGCTTTTGCCTTCGCTCCCAAGAATTTGCCGCACACGTTCATAGTCTCCTCAACCGAAGGAGCTCGCTTCTTACTAGTTACCGAACCGGCTGGATTCGAGAGTTTCATGCGCCTCGGTGCTGAGCCCGCTAAAGCTCTTGCTCTACCGCCACCCCCCATCGCACCCCCCGACGCGGAACGATTGACCGCGTTGGCGGCGGAGTACGGCATTGACATCCTCGGCCCGCCCGGGATCCCCACATGAAAAAGTTCATGCCGCCCAAATGGCGCTTCACCAGGTATGACCTTGACCTTGACCCCGTTTTCGGGTCAGCGGTTATAAGAATTCGGCCTGGGTTTGGTTTGTTGAGTGTAGATCGTGGAACTCATTGGGCGTGAGGTTGTTGATCGAACTATGCATTCGTTCGGCGTTGTAGAAGTGGACGATGTAGTCGGCGATGGCGATCGAGAGCTCGATTTTGGTGCGCCACTTCTGTCGGTTCAGTAGTTCGATCTGCATGGTGCCCCAGAAGGACTCCATCGGGGCGTTGTCGTAGCAGTCGCCAATCGTGCCCATCGATCCCATCAGTCCGTAGTTGCGCACTCTCTCGGTAAAGCCCCAGGACGTGAACTGACTGCCGTGATCCGAGTGAATGATGGTGGACGAGCCGGGACGTCGCGAGTCGTTCGCCATGGCCAGGGCATCGTTGACGAGTGCTGTCTCGCAGCGTCGATCGATCGACCAGCCGACGATGCGACGGGTGAAGAGGTCGAGCACCGCGCAACAGTAGACCTTGCCCTCGCGCGTGGGGTGCTCGGTGATGTCAGTGAGCCAGAGCGCATTGGGACCCTCGGCCGTGAAGTTGCGCTGCACCAGGTCCTCTTCGGTCGCCGTGTTCACCAGGTTCTTCTTGTGCTTCTTCGGTCCCGGGAGACCGTGGATCCCCAGTTCGCGCATGATCGAGAGCACCAGTTTCTTGTTCACGATCATGTCGTGTTCCTTCTTCAGAGCCCCGCTGATGCGGATCATGCCGTAGGTGCCGCGGCTGCGCTGGTGGATGTCGGCAATGAGCGGACTGATGAGCAGTCGGCGGATCTCACGGTCACTCGGGATGTGGAACTTGTGCTCGTAGTAGGTGGTGCGCGCCACCTCCATGATCCGACAGGCGACCATTTCGCTGTAGCCCAGGTTGCTCAGTGCTTGGGCAACCTGGCACCGCCTTTTGGGCTGATCGGTTCCTCGCCATTAAAGAGCGCGCTCGCGGCCCGCACGAGGGCAAGCTCGGCCTCGAGCTCTTCGATCGTGCGCTGGGCCTGGGCCAGTTCATCGACCTCGATGCTCTTCATCCCCGGACGCAGGTCATGATCGATCTGGCTCTGTCGCCGCCACAGATAGAGCGTCGCGGGAGACACCGACAGCTCTTCGGACAGCGAATTCACCGATTCGCCGGCGAGCAGCCGCTGGCACACTTCGGTGCGGAACTTCTTCGGATAACGCTTGGGCATGACTACCTCCGGGTAGATCACGACCAAATTCTTATAAGACCTGACCACCTTTTGGGGTCAAGGTCACCTGGCACCCCCAACGGGATTCGAACCCGTGCCGCCACCTTGAAAGGGTGGTGTCCTAGGCCGCTAGACGATGGGGGCCTGTGTATCTGTCACCGGTACTACATGGTGGTCGGGCTGCCGGGATTTGAACCCGGGACCTCTGCGTCCCGAACGCAGCGCGCTACCAAGCTGCGCTACAGCCCGCAGCGAGTTGCCTCGCAGCCCGACAATCCTACTCGCTGCGACTGGCGCGTCTCCTCGGGCCGCAACGCACGCACGTGCTCGGCAACGCTAAGAACGGTCGCCCATTGAGTCGGGTTCACGCGGAGGATGATGCTCGATCACCAGTTCGCTGATCCGTCGTTTTTCCACCGACTGCACGCGAAAGGTCCAGTCACCGTACGTGTAGGTCGTGCCTGCTTCCGGGATTTCGCCGGCCAAATCCAGGACGAATCCGGCGATCGTCACGTACTCGCCTTCGGGGACGGCAAAGCCAATTTCCTCTTCGACCCGGTCCACGTGCGTCTGTCCATCGACCAGCCAACGACTGTCGCGGATCTTGACGATCGCGACTTCGTCATCTTCGTCGAACTCGTCGTTGAGATCTCCGACCAGCTGCTCGAGGATGTCGCGGATTGACGCCACGCCTGCCACGCCGCCGTGCTCGTCGATGATGAGAGCGAAGGTGCGGTGCTGCTTGCGCATCTCACTCAGGCTCTCGAGCAGGTCGAAGGTCTCGGGCAGCATGAAGGGACGTCGGATCTTGCGGGTGATCTCTTCGGTCGTCGGCAGCGACACGCCAATGGCCCGCTTGAGGGTCGAACTGCGAAACAGGTCATTGACGTAGATGACGCCCAACACGTCATCGAGGTCATCGTCACTCACGACCGGGAAGCACGAGTGTCCGGTGTCGCGCACGGCCTCGGCGATGGCTTCGGAGGTGACGGGAAACGTGACGTACGCGACGTCGACGCGGGGGGTCATGACGTCGCGAAGCTCCAACTCACTCAGCTGATCGACCCGCGCGTGAATGGCCGCCGCCTCGGGGGAGATCGGGGCTTTGGCTTCGTGAGCCGACAGGCGCGCGCGGAGCCGCGCGAGGCCCGACGGGGGAGGTTTGGCGTCGCTCATCGAGCGTCGGTACTGCCGACGCGTACGGTCGCGGGTCGAAGCGACTCGTCCTCGTAGGTCTCGCCACGCAACAACGCTCGCACCGCCGCGCGCATGCGCTGGGGGTCGAGGGGCTTGACGACGAAGCCGTCGGCCCCGGCGCGCCGGGCCAGAAAGACGTCAGGTCGCCGGTCGAGCAGCATCAGCACGGCTACCGACTCCGCCGCACCGTAGGACTCGAGGTTGCGTAGCTCCATGGTGATCGCCATGCCGCCCATTGATCCGATCTGGAGGTCCACCACGACTAGGTCCACGTCGCCGCGCTTGACGCGTTCGATCGTTTCGGGGCCCGAGGACGCCTCTTCGATCAGGACGTCGGGTTCGGCCAGCATGGTGTCGAGTTCGCGGCGAAGAGAGGCCAGGTCGCTGGCGATCAAGACGGTAGCCACCGAATCAGCGTAGCGGAGTTGGGATTTGGGCTCTTTGGCTTGTCGCTCGCACGAGAAAAAGTTCCCTTGTCAGAGTCGAGGGTGATGGTTATCCTGCGAGACGGGGGTTACAGGGGGGTTTTCCGGATGTCGATGACGTTGGATTGGACGGTCGGCGCCGCCTGTCGAGGGAGCGAGGGCTCGCTGTTCTACTCGGCCGACAGTGTCGAACGTAAAGAGGATCGATTGGAGCGCGAACAGTTGGCCAAGCGGATCTGCGCGAGCTGCGGTGTTCGCGAGGCGTGTTTGCGCGCGGCGGTTGACCGCCACGAGTCGTATGGAATATGGGGCGGTTTGAACGAAGTGGAACGCCGGGCGCTAACGCGCGCGTGAACGATTCCAGCCCAGCTGCTCGGGGCTGACGATGGTCAGGACAATCAATAGGGCAAACGTAACGATGTGCACGCCGGTGCAGTACAGACAGATCGCCCCGATGATCTCGACCTCGGCGTAAATCAGCCAGAGGACGAAGCACATCGACACGATCGAGAGGGCGAAGCGCGCGATGTGGATCCAGCGAAACCGAGAGCGCCAGGCCCAGGGTGAGTTGAGCCCGACCATCACCGCGTAGTTGCACAGACCCAGAATCGCCACCGGTATGCCGAGCACGTAGGACTGCGCAGATGTTGTGACCTTGAGACAGTTGATCGCCCCGCCGCCGCTGCAGACGAGCGCGTGGGGTTGGAAGTGCGTGATCGTCAGATATATCGAGAGCCCCAGTCCCAAGAGGCTGAGCGTGAACGTCGTGATGACCGCCCAGGATGGGGCACGGAAACTGTTCTCGGTGTCTCGTGGTGAGAGACCGAGATCTGTGCTCATTTAATTCCCATCGCCTTGGCCGCGGTCATCACGCCAGAGCTCGAACACACGTTGCTGGGCTGCTGATTCGTCAGTGAGCAGATCGTGGCGGTCTGGTAGTTGGCCGACGCGACGATCGCCTGCGTGATGGGACTGGTCGCGTTCGACAGGCCCGCCGCGATCTCGGCGCGGGTCGAACCAGCGAGCGTCGAGGGGCTGTAGCTGGCGCCCGAGGACAAGAACTTGTTGGCGTAGCTCATGAAGGGAATCGACTCCGCGGTGCTCGGAGTGAGGCCCGTGATGTACTTCTCCACGTCGTACGTCGTGATTTCGTGTTCTTCCTGCTTCGTTGGCTTCTGCAGCGTGGCGTAGTAAGACTTCGCCGCGTTCAGATAGTTCGCGTACAGCTCGACGTGCTCAAAGACCAGGTACTTCGACGTGTACTTGGCCTTGACGAACGTGAAAGTCGGCGTGTTGGGGAAGACGTCGTTGGCGTAGCTCGACATGTTGCCCAGGTCGCTGAACGTTCCGAAACGACTGAGCGCGACGATGATCGACCAGCGCTCGGCCGCGCAGTAGGGGCAGAACTCGCCGCCCATGTAGAGAACTACGGGCACCTTCTGCCCGCTCGCGTTGGTGGCGTCAAGCGCCGGTAGGTTCCGCTTCGTCTCGTTCTGCGGCGGACTCGCCGGCGCAACCGGAGACGTGATGCCGACCGCATTGAACACCGACGCCGGCACGTGCGTGATCTGCTGAACGGTTGTGGGGCTGGCCGGCTGAAAGCTCGACGATCCACTAGGCGGCGTCGAACTGCCCGACGTGACCTTGACGATGACCAGAGCCGCCACGACAACCACCACGAGACCGACCGCGAGCCAGGTGAAGAGTCCCGCCGGCCGGCCACGACGCGCGGGCGCTCGAGTGGGACGACCACTGGTTGGTCGCTTGACGGGGGGCTTCTTCGTGGCCACGAAACTCCTTTGATCTTCGACCCACAAACTTAGTGGACGACGTTGCGAGCAATCATTGCGATCCACCGCCTCGCTAAGTTGTCGCTCATGGCCGAAATCCTCGTTCCTCGCCCTGCGGCCACGGTTTTGACGCTGCGTGACACTCCAAATGGTTACGAAATTCTTATGGTGCGCCGCAACGTGCGCAGCGAATTCATGGGGGGTGTCTACGTCTTTCCCGGCGGCGGGCTCGACGACGACGACTCCGCGGTCCCCGTCTTCGGGCTGGACGACGAACGCGCGTCGGCCCGCTTGGGCCTAACTCACGGAGGTCTCGGATACTACGTGGCAGCCCTGCGCGAACTCTACGAAGAGGCCGGATTGTTGGTCATTTGCGACGAGCAAGGACGCGAGGTTCTCTACGACGCCGCCGCGGAGCGTGCGCGACTCGATGCCTATCGTGCTTCGTTGAACGCGGGCGAGACGACTCTGTCGGAGGTCTTATCCGCCGAGGGCACGTTCCTCGACTTGCGACGGGTCGAATACCTCGCACACTGGATCACGCCCGTCATCATGCCTCGGCGATACGACACGCGCTTCTTCGTGGTGAGAGCGCCCGAGGGCCAGCGCGCGTCGCACGACCAGAGTGAGACCATGGACCTACGGTGGCTGCGACCTGAGGAGGCGCTACTGGCCCACGATCGAGGCGAGATCCAGATGGTGATACCCACGATCAGGAACCTTCAGGCGATCGCTCGGTACTCCTCAGCCCAGGACGTCCTCGCCTTCGCCTCCTCCCTCGAGGAGATCGAAGCAATGCGCCCGAGGGCAATTCGCCGAGACGGCGAAGTGGTGATTTTGCTGCCCGGCAACGAGGACTACGACGACGCATCGACCTAAAACGCTGAAATGGTGGGGTGTTCGCTGACAGATTCGTTCGCTAGCATGACTTGTAGGAATTCTCGAAGGAGTTGAGTGACCATGAGTACTGTCACCCCCGTGAACTTGACCCCCAAGGTCACCGAACCAATCGCCCTGACTGACGCCGCGATCGCCAAGGTCGCTGAACTGATCGCTGCCGCCGGGGCCGAAGAAGAGCTAGCGCTGCGTGTGGCCGTCAAGCCCGGTGGATGCTCGGGCTTCAACTACGACATGTACTTCGACTCCGAGATCGTTGACGACGACATCGTCAGCGCCTTCGGCGAGATCAAGGTCGTCGTCGACCCGGCGAGCGCCGATCTGCTTACGGGTGCGACCCTCGACTTCACCGACGGCCTCCAGGGCGCGGGTTTTCACATCACGAACCCCAACGCCACTCGTACCTGCGGGTGCGGCAACTCCTTTAGCTGAGCGCCGTGGCGCCGGTCGGTCAGTATCCCCCGTACTCGCCGTGGCGCCGGGCGGGCAACTTCATCATCATCTCCGGTCAGATCGGCCGATCACCCGAGACCGGTGAACTCGTCGAAGGCGGAGCCGCGGGCGAGTTGCGTCAAGCCATCAAGAACGGTGCGGTGCTCTTAAGCGAAGTCGGCGGAACCCTTGGCGACGTCGTGAAGGCCACCATCTTCCTCTTGGACATGGGCGACTTTGGCGCGTGCAACGACGTCTGGCTCGCGGCGTTCAGCAACCCACTACCTGCTCGTAGCACCGTGGCCGTGGCGGGTCTGCCACTGGGGGCCAAGGCCGAAATCGAGTTCTGGGCGTACATTCCCCAGTTCTAGTCAGTGACCTCATTGGAGGCGCCGAACTTATAGCCCACCGATCGCACCGTGTGAATGAGGTGCGCGTGCTCTTCGCCCAACTTGGCCCGCAGTCGTCGCACGTGAACGTCGACTGTGCGAGCACCTCCGTAGTACTCATAGCCCCAGACCCGACTGAGCAGGGTCGCGCGGGTAAACACGCGATTCGGGTTGGTCGCGAAGAACCTCAGGAGCTCGTACTCCATATAGGTGAGGTCCATGATGCGTCCGGCGATGGCGGCCTGGTAGGTCTCTAGATTCATCGAGAGTTCGCCATGCTCGAGCCGGGGCGCCACACTCTCATTGCCCGCGCGGCGCAGTCGGTGTCGCAGACGGGTCGCGAGTTCACTCACGTCGTAGGGACCGACGACAAAGTCGTCGAAGAGGTCCTCACGAAAGGTGAGGTCGTCCAGCTGGTAGTGGTCGAGCAGCAGGATGATCGGACCCACACCGCGCTCACGCTGGCGAAGTTGCCGACACAGACTCATCGCTTCGATAAACGGGAGAGCGGCGGCGTTGATCACGGCTCCCGAGAAACCATCGGCCGGCTCGAGGGCAGCGATCTCGTTGAGTCGCGCCGAGGCCGCCACCGCGGGCGTGACGCCGGTGACGTCAAAGGCCTTACGTACCGGACCTTCGCACGAGGGCACGCAGAGTACGACGTCGATGTTCACAGCAGTGGTAAGTACCGTTCGAGCTCGAAGGGCGTGACCTGGGTGCGATAGCTGTCCCACTCAGCGCGCTTGTTGCGCAAGAACCACTCGACGAGGTGACCGCCCAGGGTCTCGTGCATGAGGGGTGAGCGCTCCATCAAGTTGAGCGCCTCGGACAGCGACTGGGGCAGGGCCGCGATGCGCTCGCCCTCCTTGGGTAGTTCGTAGTTGCCGACGACCCCGCGAAGACCGGCCGCCAGAATGACGGCGAAGGCGAGGTACGGGTTGGCTGCGGAGTCCGGCGATCGGTATTCGATGCGCGTCGAGTCGATCCGCCCGGGCTTGACCGAGGGTACGCGTACGAGTGCGCGCTCATCGAAGCGCGCCCACTCCACGCCCACCGGCGCCTCGCTGCCCGGCACCAGGCGCTTGTAGGAGTTCACCCACTGGTTGGTGACCGCGGTGATCTCGGGCGCGTGCTCGACGAGCCCGGCCATGAACTTCAGTGCGAGGTCGCTGAGTCCATAGGTGTGCTCGCCAATGAAGGCGTTCTGTTCGTCGCGCCAGAGCGAGACGTGCGTGTGCATGCCCGAGCCCTGCACGCCGATGAGGGGCTTGGGCATGAAACTGGCTGCGACTCCACCTTGGCGGGCGAGTTCCTTGACCACGTGGCGAACCGACATCACGGTGTCGGCCATGGTGAGGGCGTCGGTGTAACGCAGATCGATCTCGTGTTGGCCCGGGGCGTCCTCGTGCTGGGCGTGCTCGACGCCGATGCCCATCTCTTCGAGGGTAAGAACGCTGCGCCGGCGCAGTTGACTACCGATGTCATCGG
Organism: uncultured Acidimicrobiaceae bacterium; assembly: GCA_963840595.1. Taxonomy (GTDB): domain Bacteria; phylum Actinomycetota; class Acidimicrobiia; order Acidimicrobiales; family RAAP-2; genus RAAP-2. Next base: position 217,809 of record CAWIZQ010000008.1, read on the forward strand.
TCAACAGGTCGAAGTAGCTCCCGCGATCGAGCGGCGTGGGCGCCACCGCGGGGTCGAGGTCGCCGAAGTAGAAGTACTCGATCTCGGGCGCGACGAAGAAGGTGTAGCCCTGGTTGAGCGCGTCACCGAGGACGCGGCGCAGTTGCTGGCGTGGACATCCCTCGAAGGGGGAGCCGTCAATGTTGACGATGTCGCAGAAGACCCGCGCGATCGCTTCGTCCTTCTTGTACCAGGGCAGGAGTTGGAAGGTGGAGAGGTCCGGTCGGGCTAAGAGGTCCGACTCGGTCGTGCGCGAAAAACCATCGATGGCGCTCCCGTCAAAGGTCATTCCCTCAGCGAGGGCGTCCTCCAGTTCGGCGGGCGTGACGTGAAAGGCCTTGTGGCGCCCCAGCACGTCGGTGAACCAGAGCTGGACGAAGCGCACGCCGCGCTCCTCGACGGTGCGTAGTACGTACTGCGCCTGACTCTGCATGTCGACCATTCTCTCACCTACCGTCAAGCACCGATTTGTGCTGCGTAATCACGAAGTCCCGCCGCGGCGCGCAGCGGGACTTCGCAGCCCAGAGTGGGCAGTTCGTGAGGCCCGAGTTAGCGCGCGGCCGCCTTCTTTGCGACCTTCTTGACGGCCGCCTTCTTTGCGGGAGCCTTCTTCACCGTCTTTCGAACGGCGGTCTTCTTGGCCGCGACCCTCGTAGTGGCCGACGCCTTCGCCGCCCCGCAGATCGTCTCGGTGATGATGGCGGCAACCACGTACGGGTCGATATTGGCGTTGGGCCGACGGTCCTCGAGGTAGCCGCGCTTGGTCTCGGCGACGCGCGCGGGGATGCGCACCGACGCGCCACGGTTCGACACGCCGTACGAGAACTTGTTGTAAGGAGCCGTCTCGTGCGCACCGGTTAAGCGGTTCTCGATGCCGTCTCCGTAGGCGGCGATGTGCTCCTTCACTCGCGTGCTCAGCGCTTCGGCGCCCGCGATGATGGCGTCCCAGCCTCCCGCCGCGCGCATCTGCTTGGTCGAGAAGTTGGTGTGCGCGCCCGCTCCGTTCCAGTCTCCTTGGACCGGCTTGGCGTCAAAGCTCACGTCGACTTCGAACTCCTCAGCGATGCGCTCTAGGAGCCAGCGAGCGAGCCACAGCTGATCGCCGATCGCGACGCCGTCGAGAATGCCGACCTGGAACTCCCACTGACCCATCATTACTTCGGCGTTCGTCCCTTCGATCCCGATTCCGGCTCGCATGCAGGCCAGTGTGTGCGCCTCGACGATGTCGCGTCCGGGCATTTTCGCTCCGCCCACGCCGCAGTAGTAGGGACCCTGGGGAGCGGGGAACCCGACTTCGGGCCAGCCGTAGGGGCGGCCCTCCTGGAAGAAGGTGTACTCCTGCTCAATGCCAAAGCGGGGCTCGAAACTCGCGTAGGTCTTGGCGACCTCGACGGCGTGAGCTCGGTGGTTCGTCGCGTGTGCCGAGCCGTCGGCGTTGAGTACCTCGCACATCACGAGGACGTCATTGGCTCCGCGCAGCGGGTCGGGTACGACGAAGACCGGTTCCAACAGGCAGTCCGAGTGTGCGCCGTCAGCCTGGTTCGTGCTCGATCCGTCAAAGCCCCACGCCGGCGGCGCCTCACCGTCGGCGACGATTTTGGTCTTGCTGCGCAATTTCTGCGTGGGCGCGCTTCCGTCAATCCAGATGTATTCGGCCTGATACGACACTGATGCTCCTTACGTTGGTCACGTCTCCACGTGTCTGGTCCCAGTCTGATTGCTGACCCGCTAGGGGGACCACGAGTTCTGTTAATGGCGTGTGAATATATTGAGTCGCTGCGCGAAGAATTTCTTCGTGGTGAGAACATGACCCCCCATTAGGCTTTCTGCGTGGCCACGCTGCGACTCGCCCTCGCTCAGATGAACGCCGTGGTGGGCGGTTTCGCCCAGAACGTGGAGACGCTGTCTCGCTTTCGCGCTCAGGGCGCTCTCGTGGGGGCCGATCTGGTGGTCTCACCCGAGCTCTCCCTGATGGGGTACCCGCCCGAAGATCTCCTGCTCAAAGAGGGCTTTATCGAGGCGAGTGCCCAGGCCCTCCAGGATCTGGCCAAGTCAGACAATCTTCCCCCGATTTTGGTGGGCACCGTCGTGCCCGAGGGCACCTTCGGTGTGAAGCTCGCCCCGTCGAGCGACGGGCGCGACGAGGTCAACGTGATGGAGGGTCCCCGTCGACCCCACGTGGCCAACGTGCTGGCGGCTCTGGGCAGCGACGGCGTCGTGGCGAGCGTGGCCACCAAGCGACTGCTGCCCAACTACGACGTGTTCGACGAGCGCCGCTACTTCCATCCGGGAGTTGGCCCGCAGTCGATCATCAACGTGGGTGGTGTGGCGGTGGGCATGTTGGTGTGCGAGGACGTCTGGACGACCATGGGTCCGGCCGCGGAACTCGCATTGCAGGGAGCAACGTTGCTCGTGGTCGCCAACGCGTCGCCCTATGCGCGGGGCCGGCGCGAGGAGCGCGAACTGGTGATCGCCGAGCGCGCCCGCGAGACGAACTGTCCGATTGCCTACGTCAACTTGGTCGGGGGACAGGACGAGTTGGTCTTTGACGGCCAGAGCTTCGCCGTGGACGCCCACGGCGACGTCGTCGCGCGTGCCAAGGCGTTCAGCGAGGACCTGTTGATCTGTGAGCTTGAGGCGCGCGACTCAAGCGTGGGCGCCCCGATCGCCTCGGGCTATGTGCGCGACGAAGCGCGGGCGCGTGCGACCACGGTCAATCGTCTTGAGTTGGTACTCGATGCGCGCCAGGAGATCTACGACGCCCTGGTCATGGGGACGCGGGACTACTTGCGCAAGAACGGGTTTCGCGAAGCGATCGTCGCGCTCTCGGGCGGCGTTGACTCCTCACTCGTGGCCGCCATCGCCGTGGACGCCGTTGGTGCTCGCGCGGTGCGAGGGTTTACCATGCCCAGTCGGTTCTCCGCCGACACCTCGACGCTGGACGCCGACGACCTGGCCGCGCGCCTCGACTTTGACGTGACGGCGTTGCCGATATCGGATCTGCACCGCGCCTTCGCGTCGTCGCTCGAGCCGGTGCTCAACGGCGAACCGGCGGGGCTGACCGATGAGAACCTTCAGTCGCGGATTCGCGCCGTGCTCATGATGGCGATCTCCAACGACACCGGAGCCATCGTGCTCACGACCGGGAACAAGTCCGAGGTCGCGGTGGGGTACTCGACGCTGTACGGCGACTCGGCGGGAGGATTCGCCGTCATCAAGGACGTACCCAAGACGCTCGTCTACGAGCTGTGCCGGTATCGCAACGAGATTGCTCGGCGCGACGGCGACCCCGAGCCGATCCCTCAGTCGGTGCTCGACAAGGCACCGTCGGCCGAACTGCGCGAAGATCAGCGCGACGATCAGTCTCTGCCGCCGTACGAGATTCTCGATCCGCTCTTGGAGCTCTACGTGGACAACGACGCGACGGCCGAAGAGATCATTGCGCTCGGCTACGACCGTGCACTCGTCACCCAGATCACGCGCCTCGTCGATCGCAGCGAGTACAAGCGTCGCCAGGCACCCCCGGGCGTGCGAATCTCGAAGAAGGCGTTTGGACGAGACCGGCGTATGCCGATCACCAACGCCTTTCGACCCGAAGCCTGATGTCGCGCTCGTCACTGGAGCATCTCTTGCCCGTCTTCGACACGACCTACCGGGTGCTCGGAGAGAGTGCCCCGCGCCTCACCAACGACGCCTACACCGTGCGCACGTACGAAGCGGCTCGCGCGCTGGGTGAGGTCGCGCTTTCTCTGCGCGAGGAGCTCGGTGAGGTCGACGACACGTCCAGTGAGGCGCTCGAGTCCGTCCTGCGTGAGGCGGTCGACGGCGACCTTTCGGGATCTCTCCTGATGTACTGCTTTTCCTCTCTGGTGGGATCGCGCCTGCTCGTGTCGCTGCGCGATGCGCGAGAGTTCGCTGATCTCAGCGAGGAGGAGTTCGCGATGCTGAGCGAAGCTTCAGGCGTCGTGCTCGCCGAGATGGTTGCCGTCGGAGAGGTGGCGAAAACCCAGGGCCCGATTGAGGATGACGCCTGGCAGGATCGAGCTCGTGCGCTTGGCCACTCCCTCGACGACGCCGGGTACGCCGAGAGTTTCGGCTATTCCCGCTAAGTTGCCTATCCCCGTATAACTAGTAGTAGCGGGGGCGAACACCCCCCAATCACCCCTTGAGAAGAGGAATCCATGGCGAAAGACCGTATAGATCGTGACGATGAAGACCTCGTACGTCTCTACCTCTCCGACATTGGCCAGTACACCCTGCTCACCAAGGACGACGAGGTTCACCTGGCCCAGACGATCGAGGAAGGCCGCGAGGCCAAGGCCGAGCTCGAGGCGGCCGAGACCGACAAGAAGATCAAGCTGACCCCCAGTCGCAAGCAGGCACTCAAGCGCGCCGCGCACCGGGGCGACCAGGCCGAACGCGACTTCGTGCAGTCCAACCTGCGCCTCGTGGTGTCGATCGCAAAGAAGTATCAGGCGTCGGGCCTGCCCCTGTTGGACCTCATCCAGGAAGGCAACCTCGGCCTGATGCACGCCGTCGAGAAGTTCGACTGGCGCAAGGGCTTTAAGTTCTCGACCTACGCCACGTGGTGGATTCGCCAAGCGATCACCCGCGGTATCGCCAACACGGGTCGCACCATTCGACTGCCGGTGCACGCCGGCGACACGCTCGCACGCGTGCAAAAGGCCCAGTCACGTCTCGAACTCAAGTTCGGCCGTCCTCCGACCATCAAGGAACTCTGCGAAGAGTGCGAGATGCCCGAAGACAAGTTGATTGAGGCCCTGCGCTTTCGCTCCGAGCCGATCTCGCTGTCCGAGCCGCTGCGTGAAGACGGCGACGCCGAACTCGGTGACGTGGTCGAGGACCGCTCGGCCGAGTCGCCCTTTGACGTGGCCGCGGTCAAGATGATGCCCGCCGCCATCGAAAAGCTTCTTCAGCCGCTCGACGAGCGCGAGCAGAAGATCCTGCGCATGCGATTCGGACTGGACGGCGCGGGCGAGATCCGCACCCTCGAGGACGTGGGCGCCGAGATGAACCTCACTCGCGAGCGCATTCGCCAGATCGAAGCGCGCGCCATGAGCAAGTTGCGTCACCCCTCCTCGGACACCGGGGCGCGGGACTTGCTGACGCTCTAACGACGCTGCAGGTGTAGCCCGCCGAGCGCGGCCGCGACACCGACGACGACTGCACTCACCACGAAGGGCGTGTGGGACTTCGAATGACTGAGCGCGGTGACGGGGTGGCTGAAGGTGAGAATCGGCCAGCCGCGTTCGTGGGCGATGCGAGCCAGCACGCGGTCGGGATTCACCGCGTAGGGATTGCCCACCACTTCGAGCATCGGTACGTCGGTCTCTGAGTCAGAGTAGGCGTAGGACGCCTCAAGGTCGATGCCGCGCAACGCCGCGAGTTCTTTGATAGCCACGGCTTTGTTGGGGCCTTGAGCCCAGAAGTCCATCTCGCCGGTGAACTTGCCGTTCACGTCGATCGTTGCTCGTGAGGAGATCGCTCCAGTCATGCCCAGTAGCTCGGCGAAGGGCTCGACGATTTCGGCCGGGGCGCTCGAAACCAGGTAGACCTCGTCGCCCTGGGCGAGGTGAAAGTCCACCAACTCCAGGGCTTCGGCGTAGATCAAGGGCTCGACGACCTGACTCAGTGTCTCTTTGACGACGCGTCGAACTTCGTCGCGATCCCAACCCTGGGTGATCTTGAGGGCCGAGTTACGCACTTTGTCGAGGCGCTGGTCGTCGGCGCCGAAGTGTTGGAACCAAACCTGGCCGATGACCGCGCGCACCAGCGTGCGCTTGTTGAGCAGTCCGGCCGCGTGCAGCTCGGGCCCGAGAGCGATGAGCGACGACTTGACGATGACCGTCTTATCTAGGTCAAAAAACGCTGCCGCCACTCATCCATGCTAGGTGTGGGGTGGTTCTGCCAACCCACTCATTTAGGCGATAAACGCGGCCGTGGCCTCATCCTTGGCGTCACTACGCGACATCAACACCACGTGATCGTGTTCGAGGAAGTACATTGAGCCGGTCGGCACGAGGGGTTGCTCGTTGCGTACGACCGCGACGACGCGCAATGAATCAGGCAGACGGAGTTCGTCGAGCGTGAGATTCCCCACGACCGCCGGTGAGTCCGCATCCAAGGTGACTTCGATCAAACTCATCTTGCCGTGCGCGAGGGTCATGAGTTCGATGATCGCTCCAACCTCCACGGCCTCATCCACCAACGACGTGATGAGGGCGGGCGTGGACACCGACACGTCGACGCCCCAGCTCTCGGTGAAGAGCCATTCGTTGCGAGCGTTGTTGACCCGACTGATGACCCGGGGCACGCCGAACTCCTGTTTCGAGAGCCAACTGATCACGAGGTTGTCCTCGTCGTCGCCCGTGGCCGCGATCATGACGTCCGCGCTGCGCACGTCGGCCAAGGCCAAACTCGAGTACTCACACGCGTCCGCCGCCAAGACCGTGACGCCGGGCAGATATGACTTGAGCTTCTCGGCGCGCTCGGTCACCTGCTCCATGAGGGTGACGTCGTGGTGGCGATCCACGAGGTCAAGAGAGATAGACGTGCCCACCGAACCGCCGCCCGCGATGACCACTTTCATTGGGACTTGCCTTCCAGGAGTTCACTCAAGGTCTTGAGGCCGTCGTGGGTGACGAGGAACTCTAAGAGATCGTCCTCCTGGGCGAAGAGACCCTCAATGTTGACCCGACCCACCCCGGCTCGTATGAGTCCCACCAGACGCACACTCTCACCCACATTGAAACTCGAGACCGGGCGTCCGGCGAGAGCGTCGGGCACGATGCGCTCCACGAGGTGGATGGAGTTCGCCATGTCGGACCACTCGATCGACTCATCGGCGGGCAGCATCCAGCGCTTGACCTGTCGGGTGGTCCACAGCGAGGTGGCCACGGTGGGAATGCCGAGCTTCATATAGATGTCAGCCCGCGCCGGGTCGTAGATGCGCGCGACGACGTTCTTGATGTTGTAGTGGTCCCGGGCGATTCGCGCACAGAGGATATTGGTGTTATCGCCACTGGTCACGGCCGCCAGGGCGTCGGCGGTCGTTGCCTCGGCGCTCAAGAGGGTGTCGCGATCGAAGCCCGAACCGACGATGGTGCGGCCGTTGAAATGGGTCAGACGACGCAAACTGTCGCGATTTTTGTCGATCACCACGACCGAGTGCCCCTCGTCGGAGAGGTCCATGGCCAGTTCGGAGCCGACTCGGCCGCACCCGACCACGATGATGTTCACCAACTCATCATAGGAATGTGCCGCAACCATACGGGTTGTGCGTGCGCGCGACGAACTGAGAGAGCCCGGGCGACAAGAACAAAGGACTTAGTATCGACACCGTGTCTGAAGAGGGAAAGATAGCGTCTCCGCGCGCGCCGCTACTTACCTCACACGCCAATCTGGCGAAGTTTTACCCCGAAACGCTGAACTATCGCCTGAAGCGCATCCTGCTCGGCAAGCCGCTGGTCAGCGAGCAGCTCAGCGGAGAGCGCCTCAATCGGCCCATCGCCCTGGGTGTGCTCGCGCCCGACTGCATCTCGTCATCGGCGTACGGTACCGAAGAGATCCTTACCCAGATGACGCCCTACGTGGGCTTGGCCGCCTTCGCGCTCGTCGTGCCCATCATGTTCGTCATCATCGGCGTGCTCTTGTTCGTCACGATCTCGTACTGGGACGTCATCAAGTACTACACGACGGCCGGCGGATCGTACGTCGTGGCGCGCGACAACTTCGGCCCCAAGGTGGCCCAGGTGGCGGCCGTCGCCCTGCTCATCGACTACACCGTCACCGTCGCGGTGCAGTGCTCGGCGGGCACCGCGGCACTCACGACGGCCTTTCCTCAACTCACCAAGCACTTTCCGCTCTTTGGCAACGGCACCGTTCCCTTAACTGTCTTCGTCGTGCTCGTGCTCATCTTTGGCAACCTGCGTGGCCTGCGCGAAGCGGGGAGCTACTTCGCGTTTCCGACGTACTTCTACGTTCTTGCGTTGGGCTCGACGATCATCCTCGGGTACTACAAGAAGTTCGCCGGAACCCTGCACGTCATTCCGGTGCCGGCCACCCACCTGCTCGTCGAGGGTCGACTTGGTCACTCGGGCAGCGGTCTGTTGATGGGTCTCGCCTTTATCTCACTGCTGCGCGCCTACGCCAACGGCGGCTCCTCGCTCACCGGACTCGAAGCGATCAGCAACGGCGTGGGGAGCTTCAAGCGGCCCGAGTCGCACAACGCGCGCACGACGCTCGTGGTGATGTCGTGCCTGCTCGGATTTCTCTTGATCGGTACGGCGTTGCTGGCGCACTGGACCCACGCCCTGCCCTACGCGGCGGGCTCTCCCACCGTCGTGGGTCAGGAGGTCAGTGACGTCTTTGGCGCGCACGGCGCGGGGCACGTGATCTTCTTCATCGTCCAACTCGCGACCGTGGCCATTCTCTACACGGGTGGTAACACTTCGTTTAACGGCTTTCCCTTCCTCGCCAACTACGTGGCGGGCGACAAGTACCTGCCGCGCCAACTCTCCAAGCGCGGTCACCGCCTGGCGTTTTCCAACGGCATCCTCGTCCTGGGCGTCGTGTCGCTCCTGCTCATCATTGCCTTTAAGGCGTCGGTCAACGCACTGGTGGCGCTCTACGCGATCGGTGTCTTTACGGGCTTCACCTTGGCCGGGGCTGGCATGGTCGCGCGTCACCTGCGAGAGCGCGACGCTCACTGGCGCCGCGGTGTGGCGATCAACCTAACGTCGGCCACCGTCACGTCGCTCGTGGTGCTCATCTTCGTCATCGTGAAGTTCGCCGAGGGCGCGTGGATCATCGTGGTCGTCGGGCCGCTCATGTACTGGGGACTCCTGCGCTTCCATCGCCAGTACATGCGCGAAGAAAAGGCCTTCGAGGCCAATAGCGCGCGCGCCGGCCACCAGATTCGCACCAATCGCGTCATCGTGTTCGTCGACAACTACGACCTGCCCACCGAACGTGCCCTGCTGTACTGCAGTTCGCTCAGCCCGTTCTCGGTGCGCGCGGTCCACTTCGACGTCGACAATCTCGTCACCAAACGACTCGAAGCGAGTTGGGGCCGACCGAACACCGCCTCGGCGACGATCCCGCTCGAAGTCGTGGAGTGCGAGGACCGCCGGATCGACCGCGCCGCACTCGAACTCGTGGCCGACGTGGTGCGAGATCCCGACGTGTTCTGCATGGTGATCCTGCCGCGACGCGGGTTCGTCTCGCGTCTTCAGCGACTCTTGCACGACCGCACCGCCGATCAGATTGCGGACGCGGTCATGCACGTGCCGCGCGTGGGCGCGACGATCATCCCGTACCGCGCCGTGCGTCGCATCAGCGAGGGCGTCATCCAAGAAGAGCCGGCCGGCGACGAGGTCACCCGCGGCGGGCTGCGCAGCACGGGCACGATGGCGGCCGACGTGAAGCTGGCCGAGCGCTCGACTGACGCCGCGCCCATCGGCGGACTGATGGAGCGAGAGTTTGTCGAGATCGCCGGACGGGTGCGCGCGATGTCGATTGGCCACGAGAGCGGCGTGCACGAACTGCGCTGTGTGATTGCTGACAACACCGGATCGATCACGCTGGTCTTCCAGGGCCGTACCAATGTGCCGGGCATCGAGCGCGGCACGAGACTGATGGTCAAGGGCACCGTGACTTCGTTGCGTCGCGAGGCGGTGATCCTCAATCCGCAGTACGAGATCGTGGCCGCACCGTTGAACGAGCGTTGAGAGTAATCCCACGTTTGCGCCAAATCTCGACAGGGTGTCGATTCGAACCTCCTGCGGTGAAAGACGTGGTGAGAGTCTTTACCGTGCCTAGGTTGGGTTGATCCAGAACACGTCGGCAATAGTGTGTCACGCCGTGAGAGACCAACGAGGTGAAGAGCATGGCTAGAGCCCTCGTGATCGTCGAGTCCGTGGCCAAGGCGAATCGTATTCAGGGCATGCTCGGACCCGACTACATCGTGAAGCCCTCGGTCGGTCACATCCGTGATCTGCCCCAAAGCGCGGCCGAGATTCCCGCCTCGGTGAAGGGTGAAAAGTGGGCGCGCCTCGGCATCAACGTGAACGACCACTTCAAACCCGTCTACGTCGTGTCGAGCGACCGTAAGAAGATTGTCGCGGAACTGAAGGCCGCACTCAAGCAGGTCGACGAGCTCTATCTCGCCACCGACGAAGACCGCGAGGGCGAAGCCATCGCCTGGCATCTCCAGGAGGTGCTCAACCCCAAGGTGCCGGTCAAGCGCATGGTCTTTCACGAGATCACCCCGGCCGCCATCACCAAGGCGGTCGACGAGACCCGCGATCTCGACCTGCGCCTGGTGGACGCCCAGGAGGGTCGGCGCTTCCTCGATCGCCTGGTGGGATATGAGGTCTCGCCGGTGCTCTGGCGCGCGGTGGACAAGGCCCGTTCGGCCGGACGCGTCCAGTCGGTCGCCATTCGCCTGGTCTGTGAGCGCGAGCGCGAGCGCATGGCGTTTCACTCGGCCACGTGGTTTGACGTCACCGCGACGCTTGACGCCACGACGTCCTTTGACGCGACGCTCGACAGCGTGGACGGCGTGGCGCTCGCGACGGGCAAGAACTTTGACGCCCACGGCCAACTCGACGCCAAGGGCAAGATCGAGGTTCTGGGTGAGCGAGTCGCGCGCTCGATCGCGAGAGAACTCACCGGCGCTGCTCTTACGGTCGAGTCGATCACCTCGACCCCGCGCACCCAGCGACCCCAGGCGCCCTTCATGACCTCGTCGCTGCAGATCGAAGCGAGCCGCAAGTTGCGATTCGACCCCGAGCGCACGATGCGCGCGGCCCAGCGACTCTACGAAAACGGCTGGATCACGTACATGCGAACCGACTCCACGACGCTCTCAGACGAGGCGATTCGCGCCGCTCGACGTCACGCGGCCGAGATGTTCGGCGACGATTACGTCGCCGAGTCACCGCGTCGCTACGACCGCAAGGTGAAGAACGCCCAGGAGGCGCACGAGGCGATTCGTCCCGCCGGGGAGTCGTTTCGCTCACTCGATGAGGCCCAAGGCCAACTCGGCGGTGACGAACGGGCTCTCTACGACCTCATCTGGAAGCGAACGATCGCCTCTCAGATGGTCGACGCGCGACTCACCCAAGACCGGGTGCGCCTGGCGGGTCGTCTCAGCGACGTCGACGAGCGCGGCGACGTGGCCGTGGGTCTGAGCGCGAGTGGGCTGCGCATCGAGTTCGCGGGATTCCGGCGCGCCTACGTTGAGGGGACCGACGACCCCGAGGCCGAGCTGGCCGACCAAGAGCGCATATTGCCGACGTTGAGCGAAGGCGCGACACTGAAGGTGGCGAGCGCCGAAGCGAAGGCGCACGACACCCAGCCGCCGGATCGGTTCTCCGAAGCGACGTTGATTAAGAAGCTCGAAGACCTCGGGATTGGTCGACCGTCCACCTACGCGTCGGTGATGAAGACGATCGATCGACGCGGATACGTGTGGAAGAAGGGCAAGTCGCTGGTACCGACGTTCCGCGCGTTCGCGGTCGTCAATTTGCTGCAGAGCTACTTCGCCGATCTCGTCGACTACCAGTTCACCGCCGCCATGGAAGACCAGCTCGACGAGATCGCTCAAGGACGTCAGGACCTCGAGCCCTGGTTGCGCAAGTTCTATTTCGGAGACGACACCGCGGAGAGTGACTTCGCTCGCCAGGGACTCGAGCACGTCACCCACGAGCCGCACGAGTTCGACTTCGCGGCCATTAACTCATTGGTGCTGGGAGATGCACCCGACGGCCAGGCCGTCTCGGTGCGCTCGGGCAGGTATGGCCCCTACCTCGTGCACGGAGAAGACCGCGTCTCGATTCCCGAAGCGACCGAACCGGACTCACTCAGCGTTGAGCGCGCGCTTGAGTTGCTGGCGGCTCCGAGCAACGACCGCGAGCTCGGCGTCGATGACGACGGTCAGACCATCTATCTCAAGGCTGGGCGCTACGGCCCCTACGTGCAGGTCGGTGAGATTACTGATCCCAAGGACAAGCCGCGCACCGCGTCGCTGTTCTCGACGATGACGCCCGAGACCCTTTCACTGGATGACGCCAAGCGCCTGTTGTCACTGCCGCGCGTGGTGGGACTCCACCCCGAGGGCGGTGAGATCCTCGCCCAAAATGGTCGCTACGGCCCGTACCTCACATGGGAGAAAGAGACGCGCTCGCTCGAGGACGAGAACCAGATCTTCACCGTGGGCTTAGAGGCCGCGCTCGCGCTCCTCGCTCAGCCCAAGGCGCGGGGACGGCGCGCCGCGGCGGCGCCGTTGGCGGACTTGGGTGAGGACCCGGTCACCAAGCGCCACGTCGTGGTGCGAAGCGGCCGCTTCGGCCTCTACGTGACCGATGGCGAGACGAACGCCACCCTGCGCCTGGGTGACACGCCCGAGTCCATGACCATGGATCGCGCGAGTGAACTCCTCGCGGAGCGGCGCAACGCCGAGCCCTCCACGAGGGTGCGCAAGGCCACAAAGAAGGCGGCCAAGGCGCCCGCGAAGAAGACGACGAAGAAGGCCGCTGGCGCGACGAAGAAGAGTGCCGCGGCGAAGAAGACCACCAAAGCGACGAGCGCGCAGAAGCGCGCGGCGGTCGCTCAGGGCGCGGCGGCGAACGCCGCGCTGCTCGCGGCGCGGCCCGAGGACTCGTGAGCGAGCGCGGTACCTTCCTTGTCTTTGAAGGCATTGACGTCAGCGGCAAGAGCACCCAAGCCCGACGCATCGCCGAGCTGCACGACGCACTCTTTACCTTCGAGCCGGGCGACACCCCACTCGGCGTCGGTCTGCGCCACCTGGTGTTGGACGCGGCGACGCCGATGGAGCCGGTGACCGAGGCGCTCTTGATGCTGACCGACCGCTCGCACCACGTGGCGAGTGTCATCGAGCCCGCACTGCGTGCGGGACGCTCGGTGGTGAGCGATCGGTTCTTCGCCTCTACCCTCGCCTACCAGGGATACGGACGCGGGGTTGATTTGGACCTGCTGCGTTCGGCGAGTCGCCTGGCGATTGGCTCGTGCTTGCCCGACGCGACGATCCTGCTGGACCTGCCCATCGAGGCGGTCAACGAGCGCCGGGCCCACGACAAGAAGGATCGCTTCGAGTCGGCCGACCTCGCGTTCCACGAGCGGGTGCGCGAGGGTTACCTCGAACTGGCCGAGCGCGAGGGTTGGATTGTGGTCGACGCCGCGCCCAGCGTGGAGGTCGTGGCCACAGTCATCGACCAACACGTCGCCCACATACTCTGGTGACATGAGCGACGTTTTTGACACGTTAGTGGGTCAAGAGCGCGCCGCGAATGCCCTGCGTCAGTACGCTCTGCGTCCGGTTCACGCCTACCTCTTCAGTGGACCGAGCGAAGCCAGTGTGCACGACGCCCTGATCGCCTTCGCGGCCGCCCTGCAGTGTCCGCGGCACGGTTGTGGGATCTGCGAGGTGTGTCGATTGGTGCTCGATGGCGCGGACGCCGACGTGTACGTCCCCGAACGCGCGGGCGCGTCGTGGCGAATGGAAGAGATTCGCGACATCGAACGCGTGGCGCGTCGTCGCCCACTCGGTGCGGGCTATCAGATCGTCGTGATGCAGGACGTCGATCTCACGACGACCGGTACGTCACCCAGCGCGACTGCACTCTTAAAGACCCTGGAAGAGCCACCGGGTCGCACGATCTTCCTGCTGAGTGCCGACGAAGTCGTCGACGAACTCGACACCATTGCCTCGCGCTGCGTCGAAGTGAGACTGCGCGCGTTGAGCGACGCAGACGTCGCCACCATTCTCGTGAACGAGGGCGCCACGCGCGAGGTGGCCGAGGAGGCCGCCGTCGCGGCGAACGGCAACCTACGTCGCGCGCGCGTGCTCGTGGGCGACAGCGATCTCGCCGCGCGTATGGCGAAGTGGCGCGCGGTACCGGATCAACTCACGGGCAAGCCCGCGGACTCGACGCGCGTCGCCAAGGAACTCGCTGCGTCCATCGACGACGCGATGGGTCCCCTGGAGCGTCTCCAACACGACGAGTGGGAGCGCCGAGCGAGCGACGCGCGCGAACTGGGCCAGCGCACCGCGAGCCGGCGTGAGGTCGACGCGCAGTTCCGGCGCGAACAGCGTCGTTTTCGAGTCGATGAGCTGCGCTGTGGACTCAGCACACTGACCGGCGTCTACCGTGAGCGGCTCGTGGAGAACGTCGAGGCGAATGACGCGCGCAGCGACTACCGGGTGGGCGCCTCGCTGCGGGCGCTCGACGCGCTCGCCGCAGCGAACGAGCGACTCGAGACGAACCTCGATGAGTCGCTCCTGCTCAACGACCTGATGTTGTCGCTGATGGACTTTTAGGCGAAGGAGCCCACAAAGTCGATCGGCTAAAGTGGCTCTCTGCGCCTGGGTAGCTCAGTCGGTAGAGCAGCGCATTCGTAATGCGCAGGTCAGGAGTTCGAATCTCCTCCCAGGCTCCATGTGATGAGTCGGGACATCGTTCATAGATGAGTCGCGACATCGTTCAGATTGTTGGCCAACGGCCTGGTGGGCGAAGTTGGTTTCTCCAATATCCCGCGCGACTGTCGATGTTGTTGAGAGCGAGCACTTCGCCGGTGTCGAGCGACGTCACGGTCACCTGGTCCTCGTCGACCAGCATGACGACGCGCACGCGTCGGTGCTCGATTCCGACCCCGAGGTGGTGCAGGCGGCCGGCTCGACGAAGGGTGAGTTTGCCGTCCTTGGTGACGACGTCCAGACGCACTCGGTAGTGTGCGCTCACAGTGCCGGTGCGGGGTGAGGCGCGGGGCGTTGCTCGATAGATCGAACCGGGTGTTTGCCGGTTGAGCGAGCGATGACGTCGACGTTCGTTGTAGAGGGTGCGGAAGTAATCGAGCTGCTCTTGCAGTTCCTCGAGCGTGTCGCACGCGGGCTGAGCGCGCAGCCACTTCTTCAGAGTCTGGTGGAATCGCTCGATCTTGCCCTGGGTCTGGGGGTGGGCCGGCGAGCCGTTCTTCTGGTCGACCCCGAGGGCGCTGAGCAGGTATTCAAAGGCGTTGGTGCCACCCACGAAGCGCGCGGTGTAGACCACGCCGTTGTCCGTCAATGTCGAGGCGGGCACGCCGAAGTCGTTGACGCAGGCGCAGAACGTGTCGAGCACGACGGGTCCGGTGACTCGTTCGCAGACCGTCATCGACAGCAGGTAGCGCGAGTGGTCGTCGAGCCAGTTGATGATCTCGACCTTCTTCTCGTCGCGCAGCTGCCAGTGGGTGAAGTCGCCCTGCCAGGTCTCGTTGGGTTGGTCGGCCACGAAGCGGTGCAACGACGAGCGCGGTCGCTTCTTGGGTTCGGGCGTAATCAGTCCAGCCCCGAGCAGGATGCGTCGGATCGTCGAGGTGGCGGGCACGTGATGTCCCCGCTCGGCCAGGTGCCCCGCGATCGTCTCGGGTCCGGCGTCCAGGCCCTCGGCGATCAGCTCATGACGTAACGCGACAATCGCGTCGCGCACCTCGTCGCTGGTGCGCTGGGGACTCGCGTGAGGACGAGAGCTGCGCGCCTCCACCGCGTCCAGCCCACCCTCGTGGTAACGAGTGACCAGGGTATGGACCCAGCGCCACGAGACGTCGTAGCGACGAGCGGCCTCGGCCTTGCTCAGGCCCTGGTGGACGACGGAGAGAACGATGACACGGGCTTTGGACATCTCCCATCGTCAGCGATCCAACTATGAACGATGTCGCGACTCATATGTGAACAAGGTCCTGAACCTGCACATCCTCCCAGGCTCCAGCGACAGCCGAACAGCACGTCCTCTTGCACGACAAGAGTTGGCCAATCATGGAACCTAAGCCAATTCAAAGCCAGCGCCCTCGCGCGAATTGAATCGATATAGGGGTGTCGATAGGCTCGCTGGCAGAGGGGGAGGATAGATCGTTGGCATCGAAGTTAGGCGAGGTCCGCGCCGCTACCGAGGGGTCGACGAGTAACTTCGCGGTCCGACTCGAGCACGTCACCAAAAAGTACAAGTCGATGGTCGCCGTCGACGACCTGTCGCTGGAACTGGCCCAGGGCGAGTTCTTTGCGCTTCTGGGGCCCTCGGGTTGTGGCAAGACCACGACGTTGCGCATGGTCGGTGGATTTGACCAACCGACGTCCGGAAAGATCTTCTTAGGAGGCGAGGACATCACGTGGACGCCGCCCTATCGGCGCGACGTCAATACCGTGTTCCAGTCCTACGCCCTCTTTCCTCACCTCAGCGTCTTTGACAACGTTGCCTTCGGACTGCGCCGACGCGGCGTCGACAAGAGCGAAGTGAATGGATCTCGTTGAAGAGCACCTGGACCTGGTGAGCTTGGGGGGATTTGGTCCTCGTCCCGCCACACAACTGTCCGGCGGCCAACAGCAGCGGGTCGCCCTTGCGCGCGCGCTCGTGAATCGGCCCCGCGTGCTCTTGCTGGATGAGCCCATGGGCGCCCTGGACGCCAAGATTCGAAAGACGATGCAGATCGAGCTGAAGAAGATTCAGCGCGAAGTGGGCATCACCTTTTTATACGTGACCCACGACCAGGACGAAGCAATGGCCCTGGGCGACCGCCTAGCGGTCATGCACAGCGGAAAGTACGAAGACCTAGGCGAGCCCCAGCGAGTCTATGACCAGCCCGCCACTCAGTTCGTGGCGCAGTTTTTAGGGACGTGCAACCTCTTTCCCGTCACGCCCGGACACGGCGTGTTGAGCCTGCCCGACGGCACGACGATCGGTGCACGCCCGGGCGTGATGTCGACGACTCCCCAGCTCATCCGTCAGGTTGGTGTGCGGCCGGAGAAGGTTCAGTTGACTCCCGCCGATCGCCCGATGTCCGCGGCGTCGGATGCGATCAACCGCGTAAGCGGCACGGTGGATTCGGTGGTGTATCTCGGGGCGACGTCGGAGTACGACCTCACGACCCCCTGGGGCGGGAAAGTGCACGTCCTCGCCCAAAACATCAACGACTCGGATCGACACCGTCCGGGTGACAAGGTAATCGCCACCTGGACCGTGGAACACGGCTTCGCCCTGCCGGCCGATGACTCCGCGCCGCTCGTCGATTCGGACGTCGAGGACGTCGCGAACGAGGAGAAGGAAGTCTCGGGTGTCGACTGAGGAACCTTCCGGTGCGGCCAATCTGGACCCCGCTCTCCTGCGCGGATTGACCCAGCGGCGTCTCTCGCGACGCTCAGCGCTCAAAACTCTCGGTGCCGGCGCGGGACTCGTCGGCGTGTCCGCGTTACTGGCCGCGTGTGGCATCGAGGGTTCGGCGGCTCGGGAGAGCGATCGCCTCGTTAACTGGGCGGCGTACTGGAAAGAGCAAAAGAAGACCGGTCAACTGAACTTCGCCAACTGGCCCTTGTATATCGACCAAGAGCACGGTAAGTCCATCTCGCTGGAAGACTTCACGAAGGCGACCGGTATCAAGGTTGACTATGAGGCCGTGATCCAGGACAACGCGCCCTTCTACGCGGCCATTGAGCCGTTGCTCCAGGCCCAAGAGGCCACCGGCTACGACATCGTGGTCATGACCAACGGGTGGTACCTCACACAGTTGATCAGTAACCAGTTTCTCGTCGAACTGGACCACTCGAAACTGCCGAATTTTGCCAAGTACGCAAGTCCCCTGGTGAAGAGCCCGAACTACGACCCCGGTAACCGCTACTCGGTGACCTGGCAGACCGGCTTTACGGGCATCGCCTACAACTCCAAGATCATTAAGCGACCCATCACGAGTTTCAACGACCTGGCCGACCCTGCCTTCAAGGGGCACGTCGGGATGATGAACGACAACACCGAGTTGGGCAGCATGGCGTTGTTGCGTTTGGGCATCAAGCCCGAGGACTCCACTCCCAAGGACTGGGTGGAGTCGACCAAGTGGTTGAGAAAGCAGCGCGAGAACGTACTTGGGTACTACGACCAGAGTTACATCCAGCATCTCGAAAACGGCGACACCTGGATCAGCCAAGCGTGGTCGGGCGACATCTTTCAGGCGAACCTTTCGGGCTATCCGCACCTCAAGTACGTCGTCCCCGAAGAGGGTCAGATCACCTGGCACGACAACATGATGATTCCGCGCCAAGCACAGAATCCTTTGAGCGCGCTCGCCTGGATGAACTTTTACTACACGCCCAAGATCGCGGGCATCGTGGAGGACTGGGTGAACTACGTCTGTCCCGTACCCGAGAGCGCAGCAGTACATCAAAGACATCCTCAAGGATCCGGGTGTGGCGAACAGCCCGTTGGTGTTTCCGCCCGCCTCGATCGACAACCGGTCCTACACCTACTACGTGTACAAGGACTACAACGAATACGAAACCTGGAACGACACCTACAACCCCATCATTGAGTGATGAGCGACGTCGCCCTGCGCCCGAGTACTGCGACCACCACGCCGAAATCTCGGCGTCCGAGTTGGCTGCGTCGCCACAGTTCGCCCTATGCGCTCAGCCTGTTGGGCGGAGGGTGGATGCTGGCCTTCTTCCTCGTGCCACTGGTATCGGGGCTCATCGTGTCCCTCGAAACTGGCAATCCGATCTCGGGCTATCACCTGACGTGGAACTGGGCCATCTACAAGCAACTGTTCGTCCACTCTGATATCCCCTACACGACGTTCTTTCTTCGCTCGCTCTACTACGGTGCTGCTTCGACGGTGATCGCGATCCTCATCGCCTACCCGATGGCCTACTTCATCGCCTTTAAGGTGAGGGACCGCTGGAAGAGCCCACTGCTCTTCTTGGTCTTGCTCTCATTCTTCGTGTCCTTCGTCATCCGCATCGACATGTGGTCCTTTGTACTCTCGAACCAGGGCATCGTCATCACGGCTCTGCGCGACATGCACCTGGTATCCACGAATTTCCACATCCTGGGTACCTCGAACGCGGTGATCGGCGGGGACGTCTACAACAACCTCGCCTTCATGGTGCTGCCGATCTACGTCGCCCTGGAGCGCGTGGATGGTCGAATCCTTGAAGCGGCGCGGGACCTGTACTCCAACGGCCGGCAAGTCTTCTTGCGCGTCGTGCTGCCGCTCTCACGCGCGGGCATCTTTGCTGGCATCCTCTTGGTGTTCATCACCACCGTGGGTGACCCGGTCGTCTCGTCGCTGCTCGGTGGGGTCAACACGTACACCATCGGTCAAGCAATCCAGGACTCCTATCTCACGAACCAGCAGTTCAACGTCGCCGCCGCCCTGTCGACGGCGCTGATGGTGGTGCTCGGCGTCATCATGTTCATCTACGCCCGAGTCTTTGGCACTCAGAACATCGAGAACTTGGTGTAGTGATGGCCAACAGCGAACGCGGTTTCGATCGTCGCAAGCACAGCCCGTGGCTGGCGGGCTTCTACTGGCTAATCATCGCCATCACATTCGTACCGATCGTCGTGATGATCCTCTACAGCTTCAACGCCACGCCCACCAGTCGCATCACCTTTACCTGGTACGGCTTTACGACCTACTGGTATCGGAATCTCACCCAGGTCGACGGCTTGACGCACGCCTTCGTGACTTCCATCGAGGTAGCAGTCATCTCCGCGTTGATCTCGGTCGCGATCGGCACACCGCTGTCGATGGCGCTCGCGCGGTATCGGTTCTGGCTCAAGGGGATCATCAGTTCCATGGTCTTTGCCGACATCGCCGCCCCCTCAATCGTGGTGGGTGCGGCGTCGCTCTCATTCTTTCTCTCGATCAATCTCAACACCGGCCTGCTGACGATCCTGATCGCGCACATTGCCTTCAACGTGGCGTACGTGGTGGTCGTGGTCCAAGCTCGATCTGTCGGGCATGGATACCTCGATCGAAGACGCAGCGCGCGACTTAGGGGCGGGGCCGTTCACCACCTTTACTCGCGTGACGCTGCCTCTGCTGTGGCCGGCGTTGTTGGCGGCGGGTCTGATGGCCTTTGCCATGTCGATCGATGACTACGTGATCACGAGCTTCGTAGCCGGTTCGACTGTCACGTTCCCGCTCTTCGTCTACGGAGCGGCGAAGGTTGGCCTGCCGCCTCAGGTGCTGTGCTTTGGCACGATCATCTTCATCGTTGGCCTGACGGTCGCCGTGGCGAACGGACTCCTCAACCGTCGTCACCTGGGCAAGCGTGCAGCCACCGAAGACGAGGTCGCCGATCTTCCTCTGACTCCCGAGAGTGAGAAAGTTCTCGAAGTCGTCTAGCTGGCGAGGCTGTACACCACTTCCACGTGGACGTTGATCGACTGCGATCCGGCCTGCACCGGCACCTTGTTC
This sequence comes from uncultured Acidimicrobiaceae bacterium, assembly GCA_963840595.1. Taxonomy (GTDB): domain Bacteria; phylum Actinomycetota; class Acidimicrobiia; order Acidimicrobiales; family RAAP-2; genus RAAP-2. The sequence goes on from CAWIZQ010000008.1 coordinate 238,113, forward strand.
GGGCTCGCCGCACTCGCGAACTCGCTGAAGGGGTAGACGATGCCCGTCGACCCGGTGTTCTCTTGATCGATGACTTTCACGATGGCGACCACCGTCGTGCCGCCACCCTTGGCGATCTGCGTCGCCTCGGTGTGGGCGTTACGGATGGCGCGAGCCCGGGCGGCCGCGAGGTACTTCGACTGGTTCGAGATCGAAAACGTGATGCCGCTCAGTTGGATGCCGTTGCCGACCGCCTTGGCCGCGGCGTCGATGGCGGTACCCACCTTGGCGATGTCGTGCGACGTGACGTTGAGGTCGTCCTCGGCCGTGAAGTTGATGATGGCGCCCGCCGAGTTGGTGTTGTCGTAGATGTTGAGTCCCGACGTCTGCAAGTTCTTTTTGGTGATGCCGTTCTTCAGCATCGTGGCTTCTAAGGCAGCTGTCTTCTGGTTGTTCTCGGCGAGGGCCTCGTTCGCCGTCAAAGCGGTCGTCGAGACGCCGATCTGAAAGCTGACGGTGTTGGGCGTTCCGGTGACGGTGCCCGAGCCGGTCACCGTGATGGTCGCGGCCCCGGACGGCGAGCGTGAGTGACCGAGCGTTTCGCCGACGAAGGCGACGGCCGCGATGACGATGGCAAAGACGATGAGTAGAACCATGCGAAGTGTTGCCGATGCGCCACGAAAGGCGCGGAACGTATGGCTGGGGTTCGGGTCGTGATCGCTCACACTGTCTCCTTCATCAACACGGACTCTGCCGTGAGACGAGAATCACTGAAATCGTCGTCTGTCTAAGTCCCTGTCGCGAGGCGCGAATACTTTCTAGGAACTTTTGTCGACGAGTGCGCGCACGATGCGCGTGAAGTCGGCCGATCGCTCTTCCCAGTTTCGATACTGATCAAAACTGGGAGCGGCCGGCGAGAGCAGCACGACACCGCCCTGGGTCAACGAGGCACGCGCCAGATGCACGGCCTCGTCCATGGAGGTGGCAGCGTGCTGGGTGACGTCGTGGCAGTGCTGGGCCACCGCGTCGCTGATGCGAAGACCCGCGTTGCCCATCGTGATGAGAGTCGTGTCGCACTCTCGTGCGCACAGCGCAACCGCGAGCTCTTCGTAGTCGACGCCGCGATCAAAGCCCCCCGCAATGAGAGCGAGGGGCTCGTCGCGAAAGACGTCCAACGCCGCCAGTGCTGGCAGCACGGAAGTGGCGAGACCATCGTCGACGTAGCGCACGGTCGTGCCGTCACTGCGCTCGTGAGCGGCGAGCGTGAGACGACCCGAGAGTGGTTCGAACTCACTGGCGCGAGCGCGCACGAGCTCACGCACTGCGGGCTCGTCCGTCCCGGTGAGGTTGGCGACCGCGGCGAGAGCCAGAGCCACGTTGGAGTCGTTGTGCTCGCCGATGAGCCCGAGTGCACTCGCTAGTTGTGTCACGTCGCTCGCGACGTAGATCAACTCGCCCCCGATCTCGCTTTCGTGTTCGTGCAAGGTCGGCGCATCAGCCACCAGCGTGCGGTGCACCCCCTCGGCGCGGGTGAGCGAGAGCTTGTCGCGACGGTACTGCTCCAGCGAGCCGTGCCAGTCGATGTGGTCTTCGCCCAGCGACGTCACCACCACCACACGCGGGGCGACGTCCAGATCGACGATCTGGAAGCTCGACACTTCAAGTACCAGCCAGCCGCTCGAGGTGTCGACCGCGGGATCGTAGGGCGCGCGACCGATGTTGCCCAGGCGCTGCGCCGTCTCGCCGAGGCAGGTGAGAAAGAAGGTGATGAGAGCGGTCGTCGTCGACTTGCCCTTGGTCCCAGTGATGGCGACGACGCGATCGCGATCAATGTCGTGGAGCCAGAGGTTCAACGCCGACGTCACGCCCACTCCGCAGTCCTCGAGTTCGAGGACGTCCGCACGGCGCCGGGGAATACCGGGACTCTTCAGCACCACGTCGCAGGTGAAGAGAGCTTCGAGACCGCCGTGATCGGTGACAAGCACGTCGTCGCCCAATCCCTCGACGTCATCGACGATGACCAACTCGGCCGTGTCGCGCAGCAAGTCCACCGCGGCGCGACCTTCGATGCCGTAGCCAAAGATGCCGACACGCCGCCCGGCGAGGTCAGCGAAGCCAGTGGGCTGGAACACGATCGGTCCCTTGCGGTTCGAGGAGCTCGTCGAAACTGCGTGATGGTGAGGTGTCCCGTGCGATCTCGACGAGTCGCGGTACGTCGCGCCATTCGTCCATGTGGCTGACCTTCCTCAAGGCGACCGCGCTCTCGTCGGGGTCGCCGACGCACTCGAAAGGTTTCGCCTCGGCGCCCAGTCCCACCAACACGCGCAACTGCTCGTCGCGAGCGGCATCGCTCAGCGGTTCGTGGCCGAACATCTCTCGCAACGTGGCTCGCGGCAGGTACGGCGCCAGAACCAGGTTGATGAACAGACACTTGTCGCACTCACCGCACCACGAACCTGCGCGCTCTTCGACGTTTTGGCGAAAGGCTCGGTTACAGCTGCGAAAGACGTGATGGTACCCAGGGAGTTGACTGAAGACTTGCGCGACCCAAATCTCACTGCGGGCGCGCAAGAAGCTCGCAACCGTGAGTTGATCGCCCAGTCGCTCGCTGAGGGCGTCGGCGACGAGGACTTCGGCGGCGAGGGACTTGCTCCACTGGTGATTGACCTCACGACCGGACCACTCAAGGTTGGGTATCGAGGCAGAGTGCTCGTTGCTCATCACCACGCCACCGCGGCCCGAGGCCACGGCCGCCATAGCGCACAGCAACGTGAGCATCGCGGTCACCGGAACGTGGCCGTTAAAGAACTTGTCATCACCGGCCAGGAGTTGCTTATCGAGGTGGCGCGTCGCTCGCACAATCGGCAATCCAGTTTGGGCGGCGGTTGCCTCCAGCGGCGCGAAGCGACCCGTCGAGGGACTCACGATGAATAGCGATGCCTCGAGGTCGGGCGAGAGCGACTCCACGGTGACCACCGAGTCGATGCCTCCGCCAAAGGGAACGAGGACCCGCTGCGTGTCGAGGCTTGCGGGGATCTCGGTGACCGAGCCACCTCCCTCGATGCTGACGTCGCCCAGGGGCAGGTCGTTGCGATAGGAAAACTCGCCCAGTCCGTCTCGCAGGGCCCCTTCCAGCAGGCGACGTCCCGCGACGCCGAGCGGTGTGGAGCCCGCGTCGATGCGTTGGGCGGCACCGGTCTTGTAATACGAGAGCCCCGCCAGGAGGAACCACAGTTCGGCCACCGCGCGCACGGCTGGCGTGTTCAGGTTTGCGACGCCTTCAAACTCCGCCGTTTCGGTAAAGGTGCGTCCGTCCACCTCGTAGGTGCCCCGCACGGTCGTCTCATCGAGACTAAGTCCGACGTAACGGAACAACTCGGCTCGCCGTGGAGTAACTGTCTCGCTCATGGCCGACCTCATGCTACGGCTCGCCTCGCCACCACCGAAAAGCGTCCGCACGGCCGTTGTGCGCGATCGCTAAAGAACACCGCACCGCCGTCGGTCACCTCGCGACTCAGCGCGATGCGATCCTCTGTGACCCCGGCGTCGATCAGTTGCCGAGTCGCGACGAGCCGAAGATCGAGTCGTGACCGATCTCCACCATCGGCGAACAGGGCGCCTTCAATGTGCGCGAACGGCTCGGCCACCTCGGGGCCAACCTGGTAGCCCTCCTTGGATATCGACGGACCCATAAAGACGTGTGTGTCGACGGCCGAGAGCACGTCCAGCGTGCGCGCGATCACACCAGCCGCTAGTCCGCGCCACCCAGCGTGCACGACCGCGACCTTCCCCGACGACTCATCGGCGAGCACCAGGGGAACACAGTCCGCAACCAACATGGCGATCGCGAGCGAGGAATCATCGCTCACCAAGGCGTCGGCCTCGTCGCTCGATGACGCGTGCGCGGCATCGAGTACGCGATCGCCGTGCACTTGGCGAACCGTGACAAAGCGGTCCAGTTCCACGCCAGCGGCGTCAGCCACGCGCGAGCGGTTTTCACTCACGTGATCCTTGCGGTCGCCGACGTGCTCGCCCAGGTTGAGCGAGTCATACGGTCCCGTGCTGACTCCGCCAAAGCGGTCCGTGACAAAGGCGTCGACACCGATGGCGGCCAAATTCGGTGCGGGATAGACCGTGAGCTGCCCCCGCCGTTGGGCGATCAGGATTACTTCTCGTGGCACGAGGCGCAGTGTCCAATCACGTCGAGGGCATGCGAGGTTGCCCGAAAGCCCTGTTGCTGGGTGAGCTCATCAACCATCGCGCTGACCGTGCGCTCGAAGTCGCTCGTCGGTGTCACGTCAATGACTCGCCCGCACAGCGAGCACAGCAGGTGGTGATGATGGTGCGTGAGGTCTTCAGCCAGCTCGAAACGTGCGAACTCGTCGTTGGCCGCGATGCGTCGCACGACGCCGGCGTCTTGAAGATCTGACAAGTGTCGGTAGGCCGAACTGCGCGGTACGTCGGGAATCGCGCGGGCGATGTCCGAGATGCTGAGAGGCCGTCCACTCGTGGCGAGAAGTTCGACGACCGCCTGGCGCCCCGTGGTGTAGCGCTGGTCAATACGGCGCAGGTGAACCTCCACCAGTTCATGTAGGTCCGAGTGTGACGCGTCGGCGGGGTGGTGCGCCCCAGTAGCGATGCTCACGTCGGTCTCCTCTCGAACCGTCTCAGTTGTAATGGGACTCAGTCTCATTCTACGCTGGAATGATGACGCACCAAATCTCATCGAAAAGACTCTTGGTCGGAGGAGTCGCCGCTCTCATCCTGTCCCTGGGATCCCTGGTGACGGCGCCTTCGGGAGCGAGTTCGTCCCACGTGATCGTCGCGATTGGGGCGGAGAACGAGTACGCCAACGTCCTCGCCCAGATCGGCGGGAAATATGTGTCGGTCTCGTCGATCCTGAACAACCCCAACACCGACCCCCACACCTTTGAGGCCAGCGCCAGCGTCGCCGAAGAGGTGGCGAGTGCCCAACTGATCGTCCAGAACGGGGTGGGGTACGACAGCTTTATGAACAACATCGAAGCGGCCTCGCCCAACGCGAAGCGCAAGGTCATCGTCGTCCAAGACGTGCTGGGCCTGCCCACCGATACATCGAATCCGCACCTGTGGTACAAACCCACGACCATGCCGGCCGTCGCCACAGCCATGGTCAAGGCCCTCGACAAACTCGCGCCCACCCACGCGGCGTACTTCAAGGCCAACCTCGCGACATTCGACGCATCGCTCCAGCCGTGGCTGAGCGCCATCGCCGCGTTCAAGTTGCACCACCCCCGCACGCCGGTGGCGGTCACTGAGCCGGTCGCTGACTATCTACTCCAGGCCATGGGGGCCAAGATCCTCACCCCGTTCGTGTTTCAAGCCGACATCATGAATGGCGTGGATCCCGCGCCCGAGGACGTCACACTCGAAGACAGCTTCTTCACCAAGCACGAGGTCAAACTCTTCTGCTACAACGAGCAAGTCGTGGATGCCCTCACGTCGTCGATTCGCCAAACGGCGGTATCAGCCCACGTTCCGGTCGTGGGCGTGTACGAAACGATGCCCACCCCCGGGTACACCTATCAGACCTGGATGCTGGCGGAAGTGAAGGCGATTGAAGCGGCGGTCGTCTCCCAGCACTCCACGGAGAAACTATGAGCGACGAGATACCGGTCCTGGATGTTGAGCACGTCAAGGTGGTGCTGGGTGGGCGCACGATTCTCGACGACGTCAGTTTCGAGGTGCGTCGAGGCGAGTTCACGGGGCTGATCGGTTCCAACGGCGTGGGCAAGACCACACTGCTGCGCGCGATCCTCGGGCTTCAGCGTCTGAACGGTGGCGAGATCCGCATCCTCGGTGCAGCGCGCACCAAAGGGAGTCACGCCCTCGGGTACGTTCCCCAGAAGGTCGTGCTCGATCCCGACGTGCCCCTGCGCGCGCGCGATTTCGTCGCCCTTGGCCTTGATGCCGACCGATACGGGTTTTCACGACGGACGGCGGCTGAACGCGAGCGGGTCGAACAGATTCTCGACGACGTGGACGCCCTGCGATTTGCGAACAGTCGCGTGGGGAGTCTCTCGGGCGGCGAGCAGCAGCGCGTCATGATCGCGCACGCGCTCGCGAGTGAGCCCGCACTGTTGTTGCTCGACGAGCCGCTGGCGAACCTTGACCCCAAGAGCGTCCAGGAGATCGTCTCGCTGCTGCATCGCGTAGCAAACGATCACCACGTCGCGGTGCTTCTCTCGGCTCACGAGATGAACGCTTTGCTTCCCGTCATGGATCGAATCGTCTATCTGACCAACGGCCGGGCCGCGAGCGGCACCACCGACGAAGTCGTTCGCTCGGATGTCTTAAGTGCGCTGTACGGACAGCACGTGGACGTCATCAAGTTGCACGGGCGCGTGCTGGTGGTGACCGAACCCGGTCAAGACGACGCGCAGATTCCTGAGCACTCGACGTTGACCGTCAACTAGCTGTGCACGTCATCTTCGAGCCCGGGTTCTTTTCGAGCAGCCCGGTGCACGTCGCCCTCGTGGTGGGAGCGGTCAGTGCGATCGTGTCGGCGATCGTGGGGGTCTTTACCGTCGTGCGTGGCCAGTCCTTTGCCGGGCACGCGCTGACCGACGTGGCCACGACCGGTGGCTCGGGCGCGTTCTTCTACGGTGCGAGCCCCCTCGTGGGATTCCTCAGCGCCGGGGTGATCGGCGCCGGGGCGATGGAGCTCGTGGGCGTCGAGCGTCTGCGAGGGCGCGACATCGCCACGGGCGTGGTTCTCGGATTCGCGACGGGACTCTCTGCGCTGTTCTTGTATCTCGATACCACGAAGAGTGCCGCGACCGGGGTGAGCCAGCAGATTCTCTTCGGATCCATCTTCACCCTGAGTTCCTCGACGATCCCACTCGTCGCGGTCCTGAGCGCGCTCACGCTGTGCGTTCTGTTCGTCATCTACCGGCCGTTGCTGCTGAGTTCGGTGAGTCCTGACCTCGCGGCGGCTCGCGGTATTCGCGTTCGGCTCATCGGCGTGCTCTTCATGCTCACTCTGGCTATCTCGGTCGGGCTGTCGTCGATTGCGATCGGCTCGATCCTCTCGACGGCGTTGCTGATTGGTCCCGCCGCGGCGGCGCTTCGCGTAACGACCAACCTGCGCGCCACCCTGGTGGTCGCCACACTCTGGGGCGTGGTGGCGACGTGGCTGGGCATCACTCTCGCCTACGACAGTTACTACTGGTTTCCGTCGAGCCAGGGTCTACCAGTCAGTTTCTTCATCGTCGCCCTGGTCTTCGTGGGATACCTACTCTCGGGTCTACCCACGCAGCGTCGGCAGCCGAACTCTCAGGCCTCGCTCGCCACGCAGAGGATCCACTGATGTTCTCGAGCTTCATGGTGAACGCGTGGGTGATCGGGTCCGTGGTCGCCGTCGTCGCGGGGGTGGTCGGGTTCTTCGTGGTGATGCGCGGTTCGGCCTTTGCCGCGCACGCCATTCCGAACGGCGCCTTTGCTGGCGCGGCGGGAGCGAACTTGATCGCGGTCAACCCTCTTATAGGACTGGGCGTCTTTTCGCTGGCCGCCGCCCTCGGCATCGCCACGTTGTCGCGGCGCGGACGAGCCGACGCTGTCACCGCGCTCGCGCTGATGATGATGTTGGCCCTGGGCGCGGCGTTCATCAGCCAGAGCACGGAGTACGAACCGGCCATCTTCTCGTTGCTCTTCGGAGAGATTCTGGGCGTCAGCACGAGTCAGCTCTGGCCGGTGATCGGCCTGGGCGTGGTGTGCGTCGGGGCGGTCGCGTTCTTCTACCGGCCCTTGCTGATGTCGTCGATCGCCCCGGAGATCGCGGCCGCCCAAGGACTGAAGCCCGAGCGACTGGAGCTCATCTTTCTGGTGATCCTGGCCTGTGCTACCACCATGACGGTGCCGGTCGTGGGCGCGCTGCTGATCTTCACGCTGATGATCGGACCCCCTGCCGCGGCGCGGTCCTTTAGCGATCGAGCGCTCGTGGCAATGGCGCTCTCGGTGGTTCTTGCTCTCGTCACCATTTGGGGAGCGCTGGCGTGTTCGTTCACGACGAACTGGCCGGTGGGGTTCTGGGTCGGCACCTTCAGCGCCGCCTGGTTCATCGCGGGTCGACTCTTCGCGTGGTGGCGCCGGGCCTATGGTCGACGTTCTCGCAGCGCTCCGTCGCGCACGGAGGCTCCCGCGTTAGTGGGTGCATAACCTAAGGGCGTGACGAGCGCCGACCTCCTTCTCGCGTGCCGCTTTGCGCCTCCCGGAACACACGCAGATCTCGCCGTCTCGGGCGGATCGGACTCACTCGGGCTCCTCCTGCTCGCGCTCGACGCGCAACTGGACGTGCACGTGCACCACGTCGATCACCACGCCCGTGCCAACAGTTCGGCCGACGCCCAGTACGTGGTCGAAGTCGCGAACGCACTTGGTGTGCCGGTCAGCGTCCACGACGTTCTCGTCGAAGCCGGGCCCAACTTCGAAGCGCGCGCTCGCGCGGAACGGCGCCGGGTGTTGCCGGAAGGAACGTTGACCGGCCACACGATGGACGACCTCGCCGAGACGGTTCTGCTCAATATGTTGCGCGGCGCGGGCGTCGACGGACTCTCGCCCCTGGTGAACGACTCGACCAAGCCCCTACTGGGCCTGCGCCGCACGGCCCTTGCTGAGTACGTTGCGGCGCGCGGTCTGGTCGCACGCGTCGACGAGTCGAACGACGATCTCGCCTATCGGCGCAACCGGGTGCGTCATCAACTCCTGCCGCTGCTCAACGACGTGGCCGAGCGCGACGTGGTGCCGCTGCTCGCACGTCAGGCCGAGGTTCTCTCTGATGATCGCGAGTGGCTGGGTGAACTGCTGAAGGACGACCTGGCTCGCAATATCGCCGACGTGGACTGTCGCGAACTTCGCGACTGGCCGCGCGCGCGTCTACGGCGCTGGCTGCGGGCCAAGCTCGCTCGTCGTGATGACCTCGGCGAGCGTCATCCGCCCAGCAGCGCGGAGATCGAGCGAGCGCTGCGCGTGATCGACGGGGAGGTTGTCGCCGTCGAACTCGAGGGTGGACGGCGGCTCTCGCGCACGTCACAGCGCCTCGCGCTCGAAGGCGACTCCACTACGCTGACCTGACATGGATAGGCACTCTCCCGACGATTTCACCGCAACCTGGGCCAAGGGCGTACTGGGCGAGGTGGTCGTCTCGGCCACGGAGTTGCGTGAGCGGGTCTGTGATCTCGGGGTTCAAATCACGCGCGACTACGCCGAGAAGCCCCCGTTGCTCGTGGGCGTCCTCAAGGGCGCGATCAATTTCATGTCCGACCTCATGAGGGCCATTGAACTGCCGGTGGAGGTCGACTTCATGGCGGTCTCCTCGTATGGTGCCGCCACCAAGACCAGCGGTGTCGTGCGTATCGTCAAGGACCTCGACGTTGACCTGACGAACCGCGACGTGCTGATCGTCGAGGACGTCGTCGACTCGGGCCTCACCCTCAACTACCTGCGCCAGTACCTCGGTGCGCGCTCGCCCGCGAGTTTGGAGGTCTGTGCGCTGTTGCTCAAGGAGGGCGAACAGCGCGTGCGAGCAGTCTCTCAAGTACGTGGGTTTCACGATTCCCGCCGACTTCGTCGTGGGATACGGCCTCGACGTGGCCGAGCGTTATCGCAACCTGGACGCGATCTACACCTTCATCGGCGAGGCCTAACGTGGTCGACCAGCCAAGGGTCCAAGAGCTGATCCGTGAGCTTCTGGCAGCCATCGGCGACGACCCCGAGCGCGAGGGACTGCTCGAGACTCCGCGTCGGGTGGCCGAGATGTACGCCGAGCTCTTCAAGGGGGTTGAGAAAGATCCGGGCGAGCACCTGCGCGTGGGATTTGAGATCGGTCACGACGAGATGGTCATGGTGCGCGACATACCCTTTACCTCGCTGTGCGAGCACCACCTTGTGCCCTTCGTCGGCGTGGCCCACGTCGCGTATCTCCCCGGCGACAGTGGGCGCATCACCGGCCTGTCGAAACTGGCGCGCGTCGTTGAGGGCTACGCGAGACGCCTCCAGGTCCAAGAGCGCATGACCACCGAGATCGTGGACACGATCGAACGCGAACTGCAACCTCGAGGGTCGATCGTCGTCATTGAGGCCGAACACTTTTGCATGTCGATGCGCGGAGTGAAGAAGGACGGCATGACTACGGTCACCTCGGCCGTGCGAGGGATCTTCCGCGACGACGCCAAGACCCGCGCCGAGGCCCTGCAGTACATCCACCAACGAAGGTCGACGTGGCGCTGAGGCCCCAGGTCATGGGCATCGTGAACGTGACGCCCGACTCCTTCGTTCCCTTCTCACGCACGCTCATTGCCGAGGAGGCGATCGCACGCGGTCGCGAGCACTTCGCTCAGGGTGCGGACATCGTTGACGTGGGCGGTGAGTCCACGCGCCCGGGAGCCGAGCCGGTCGACGTCGACGAAGAGATTCGCCGCGTCGTACCAGTGGTGGCCGCCCTGGCCCAACTTGGTCCCGTCTCGATCGACACGCAAAAAGAGTCGGTCGCGCGCGCGGCGATTGACGCCGGGGCGAGCGTGCTCAACGACGTCTCGGCGAGTCTCGCCGGCGTGGCGGGCGAAGCCGGTGTGGGTTACGTCGCCATGCACCGTCAAGGCGACTCGCGCGTCATGCAGGACAACCCGCACTACGACGACGTGCTGGCTGAGATCGGTGAGTTTCTCTCGGACGTGGCCGAGCACGCTCGAAGCGTGGGCGTCGAGCGCCTCTGGCTCGACCCCGGCATCGGATTTGGCAAGACCGTCGAGCACAATCTGACGTTGCTTGCTCACTGCGATCACTTCGTGGAACTGGCCAATCGCCACGGCGCGGGTGTGCTCATCGGCACCAGTCGCAAGAGTTTCTTGCGTCAGCTTGGTCGCGCGACCCTCGACGTGGGCGAGCGCCTGGAGGCGTCACTAGCGACGGAAGCCTGGGCCCTGGTCCAAGGTGTCAGTATGGTCCGCGTGCACGACGTTCGAGAGACAGTACAGCTGCGAGACTTGCTGGTTCCGCGCACCGAGGTCTTGACACCGTGAAGGGTAAGTGGGCAGCGGGCATTGAGCCGCGCGGCTTTACCTGGGTCTACAAGGGGATCTTGGCGGTCTCGGAGCGTCCGGGGGGCTCAACCACCGTTCATCGCCAGGTGCGTCGCGACGAAGAGCTGCTGTGGCTCAAGCACCAGGGTTTCGGCCGGGTCATCTCGATCCTGCCGAGCATGCAAAACGCCAGCGCCTACTTCGAGCACGGACTGAGCGCGAGCCACTACGCGCTGCGTGGCGGCGCGCACCAGAAAGAAGTGCTCGACGCCTGCTATCACGACGTCGCTCACTGTATGGAGAACAACACGACCGTGTTGTTGCACGGCGACGAAGTTTCGGATCGTCTGCTCGGGGTTGTCGCGGGCTATCTGGTGTGGAGTCAAAAGGTGGCGACGGTGCCCGCATCCATCGCCCTCGTCGAGCGACTCTTTAAGCGCTCGATCGGTCCCGATGGACGCTCGGTGCTCATGGATCTGCCCGAAGACGAACCACATGAGTGACGTCATCGAGCTGCGCGAGCTGCGCGTGGGCGCGGTCGTGGGAGTCTTGGCCGAAGAGCGCGACCGCGCGCAACCGCTCGCCTTCGACATCGACATCGTGCGAGCGTTCGAGGCGGCGTCGATGAGCGACGACCTCGCCGAGACGACGAACTACGCCGAGATACTCGCCCTGGCCACGCGAGTGGCGCGCGATGGTGAGTTCCTGCTGCTCGAGACGTTGGCCTACCGCGTGGCGCGCGAGGTGCTCGCCTTCGACGACGAGATCGACGAGGTCACGGTCGCGGTGCGCAAGCTGCGCCCGCCCGTGCCCGAGGACGTCGCCACCGTCGGCGTGCGCTGTACGGTGACGCGCCACTAGTGCGCGTCGCGTACCTGTCGCTCGGTTCCAACGTCGGCGATCGTCACGCGCACTTGGCGGGTGCGATCGGCACGCTCGCTCGAGATGACGAGTATCGCCTCTCGTCGGTCTACGAGACCGAGCCGGTCGGGGGAGTGGACCAGGAGAACTTCTGGAACCTTGTGATGGAACTGTCCACTCGCGAGAGTGCCCGAGAGTTGCTGGAGCGCGCGATGCGTGCCGAAGAGGACGCCGGTCGTACGCGCGAGGTGCACTGGGGCCCACGCACGTTGGACGTTGACGTCTTGTTGGTCGGTGGCGAGAGCCTCAATCTCCCGGAACTGATCGTGCCTCATCCTCGGATGTTCGAGCGTTCGTTCGTCTTGGTGCCGCTGGCCGAGTTGGCCCCGAACCTCGTGAGTGCCGACCAGTTGGCCGCTGCGACAGGTTCCGTCGTCAAACTCGGTACACTTTCTTCGTTGCGCTAGTGACCGAACGGCACCCTCGGGGCCGGAACGGGAAATGGAGCCAGACATGAACATCGCCATTGTGGGCGCGGGGCGCGCGGGCACGTCATTTGGCACCGCTCTGAGTGACGCTGGCCACGCGGTTCGTCTCGTACATCACGACGAACTCGAGGCCATCGGTGATGCCGAGGTCGTCATGCTGTGTGTGCCCGACGACGCCATCGCCGAGGTCGCCGGGGAACTCGAACCACTCGAGAGTCGCGTGGTGCTTCACGTCGCGGGATCGCGCGGGCTGAGCGAGCTGGCGCGCCACCCGCGCGCCGGGCTGGTGCATCCCTTGGTGGTCCTGTCCTCGAAGGACGTGGGAGCGGCGCGCTTGCGCGGGGCGCTCTTCAGCGTCGGTGGCGACGACGTGGTCAACGACATCGTGGCCTCCCTCGAGGGGCGGGTGATTCGTCTGCGCGACGACCAGCGCGCGGCCTACCACGCGACCGCCACGGTTGCGGCCAATCACCTGGTTGCACTGATGGGACACGTAGAGGTCTTGGCGGAGGCGGCCGGTCTCACCTTTGACGACTTTGTCCCCCTCATCCACCAGGCCTTGAGTGACGTCGAAGAGCGCGGAGCCTCGCGCGCTCTCACTGGCCCGGCGTCGCGCTCAGACTTTGCGACCATCGATGCCCATCTTGCCGCCATCCCCGAGAGCGAGCGCGCCACCTACGTGGCACTCGCCCGAGCAGCGTTCGAACTCGCCGAGCGGCGTCGTCAGCCTTCTGCTACGTGATTGAACTGACGTCGATCGACGCGTGGCGCGCGTACGCCAGCGACGAGCGCCGCGCGGGACGGCGCGTCGGTCTCGTGCCCACGATGGGCGCGCTACACGGAGGTCACGAGTCGCTCTTTCGTGCGGCCCGCGAGTCCTGCGACGTGGTGCTCGCCACGGTCTTTGTGAACCCTCGTCAGTTCGCCGACGAGAGCGACCTCGCGCACTATCCGCGCACGCTCGAACGCGATCGTGAAATCGCCAACGAGAGCGGCGTCGACTGCCTGGTCGTTCCCACGCTGCAAGAGATGTGGCCCGTCTATCCGAACTGCACCCCGACCACGGTGTCGGTGCCCGGTATCGGTGACGTCCTCGAAGGCTCGGGCCGACCGGGGCACTTCGATGGAGTCGCCAGTGTCGTCACCAAGCTTTTGGCGGTGACCGGGCCGTGCCGGGCGTTCTTCGGCGAGAAGGACTTCCAGCAGTTGGTCGTCGTGCAACACCTCGTGCGCGACCTGGGCTTTGATGTCGAGGTCGTGGGCTGTCCCATCGTGCGCGATCCCGACGGGCTGGCGCTCTCGAGTCGCAACGTCCGACTCTCACCCGACGGCCGGCGGCGGGCTCTGGGCTTCTCGCGCGCCCTGTCCTACGTGGCGACGACCAGCGCGCGCGCGAGTACATTGCGCTCGACGATGCGTACGATTCTCGACGACTCGGGCATCGAGGTCGCCTACGCCGACGTGGTGGATCCCTCCACTCTTGAACCCACCAGCGACGCCGAAGCGGGCCCTCGGCGCGCCCTCATGGCGGGCTTCGTCGAGGGTGTACGTTTGCTCGACAATGGACCGGTCAGCGTGGTGAGCAACTGATGCTTCTCGCGATGGACGTGGGTAACACCGAGACGTTGGTCGGACTGTTTGGCGAGGCCGAAGAGGAGTCGCCCGAGGCGATGGGCTTCGCGCGCGCGAGCGACGAGCACGGTCTCGCGTATCACTGGCGCACCTCGACCGTCTTGGACCGCACGCCCGATGAACACGCCATGACCTTGACGCAACTGCTGGATCTTGAGGGTCTGGACCTTAAGTCCACGGTGAGTGAAATCGCGATCTGTTCCTCCGCCCCGTCGGTGACGACCCAGCTGCGGCGCATGGCGGGTCGCTGGTTCTCGGATCTTCCGCTCACCGTGATGGGCCCGGGCACCAAGTCCGGCATGCCGATTCTCTACGAGAACCCGCGCGAGGTGGGCGCGGATCGCGTGGCCGACGCCGTCGGTGCTTTCGACCTCTACCCGGGTCCGGCGATCGTGGTCGACATGGGCACGGCCACCGTCTTTGACGTCATCAGCGCCAAGGGTGAGTACCTGGGCGGCGCGATCGCGCCGGGGGTGGCGATCTCGCTCGAAGCGCTCTATACCCACGCGTCGGCGCTGCGCTCGGTGGAGTTGGTGCGGCCGCGTTCGGTCATCGGTCGCTCGACGGGTGAATCGATTCAAAGTGGGGTGCTGTACGGCTTCGCCGCGCAGGTGGATGGCATGGTCGAACGGATTCTCGACGAGCTCGGCGACGCCACCGTCATCGGCACGGGTGGTCTCGCTGGTCTCATCGCCCCCCACACGAAGTACGTGCGGATTATCGAACCGTGGTTGACCCTGCACGGATTGCGTATCGTGCATGAAAGGAATTTTTCGAAAGAGACCACGTGACCACGCCGTACGAGTTCGCCCACGACGCCTACGCCGCGTCACTGCACGAGACGTTTGGGAACCTCAAGGACGGCGAAGAGTCGGGTCAGGTCGTTCACGTGGCGGGGCGCATCGTCCTGCTGCGTCGCCAGGGCAAACTGGCCTTTGCCACCATGCGTGATTCGTCCGGCGAGATCCAACTCTTCGCGCTGGAGAGTACGGCCGAGCGATTCGACGAGTTCACCAAGCTGCACCTCGGCGACTGGGTGGGGGTTGAAGGCGAGGTCGTGCGCACCAAGCGCGGCGAGCTCTCGGTCAAGGTGTCGACGTGGGTGCGCCTCGCCGAAGCGGTGCGCAACTTCGGCGACAAGTGGGCGGGCATCGCCGACTTCGACCTGCGCTACCGCCACCGCGAGGCGGACCTGTGGGCGAATGAGTCCTCTCGGCGCTCGCTGCGCTTGCGCAGCGACATGATTCGAGCGGTGCGCGAACGCTGTTGGGCCCAAGGCTTTGTGGAAGTCGAAACACCCATCCTGGGTTCGATCGCCTCCGGCGCCGCGGCGCGACCGTTCATCACGCGCCACAACGCCCTAGACGCCGACTTTTACCTGCGCATCGCGCCCGAACTCTGGCTCAAGCGTTTGGTGGTCGGGGGATTCGAGCGGGTCTTTGAGCTCGGCCGGGTCTTTCGCAATGAGGGGCTGAGCCCCCGGCACAACCCGGAGTTCACGATGCTCGAGCTCTACGCCGCCTACTGGGACTTCGAGGACATGATGTCCTTCACCGAAGAGCTTGTCGCCGGGGTGGCAACCGACGTGCTGGGCACGACCGAGTTCGAGTATCAAGGCCGGCCCATCTCGTTTCGGACTCCCTGGGCACGACGCCCCATGGCCGAACTCGCCAGCGAGGCGGTGGGACGAGATATCTCAGTGCACACGCCCCGCGAAGAGCTTGGCCGGCCTACTGCGCGATCGCGATATCGACGTGCACGAGTCATGGGGTCCGGGCCGCCTCGTGGCCGAACTATTCGAGAACCTGGCCGAAGAGTCGCTGTGGGACGCCACGTTTGTCACCGAGTATCCGGTTGAGATCTCGCCCCTCGCGCGCCGGCACCGGCGCGACAGTGAGGTCACCGAACGCTTCGAGTCCTACGGGGCCGGCCGGGAGATCTCGAACGGCTTCTCAGAACTCATCGATCCAGTCGAACAGCGCGAGCGGTTCGAGGACCAGGCGCGCCTGGCGGCCGAGGGCGAAGATGAGACGATGCCGATCGACGAGGACTACATCATGGCGCTCGAGTGGGGCCTGCCCCCCACGGCCGGCCTGGGTCTGGGGATGGACCGCCTCGCGGCGATCTTCGCGAACGAATCCACGATCAAAGAGGTCATCGCCTTTCCGACCCTGAAGCCGGAGCAGCGCTAGTTCGGTAGGTCTTCGAGGAGCGACGAGATGAGCGCAGTGAAGCCCACGCGCAACTTGGCACTCGGCAACACGGCGATCGCGCGGTGCGCGTCGGCGAGGAACCGGTTCGCCGCCAACACCGTGCGATCGATGCCGTCGGTGGCGACGACGAGTTTGCGCGCGTGTTCGCGCTCGTCATCCTCGAGGGGACGACCAAGAAGCGACGAGAGCTCATCGGCCTGACGCGAGTCGCGCAGCGCGTAGAGCGTGGGCAGGCTGTAGACACCTTCGGCGAGGTCCTGGCCGGCGGGCTTGCCCAACTGGTTGTTGGTCGCGATGAGGTCCAAGATGTCGTCGCGCAACTGGTACACCATGCCAAAGCATCGCCCGAACTCCGCGAGCGCTTCGGTCTCTTCGGACGAGAGCCCGGCCGTCATCGCACCCATGCGACAACTCGCGGACATCAACGCAGCGGTCTTGCCTTCGATCGCCACGAAGTAGTCATGCTCGGAGCGATCCAGCGCGAACGCGGTGCGAACTTCGCTCACCTGGCCGCGGGTGAGCCAGGCCAGTGTGCGCGCCAGCAGGCTCGCCGTCGCCGCGCCTAGGTCGGCGGCGATTCCGGCGGAGCGCGCCATCAGGTAGTCCCCGGCCACGATGGCGATCAGATTGCCGTAGCGGGCGTTCACGCTGTCGACGTTGCGCCGAATCGTGGCCTCGTCCATGACGTCGTCGTGGTAGAGCGAGGCCAGGTGCATCAGTTCGAGGGAGACCGCGCCCATGAGATCCTCGTGGGTCGCCTCGCGCTCGCCGCTCGTCGCCGAGGCGATGGCGAGCGACGCCCGTAGGCGCTTGCCGCCGGCGTCGATGAGGTGCGTGGTGACCCCGTCGAGGTAGGGGTCGCCAAAGATGACGGCTTCGGTGAGCAACACCTCGAGTCGGACGAGGTCGTCGTCGACCGACGCCAGCCCTAATTGCTCCAGGGGGTTCACGCAAAACACATTAGAGGACGCGTTCTTGGTGGTCCGAGGGGCTCAGTCTCAACGACATATAAGACCGGTACACTTCAATCAAACGAACAAAGGATGACCATTGTTTGAGCGCTTTACCGACCGTGCCCGGCGAGTGTTGGTCCTCGCCCAGGAAGAGGCCCGCGATCTGAACCACGCCTTCATCGGGACTGAACACATCTTGTTGGGTCTCATCCGCGAGGGCGAGGGCGTCGCCGCCAAGGCGTTGGACGCCTTGGGGGTCACCTTTGACGTCGTCCGCGAAAAGGTCGAAGAGGCCATTGGGGCCAACACCAACCCGTCTCCGGGATCACCCCCCTTTACCCCCCGCGCCAAGAAGGTGCTGGAACTCTCTCTCCGTGAAGCCCTCCAGCTGGGCCACTCCTACATCGGCACCGAGCACATGCTCCTCGGCCTAGTTCGTGAGGGCGAGGGCGTGGCCGCTCAGGTCCTCAACGACCTCGGCGCCGACATGGCCCGTGTTCGCACCCAGGTAATACAGATGATGTCCGGCCAGGCCGGCAAGGAAGCCGGAGCGGTCAGCTCGGGCTCGAGCGCCAAGGGTGACCCCGAGGCCGCGGGCGGCTCAGCCGTCTTGGACCAGTTCGGTCGCAACCTCACCCAGTTCGCTCGCGACGGCAAACTCGACCCGCTGGTGGGCCGGGAAAAAGAGGTCGAGCGCGTCATGCAGGTGCTCTCGCGACGCACCAAGAACAACCCCGTCTTGATCGGCGAGCCGGGCGTGGGCAAGACCGCCATCGTCGAGGGTCTGGCTCAGCGCATCGTCGCCAACCAGGTGCCCGTCACACTCGCGGACAAGCAGCTCTACACCCTCGACCTCGGCGCGCTGGTGGCCGGTAGCCGCTACCGCGGTGACTTCGAAGAGCGCCTGAAGAAGGTGCTGAAGGAGATCCGCACGCGCGGCGACATCATCTTGTTCATCGACGAGATCCACACCCTGGTGGGTGCGGGGGCCGCCGAGGGCGCGATCGACGCCGCGTCGATCTTGAAGCCCATGCTCGCGCGCGGCGAACTCCAGACCGTGGGTGCGACCACGATCGATGAGTACCGCAAGCACATCGAAAAGGACGCCGCCCTCGAGAGGCGCTTTCAGCCAGTCAAGGTGGAGCAGCCCTCGGTTGCCATGACCATTGAGATCTTGAAGGGTCTGCGCGAGGTCTACGAGGAGTTCCACGCCGTCAAGATCACCGACCAGGCACTGGTGGCCGCGGCCAACATGTCCGATCGCTACATCTCGGACCGTTTCTTGCCCGACAAGGCGATCGACCTCATCGACGAGGCGGGAAGTCGCCTGCGCATCCGGCGCATGGACACCCCCGCCGCCGCCAAGTTGATCGACACGGACCTCTTGAAGCTGCGTCGCGAGAAGGAGTCCGCCCTGGACTCGGGTCACCTCGATCAGGCCAAGGCCCTCGACCAAAAAGAACAAGAGCTCATCGCCAAGCGCGACGAACTCGACGCGGCCGCGCTCACCCCGGGTGGCGAGCCCTTCGACCTGGTGGACGAAGAGACCATCGCCGAGGTGCTGGCGGTGTGGACGGGTATCCCCGTCTACCGCTTGACCGAAGAAGAGACCGTCAAGTTGCTGCGCATGGAGGACGAACTCCACAAGCGCGTCATCGGCCAGGACGAGGCCGTGACCTCGCTCAGCCGGGCCATCCGCCGCACGCGTGCGGGCCTCAAGGACCCCAAGCGTCCGGGTGGATCGTTCATCTTCCTCGGGCCTACCGGCGTGGGCAAGACCGAACTCGCCAAGACCTTGGCCGAGTTCCTCTTTGACGACGCCGACGCGCTGATTCAACTCGACATGTCGGAGTACATGGAGAAGCACTCGGTCTCTCGTCTCGTTGGTTCGCCCCCCGGGTACGTCGGCTACGACGAGGGCGGTCAGTTGACCGAGGCCGTGCGTCGCAAGCCGTTCTCGGTGGTCCTGTTCGACGAGGTCGAAAAGGCACACCCCGATGTCTTCAACACTCTGTTGCAGATTCTCGAAGACGGACGTCTGACGGACTCCCAGGGTCGCGCGGTGGACTTTAAGAACACGATTCTCATCATGACCTCCAACCTCGGAACGTCCGACCTGCGCAAGGCCGCCATCGGCTTTGGCAAGGGCTCGGACTCGGTGAGCCACGAGCGCATGAAGGAAAAGGTCAACCAGGCCCTCAAGGCGCACTTCCGGCCCGAGTTCCTCAACCGTATCGACGACACCATCGTCTTCCACGAGCTCACGCGAGAAGAAGTCATTGCCGTCGCCGATCTGTTCATCACTCGACTGCGTGACCAGTTGGGCACCCAGGGACTCGGCCTGGAACTGTCGGCCACGGCTCAGAGCTACCTGGCCGAGAAGGGCTACGACCCCGAGTTGGGTGCGCGTCCGCTGCGCCGTGCGATCCAGCAGTACGTCGAGGACGCGTTGAGCGAGAAGATTCTGTTCAAGGAGTTCCACGCGGGTCAGACCATTGTGGTCGACACCGCGGAGGGCGAGGACGGAACGTACCTCACCTTTGAAGGTGTCGAGGGTCTGCCGCCCTCGGTGGACTTCGAAGACACCGCTAACGCCTAAGCGCGTCACAGTCCCCCTCTAACTTGGCGGGCGTGAAGGCCCACGTCCGCTACGTCTGTCGACACTGTGGAACGAGCGCGCCACGCTGGCAGGGACGCTGTAGCGCCTGCGCGCAGTGGAACTCTCTGGACGAGGTGAGCGGTACGGTCGCGGCGCGCACCAGTGTGGTGTCGAGCGCTCTGCGCGACGTGAGGTACGAGTCGAGTGAGTTGGTGTCCTCGGGGATCGGTGAGCTTGATCGAGTATTGGGCGGCGGCTTCGTTCCCGGATCGACGACCCTGCTCTTCGGCGAGCCGGGCGTGGGCAAGTCCACTCTCGCTCTGCTCGTCCTGCGAGCGCTGAGCTTGCGTGAGGAGAACGTGCTGCTCATCGCGGCCGAGGAGTCCGCGACGCAGGTCGCTCGCCGCGCTCGGCGTTTCGGTGAGGTGCCCGCGGGCCTCGAGATAGCGACGACGACGAGCATCGGTGATGCCGCCGATCTGCTGGCGTCAGCACCCCGAGCCTTGTGCGTCGTGGACTCGATCTCGGCAATGAGTGACGACGCGCTCGCGAGTGCATCGGGGTCGGTCCCGCAGATTCGTAACGGCGCGGAGCGCCTGTGTGCCATAGCGAAGTCAATGGGCACGGCGCTGCTGCTCATCGGTCACGTCACGAAGGACGGCGAACTAGCGGGTCCGCGCGCGCTCGAGCACCTCGTTGACACGGTCGTACGAATTGAGGGTGATCGTCAGGGCACCTTGCGCATTGTCCGCGCGCAGAAGCATCGTTTTGGCCCCACCGGTGAAGTGGGGCTCTTCGAGATGGTGGGAGAGGGTCTGCGCGAGCTTCTCGACATCTCGGTGCTGCGCGGGGCGCGACTGGACGTGCCCGGCGTCGTCCTCACGGTAACCAACGACGGTTCGCGATCGTTCTTGGTCGAGATTCAGGCGCTCGTCGCGCACGCGTCGGGTTCGACGCGTCGGGTCGCCTACCACGTGTCCTCACCGCGCCTCTCCCTGCTCTTGGCGGTCCTCGAGTCGCGCTGCGGAGTGGACACCAGTGCCCTGGACGTCTTTGCCGCGACGGCCGGCGGGTTGGCGGCGAACGAGCCCGACGTCGACGTTGCGCTCGCGCTCGCGGTCGCCTCGGCGACCAAAGGCTTCGCGGTACCGGCGAGCACGGTGGCCATCGGTGAGGTGGGCCTCGCTGGAGAGCTGCGAGCAGTCTCGGGTCTCACGCGACGCGTGCGCGAGGCGGCGCGTCTCGGCGCCGAGATGGTGATCGTGCCGGTTGAAGGGGAGTGCGAGGACGTTCCGGGAATCCGGCTGCGGCGCTGTCACTCCCTGGCCGAGGCCATCGTCGCCGCACGGGACGCGGGTGAGTCGACTAAGGACTGAGCCGCGTTAGGTGCTGGTACGCCGACGCGCGGGTGGGGTTACTACCCTTACCGATGAGCGTTCTGTCGGCCAAACTGTCCTCGTAGAGGGGGCCGATGCGCAGCGTTCGAATGATTCTTCGCACCGAATTTCGACGACGACGACTCGCGTGGTTGGCGCTGGCGCTCCTCGTCGCGGTGATCAGCGGCACGGTTCTCGCTGGCGTTTCCGCCGCGCAGCGCACGGCATCGGCCTTCCCCGACTTCGTTGCTCGCGATGGGTACGACGCGGCGGTCATCTCGAGTGACTCCTTCGCACGCCATCTGACGGTTGTTCATGGCGTCGAGTCGTCGACGATCCTTCGCTACTACGGAAACGGGAACATCAACGTCGGGGGCCACGGCGTGCCAAGCGCTGACGTCAGCGTCACGAGTCTTCCCTTCACGCATGTGGCGAGTTCCATGCATCTCATTAGTGGCACGATGCCCGAGGGTGCGCACGACGTGGTTGTCGGCTACTCGATGGCGCAACGCTTCGGGCTACATCCCGGTTCCACGTTGCTGGTGCCTTTCGTCGCGCGTAGCAAGATACCGCCGGGAATCAGCGGCAGTCCCGCCAAGGTCTCGTTCCGCGTCCTTTTGCACGTGGTCGGAGTGGTCGCGACGGTCGTCGACTTTCCCAGTACGTCGCCCTCGTACTCGATCTACGCCAGTCGCGCGTTCGACCGGGCGTATGGGACGAGAACGTCGTCGATCACGATCACCTTCGCGCGTCTGGTGCGCGGCGCATCGGGGATGTTGGCCTTTCAGAGTGCCGTCAATCACCTCAACGTCCCCGGCCTTTACTTCTCGCTCGACGTGGACGCGACGACAGGGGCCATCGAGGGTTCGATTCACCCTCAGGTCATCGGCTGGTGGCTCTTTGCCCTGTTTGGCGCCCTCGCGGGGCTCGCGCTGGTCGGCCAGGCGCTGTCGCGCCAGAGCCTCATCGAAAGTGACGACTTCTTAACGCTCGAGACGTTGGGTCTTCGCCCGGTGCAGCTCTTCGCGATCGGCATGCTTCGTTCGGCCCTCATTGGCGGAGCAGGCGCGCTTGGCGGACTCGGATTGGCCTTGCTGCTCTCGCCGCTCACACCGGTCGGTGAGGCGCGCGCGGCGGAGCTGAATTCGGGTTTCGCGTTGAGCGGGTCCCTTGCCATAGTGGGCGTCGTCGCGATCCTGGGCGCCGTGATGGCCCTGAGTGCCTGGCCCGCGTGGCGATCGGTTCGCCAACACAACGACGCGCGACGAACGATCGTGGTGCCGAGGTCGAGGGTGGCGAGTGTCGTGGGAGCGATGGGCGCGCCGCCGAGCACACTGATCGGTGTGCGGCACGGCCTGGAACGAGGTCGCGGTCGCACGAGCACACCCGTCGTGACAGCCCTCGTCGGCACCACGCTCGCCATTGCAGCGGTCGTCATCACGTCGATCTTCGGGGCGAGTTTCTCCCACCTCGTCTCCACGCCGCGGCTCTACGGCGATAACTGGCAGGTGGACCTCGACAACCTGACCTACCCCCAAGTGCAAGCAATTGCGAAGAGCCTTCGAGCGAACGCCAACGTGACGAAGATCACCTATGGCGTGACGGGAAAGTACATCGAGGTGAACGGGTACGCCGTCGAAACGCTGCTGGTCGATGACGTGAAGGGACCGCTGCCGTTCTCCCTCGCGACTGGGCGAGATCCCCGGGGCGACCGCCAAATGCTTGTCGGAACGACCACGCTGTCGGCGGCCCATGCCCACGTTGGCTCGAGGGTCACGGTGTCGATTGTCAACGCCAAGGGCAAAAAGTCCACCGGAACGTTGCTCGTGGCGGGCACCGTGGTGATCCCGCCGAGCTTTCAGATTGGCGGTCTCGGCGATGGGGCCGTGATGACCATCAGAGCCGCCGAGGGCGTGGCGTGCATCAACGCGAGTCCTCGCGCGTCCTGCGTCGCGACCGTTCAGGCTACGTTGGCCCACACATCAATGGGCATGGCCGTGGCGACCGCCAACACGTCCGAGGGCCGTGCCACCGCGACCCGACTGGATGAGAAATACGCGTCGCAACTCACGGCGCCCGCCGCGCCGACGAGTTTGGTCAACTTCGGCCAGGCCGTGGACTTTCCGCTCTTGCTGGCGCTCACTCTCGCCCTCTTCGGGGCAGCTATGTTGACCCACCTTCTGGTTGTAATTGTGACGCGACGTCGACGCGAGTTCGCCGTCCTGCGCGTGCTCGGCTTCACGCGGCGCCAAGTGAGTTCGTCCATCTTCTGGCAGTCAACGACGACTGCGCTCATCGGCGTGGTCTTTGGGGTGCCCCTCGGTCTTCTCGGCGGCGTAGTGATCTGGCGCGACTTCGTGACCAGCCTCGGCGCGGTGCCCGCGACGGTGATACCCGGGATCACGATCGCCGTAATCGCGCTGCTCGCGCTCGTGTGCGCCCTCGCGCTCGCCGTGGTCCCGGCGATCCTGACGGCGCGCATCGTTCCCGGTGAAGCGTTGCGCGAGGGGTAGGAGCGCCCCGACCAGGGGCGTCAGGGAATCAGGATCACCCGTCCGAAGACCTGTCGGCTCTCGATGTACGCGTGAGCCTCTTCGGCCTCCGAGAGTGGGTAGGCGCGGTCGATGACCACGCGCAGTGTGCCCGCCGCGACGTCGTCGAGGATCGACGCGATCTGGGCGTAGGCGCGCGTCCCCACGAAGAGCTCGGCGCCGAGGAAGTACCTCGTAAAGCTCTGATTGTTCTGGCGCATCGGGGCGATGTCGAGTACGTCCGCGCTGTTGCGACCCGCGTCGCCCATGCTCACGCACCGTCCCCGGTACGCGAGGGCGCGCAGGCTCTTGCGGAGGTTCTCTCCGCCCACCGAGTCAACGATGACGTCGGCTCCTCGCCCATCGGTCAGCTCGCGCACCCGGGTGACGAAGTCCTCTTCGACGTAGTTGATCCCCGTGTCGAGTCCAAACTCGGCGAGTCGCTCCAGGCGCTCGTTGCTCGACGCGGTGGCGAGCACGGTGGCCCCAGCTCGTTTGGCCATCTGGATCGCGGCGATCCCCACGCCACTTGCTCCTGCGTGGATCAGGGCTGTCTCGCCGCTAACGAGGCGGCCGAACTCAAAGAGACTGTCGTGCGCGGTGCCAAAGGCGGTAGGAACGGCCGCGGCCACCTCGGTTGAGAGACCGTCGGGGATCTTCCAGGCGAAGTTGGGATAGGCCGTGCGTAGTTCGGCGTGTGAGCCATCGGAGTGCAGCGTGACGACCCTTTCGCCCACTTCGAAGTCCGCGACGCGCGATCCGACCTCGACCACCGTGCCCGCGGCCTGGTAGCCCACGATGTGAGGGGTCGTACGCAACTCGCCGCGCAGGCGATTCAGTGTGTCGCCGCCCTCGACGCTGACGGCCTCGACCCGGATGAGGATCTCATCGTCGCCGGGCGTCGGGTCGGGCACGTCCTCGTAGCGAAAGACGCTCGGCGCGCCGTTCTGGTAGTAGACCGCTGCTTTCATAGATCCACCCTTCTGCCGATGGGGCGAGACTAACGGGACATGTTGTAGTGAATCGCGGTGAGGGGACGACTTCACCCGTCACGAAAGGCCGAAAATCTGCTAAAATAGTTAATCCCCCAAACGCCCCCAAATTGTGTGGGCGTTGCCCTCTGAGGAGCCCTAGGCAATGACTGCGCCACGCAAGTACAAAAAGGGAGACCGTCTCGTCTACCCCCACCACGGAGCCTGTACCGTGGAAAAAATCGAGAAAATGACAGCTTTTGACGTCAAACAGGACTATTTGAAGCTCAAAGTCGCCTACACCGACCTGGTTTTGATGGTACCCGTCGCCAACGCCGAGTCGGTCGGCCTGCGCGACGTCATCAACGACGAAGAGGTCGAGGAAGTCTTTGCCGTGCTGCGCAAGAAGGAAGCGCGCATGCCCACCAACTGGTCTCGTCGCTTCAAGAACCACTCCGAGAAACTGCGTTCCGGCGACATCTACCAGGTGGCTGAGGTCGTGCGGAACCTCTCCATCCGCGACAAGGACAAGGGGCTGAGTGCAGGCGAAAAGCGTATGCTCACGCGCGCTCGCCAGATCCTTGTTTCCGAGCTGACCTTCGCCCTCAACGTGGACACGGAAGCGGCTGAAGAAAAGCTCGCCTCGGTCCTGCCCTAGCCGTGTCTGTCGCGGCCGTCGTGGTGGCCGCGGGTCGCGGCACTCGCTTCGGCGGTGAGAAGCAGTTTTTGTTCGTCGACGGTGGCACGGTGGCCGCGCGCAGCGTGAGCCGCGCTCGGGCGGTCTCCGACCTCGTCGTTCTCGTCGTTCCCGAGGGGTACGCCGGCGCCGGCGAAGGAGCGGACCTCGTGGTCACGGGCGGCGATTCACGAGCCGACTCGGTTCGCAATGGACTGGCTCTCTGCGGTGACGCCGAGATCGTGATCGTCCACGACGCGGCGCGGCCCAACGCCTCGGTTGAACTCTTTCGCGCGATCGTGCGGGCTATCGAAGATGGCGCAGACGCCGTCATTCCGGGCCTGGCCGTGGCCGACACCATCAAACGCGTGTCACTCGTCGGAGACAGGGCAGTCGTCGCCGAGACGCTGGACCGCGAGGAACTCGTCGCCGTCCAGACCCCGCAGGGCTTTCGCCGCGAGGTCTTGGAACGAGCGCACGCCGCCAGTGACGTCGCAACCGACGACGCGGGCCTCGTTGAGGCCATGGGTGGGCTCGTGGTGGTCATTCCGGGCGAGGCGACGAATTTCAAGATCACTCATCCGAGTGACGTGGGTCGCTTGAGCGCGGGGAGTCACTCGTGAGAATCGGCCAGGGCATCGACGTTCATCGATTTAGTGACGACCCCGAGCGCGAACTCTGGCTAGGGCTGGTCCTCGTGCCCGAGGGTCCCGGCCTCGTCGGACACTCCGACGCCGACGCGGCGACGCACGCTCTCTGTGACGCGTTGCTGGGGGCGGCCAATCTCGGCGATCTCGGACGCCACTTTCCCGACAACGACCCCGCCTACCGTGGCGTGTCGTCGCGGCGCCTGCTTGATGCCACGGTTGCCCTCGTGCGCGCCGAGGGCTTTCGGGTTGAGTCGGCCGACGTGACGATTGTGGCCGAGCGCCCGAAGATCGCGGCGTACATGGCGAAGATGTCTACAGAACTCTCTGCGGTGACCGGTGCGACAGTGTCCGTGAAGGCCACAACCCTAGAGGGACTGGGTGCGATCGGTCGTGGTGAAGGCGTTCTCGCCAGCGCGATCGTCCTGTTAGACAGCGACTCGTGAGTCCGCGACCCACTTCGCCTCGAGGTCCGAAGCGGCCCAACCGTCCGAATGATCGAAATGTCGGACCAAGTGGCGGGCGTCGCGTCAAGCCGCGTGACCGTGACGGGGTAGGAGGCGACCAGGTCGAGGGTCGCCACGCAGTGCTCGAGCTTCTTCGCGCCAAGCGGCGCGCCGTACGCAAGATCTTCATCGCCGAAGCCCAAGACGACTCTGACATCCTCGACGCCATCGAGTTCGAGGCGCAACGTCAGCGCATTCCGGTGAGCCTCATCTCGATGACCCGCCTGGACCGCGAGGCAAAGACCGAAGGTCACCAGGGCGTCATGGCCATCGCGCAGGACCTGGACACGGTTGGTCTCGATGACCTCATTCGAGCGCCCAAGCCCTTTCTTCTGGTCTGTGACGGCGTCACCGATCCTCGTAACCTCGGCGCCATGCTGCGCAGTGCGGACGGCGCGGGCGTGACCGGCGTCGTTTTGCCGCGCCATCGCTCGGCGCGCATCTCACCCTCAGTCACCAAGACCGCGGCCGGCGCCATTGAGTACCTGACGTTCTGTGACGTAGGTGGCATTCCCACGGCCATCGATCAATTGAATCGGGCGGGCGTGTTGACGGTCGGTCTCGCGGGCGAATCAAAAGACTCTCTCTATGACTTGGACCTCGGTGGTGGACCGGTGGCCATCGTGGTCGGAGGAGAAGAAAAGGGACTTTCTGCTCTCACCCGCAAACGATGCGCGACCGTTGTGTCAATACCACAAGTGGGAAGCATCAACTCGTTGAACGCCGGCGTCGCAGTCTCTGTCGCGGCGTTTGAAGTTGCACGTCAACGTCGCGCGTCGCAGCAATTTTGACATTTTGTGGAGTGACAACTTCTCCTCGACTCGCCTAAAAATCTGACTCAATAGTTCAGTTGACTAGGTAGAACAGTGAGGCAAATCGCCAGGTTTGTCGTCTTCAACTCGAAAATCGCGGGCAACTTCGCAGGTGCAGATCGTCGATCAGTTTGGTACTGGAGAGACAGCAGTGACTTCGAAGCGAATCGGCGCAGGACCAAGACGACCAAATTACCTTTCGATGGACGATACTTGTCTGATCTGTCACTGTTGGCAGTTCGTTGTGCTCGACATCGGCGTTCGCGCAGAGCGCCTTTCACACAGTCACGTTCGCGCAGAACGACAGCGTTTCTGACCCGGTATACGCAACGCAAACCGAAAACTCGGCAACGGATTTGACCACATTCGCTGACCTAAGCCCTAGCTTCTCCAACCCGGGAATGATCTTTGACTACTGGAATACTGAACCGAACGGTTCGGGAACAGTTATAGCGACTGGAGCGCTATAACTTCGCCGCGCACTTACACCGTGACGCTATCTTGGGCGGTCCCGACGTGACGGTGACGTTCGCAGAGAACGACAATGTCAGCGACTCAAAAGTTGCTACACAGTCGGAAAATGCGTCAGGACCTCACTGACGCTGTTCGCGAATCTGAATCCTGCGTTTCTCAGACTCTGGATATACGTTCGACGACTGGAACACTTCACCCAACGGGAGCGGCACCTCCTACGCGGACGGAGTCGCACATACATCGTTCTCGAGTCCGACTTGTCGCTTTATGCGCAATGGACAGCAATACCGACTGTCCACACCGTGACCTTCTTCGAGAACGACAATGTGAGCGACAACACGAGCGTCGTACCAGACAGGCACGTCGGCCCAAGACCTTACCCATTCGCGAACTCTAAATCCTACGTTCTCGACTCTGGATATACGCTTCGACGACTGGAACACTTCACCGAACGGGAGTGGCACGTCCTACGCGAACGAGTCGCAACTATTCGTTCTCATCCGACTCGTCTCTTTACGCGCAGTGGACAGCGAACGCCAGCGTCATGGCGGCATTCTCGGACAACGGTGGTTCTGGATCCGTCTCACCCGTCCAAGACCCGTCAGGAACCACGATCACTCTTCCTCCGGCCGGTGCTCTGACTCGCATCGACTTCACACTCGTGGGTTGGAACACCTTGGCTAGCGGAAATGGAACCGAGTACGCGCCGAGCGCGACAGCGGTACTTACTTCGAACGAGACCTTTTACGCCCAATGGACTGAGAACTCTCCCATCGAGATCGAACTTCTAGCCAATGGCGGATCCGGCTCGGACGCGCCGCTCAGCGGGCAATTCGGTTCGACTGTGACCTTGCCCGGTGTGGCTGGGCTTGCGTACAACGGCTACACGTTGACATCGTGGAATACGTCGGCCAATGGCACGGGCACGTCGTATGCACTCGACGCGGTCATCTCGCTGTCCACTCCACTGACCCTCTACGCACAGTGGACGGCGACCACCGGCTCTCTGACGATCTCTCTATCGGCGAATGGTGGTAGCGGGTCATTGAGCGCTCTGACGGGTACGTCCGGTTCAACGGTCACATTGCCGGGATCGACGAGCGTGGTGCGCGCGGGTTACACGCTGACGTCATGGAATACCGATGCCAGCGGATCAGGTACTTCGTATTCTCCGGGCCAAACCCTTACCCTCACGTCAACCCTTACTCTTTATGCGCAGTGGAAGAAAGTAGCCACGTCGCAGTTGTACGGCATCGTGGGTACCTTTAGCGCGCGCACGGTCGCTCTCACGCCAGGCATCGAGAAACAGATCCGATCTCTCGCCTCAGCCGTCAAGACCAGGGGATACACCAAGGTCTCTCTTTTTGGCTACAGCGCGGAGACCGGTAATCAATCCTTGAACAAGTCGCTCAGCACGTTGCGCGCTCAACGGGTTGCCACGTATTTGCGAAGCGAGCTGCACGCTCTCAAACTGTCGGGCGTGACAATCGCCGCGTCCGGCGAAGGATCAGTCAACGACAGCACGAATTCGGCGTATTCGCGCGTGGAAGTCTTCGTCAGTTAGACCTTTCCTTCGCGAATCGGACCTCAGAGCCGGTGGAGGGATTCGAACCCACGACCTGACGATTACAAATCGCCTGCGCTACCACTGCGCCACACCGGCGTTAGAGCATTCAGGTTAGTTAACAAGTCGCGATCGTCGTAGAGTTGGTCGCAATGAGCGGCGAGACAACACCTTCACGAGACGGTCACGCCTCGGGATCCCATTACCAACCACCATTGCCGGTCGTTCTCATCATCGTGTTGCTGTTCGTCGGCGGTACGTTTTTGATGGTGAGGGCGGTGTCACCCGCCTCGAGTTCCTCGACGACCACCACGACAACCCAGACCACGTCGACCACGACGCCCGCGTCAACGCGAGTCATCAAGTCGCGTGTTCGCGTTCAGGTCGCCAACGGCACGAACGTCACCGCACTGGCCGCCACGTACACCCAGCGACTCATGACGCAAGACTGGGACACGCTGCCGCCGGCCAACGGACCGTCCGAAGCGAAGACGGTCATCTACTACCGGGCCGGCCAAGTGGCTGCGGCTCGTGAGATCGCCACCGAAATCGGCGTGAGTCAATCGTCGCTGCACCCGCTGGGGCATCTCACCTCAGTGACGGGTGCGCAGGGTGACGACGTGGTCGTCATTCTCGGCAACAACTCCGCACCGAAGTAACTCACTACGTCGACGGTAAGTCGACCTTGTAGCGCTCGAGCGCGGCGCGCAACACATCAACCGCCATCGGTCGCAACTCTTCGAGCGGTCGATTGCGGTGGCGTCGAATGCCGAGGTCGACTTGGGCGAGTGCGTGCACGCCAAAGAGTCGCGCCGCGTCGATGAGCAACGCGATCTCCACGCGGTAGTCGGGCTCGAGATCGATTGTCTCAAGGACCCCTCGGCGCAGTGCGGTCTCTCCCGCGAGGGGCTGGCGAATCTCGCCTAAACCTGGGAATAACAGGGAAAGCACGGGCCGTGCGGTGAGTTCATTGACCCGTCCACCCCCCGTGGGCATGTTATGAAGCGGTCGTTCGTAGAAGCCCTTGACGAGTTGCGTCGCTGGTCGTTCGAGGAGCGGTTGAATGAGTCGCGCGACGTAGTCGGGTGTCGTGTTAGTGACGTCCGCGTCGAGGAACACGACGAGCTCGGCGTCGCTCGCCAGAAACCCGGCCGTCATGGCCGCGCCCTTGCCGCTGGCGCCGCGCAGGTGAACAACGCGCGCGCCGTGGTGTTCGGCGACGGTCGCGGTGTCGTCGCTCGAATGATCGTTGACGACAATGAGTTCGTCGACGAGGTGATCATGAATCTGAACGCTGTCGAGTACGGCGCCCACTGTGGTCGCCTCGTCCTTGGCCGGCACAACGACCGCGACGCTGGTGCCGCCCTTGAGCGCAGTGACGCGTTCGAGGCTGTAGTTCTCTCGTGTGAGAGTCCAAGGGACGTCGGCGCTAGTCATGTGTCGAGGCTAGGGTCCGATCGCTCAATTTGACACGCGTGCCCTGTTTGGACCACAATGAAGTTGTCATCAAGAGCGACTGAGGGACGGCCCCGTCGACGTCGCGACAACCAGTGTGAGCCCAGGGATCATCCCTTCACACCAGGTGCCAAAGGCCGAACGATGAAAGGGTTGTCATGAGTTTCGCCACCGGTCTCATCTGTCGAGAGTGCGGATTTGCCTATCCGATTGAGGCGCGCTACGTGTGCGACCTCTGTTTCGGGCCGCTCGAGGTCGCCTACGACCTGGCTGCCGCTCGCGGGGCGGTGACCCGAAAATCCATTGAAGCGGGTCCCGCTTCCATCTGGCGCTACGCCGATTTGCTTCCCGATCCCGGTGAGGCACCGGTCGATCTGGGTGCGGGCTGGACGCCGCTGCGACGCGCGACGCGCCTCGGGGAGATTCTGGGCCTGAAGGAACTGTGGTTGAAGGACGACACGCGCAATCCCACCGGGTCGTTTAAAGACCGCGTCGTCTCCGTCGCCCTGTCGACCGCGCGTCGGCTCGGATTTACGACCGCGGCGTGCGCCTCCACTGGCAACCTCGCCACCTCGGTGGCCGCTCACGCGGCCGCCATTGGCTGGCCGAGCGTGACGATCATTCCCTCGGACCTCGAGAAGTCCAAGATCGCGATGGCGGCCATCTTTGGCGGTACCGTCCTCGGCGTCGAGGGCAACTACGACGACGTAAATCGGCTGTGCGTGGAGCTACTGGACGAACACCCCGACTGGGCCTTCGCCAACATCAACCTTCGCCCGTTCTACGCCGAAGGTTCCAAGACGCTCGCCTTCGAGATCGCTGAACAGCTCGGTTGGACACTGCCCGACCAAGTCATCGCCCCGCTCGCCTCAGGTAGTCAGTTCACCAAGATCGTTAAGGGTTTTCGCCAGTTCATCGATCTCGAACTCGTGGATGGCGACGCGCCAAAGATGTTCGGGGCGCAGGCCACAGGTTGTTCGCCCATCGCGACGGCCTTTGCAGACAGCGCCGAGTACATCACTCCCCAACGTCCCTCCACCATCGCCCGGTCGCTCGCGATCGGCAATCCGGCCGATGGTCTCTACGTGCTGGACGAACTTCGTCGCGGTGGCGGTGACTGTGGGTCGGTCACCGACGAGGAGATTCTCGAGTGCATCGGACTGCTCGCACGCACCGAGGGCATCTTCGCCGAAACCGCGGGCGGCGTGACGATCGCCTCATTACGCCAACTCATCGGGAAGGGCTCGATCGACCCCGAGAAGTCGATCGTGGCCGTCATCTCGGGCCACGGTCTCAAGACCCTGGACGCCATCTCCGGACGCGCGGACGTCACGGCGACGATTAGTCCCTCCCTGGCCTCGGCCGAGTCCGCGCTGGCCGAGCACTTTTTAGTCGGTGCCTCGTGAGCGTCATCGTGCGAGTGCCGGGCCAGTTACGCGTCCTGGTGGGCGGTGTGGGCGAGATTCCGGTCGAGGCGGGCACCGTGCGTGAGGCGATCGGAGCGGTCGAAGTGATCCACCCTGGTCTCTCCGAACGGGTCCTGGATGAGAACGGGTCGCTGCGGCGATTTGTCAACATTTTCGTGGCTGACGAGGACATCCGGTTCCTCGACGGGCTGGACACTGTCGTCGCCGAAGGCGAGATTGTCTCCCTGGTCCCCGCCGTCGCCGGTGGGTGAGCGTTAGCACTCTCAACAAGAGACTGCTAATATTGCTTTGCACCAAAAAGGTGCAGACGCACTAGGAGGAATCACCCGTGGCGAAACTGATCGCTTTCGACGAAGAGGCCCGACGCAGCCTCGAGCGCGGAATGAACAAGCTGGCCGACGCGGTCCGCGTGACCCTTGGACCCAAGGGGCGCAACGTCGTTCTGGACAAGAAGTGGGGCGCGCCCACCATTACGAACGACGGTGTCTCGATCGCGAAGGACATTGACCTCGAGGACCCGTTCGAAAAGATCGGCGCCGAGCTCGTCAAGGAAGTCGCTAAGAAGACCGACGACGTCGCCGGTGACGGCACCACGACCGCGACCGTTTTGGCGTGGGCCATGGTGCGCGAAGGTCTGAAGAACGTGGCCGCTGGCGCGAACCCGATGTCGCTGAAGAAGGGTATCGAGACCGGTGTCGAGGCGGCTGTGGCCTCACTGCACGATCTCGCCAAGCCCGCCGACACCAAGGAGCAGATTGCCCAGGTCGCCTCGATCTCGGCGGCCGACAACGAGATCGGCCAGATGATCGCTGACGCGATTGACAAGGTCGGCAAAGACGGCGTCATCACCGTCGAAGAGAGCCAGTCCTTCGGTATGGACATGGACCTCGTCGAGGGCATGCGCTTTGACAAGGGATACATCGCCCCGTACTTCGCCACCGACCTCGAGCGTCAAGAGGCCGTGCTGGAGAACGCGTACGTCCTGCTCGTCTCGAGCAAGATCTCCTCGGTCCGTGACGTGCTCCCCGTTCTCGAAAAGGTGATGCAGTCGGGTCGCCCGTTGCTCATCATCGCCGAGGACGTCGAGGGCGAAGCTCTCGCCACCTTGGTGGTGAACAAGATTCGTGGCACGTTCAAGTCCGTCGCCGTGAAGGCGCCCGGATTTGGTGAGCGTCGCAAGGCCATGCTCCAGGACATCGCGATCTTGACCGGTGCGACGGTGATCTCGGAAGAGATCGGCCTCAAGTTGGACGCCGCAACCTTGGAGTTGCTGGGTTCGGCGCACAAGGTCATCGTGACCAAGGACGAGACCACGATCGTGGAAGGTGCGGGCTCCGAAGAGGACATCAAGGGCCGCATCGCCCAGATCAAGGCCGAGATCGACAACACCGACTCCGACTACGACCGCGAGAAGCTCCAGGAGCGTCTAGCCAAGCTGTCCGGTGGCGTGGCCGTCATCAAGGTGGGTGCCGCGACCGAAGTCGAGCTGAAGGAAAAGAAGCACCGCATCGAAGACGCGGTCTCCACGACCAAGGCGGCCATCGAAGAGGGTGTCGTGCCCGGCGGTGGCGTGGCGTTGCTGCGCAGTCAGTCGCGCATCATCGAAGCGGCCGAGAAGTTGGACGGCGACGAGCAGACCGGCGCGCGCTTGGTGGCCAAGGCCGTCGAAGCCCCCCTCAACCAGATCGCGGTGAACGCGGGTCTCGAAGGCGGCGTCATTGTCGACAAGGTGCGTAACCTGGCGAACCCCACCGAGGGTCTCAACGCCGCCACCGGCGAGTACGAAGACCTCATCGTGGCGGGCGTCATCGACGCGGCCAAAGTGACTCGCTCGGCGCTGCAGAACGCGGCCTCGATCGCGGCTCTGTTCCTCACGACCGAAGCGGTCATCGTGGACAAGCCCGAGGACAAGGCGCCTTCAATGGGCGGCGGCGGGATGGACGACTACTAAAAGTCGTACTCCTCACACGATGTTTGACTACACCGCGGGGCGAAAGCCCCGCGGTGTAGTCGTCTTCGAGCCATTTTCGTGCGCGTCGATTCCCCGTAGCATGGGCCTATGACGAGCCCCTCACCGCTCACCGCCTCGCGTGGTCTCAACGTTCTGCACCTGTTTTGCCACCCCGACGGGGATGTCGACGGCGCCGCAGTCAACAAGGCGGTCGACGACGCCCGCGGCGCCGGGCTCCAGATCGTCAGCGCGGCGATCGTGGGCGCCAAGGCCGACGCCTGCTTCATGGCGTTGGGCGAGAACCTCTGGGACCTGCGTCGTTTCCAGTCAAATCTTCAGGCGGCCGGCCTGTTCGTCGCGGAAAGCTACGTGTCGATCACCGAGGTGAGTGAGTACGCGGCCGGTATGCCTGATGAGATGCTTCAGGCTCGGCTCTATCCCACGTTGCCGCCGGAGGGCATGAGCGCGTTTTGCTTCTACCCCATGTCCAAACGACGTGGCGAGATGCACAACTGGTACCAACTCGACTACGACGCGCGCGAGGCGCTCATGCGTGGGCACGGTGCGGTGGGGCGCACCTTCAAGGGTCGCATCCTGCAACTCATCACGGGTTCGTCAGGACTCGACGACTGGGAGTGGGGCGTGACGCTCTTTGGCGTACACGTGGACGACATCAAGGACTGCGTGTACACAATGCGCTTTGACGAGGCGTCCGCGCTCTACGCCGAGTTTGGACCCTTCTACACCGGCCTCGTCGGCACCGTTGACGAGGTGCTCGACGCGACGCTGGCCTAGGCACTCGTGTCGGACGTGATCCCCGAAAAGGCGCTGCGCCGGTGGTCCGAGTCGCTCGCCGGCATCGCCAAGACCGGTCTCGGCTTCACCGACAGCCAGTACGAGCGCGAGCGCTTCGAGGAGATTCTGAAGATCGCCGCCGACATCAAGACGGCGGCCGATGTGGGTCTGGACGGGGTGCTCGACGCCGATGGGTACGTCACGCAGTGGATGACTGAAGTAGGTCGAGGGGTGCCGGGGTACCAGACACCCAAGGTCGCCGTGGGGGCGGCGGTCACGAACGACCGCGGCCAGTTGTTGCTTATTCGGCGCGCCGACTCAGGAATGTGGCTCTATCCCACGGGCTGGTGCGACGTGGGCTACTCCGCCCCCGAAGTGGTCGTGAAGGAAGTCGAAGAGGAGACCGGCATCCAGGTCGAGCCGGTGCGCCTCATCGGTGTGCTCGACGGCATGCGCTTGGGCGACTCGCGCATTCCGCTGTATTCACTTCTGTTTTTCTGTCGTGCCGTCGGCGGTGAACTTACGCTTCACCCCTTGGAAGTGAGCGACGCGGGGTGGTTCGATCGCGACGCCCTGCCGAGTCCCACGATTGGGGCTGATCGTTGGTCGGGTCCGGTCTTTGCGGCCATCGATGGCGAATCGCGCGACGTGTACTACGACGACCTGCGTCGACCGGTCTGGAGGGGCGAAGAATGAACGCCGTGATCGAGAAGGTTCAGTTTGCGACAAGCCAGTTGGTGGAGGCGCTCAATCGCCTGCTGCCCCAGCTCTCGTCCGATCCGCCAACGCTGACCATGGGCGACGTGGAGCGGATACTGCACTCCGATTCAGCCGCGCTGTTCGTGGCCAAGGAGGGCCCGCGCATTGTTGGGATGCTGACGCTGATCACCTTTCGCATTCCCACTGGTCGGCGCGCGTGGATCGAAGACGTGGTCGTGGACGCCGACGCTCGCGGCGAGGGCATTGGGGAGCAACTCACTGAGGCAGCAATCGCCGAAGCGAAGAGGCGCGGTGTGCGAACGATTGACCTCACCAGTCGACCGTCGCGCGAGGCCGCCAACGCGCTGTATCAAAAGATGGGCTTTGAATTGCGCGAGACCAATGTCTATCGACTTGAGGTCGATGGCTAAGGATCAACGGGCGGGGATCTGCGTTGCCCACGTAACGGGAGTCGAATCAATGTCAGAGTTTGATCACCGGACAATCGCTGTCGAGAGGTACAACCACTGCTGGGACTTGCTCGAGCGGGACGAACGCAGCCAGGACGAAGACTTCGAGCTGTTGACCGCGGCGTTCACGTCTCGGTATCACTGGTCCTTTGCGGGCGGACCTGAGCAGTGGGTTATGAGCGATTGGATGGTGTCTCGTGCGGCCGCGAACATCGGAGAAGCGTCGCTCTCGCTGGCTTTCGCGTTGCGTGCGAATAGCGGGGTGCAGGAGTTTGACGCTCCCGACTGGCTCGCCGCCTCAACCGCAGAGGGCCTGGCCCGCGCGTACGCCGCGCTCGACGACGAAGATTCCCGAGACGAGTGGATTAATAGCGCGCAGGGTCTCGTCGAGGCGATAGCCGACGACGAAGATCGTGCGTTGATCGCGAGTCAACTGGCGTCGATCCCACGCTGAGACCGGCATTTGTATCACATAGTGTGATACGCCAGAGACGTGGAAAGTAACGCGTCGCTCTTCGCTTCAATTCGATAGCATGCTCAATCGCATCGGTCACTTCGCGCGCTCGAAGCGTCTGGGCTCACACGTTCGGAGGCAATTCGCAAAGGTCTAACAGTTGCCGCCGAACAGCTTCGACGAATGGAAGTGATTCGTCAAGAGGCCGAGATGGTTGCGATGGACGAGCAGGATCGTCAAGAGATGCTGGAGATCGCGAGTTTTATGGAGAGCCTTCGCGTCGAGGGGTGACATCGTTCGACTCACTGCCCCGAAGAGCGTTGGACGAGAGCAACAGGGGTCTCGCTACGGCGTGATTTTGCAGTCTGACTGACCGTCGCCACTTTTGATCTCGTGGCGGCGCTGTCGGCGGGTTATTAGCCTAAGGGCATGACCCGCGCGCAGCAGGTACGGCGAGTTCTTCTCGTGGGCGTGATCGCCTTTGTGGTGGGTGCGCTGGACTCCGTGATCAAGGGCCAGGGGTACGGGCTCTTCGGCGCGCTTAGTCAGGCCGCGGCACCCTGGTTCCTCCTCGCGTTTTTGGCCGGTGCTGCGACCAGTAGTCGGCGCTACATCCTCGGTTCACTCAGCGGCCTGGGCGCCACGATCTGCGCCCTCACAGGCTTTTACTTCGTCAACAGCATCATCTTTCTCTCGGGCACCTGGACGTGGAGCTTTCACTGGGCGCTACACACGGGAAAGATCTACTACGAACTGGGAGTCATCAGCGGCCCCCTCATGGGCTGGCTCGGAGCGTGGTGGAAGCGCAACCTTTCCATCGTTCCCGTCGTCCTGCTTGGCATGGCGTTCGTCGCCGAGGCGCTCATCCGCGCTCCTCGTTCGTACGTCTTCTTCCAGTACGGCGGCAAGGTGGCCACTATTGAAGCCGTGGTGGGAGCGCTGTGGATCACGAGCGCTTTCTACCTCACCATGGCGCTTCGCCAAAGAGATCACCCGGATCAACGAGAGAACATCACTCACGTCAGATTTGAGTGACGAGGGCTTAGGCCAGGTCCTTGTACATCTGCTGAGTCGAGACGACGTAGCCTGCTGTGTCGTAGAGGTGACGGGCGACCTTGTTCGGACCAAAGACGTTGAGGCCGAGTCGTGTGCCTCCGTGGGCCGCGACGAACTCTTCGGCGGCGCGAAGGGTCGGTCGACCGAGCCCAGTGCCGCGATGGGCATCGTCAATCACGATGTCGAAGATCCACCAATCCGGTCCGACGCCATTGCGCAGACCCAGCCACAACGTGCCCACCTTCTCGCCCTCACGCAGCACGTTCAGGAAGAACTGGTCATCGAACTGACTGCTATTGCGCGCGATATTCTCGTCGGCCTCGTCGGGGGACAACCCCGAGTCAAGAAGTTCTTGGCGGTACTCCGCCATCGTCGACTCCAGGTAGGCCCGGCGTTCGTCGGCTGACTTCGTTTCGAGCGTGAGGGGGGTGTCGGGCGACGGCATTACTGGACGATGAGTAACGCGAAGCCGTCGTAGCCCTTGGTGCCGACCGTCTGGATCACCGTGGCGCTGACGCGCGGGTCGCGAGCCGCGAGATCGAGGAAGGCGCGTACCGCGCGAACGTTCTCGTCCGCGCTCGCGGCGTTCGACACTTCGCCATCTCGCACGACGTTGTCGGCGACGATCACGGTGCCGGGTCGAGAGAGGTCGAGCGACAGTTCGAGATATTCGGGGTACTGATTCTTGTTGGCGTCGAGGAAGATGAAGTCGAAGGGCTCCTCGTGCGCGGCGGCGAGAGAGCGCAGTGAGTCGGCCGCGGGACCGACGCGCACCTCCACCAGATCGCCGAGGCCCGCGCGCTCGAGGTTCGTTCGGGCGACACCCGCGTGCTTGTCGCTGAGCTCGAGAGTCACGAGACGACCGTCGCCGGGCAGGGCACGCGCCAGGGAGATCGCGCTGTATCCGCCTAGTGTGCCGATCTCGAGAATTCGTCGCGCCCCGCTCATCCTGGCGAGCAGTTCGAGCATCTTTCCCTGCGTCGTGGACACGGCAATGTGGGGCAGGCCCGCCGCGTCGCTGTCGGCCAGCGCGCCCGAGAGTGCGGCGTCGTCGAGAGACAGCAACTCTGCGACGTAGTTGTCGACTTCTGTCCATCGTTCGTCGTCCATGTCGTCAGTATTCCAGATGACCGTGTGACTGTCACTGGCGGCATCGAATGTCGGGCGTGAAATCTCGGGTTCATTGAACCGATATTCACTTTGTCCGTAGTACCTTGAAGCCAGCCAGTGGTCCTGGTGTTGCGACGTAAGAGACGTGACGAGAGCGGGGAGTACGTGAGCGAATCCGAAGACGTCCAGGCCCTTTCGGTCCCGGTCCCAATGGTGCAGTCGATCGTGATCGAAGAACGTCGCCGCTTCCGGGACGCCGAGCTCGTGGGTCACGCTGGATCGTGGGATTGGGATGTCGTGCGCGGGGTTATCTCGTGGTCCGACGGTCTCTTCGCGCTGCACGGACTCGATCCCACGGCAATCGACGGAGGGTACGATGAGGCCGCCTCGCGCGTTCACGAGGACGATCGGCAGCTCGTGGACGACGTGATGGCCGCGTGTCGACTCGACGACACCGTCCGGCAGATTCGCTATCGCATTTACCGGGCCAGCGACGGAGAGATCCGCTGGTTCAACTCGCGCGCCCAGGGCGTCTTCAACGAGGGTCGCCTGGTTCGTCTCATCGGGGCGGTGGCCGACGTCACCGAACGGGTCCTGGCCGAAGAGATTTTGTTGCACGGGGCGCTCCACGATGTGCTCACCGGTCTGCCCAATCGCGCTCTCCTGATGGACCGGCTCGAGGCGGCCCTCAAGCGATCCGTCAGAGAAAAGCGAGATGTCGGTGTGCTGTACTGCGACCTCGACGGATTCCAGGAGGTGAACAATTCCGCCGGTCACGCCGCGGGTGACGCGATACTTGTCGAGACCGCCGATCGCCTGATTGGGACCGTGCGCGAAGGTGACACGGTGGCGCGACTCGGTGGGGATGAGTTCGTGGTGATCGTCGAGCCATGGAACCGTGAGATGCGAACGAATCTGGCTACGGGGGCCGTGCTGAGCGTCGAGGTGGCGAATCGCATCCTTCGCTCGGTGTCGCGCCCCTTCGAGATGAACGGTGTGAGCCACGAGGTCTCGATCAGCGTGGGAGTTGCGGTGTCGAGTGCGGACGCCACCGGCACATACGCGCAACGAGCGACCAAATTGATGGACGCCGCGAATCAGGCCATGTACGACGCGAAGAACGCGGGCAAGAACCGCTTGGAACGGTTCTCGGAGACTTGAGGGGTGGGTTCGCCTGGCCCTACCGTTGCGAATTGGGCGTAACTGGCACCCATTTCGATGCCAGGAAATCGCATGGTCCTTCGGTAGTGTCGTACGATGTCCACCGATCGGTACTCGCACGGACATCACGAGTCGGTCCTCAGAAGCCATCGCTGGCGAACCGCGGAGAACTCGGCTGCCTTTTTGCTGCCACATTTACGTCGCACCATGAGCGTGCTGGACGTGGGGTGCGGCCCCGGCAACATCACAGCGGGTCTGGCGCGCAAAGTCGACCACGGATCAATTGTTGGCGTGGACGTCGAGCAATCGGTGATCGATATCGCCAACGCAGAGCAGTCGCCAAAGGCGTCGAATCTCACGTTCCAGGTTGGCGACGTCTATCACCTGGATTTTCCCGACGAGCACTTCGACGTCGTTTACGCGCACCAGCTTCTTCAGCACGTGAGTCGGCCAGTCGCCGCCTTGGAGGAGATGCGTCGCGTCCTCAAAGAAGGCGGCCTGCTCGCGGTGCGCGATGGCGACTACGGCGCCTTCGCTTGGTACCCCGAGGACGTCGTGTTGGATCGCTGGATGACGCTGTACCACGAGCTCACCACCCGCAACGGCGCGCAGGCGGACGCCGGGCGACGGCTCAAGGCGTGGGCTCGCGCGGCGGGATTCGAGTCGGTCGTCGAGACGTCGTCCAACTGGACGTTCCAGAGCGAGGACGAGCGCGCCTGGTGGGGCGGTCTGTGGGCCGACCGGGTTCGTGAGAGTGAGTTCGCGGCCCAGTGTCTTGAGTACGGGCTAAGCGACCGCGACGAACTCGACGCGATCGCCGAGGCGTTCCTGCGCTGGAGCACTGATCCCGACGGCGTCTTTCTCGCGGTGAACGGGGAGGTTCTCGCGCGGCGCTAGTCGACTTGCCGACGCCACACGAGAAGTTCGCCGTCGTGCGGGTCACGACGCTCGCCCACGTGTTCGAAGCTGGACTTTCGCAGCACCATCTGACTCGCCACGTTCGTAACGGTGGTCTCGGCGTACAGATCCAGAGACCGACCGGCGAGGATGTCGAGCAGTTGGGCCAGAGCCGCACTGGCCACGCCTCGACCCCACTGACTTCGCACGACGCCATAGCCGATCTCGGCTGTGTTGTCCGGTGAGGGTGCTCCCTTGAAGCCAATGGTTCCTGCGATCAACCCGTCCACGATGATCAGCCACGACGCCGACCAGGGCTCGTGAGCGTCGGCGTCGAAGCGCGACATCTGTAGGCCCACGAGGTCGCCCTCGGAAGGGAAGTCGTCGGCCCAACCCCACTCGGGTCGATCGCCGTCGGCGACAGCACGCACGATGGCCTCGTCAGCCTGGCGCAGGGTGACCGTCGGTGTTGACATCGTTACAGTCTCGCGGATGTGGCGAGACTCGCAGACCTCGTGGCGCCAGTTCCCTTCAATCGTCTTGGCTGACGACGCGCAGCTCCCCGAGTCCCCGGCGCGCTTCGCGCACGGCGACGGGGTGCAGATGTGGGCGTTCAGAGACGAAGCGGCGTGCCGAATCAGGGTCAAGTCGGGCGATGTCGCGCAGGGCCCACCCAATGGCCTTGGCGACAAAGAACTCCCGACTTCGCGAGTGAGCGTCACAGATCGACAGAACGAAGGCAATGTCGGTGTTCTTCTTCCAGCCGCGTTGGTGTTGGATAGCGGCACGGTTGAGCCAGAGGTTGGACGAGTCCGACCACGAATGGACGAGCTCGGACGCGTCATAGCGCCAGCACAAGGGACTCACCGCGCTCGAGCCAAGTCCGTCAACGGTGTCCCACCACGACGTGGTCGTCAAGAGGTCAGCGACATATTCAACGAGGAAGGTTTCGTTGGTTGAAGCGAGATACGTGTCGATGAGGTCGGACGCGGCGTAGTGGTACTCGCGCTCCCTCTGGGCCACGAGGGCGAGGCACGCATCACCTAGTTCGTCATTGGTGGGTGCGTCGAGGCTCCGCCACGCGGCACGCAGGGCGCGTCGGCGTTCAGGAGAACGTACGCCGAGAAAGGGTGCGA
The DNA here is from genome assembly GCA_963840595.1 of uncultured Acidimicrobiaceae bacterium. Classification (GTDB taxonomy): domain Bacteria; phylum Actinomycetota; class Acidimicrobiia; order Acidimicrobiales; family RAAP-2; genus RAAP-2. The sequence continues at coordinate 280,063 of CAWIZQ010000008.1, forward strand.
CGCTCTTCATGTACGCCGCCATGGTGATCGCCTCGGAATCGTCGGCGAGCAGAACGAGCGCGCGGCGCGTGAGGCGAAGGGCTTGGTCCGGCCACGCGTGACGCACGGCGCCATGGTAGAGGGGTTGCTTCCCAGCCACGGGATCGGCCCGACGGACCTGCCGTAAAGTGGGAACGTATCGCCCGAGTGTCCACGAGACTCTGGTCGGCCCTAGTAGAAACGACACCTGATGCGCTACCCCGACATGGACGTCGCTGCCAGCCCACTGGAGTTGATTGGTCACACCCCGATGGTTCGTCTCGGCATTTTGGGGCGCGACATTGCGTGCGACGTCTTGGCCAAGATGGAGACCACGAACCCGGGCGGGAGTTCGAAGGACCGCCCGGCGCTGTCGATGATCCTGGCCGCCGAACGAGACAGATTGCTGCAGCCCGGCTACACGATCATCGAACCGACGAGCGGCAACACCGGGGTGGGCCTCGCCATCGTCGCGGCCCAGCGCGGGTACAAGTGCATCTTTGTGATGAGCGACAAGATGGCACCGGAGAAGATTGACGTGCTGCGCGCCTACGGCGCCGAGGTCGTCGTGTGCCCCACGGCCGTGGCACCCGAAGACCCCGACTCGTACTACTCAACCGCCGAGCGACTCACCAAAGAGACTCCGAACTCGTTTCGTCCCGACCAATACTCGAATCCGAACAATCCGCTGGCGCACTACCAGACGACGGGTCCCGAGATCTGGGAACAGACCAACGGACACGTCACTCACTTCGTCGCGGGCGCGGGTACCGGGGGGACACTCACCGGCGTCGCGCGCTATCTCAAGGAGCAAAATCCTGCGGTCCGCGTGATCGCGGCCGACCCCCAAGGATCGGTCTACTCAGGCGGTGCGGGTCGTCCCTATCTGACCGAGGGCGTGGGTGAGGACTTCTGGCCCGAGAACTACGACCCCGCCCTCATCGATGAGGTGATCGCGGTGAGCGACGCCGACGCGTTCGCGATGGCGCGCGAGATGACCCAGCGCGAGGGGCTCTTGATTGGCGGCTCGGGCGGCACCGCTGTCGCGGCCGCCCTGCGGGTAGCGCGTGGATTGGGCGACGAAGACGTCGTGGTCGTGCTCATTCCCGACTCGGGTCGGGGCTATCTCTCCAAGGTCTTCAACGACACGTGGATGACGGACTTCGGGTTCTTGCGCCCCCACGACGAGATGGACGTCGGTGACGTGCTGTCCGACAAGATCGAACGCCAGGAGAGCACTCTCGCCGACCTCGTTCTCGTGACCGAGGAGACTTTGGTGCGCGATGCGATCGCACTGATGCGCGAAAAGGACGTGTCGCAACTGCTTGTCACGGTCACCGACGAACTGCCACTGGCCGCGAAGGAGGTGTCAGGTTCGCTCAGTGAGCTCGGACTACTCGAAGCGACCACGCGCGATGAGTCCGTGTTGGATCTTCGCGTGAAGGACATCGCTGACCCCACTCTGCCTATGGTGGGCGTGGGAATGAGCGTGAAGGATCTGACCGGTCGCCTGGCCACCACCGCGGGAGTGCTGGTCCTGGACGGGGGACACCCCGTCGGCGTGCTCACGCGCAGTGACTTGCTCAGTTACCTCGAGCGGAGGAGATCGTCATGAAGGGGTTCAACACGCGCGCCATTCACGTGGGATCCGAGCCGGATCCCACGACTGGCGCGGTGAACCCACCCGTCTATCTCACCTCGACCTACGCCCAGGACGGGGTGGGCGTGATTCGCTTCTCGGACTACGCACGTGGCGACAACCCGACCCGCGCGGCCCTCGAAACCTGTCTCGCGAACCTTGAGGACGCCCAGTTCGGTGTCGCCTTCGCGTCGGGTATGGCCGGAGAAGACGCGCTGCTGCGCACGCTAGCGCCGGGCGACCACGTGATCATGGGCATCGACGCCTACGGCGGGACGTATCGGCTGCTCACGCGCGTTTTTGGGGCCTGGGGGATCCGCGTGTCCACCGTGGACCTGAGCGACAGCGACGCCATCGAGTCGGCGTTTACGCCGACGACTCAGATGATCTGGGTCGAGACGCCGAGCAATCCGATGCTGAGTGTGGTCTCGATCGAGGCACTGGCCACTCACGCGCACTCTCACGACGCCCTGCTCGTGGTCGACAACACTTTCGCCACGCCGTACTTGCAGCGCCCGCTCAACCTGGGTGCCGACGTGGTCGTGCACTCCACGACCAAGTACATCGGAGGACACTCCGACGTGATCGGCGGTTTCGTCGCCACGAACGACGAGGACCTAGCGGCCAAGTTGAAGTTCCATCAGTACGCGATCGGGGCCGTTCCGGGACCGCTCGACTGCTATCTACTGCTACGCGGGATCAAGACGCTCGGGGTGAGAATGGATCGGCACTGCGAGAACGCGCGCGCCATCGTGGACTTTCTCGTGCAGCACGAAGCCGTCGAGGACGTCTACTACCCGGGCCTCGCGGGTCACCCGGGCCACGAGGTGGCGCGCACCCAGATGCGCGACTTCGGCGGCATGATTAGCTTCACCGTGCGCGGTGGTAGCGACGTCGCGCGCAAGGTCTGTGAGTCCACGAGCGTCTTTTTGCTCGCCGAGTCGTTGGGCGGGGTGGAGAGCCTGATCGAGTTGCCCTCGGTCATGACCCATCTGTCGACGGCCGGTTCGACACTCGAGCCTCCCGACAATCTGGTGCGTATCAGCGTGGGTCTCGAAGACCTCGACGACCTCGTCGAAGATTTGGCGAACGCGCTCGCGCTTTAGGTGTTGTCGAGCATCGAGAGCGACAGGTCCCAGAGTTTTTCGGCGTTGCCGGGATCGAGTGCGTACGGACTCACTCCACCGCCCCAGGACGGGCGCTCTTTGAGCACCTCGGCTTCTTGACAGTCCTCGAAATAGCGGCCGCCGATGCCGTCGACGAGGGGAGACGCCGCGAGGAAGACGGAGGTGGCGGCACCTTGCTCCACGGTCTTTCGCAACTCCTCGGGCGTTGACATGCCACCCACGTGGCGCTGCAGGCGGGTCGGGATGGCGCCGGGATTGAGTGCGTTGGCGAGGATGCCTTCGTGGCCCCAGCGACGGGTGATCTCGACGGCGTGCAGGACGTTGGCCGTTTTGGACTGGCCGTAGGCCAGCCACGGGTCGTAGTCGCGATTCTCGAAGTCGATATCGGAGAAGTCCACGGGCGAGATCCAATGCGCGCTGGAGCTCACCGCGACGACACGCGCACCATTCTCGGCGGCGGCGAGGGCCTGATGTAGGGCGACCGTGAGCTTGAAGTGTCCGAGGTGGTTGGTGGCGAACTGCATCTCGTGACCGTCAAAGGAGAGTTCGAGTTCGGGGACCGCCATGATTCCGGCGTTGTTCACGAGGATGTCGAGCGGCCCGAGCCAGATTGCGGCAAAGTTCCGCAGGGACACTTCTTCGGTGAGGTCCAACTGGGCGACTTGAATGTTCTGATTACCCGTCGAGAGAACGATGTCGCGGGCGACACGACCACCCGCCTCGACGTCGCGCGCGGCGATCGTGACCTCAGCGCCGGCGTGAGCGAGCGCGCGTGCGGTCTCGGCTCCGATGCCCGATGCGCCTCCGGTCACGATCGCCCGCTTGCCGGAGAGATCCACCCCGTCCAGGACTTCCAGAGCGGTCGTTGTGCGAGTGAACGGCGACGCGATAGGTGCCATGTGGAGGAGTGTATCGAGTCACGAGGGGTAGATTTTCCTGGTGAATCACCCAAACGCTTGGCGAGGAGAAACTCGATGAGCACGACTGCATGTCGGCGCGCCGGCGACGACGACTTCTCGGAGTTGGCCAACTTGCGATACGAGTGGCGCGTCGATGAGCGAGGCGAACACGGCCTCGATGCCACGAGTTTCGAGCGCCAGATGATCGAGTGGATGAGAACACATCGCACAACGCACCAGGGGTACCTGGCTGCACGCGATGGGCTCAACGTCGGCTGCGCGTGGCTGTGCGTCGTCGACCGCGTGCCCGCGCCCGCAGAGTTCGCGCGTCGCTCGGGCATCATTCAAAGCGTCTACGTGCGCGCGAGCTTTCGTAACGTCGGCATCGGGTCGGACCTCATTCGATTCGTGATCGATGAGGCACGTGCGATGAAGTTGTCGTACCTGGGGCTGCACCCCTCGGAGCGGGCGGTCTCTTTCTACGAGCGCCTGGGCTTCGCGCCCTACGAGCGAACGTTGGAACTTCGCCTCTAGTTGATGTTGCTCTTGTCTTCGATCTCCCACGCGTGATCGACGATGTGCCAGGCGCAGCGTCGAATGGCGTAGCTCGCTGGCCACTTCGTCGCGTGGGACACCGCGCGCAACGTGGTCACCACCACGTCGCGCTGTTCGTCCCAGGGTGTACGTGGCGGCACGCGGAATCCGGCGCGCGAGCAGTACGCGCGCTCGGCCTCGCGCACGTGATCCACCACCGCGTCGCGATCTCGACCTCCTCCTCGGGGGCCGCGCCGTAGGGCGACGGGCGCGTGATCGACGACGTCGTCGAAGTAGTTCCAACAGTCTTGGAGGAGTGCGATCTGGCGCGAGAGTTCCTTTGGCGCGAGCGCTCTGTCGTCGAAGGGCCCCCGGGCGTCCGGCGCGCCAAAGTCAGTCGTCGCAGTGCCCGTCAACGTCGCCACGACCTGCAGGTTGCCAGCGCTGAAGGGAATGGACGGAATCTTGGCGTAGCGATCCCGGTAGTCATCGAGAGCTTCCAGGGCAAGGTCGGCGGACCGGGCTCGCCGGCACCACCCGGGCCAGTCCAGTGAAACGGCGAACACGGATGACTTGCCCTCTTCTAGATATACGCGTGACGTCGCCACCGTTCCCCTCCTCGACGTAAGTTACCCGCCGGGTGTGTCGATTCCTAACGCGTAGAGACCTACAGGGACCCGGCGAGCGCCGCAGCGTTTCGAAGCCCGCGTCGACCCACCTCTAGGTAGCTCGCTCGCTCCGTGAGGCCCAATGAGACCATCATGAGTCCAAAGAGCAGAGCCCACCCGATCGTTCGCCACGACGTCGCCTGGTCGACGGTTCCGTACGCGGAAAAGAACGTATTGAGATGCGCCTCGGGCAACGACAGCAGGCTGCCCGCCAGATCGGTGGCGGGATCCCCCGCGCAGAGGTCTCCAAAATCGACGACCCCAACGAGTTCGGCCTCGTGAAAGATCATGTTGCCGGGGTGAAAGTCACCGTGGAGCCATCGCGGTGCGAGTGGCCACAGTGGTGCGGCGCACGCGCGTTGCCATAGCCGCAGCGTCTCATCGATGTTGACTTCGCCTCCGAGTTCCCAGATTCGCCGCTCGGCGTCGGCACCGCGTTCGTCGAGTGAGACGCTGCGCCACGGGTTGATCGGAGCGTCGCGGGGGGCCTCGCAGTGGAGTTCTTGCAGGAATGTCGCCATGGCGCGAGCCGCCGTATCGTCGGCGATCACGTCATTCTCGTCGCCGGGGATGCCCTCGATCCAGTGACCCACGAGCCAGGGCCACGGGAAGCGCTCGCTGGGGGACCCGGCGCGCAAGGGGGCCGGGGTTCGCAAAGTGAGGCGCGAGGCGAGGGGGTTCAGCCACGCGATTTCGTTTTCCATTGGCACGACGGCCGCCGCGCGGCGCGGCAGGCGCACGACCAGGTCGTCTCCCAGTCGCCACAGGAAGTTGTCGAACCCCTCACCAATGTGCCAACACTCGTGGTCGGCGATCTCGGGAAATTGGGCGCGCAGGATATCTCGCACCAACGCCTCATCGACGTGCATCTCCGCGTGGGGCCAGCTCACACTCACTCAGTAAAAACTAGGGTTTTACTCACCGCCGCGCTGGCGCTGCGCGTGGGCGACGACGCCCGACTTCGGCACGGGAATGAGCTCCCAGATACTGCAGTTCCCCACAGCCATCATGTCCAGACCCTCTAGTGCAGTGTCCAACACGTAGGCGTGCAGGGCCCGGATGGCGCCGCCGTGGGTGATGACCAGGAGCTGCGAGTCGCCCAGTGAGTCCAGGGTGTCGTCGAGGAACGATCCAGCTCGTATGACGACATCGCGAAACGACTCGCCGCCGGCGGGACGAGCGTCGGGATCGACGAGCACGCCGTCAGTGATGCCGCTCGTCGCAGGGCCAAGTAGGCCCAGGGATTGGCCCTCAAGGGTGCCGAAACACCGCTCGCGAAGCCGCGGGTCGCTCCTCACATCGATATCCAGCACCGTGGCGATGATCTCGGCCGTTTGGCGGGCCCGGCGCAGGTCGCTCGAGACAATGCGAGTAAACCCCAATGATTTCAGGGTGTGCGCAGCCGAGAGCGCTTCGTCCTGGCCTCGTGAGGTGAGCTCGGCATCGTCGTTTTGTCCCTGGATGAGGCCGCGTTCGTTCCAGGTGCTCTGACCGTGACGAACGAGCGTCACACGGGCGCTGGGCGTGGGTGACGTCATGACGGCCAGGCTAATGAGTCAAACAAGGGGCTTCGAACGTTCTGGCTCCCGACATGGGGTAAGTATTCACAGGAATATCCCAGCGATTCCTGAGAAGAACTCACCCCAAATTTAGATTCTTCTTTAAAGAAATGGCAAAGACATCGTTACGATGGCTGTCGTGACATTGACCTTGCCTCAGCGAAGTTCTAAGCCCCGCACGGGGGGCCTCACGATGATCATCGACAAGGGTCTGCCGACTCGACAGTTCGAAGACCTCATTGATAGCCACAGCGTTCACATTGACTTCGTCAAATTTGGGTGGGGTACGTCTGTTGTCACCACCAACTTTGGTGCGAAACTCGACATCCTCAAAAACGCGGGCGTCGACTTCTATTTGGGCGGCACGCTCTTTGAGAAGTATGTCCAGCAGCACCGTTTTGAAGAGTTCCGCGATCTATGTGTCGCCTACGACTGCCGTTTTGTTGAGGTGTCGAACGGCACCATCGACATCACGAACGATGACAAGGCCGACTACGTCAAGCGACTCTCGGACGACTTCTTCGTGATCTCCGAAGTGGGGTCGAAGGACCAGGAGGCGTCTGACCTGATGGCGCCCCATAAATGGGTCAGTTATATTAACGCCGACATCGAAGCCGGGGCGGTACTCGTCACCCTGGAGACCCGCGAAGGCGGCAAGGGTGGGATCTGCCGCTCGAACGGCGAGCTGCGCTACGGCCTCATCGAGGAGATCCTGTCCTCCAAGATCGACTACGGCAAGCTTCTTTTCGAGGCCCCGTCGACCGAACTGCAGACGTACTTCGTGCGGCGTATCGGTCCCGACGTTAACCTCGGCAACATCGCGATTACCGACGTCATTCCACTTGAGACAATTCGCCTCGGCCTGCGTAGCGAGACGCTGCTTGACTTTGAACCTGGCTCTGCCGACGACTTCTAATTATGAGAGAAAGTCGTGACGTTTTTCACCTCGCTATCCCGGCCTACGACCTCGACGAGACGGTGGAGTTCTACGTCACCAAGTTGGGCTGCAAACTGGCCCGCCGCTACGACGACCGGGTAACGTTCGACTTTTTCGGGGACCAGTTGGTCTGTCACCTCAGCGAGGCTCCGGCCGAGCGAGTGCCCATGAGTGAGTTGCCCATGTACCCACGCCATTTCGGGGTGACGTTCCGCGAGCAGCGCGACTTTGACCAGCTCTATCAGCTCTGCCAACAGCGCGATGTGCCATTCTTCGCCGACGTCAGTCTTCGCTTTGAGGGCCGAGTTGAAGTGCACCAGACATTTGTCGTGTGCGATCCCTCCTCGAATCTTCTCGAGTTCAAGCATTACGCTGACTCGCGCATGATGTACTAAGCGTCGGGTCGATGGAGCCCCCTACTTCGACGGATCCCCTCTTCGTTCTCGTTCGCGCTCGCGCGCGCGAGCGTGCGGACGCGCCCTACCTCTTCGACGCTCGCTCGACGAACGTCGTGACGTATGAACAGCTGGGCGAGCGCATCGATCACCACCGACGAGCACTGCGGTCGTGGGGACTCACGTCGGGCGAACGCGTCGGACTCGTCATCGCCGATCCGTTGACCTTCGCGCAGTGGTATCTCGCGGTTATCTCCTTGGGCGCCTGGGCCGCCCCCCTTGACCCGACCTCGGCTGCCTTGACGTCCTCGAGCTCTCGGTCGAACGCACTTGGTGTCGCGTTCGTGGTGAGCGATCGACCGCGCCCCGCCCGCGCCGTTGTCAACTGGATCGAGATGAACGTGCCGATGCTTCTTCTCGCGGGCGTACCCGAGGAAGAGCATCCGGCTCTCGGCGGACTCCTGTTGTCCTCATCGGGAACGACCGGCACGCCCAAGGTGATGGCCCTGGGCGTCGAGCAACTCCTGGCGACCGCACAGCTGATCGCCCAGCATCACCTATTCGCACCGACCGATCGGGGCTTTAATCCGTTGCCGCTCTGGCACGTCAACGCCGAAGTTGTAGGACTGCTCGCGACGCTGGTCGCGGGATCGTCTCTCGTGCTCGATGATCGTTTCCATCGCACCGGGTTTTGGAAGCTCGTCAACGAGCTGGACGTCACGTGGATCAACGCGGTGCCGGCGATCATCTCGCGCCTCGCGACCTTGGACGAGGGCGAAGTCCCCTCGCGTCACATTCGCTTCATTCGTTCGGCCTCGGCGCCGTTGGCCCCCTCGCTCTTTGAGCGCTTCGAGGCGGAGGTGGGGGTGCCGATCATCCAGTCCTACGGCATGACCGAAGCAGCGAGCCAGATCTGTGTCTCGCCGATCGACGAGGTCCGCAAGGCCGGTTCAGTTGGTCGGCCCGCGGGCGTGCAGGTACGGGTGCATGCGGAGGGTTCTGAGGTTGGTCCGATCGAGATCAAGGGACCGACCGTCATTACTCGCTACGAAAGTCCCGGTTACGAAGACCGTTTCGATGCGGGCGGGTGGCTACGCACTGGGGACCTCGGGTACTTCGACGTCGATGGCTACCTCTTCATCATGGGCCGCGACGACGACGTCATCAATCGCGGTGGCGAAAAGATTTACCCGCTCGAAATCGAAGAGATTCTCGCCACGGTCGACGGCGTGGCCCGCGTGGCCGTGGTGGGACTCGAGGACGAGGTCTTCGGCCAGGTGCCCGTCGCCTTCGTGCAACCTCAAGCTGATCACCTTCACTCGAGGGACTTCGCGCCGCTGGTTGACCGTGTGCGCGACAAGGCGAGCGAACTTCTCTCCCCGACGCGACGACCCATGAGTGTCAACGTGGTCGAGGAGTTGCCCGCCCACGCGACGGGCAAGATCCAGAACGCGACGTTGCGCCGAGGCGACGTCACGGTCCTCTACGAAGAACGTCTGTAGTCCGGTGGGAAGTCGGTGGCGGTGAGCGACAACACCGAGGCGTCCCGGGGAACTCGCCAGCGACTCGATCACGTGGACGCTATGCGTCCGATCAAACAGACGGCGGTCATCTCGACCCATGCACTGATCTACTTCTCACCCCTGTCGACCAGTTTCGTGGCGGCCAGCCTGCTCACGGTCACGCACTTTTCGCGGGACGCTTTTCTCTTCGTCTCGGCGTGCATGCTCGCCTATAGCTATCGAAACTCCACCAGCGTTAAGTTGGCCCCGTACTGGAAGCGCCGCTTCATCTCGGTGGGCCTCGTCTACATCGTGTGGAGCATCATCTATTGGCCGCTCGCCTCAGCCCAGGACACCTCGACCTTTCCCTACTTCAAGATCCCGGGCTCGGCTGTCTTTAGCCATCACGGATTTCACGACTTCCTCTTCAACTTCGCCACCGGTTACTACCACCTCTACTTCTTGTTGGTGTTGCTGGAGTTCTACGTACTGTTTCCCGCGATCTTCTGGTACCTGCAGCGCTACCCGCGCTCGCGCATTCCCGTGGTGCTCGGAGCGCTCCTGTGGCAGATCGTCTTTCCCATTGCGATTCGCAGAAACTGGTTCGGCTTCATCATGCCCTCCAAGATTGAGACCCGACTGGTGTTCTCGTATCCGCTCTATCTACTCGGCGGAGTGGTGTGCGCCTTCTACCTCGAGTCGTTTCACGACTGGGTGCTGCGCCATAAGAAGGCGATTCTGATCGCGACCGTCGTGGCCGCGGCGGTCCCACTCATCATCGACTACGCGTCCCAACACGGGACCTCGATTTCCGGGGTACTCGTACCCGGGGGGAACCCCTTCGCCGCGCTGGTGATCCCCTACGACGTCCTGGCGATCCTGTGCGTGTACCTCCTCGGTGTCTATCTCGTCAGCCCGAACCGCAGCGCGCGCACACGCGCTATCACCGCCTCGGGTTCGGAGGCCGCGTACGGCATTTACGTGTCCCAGATCGTGTGGATCATTGTCGAGATCGCCTGGGCCAAACACTTTCATCTCTATCAGCACGTTCCGTGGGGGTTCCTCGCGCTCGCCGCCCTCGTTATCACGTATCTCGCGGGCTGGCTCTTCAGTGCGCTGTGCGCGCGCACGCCGCTCGCGCGCGCCGTCGTCGGGCGCGCGCAGGTGCCCTGGCGCACGCTGTGGCCGCACCCCTCGTCATCGGCCAGCGAACCAGACTTCGGCGAAGGACCGCTCAATCTGTCCGATCGCTAACCAGTTGTTCTAGCGAGATTGTCGATATTCGATTGAGGCGAAACGTGCCATGCTCGATTCGTGTCGAGGTCCAAGCGCGAGAGTGAGCGCCAGCGCATACCCCCGCCGCTGATCAAGCATCGCGTGCCCTCCGGGCGGGGCGCCATGGAGCAGCCCAACGTCGCCCACGACGGCGACGCGCGACTCACACCGAAGTTCTGGCTGGCCGTCGTGCTCACCGGGGTTGCCGCGGGGCTCTTCGGGGATCTGCTCATGTGGATCCTCAGCGTCTCGGAACGAGTGGCCTTCGACTACCACTCGGGTAGCTACCAGGCGTCGGTGGCTCGTGCATCCGACTCCCACCGCGTGTTCTCGCTGCTCATAGCGGGCGTGATTGGCGCGGTGTCGTGGTACTTGATTCGCCGCTACCTGAAGAGAGAACACTCGGAGATCGACGAGGCGGTGTGGTCGGGCGACGGCGAACTCGGTATGCGGCGCAGTCTTCTCACCTCACTCGTGTCCGAAGTCGTTGTCGGCGCGGGCGCCTCCATCGGTCGTGAGGCGGCGCCCAAGTTGATGGGCGGGGCGTCGGGCTCGCTGATCGCGCACTGGTTCAATCTCTCGAGTGCACAAAAACGCCTGCTCGTCGCCTGCGGCGGGGGCGCAGGGTTGGCCGCGGTCTACAACGTGCCACTGGGCGGCGCCCTCTTTACCGCCGAAGTTCTCTACGGGAGTTTCGTGCTGCCCGTCGTGTTCCCCGCGCTCGCGACGTCGGTCATCGCCACGGTCGTGTCGTGGATCTACCTGCCCAGTCACGCAACATACGTGGATGTGCCGAACTACCGCGTGAGCGCGTCGCTGATGGTGTGGTCGCTGCTCGCGGGCGTCGTCATCGGTCTGCTCGCGGTGGGATATGTCCGATTGGTGGGATGGGTCTCGTTTTACCGGGCCAAGGGCACGCACATCCTGTGGCAGATGCCCCTCGCGTTCGTGCTCGTCGGAGTGGTGGGCATCTGGTATCCCCAACTCTTCGGCAACGGCAAGGACATGGCGCACCAGGCCTTTCTCGGCGTGGGCGGCATCGGCTTATTTTTTGCGCTCTTTGCGCTCAAGCCCTTTGTCACTTCTCTGACTCTGGGCAGCGGCGCGGCGGGCGGCCTATTCACACCGTTCCTCGCGACGGGAGCGATGTTCGGCGCGTTCTTCGGCGCGGCGTGGGTCCACCTGTGGTCGGGTACCCCGGTGGGCGCGTTCGCTCTCGTGGGCGCCGCCGCGATGATCGGTGCGGCGATGCAAGCGCCGCTCGCCGGGTTGGTCCTCGTCTTCGAACTCGTTCATGGGGCCTTTGGTATCAGCATCCCGATGATCACGGCCACGGTGATCGCGACACTGATCGTGCGTCAGATCGACGGATACTCGATCTACACGGCGCGTCTGCCACGGCGCGAGCCCGCTCACGAGACCTGAGGAATCCGTTTCGGTGGAATGACAGACTGGGTTGATGACCCCCTCGCCGCACTTTCATGGCTGAGAGTTCGTTTCGCGTCCGCAAGGTCGAACGCGCCGACTGGGCCGCGCTGCGCGCGATTCGCCTCGAAGCCCTCAGCGACTCGCCCGAGGCGTTTGGATCCACGCTGTCGGACACCCAGGTTCTCACCGCTCGTCAGTGGAAGACGAAGATCGCCACGCTGCTCTACTTTCTCGTGGAACGAGACGGCACGGTCGTGGGGATGGTCTCGGGCGGCTACAACGACAACCGGCCCGGAACTCACTGGCTCTACGGCATGTACGTCACGCGCCCCGCACGGGGCACGGAGGCGGCAACCCTGCTGGTCAGAGCGGTTCTCGAGTGGGCGCGGGATGAAGGTGCGAGCGAGGTCTACCTGCACGTCGCCGCGGCCGCTCCGCGGGCGCGAACCTTCTACCGCAAGGTGGGATTTCGCGAGACGGGGGAGATCTTTGCGATGGAGCGAGACCTGCGCGTCACGATGTTCACGATGGTCAAGGATGTCGCCGATGAGTTTCGCGTCGAGCGCGTCGAGGCCGCGCGCCTCCACGAACTTCGCCGGCGCGTGCTGCGCAACAACGATCCGAGCGTCTCGGTCGACGAGCCGCGCGATCACGATCCCGATGCGCGCCACTACGCGGGAGTGCTGGGTGAGCGAGTCGTGGCCAGCGCCTCGTTCTACCCGTCGCCCGCGCCGACACGGCCCGAACTTGTGAGCTATCAGCTTCGCTTCATGGCGGTGGACGCCGATCAACAAGGCCACGGGTATGGCGGACGGCTACTGGGCGCCGCGGAAGACTCGCTGCGCGCCATCGGAGTCGAGCAACTCTGGGCCAACGCGCGCGACACCGCGCTGGGCTTTTATGAGTCCACGGGGTGGACCATCGTGGCGAATTCGGCCCACCTGAGCGCCGCCACCAATCTTCCGCACCACCAGATCACAAAGATTCTTTAAAGACTCGTTAAACGAGACCTCGGAGCCAACGTCGCTCTTACTAAGTTTGACCAAATGCGCAAAGTCGTCCCCATCCTCATTGCCGTCATCGTGATCGCCGCCGCCGGAGCAATTTTTTACTCGCGCAACCATTCGGCGAAGGGAGCGACCACCACGACCACGACGTCCACCACGACGACGACCGTGCCCAAGGGTCCCCTCGCACCCCTCACGGGAGTGCTCGATCCCACCGGCGTGTCGCTCACCCGACCGGCTCTCACCGTCAAGATCGAGAACACCCCCGAGGCGCTTCCCCAGTGGGGCATCACGGAGGCCGACGTCGTCTACGAAGAGATCGTGAACGGCGGGATTACGCGCTTGGCGGCCATCTTCAACTCGCACGCGCCCACCAAGATTGGGCCGGTTCGTTCGGTGCGGCCCACCGACACCCAGGTCGTCTGGCCCATCGGGGGAATCTTCGCCTTTTCTGGTGGTGCGCCGTACGCGATCGACTCCATCGAGACCGCCCCCGTCAAACTCATCGACGAGGACGCCGCGGGAACGGCGATGTTCCGCGACCTCAGCCTGGAAGCCCCGCACAACCTGTTCGCCAGTGGTCCGCTGCTCTTCGCCTTCAAGGGCACGCCGACCCCGCCGCCCGCCCTCTTTAGCTACCGCGCGTCGGGGACCACTGCGATCGGCGCTCCGGTCACGAGTTTCGTGGTGCCCTTTCCGAGTATCTATCCGGTCACCTGGACGTGGGACACGGCGAGTCAGTCTTGGGACCGCACGATCTTTGGCCAAGCCGACGTCACGGGCACCGGCCAGCGCGAATCCCCGAAGAACGTGATTGTGATGTACGTGAACTACGTGAACGGCATTGGGACGCTCAACTCTTATGCGAATCTGCAGGGCTCGGGTACCGCCATGGTCTTTAGCGGCGGCAAGGAGATCGTGGGCACGTGGTCGCGCGGCGCGTCCAAGGCGGACATCATCCAGTACGAGACGTCGAGCGGTGCAACGATCAAACTCACCCCGGGCCAGACCTGGGTCGAACTGCTCAATGACGGCGTGCCGCTCAGTATTACGCGACCGACCTCCTCGACGACGACATCCACTACCTCCTAAGGTCTCTGCCGTGACACGAATCGGCACTCTCGAGGGACCCAGCGCGACGTAGCGTACGAGTACCTGGAACGGAGATCTATGGCCTACCGCGAAGAACTGCTCGACCTGCCCGACGGACGGACACTGGAAGTAGCGACAATGGGCGATCCCTCGGGCGCCACCGTCTTCTTTCACCACGGGACGCCAGGATCCACGCGGCAGGTGAAATTATTCGCCGGGCTCTTGGACTTTGGTGACTTCTTCCTCGTCACCACGTCGCGGCCGGGATACGGTCAGTCGTCGCGACAAGAGGGCGGTTCGATTGCGTCGGTAATCGGTGACGTCGACGCCGCCCTGGATCACGTCGGCCGCGACGAGTACGTGGCACTGGGATGGTCCGGTGGTGGGCCACGCGCACTCGCGAGCGCCTCGCTCGATCCGCGCTGTCGCGCGGCGGTCACTCTCGCCAGCGTGGCGCCCGCCGACGTCGACTTCGACTGGACCGAGGGCATGGGTCCGGAGAACCTAGAGGAGTTCGCGCTGGCGAAAGAGGGTGGCCCCGCGTACGAAGAGCTCATGGCCGCGACGGGCGATTTCATGGGCGCGGCGACGAAGGACAACATCATTGACATGATTGCCGGGCTCCTCAGCGAACCCGATCGCAAAGCATTGGCGGATGACGAGGCGCGAGAGGTCTTCGTCGAGGGTCTGCGATACGGATTTGCGAATGGGTGGCGGGGCTACTTCGACGACAACGTGGCTTTGATGGCGCCGTGGGGTTTCGACGTCGGTGACATCACCCGGCCGGTTCACCTTTTCTTCGGCGGCGAGGATCTCATGGCTCCCGCTGCCCACGGAGAGTGGTTGGCGGCGCACGTCGCGAATGCGAGCGTCACTCACCACCCCGAAGAGGGTCACCTCTCGATCTTTCTGAACCACTTTGATGAGGTGGCGACCGCCCTGAGTGCAACGTGAGGACCTGGTCGTGAGTCGAGTGGGGAATCTCTACGGTCCCGACGCCACATTTCTCGGCGTGCCCGCCGTTGATCCCGACGACGTCGACGAGTGGTCCAAGGCCGCGGCCGTCATTATCGGAGCGCCCTTCGACGGGGGCACGTCGCACCGGCCCGGCGCGCGCTTCGGCCCTCAGGCGATTCGCACCACCGACTACCTGCCCCACGACGGCATGCGTCCCTCCCTGGCCCTCGGTCTCGATCCACTGACTGAACTGCGCGTCGTGGACTTGGGCGATGTTGAGATGCCCTCGGGTGAGACCGAACGATCACTGGGGTTGCTCGAAGACCGCGTCGCGATGGTGGCGCGCCACAACGTGATTCCTATCGTCCTGGGCGGCGATCACACGATTGCTCTGCCCGACGTGACCGGCGTCGCCCATCACCTCGGCTTTGGGCGGGTGTCGGTGATCCACTTCGACGCGCACGCCGACACCGGCGACACGCAACTGGGTTCGCTCTACGGACACGGCACGCCAATGCGCCGACTGATCGAATCGGGAGCGTGCCGGGGTGACCGATTCATTCAGATCGGCTTGCGCGGCTACTGGCCCGAACCCCAGACGCTGGACTGGATGGCCGCCCAACACATGCGTTCCTTCGAGATGGGCGAGATCGTCGCGCGCGGCCTCGATGAGGTGCTCAGCGAGGCGCTGGCGTTGGCCATGGACGACTGCGACGCCGTCTTTCTCTCGATCGACGTCGATGTCGTCGATCCCGGATCGGCGCCCGGCACCGGCACGCCCGAGCCCGGCGGCCTGTCGAGTCGAGCGCTGCTCGATGCGGTGCGGCGCATCGCCATGAGCGTGCCGGTTGCGGGAATGGACATCGTCGAAGTCGCCCCGCCGTACGACCACGCCGAGATCACGGCGTATCTCGCGAATCGAGTCGTGCTCGAAGGCCTGGGCGGTATCGCCTGGCGCGTGAACGAGGCACTCGGGGGCGACGTGCGACAGCCGAGTGATCCACTGCTTGATCGCTAGCGAACGCCGCTCGATGAGCGACGTCGAAGGTAGCGTCGGCGCGTGAGTCAAACCCGTGTGCGCATGGTGGCGCGAGACCCGCACGAAGCGAATCGCGCCTCCACGCCCTTAGAGATGTTCTTTGACCTCACCTTTGTCGTCGCCGTCGCGGCGGCCAGCACCGCCTTCGAGCAGGGTCTGCGCGACGGGCACGCGGGCCGCGTGCTCTTCACCTTTCCGCTTCTCTTCTTCGGCATCTGGTGGGCGTGGATGAACTTCACGTGGTTTGCCTCGGCCTACGACGTGGACGACCTTCCCTATCGGCTGGCCGTCTTGGTGCAGATGACCGGTGTCCTCATCTTTGCGGCCGGCATCCCACGAGCGATGTCGCACTGGGACTTCGGACTCACGGTGCTGGGGTACGTGGTGATGAGACTCGCGATGGTCGCGCTATGGATCCGTGCGGCGGTCTCGGACGTACCCGGTCGGCGCACCGCCATCCGCTATGCCGTGGGCATCGCGGTGGTGCAGGTGGGCTGGTCCGTGTCGCTCGAGGTGCCCCTGAGCGTTCGCGCCCCGCTGTTCATCGCGCTCGGGATCGGCGAACTCGTCGTGCCCATTATCGCCGAGTCCGCGGGACGCACGTCGTGGCATCCCCGCCACATCGCCGAGCGCCTCGGGCTCTTTACCAACATCGTGCTCGGCGAGGCGCTGCTCGCCGCATCGCTGGGCCTGCGTACCGCCCTCACGCAACGTGCGTCACTGCACGAGCTGCTGCCGGTCGTGGTCGGTGGCCTGCTCAGTGTCTTTTCGATGTGGTGGATCTACTTCGACCTGCCCAGCGAGGCGATCGCCGAGAGCGTTCATGATCGCTTTTCGCGCAGCATCGCGGGAGCCTTCGCTTGGGGATATGGCCACTACGTGGTCTTTGCGAGCGTGGCTGCGACGGGAGCGAGCCTGAGCCTGGCGATCTACCAGGCGCGCGGTTCGAGCCAACTCACGAACCTCGAGGCGGGATTCGTGGAAACGGTGCCCGTGGCTCTGTACGTATTGTCGGTCTGGATCCTGCACCGAACCTACAAACCCAAGGGACGCTGGCGCGACCTGGCTCCACCACTCGCGATTGCGTTCATCGTTGCGTCCAGTGCGCTGTCCCAGCCCGAACTCGCAACGGGCATCGTGATGGTGATACTTCTTGCGAGCAGCATCGTCGTGGCGCGCCGCACGGCGCAACGCGCGACGAGTGTGGTCTAGTCGCGCATCGACTCCAGGATCTCGTGCACCATCTCGTCGGTGGTGTTCGGGTGCAGGAACGCGATGCGTCCCACGGTCTCGCCCTCCCACTTGGTGGGCGTGACGAAGGCGATCTGGCGGGCCAGCAGGTCCTGGCTCCAACGGTTGTAGCGCTCGGCGTCCCAGCCCCGACGGCGAAACAGCACGATCGACAGGCTCGAGGGTCGCACCATCTCGAGGTAGTCGCTGTCCTCAATGAGTCGCTGGGTGCGCTGGGCCAGGTCGATGGCGACTTGGACGGCCGACTCGTACGCGGCCGAACCATTGGTGACCAGGGAGAACCAGAAGGGCAAGCCGCGCGCTCGCCGCGAGAGGTGAATACCGAAGTCCGAGGGGTTCCACTCGTAGTGCTCGTCGTCGCTGTCGTGGAGCACATCGAGGTAGCTGGCCTGCTGGGCGAGGACCTTGCGTGCCACGGTCGGGTTGCGGTAGATGAGCGCACAGCAGTCCAGCGGCGCGAAGAGCCACTTGTGGGGATCGACGATGAAGCTGTCCGCGTGGCGAATGCCCGACATGAGGTGACGATGGGTCGAGGAGAAAATGGCCGCTCCACCGTAGGCGCCGTCGACGTGGAACCACAGGTCGTGCTCGCGCGCGTAGCGCCCGAGTCCCTCAAGGTCATCGACGATGCCCGCGTTCGTGGTGCCCGCCGTGGCCGCGATGCCGATCACAGTCTCGGGGTGCGGGTCGCTCGCGAGCGCGGCCTCAAGGGCGCCGAGTGTGAGGCGGTGATCCTCGCTCTCGACGATCAGCGCCTCGACGTCGAGAACGTGCAGGGCCTTGCCGACACTCGAGTGCGCGTCGCTCGAGATGGCGAAGCGCAGGCGGTGCGGATCGAGCTCGGGGTGTTTGGCGCGACCGACGTCGCGCCCCACCGTCAGGCTCGAGAGGTTGCCGATCGATCCGCCCGAGACGAAGGCGCCGCCGGACGCTTCGGGCAGACCCGCGGTGTCGGCGAGAAAGGACAGCGCTTGATTCTCGGCCACCACCACGCCACTCGACTCGAGCCAGCTCGTGCCGTTCAGGCCCGAGCAGGCGACCACCATGTCAAAGAGCAGCGAGCTCTTCGTCGGCGCGTTGGGGATGAAGGCCAAGAAGCCGGGTGAGTCGATCGAGACCACCGCGGGTGCGAGGGTCTCTTTGAAGAACTCCAGTATCTCGTCGGGCTTGCGACCCTCGGGTCGGATCAAGCCGGCGAGGGCGTCTGCGGGAATCTCCATCTGACTGCCGTAGTCGAGTGGCACGGGTGACATCGAGAGGCGCTCGCGACAGTAGTCAAATACCGCTTCAGCCAGGTCCGCGTCGTACTCAAACATCTGGTGCCCCATTGCACTCCCTTTCGAGATTGGTCCCTCGCTATCGTACGGCCTCAAACGAAGTCCAACGTCTCGTCGCTCAAGGCCTGATCACCGCTCCACTAACATCCCGTCATGACACAGGACCGCGTCGGTTATCTCGGCCCCCAGGGCTCATTTTCCCATGAGGCGGTCACGACCCTTGCGGGCGTGGACGCGATCTCGTTCGCCTCGATCGAGGACCTGCTCGCGGCGGTGGCCGACGCCAGCGTGGAGCTAGGCCTCGTGCCGATTGAGAACGCGCTCGAAGGTACCGTCTCGGCCACCATCGACGGCCTGGTGTTCGCCCATGACCTGGTCATTCTCCAAGAGATCGTCCTGCCCATCCACCTCCATCTGCTGGCGCGCCCGGGCATAGCCCTGAGCGACATCAAGAGCGTGCGCAGTTACGTCCACGCGCTCGCCCAGGTACGCGGATTCCTCCACAGTCACGCGTTGGACGCAGTACAGACCACCTCGACCTCGCAGGCCGCCGCGGACGTCGCGGACTCCACCGAGCCGTGGGCGGCCGTGGGATCGGCGCTGGCCGGTGAGCTCTTCGGACTCGACGTCGTGGCGGCCGATATCGAGGACCACCCCGAGAACGCGACGCGTTTCGTGCTGGTCGGCCGCGACGCGATCGCCGCCCCGACGGGACACGACCGCACGACGATCGTGTGCTTTCAAGACGCCGACCGACCCGGGACGCTCTACGCCATGCTCGGTCGATTCGCCGCGCGCGAGATCAACCTCACCAAGCTGGAGAGCCGACCAACCAAGAAGGGACTCGGTGACTACTGCTTCGTGATTGAGTTCGAGGGCCACGTGGCCGACGAGGTGGTGGCGGACTGTCTGACGGACCTTCAGGCGCACTTGGCCACCGTGAAGTTCCTCGGCTCGTATCCCGTCACCGGTGAGGGCGCGGCGGATCGGCGCGAAGAGGTGGGCGAAGCGCGACTCGCCGCCGCACGGTGGATGGACGAGATCCGCGCGCGCGTGCGAACGAGCTAGGTCTCGGCCCGGCGCTCGAAGAGCGTCACCGCTTCGTAGTCCTTGGACGGTCCACTCACGCGCCAACTCTCGTCGAATCGATCGTGGGAGTGCACCACCGTGGTGATGTCGTAGCGATCTCTCTCGCACAGGTGCACGTCGCGCGAGGTACCGCTCGAAAGATCGAGTGAGACGAAATGATGGCCGTCGAGAAACGACACGTCGATCGAGTCTGCCGATCCCTGGCGGTAGTAGAGGCGCCGTCGCGCGGGGCCGCGGTAGGCGCCCAGGCGCATCACCCCGACCTCTTCGAAGTCCACCCGGTCGCCACGACGAGTAAAGGTGGCGGTCCCTTCGAAGAATCCGTCGTCGTCGCTCAGCGCATCGGCGATGGTGCGCTCAACGTACCAGGTGCCCAAGAAGAAGTCGAGGGGGCCCGTCGCCACCAACTACCACTTCGTCGGCAGGGCCGCCTGGATGGCGCTCGCGATGAGTGAGTAGCCCGCGTCGTTGGGGTGGTCGTCGGGTCCAAAGGGCGTGCCGTAACAGAACCAGGAGAGCTGGCAGGCCATCTCGACGTTGGTGGGCACGAGGCCGACGTTGTCGAGCCTGATGGGGGCGTTGTCGTTGATCTCGAACAACTGGGGGACATTCGCCACCGGGATGCCGGCCTTGGTGTAGACGTTGCCGAGCATCTCATCGAGCTGATCCATGCCCACGAGCGTCGAGGTGGCCAGGGCTGGTCCGCCGGTTCCGCGCAGGTAGTAGCCGAGGTACGGGTCGGCGTACTCGATGCCGACGAAGTGCACACTGGAGGTGGCGGCCGCCTTCAACTGGGCGATGACCTTGGGCAGGTCCACGCCCACCGCCGCGATGCCGGCCGCCAGGCACACCTGGTTGACGGGGTTCTGTGCCATGCACGGGCGTACGTCGTTGAACCCGAGGTCGATGGTGACCAGTCCGGGACCATTTTGCGCCTTCAGGTAGGCGACGGCTTTGGTGAGTTGGGTCTCGGGCGGTTCGTAGCACGCGTCTTTTTCGGTCGTGTCGAGGATGGACTGGGGCGTGTCGCCCGGACAGCCCACCTGGTCAAGGGTGAGCGTGACGCCGTCGAGAGCTTCTCGATGGATGAGGTCATTGGCGTAGCCGGTATTGGTGCGCGCGCCATTGTGACCCTTAATCCCGGTGGGTTGAAAGCCCAGGGACTCCGACGCGCCGATGTCCAGGTAGAAGACGCTGGTGGTACTGGTCTTAGGGGTGAGTGACGTCGCCGCACTCGCGCTGCCGCCGTTGGTCGAGGCACTGTTGCGACCGAAGAAGAACGCGGTGGTGATGAGGGCGACCGCCACGACCACCGTCAGGCAATACTTCCATTTACGTGCCACTGCACCTCCGTCGCCTCGTGGCTCGTGTAACCACCCAGGTGTCTGCAACCAGCGGCGCAGTACTCCCGGACGATTTTAGACGACAGCGCCCCAGGGCCCCGGAGCCACCCGAGGCCCGCCTCAGAGTATTCACACGCACTTCTCAGCCACAGTCTCTATTAGTTGTCGAGATCGTCCAGCGGCGTCGGGGGCGTTTTGACCCGTGATGCGAAACCTGAGGCCACCAGGCACGAAGCGGCCCCCACCAGGAGCGCGATGCGGGCCCCGCCGACGTCGGCGATCCAGCCGGTGAGAACACTGCCGATGGGTGTCGTGCCGATATAGACGAAGATCCACAGGGCCATGACCCGCCCGCGGTACGTCGACGACGAGTGCAGCTGTAAGGCGGTGGAGGCGAGAGTGACGAAGGCGAACCCACTGAGCCCGGCGAGCACGAGTCCCACACAGGCGAGGGGAACGCTCGGAGCGGCCGCGGTGAGAGCGAGGGCGACGCCGAAGGCGAGGGACGCGAGCACGAGGAAGTGGCGTTTGGGGTGACCGACGAAACCAACGGCGAAGGAGCCGCCAATCGAGCCCAGACTCAGCATTGTGGTCATGAGTCCGTAGGTGCCGCCCGAACCATGGAACGTGGACTTGGCGAGCACCGGCAGGATCACCGAGAAATTGAAGGCGAGCAGTCCGACGAGGGACATCATGACCAGTGGTAACCAGAGCTGATTGCGGCTTCGCACGTAGCGCAAGCCCTCGCGGACCGCGCGCTTGGCGCGCGGAGCGATCCTCTGTGGATGCAGCGGGCGAATGAAGAACAGCGCGACGACGAAGGGCACGTAGGAGAGGGCGTTGACGGCGAAGCACGGTGTCGTACCCACGGTCACGATCAGGACGCCGGCCAGCGCGGGGCCGACCACTCGCGACGAGTTGATGAGCACGCCGTTCAAGCTCACCGCGCTCGCGAGGTCGCCTGTGGGAACGAGCTGGCTCACGAACGCCTGGCGAGCGGGGGAGTCGACAATCGAGACGAAGCCACTCACCACCGTGACCGCGATGATGACCGGCACCTTGGCCAGGCCCGCCGCGGCGAGCGCCCACAGTGCGCCGGCCAGGAGGCCGAAGGTGATCTGGGTCGTGATGAGTAGTTTGCGAAGGTTGATCCGATCGGCGATCGCCCCACCCCAGGGGCCGAGGATCAGCGACGGCACGCCACCGGCCGCGAGCACGAGGCCCAGGGAGCCGGCCGAGCCCGTGAGTCGCAGAACTAACCACCCGATTGCGGTCTGCTGGAGAAACGTCCCACTGGCCGAGGCCAGTTGACCGAAGAAGTATTGACGGAACGGTCGCGAGTGCAGCGCGCGCATGGACCCGGGTCGCGCGTCCTTCCCTCGAGGCGGCGTCGACAGGGGCGTCGCTTCGGGCATCGCACTCAGTGCGTCGCGGTCCACTCACCCTCGTGTCGCGCCACGTGCATCTCGAGCGCCGTCGTCGTGGTCATCGACCCATCATTACGTGCGCCACGCCTATTGGCCAGGGGAATCGCGAATAGTAGAAAGGGGAGATCGCTGATTTGCAGGGAGGCGCGACGATGCCCGAGACCATGCCCGTCCTTGGAGTCCCACGACTTGGCGCCGCGAACGAGAGCGCCGACTTGGTGGTGCGTAACGCGCGCGTCTTTACGAACGATCCTCATCGACCCGACGCCACGTGCGTGGCGGTGCGCGCCGGGCGCATCACGGTGGTGGGTGGCGAAGCCGACGTGGACGGAGTGATCGGCGCGTCCACGCGGGTCATCGATGCGCTGGGGCGCCGGGTCATTCCCGGGCTCAATGACTCACACCTGCACGTCATACGCGGGGGTCTCAACTACCTGCTCGAGTTGCGCTGGGACGGCGTGCCTTCACTCGCCCTCGCCCTGTCGATGCTGCGTGAACAGGTCGATCGCACGCCCGCGGGTCAGTGGGTGCGAGTCGTGGGCGGCTGGACCGGCGATCAGTTCTTCGAACGTCGCCTGCCGACATTGAGTGAGTTGAACGCCGCCGCGCCCGATACCCCGGTGTTCGTGCTGCATCTCTACCAGTCGGCCATGCTGAACCGGGCCGCGCTGAAAGCGGTCGGTTATACCAAGGACTCACCCAATCCGCTCGGCGGGGAAATTGTTCGGGGCCATAACGGCGAACCGACGGGCCTACTGCTCGCCGCGCCCGCGGCCGGTCTGCTGTACGCCACGCTCGACAAGGGACCCCATTTGACGGCAGACGAGCAGCTGGAGTCCACGCGTTTCTTCTTTCGCGAGCTCAATCGCTTCGGCCTCACCAGTGCGATCGACGCCGGAGGGGGCTATCAGAGCTTTCCCGAGAACTACGCCGCGGTCATGGCGCTGGCCAAGGCGGGTGAGATGACGCTGCGCGTGGGCTATCACCTGTTTCCCCAAGTGGCGGGCCAGGAGCTCGCGGACCTCAAGCGCTTCACCGAGATGGTCAAGCCCAACGAGGGCGACGAGTGGCTACGGGTGAACGGAGCGGGTGAGAACCTGGCGTGGTCGCCGGCAGACTTCGAGAACTTCACCGAGCCCCGACCCCAACTCGAGGCGAAGGCGCCCGGTGAACTCGAAGCCGCGGTGCGCCTGCTCCTCGACAAGAACTGGGGCTTTCGCCTCCACGCCACGTACGGCGAGACGATCGCCTCGGACCTCGAGGTGTTTACCAAGATCGCAGGCGATGGGGGATTCCCGCGCGGCGTGCGGTGGTTTTTCGACCACGCGGAAACGGTAAGCGACGAGAGCCTGGAACGCATCGCCGACCTGGGCGGCGCGGTGTCGATCCAGAATCGCATGATGTTCCAAGGGCGAGCCTTCGTGGATCGTTACGGCGCCGCACTCGCCGAGACGGCTCCGCCTGTCGTCAAGATGCTCGATCGTGGGCTCACGGTCGGGGCGGGGACCGACGCTACAAGAGTCTCGAGTTACAACCCCTGGCTCTCGCTCGAGTGGTTGGTGCGAGGACGTGACATTGGCGGACTCCTACTCGCACCGCTCGCCAACCGAGTCGATCGCGCGACCGCGATGGCGCTCTACACCTCGGGAGGGGCCGCCCTCACCGGTGAGGCCGACGTGAAGGGACGATTGAAGGAGGGTTACTTCGCGGACCTCGTGATTCTCTCGGACGACTTCTTCTCGGTACCCGATGACGACATCTCGCACATCGAATCGGTTCTCACGCTCGTGGGCGGCAACGTTGTCTATGCGGCCGGTCCGTTCGAGGGCTTGGAGCCAGAGTCATCACCGATGTCAGTCGCCTGGAGTCCGGTGGCCCAGTTCGGCGGATTTCACGCCACGCCATCGCCGAGCGGGTGGCGACAAGCCCAAGACGTGCTCGATGTGGCCCAAGACTCAAATCTGCAAAGAGCCTGGCGCAGCGCTCGCGAGGGTACTAGCGCCCAATTACGTCGTGACCAGGATTGTTGAGCCTTCATTCGCACGACAACCAATGGAAAGTGTAGTGTTATAATTAATTCTCGTGAAGCGCAATACTTTAGGTCCCGGTCGGCCGTCGCGTGACGAGGTCCTTGAGCGGTTTTCGGACGCCGTGGGCGAGATGCGCGATTTGTTGGGCGGCCTCCCCGAACCTAGTGAAGCCAACTCCATTTGGCAAGGGATTTGGGTCCATGAGGCGCACCACTCCACGGCGCTCGAGGGGAACACGTTGGTTCTCGAGGAAGTCGAGACGCTCCTGGAAGAAGGTCGGGTCACCGGCAACAAGGAGCTCGCTCAATACTTAGAGGTCTCGGGCTACGCCACCGCAGCCAAGTGGGTCTACGCCCAAGCGAGTGCGGTCGGCCAATGGGTGCACGATGGCGCGCTTACGCTGACCGAAGTTCGTCACGTCCACGAACTGGCGCTGGGTCCGGTGTGGGGCGCCGCGCCGCACCCCAACGCGCTTGCCGAAGAGGCGCCGGGAAGTTTCCGGCACCACGAAATCAGACCGTTTCCAAAGGGAATGAAGCCCCCGTCGTGGGTAGAGGTGCCCGCCGCTCTCGCGGAGTGGACCGGGTCTGTACCGTTCTTGTCGACCTCAAAATCTCCCATGGAGGATCTAGCGCGAGCGCACGTCGCGTTCGAGCAGATTCATCCGTTTCTCGACGGCAACGGGCGGACCGGTCGACTATTGACCAACCTTCTACTCGTGCGCGCGGGACTGCCGCCGGCCGTCATCTTCCGTCGAGATCGCGAGCGATACTTGACTGCTCTGCGTCGAGCCGACGCGGGCGACATCGGCGCGCTGGCTGAGCTGTTCGCAAGAGCGGTGACCGCGAGCGTGTACGAATTCGTGTTGCCAGCGAAGGCCGAGCCGGACCAGTTGCTGCCGTTAGCGGCATTGGCCCGCAAGGGTCTCGAAGTACCGGCCCTTCGCGCGGCGATCGAGCGAGGTCGACTTAAAGCGGTACAAGAGGCGAATGGCAACTGGCGCAGTTCGGTCCGCTGGGTCGACGACTACGTTGCTAGCCGCTACGTCCGATCGACCCGCCCCGAAGGCGAACGAGAGTGATATCGGTCCTTCTCCACGGCGAGGTAATGGAGCTGATCGTCTCGATCGCTTAGATCTTTCTCAATGCGAACAGAATGTGTGTTCCACCGTCGAGCGCTCCCGGCTCAGCGCAATTCGTCACCTCATTCGCGAGAAAGCGATCCCAGCGTCGCGCATCGCTTTCGAGTTCGATAAGGACATCTTCGGGTCCGAGTGACGCCCAGTTGCTGGCGCTTATCGCGACCAGTTCTGCGCCGCACGATGACGCAAGAGTTCCTATGTCCCGGCTGCGAAACATCTGGCAGATGTGGTCGGTTTGAACGTGACGCAGGTCACCCGTGGCCATCGCGAGGTCGCCCGCTTCTTCGCCGACTCTCCACTCGTCATCGAGCACGCCCCGTAGGAAGTAGCGCCACGAGCCGAGCCAGGACATCACCGACGCCACCACGAAGCCACCGGGCTTGGTGATACGAAGGAGGCCGTTTAGTGCCGAGTCGGTCTCCTCAAACGCGTAGGAGAGTGGTCCGCCATAGGCGAGGACGACGTCGAATGACGAGTCGGGATAGCGCGTCGTGTCACAGATGTCGACGAGTTCCCGTGAGCGAACAGAGACCTCGGCCGCGGTGCCCAAGAGGTGCTGTCGATTGAGTTCCAGTTGGACGCTTGAGATGTCGGTGACATCGATCACCGCGCCTAGACGGGCTAACTCGAGCGTGAATCGACCAGGCCCCGCACCGATCTCAAGGACCCGGTTGCCATCGACCACGAATCGAGCGAGAAAGCGACGGTGCACCTCGAAAGACACTCGGCCGCGCGGCGTTGCTTCCAGCCGGGTCCACTCCGCCTCTCCCAACTCGTCATAAAAGTCACGCATGTGCGCACGGTCGGGCTCGGACATGGGGGGATTCTCTCACGGCAACGCAGTGGGATCCTCTTTTTCGCGCGGAGGGAGTGGGATTTGAACCCACGGTGGGCAAGCCCACGCCGGTTTTCAAGACCGGTACATTCGGCCGCTCTGTCATCCCTCCGGGGACAACACTAGTTGGCGACTGATGTTGCCTTTTTGTTGGCGCGGTGTCGCGCGGCGACATCGAGCACGACTTTGCGCAGCCGCACCGACTTGGGCGTGACCTCGACGGCCTCGTCGTCGGCGATGAACTCCAAAGCTTGCTCGAGGGAGAAGATGGTCGGCGGTGCGATTCGCTCGGTGTTGTCGCTGCCCGACGCGCGCATGTTGGTGAGCTTCTTTTCCTTCGTCGGGTTGACGTTCATCTCGTCGGGGCGTGTGTTCTCGCCCACGATCATTCCCTCATACACCTCAACGCCCGGACCGACGAAGAGAACGCCGCGCTGTTCGAGGTCGAGCAGGGCGTTTGCGGTCGTGTCGCCGCGACGGTCCGCGACCAACGTGCCCTTCTGGCGAAGTCGGATGTCGCCGTACCAGGGCTCGTAGCCATCGGACATCGAGTGCATGATGCCCGCGCCGCGCGTCTCGGTCATGAACTCGGTGCGGATCCCGACCAGTCCGCGCGCGGGAATGCGCCACTCCATGCGCACCCAGCCGGTGCCGTGGTTGACGAGGTCGACCATCGTGCCCTTGCGCGTGGCGAGCAGCGTATTGATCGGACCGATGAAGTCCTCGGGTGTGTCGATGGTGACGTGCTCCATGGGCTCGTTCACTTTGCCGTTGATCATGCGCGTGACCACTTGAGGCTTGCCCACGGTGAGTTCGAAACCCTCGCGGCGCATCGTCTCGATGAGGATGGCCAGTTGCAGTTCGCCGCGCCCCTGGACTTCCCAGGCGTCGGGACGGTCGGTGGGCAGGACGCGCAGCGCCACGTTGCCCACCAGTTCGCGGTCGAGACGGTCCTTGACCATGCGCGCGGTGAGCAGTTTGCCTTCGGTACCGGCCAACGGAGAGGTGTTGATGCCGATGGTCATCGAGAGGCTGGGCTCATCGACGTGCAGCGGCTCGAGGGGCTGAGGGTCCTCAGCGTCGGCCAGAGTCTCACCGATGGTGATGTCCTCAAAGCCCGCGACGGCCACGATGTCGCCGGGACCGGCACTCTCGGCGGAGATCCGCTCGAGGGCTTCGGTGATAAAGAGCTCGGTGACCTTCGCGTACTCAACGGTGCCGTCGATGTGGCACCACGCGACGCGCTGGCCACGTTCGAGGTGTCCGTTCACCACGCGACACAGGGCGAGACGACCGAGGTACGGCGAGGCGTCGAGGTTGCACACGAGGGCCTGGAGCCCGTGACCTTCGGTGTACTCCGGCGCGGGCACGAAGTCCGCGATCGTTTGAAAGAGCGGTGTGAGGTCGCCCGACGTGTCGCTCGGATCTAGCGAGGCCCAACCCTGACGCGCACTCGCGTAGAGGATCGGAAAGGAGATCTGGTGTTCATCCGCGTCGAGGTCGAGGAAGAGGTTCTCGACTTCTTCGACGACGTCGGCGACGCGGGCGTCGGGCCGGTCGACCTTATTAATCAGCAGAACGACGGGCAGTCGCTTCTCCAACGTCTTGCGTAAGACGAATCGCGTCTGGGGAAGGGGTCCCTCGGCCGCGTCCACGAGCAGAATGACGGCGTCGACCATCGCCAGACCTCGTTCCACCTCGCCGCCGAAGTCGGCGTGACCAGGCGTGTCGATGATGTTGATGGTGAGGTCGCGCCACTTGACCGCGGTGTTCTTGGCGAGGATGGTGATGCCCTTTTCGCGCTCGAGATCGCCCGAGTCCATGACCCGCTCGGTGAGCTCGGTGTGGGCCGAAAAGGATCCGGTTTGGCGCAGCATCTTGTCCACGAGCGTGGTTTTGCCGTGGTCCACGTGGGCGATGATGGCGATATTACGAAGGGAGGAGCGGGTAGCCATAGCCTTACCACGCTACTAGGTGAGGTCCTTTGGCCGATCTAGGCGGCGAGTCGCGCGCGTGGTCGCTGGCGCACCACCGCAGTACGCACGAGGTCCCGCGCACCGGCGCGAAGATCGGCCATCGTGCCCTCCACGCTCAAGAGAACTCCCGCTTCGGGCCATACCCCGACAATCCGTGACGCACTCTCTCCGTGCGCGTGCGCGAGTGCGTCGATGGTGAGATCTGCGCGCAGTCCCGGTCCCGCACTCTTGCCCGGCGCGCCCAGACGCACGCGCACCAGCACGCGCGTTTCCTCGCTGGTCACAATCACGTCACGTCGTCCACGCAAGGTGGTGCGAGCGCGCGCCACGTCGTAGTAGACGTCACTCGCCGCAACCATCCAGGGGCGGACAATCACGTCGGTCACCTCGGCCAGTTGCGTCGTCCAGTTCGCGGCTTCGCTGCGCACGAGTCCGAGTTCCGCGTTCGAACACGTGGCGAGATACGACGCCAGCGATCCGGGACGGGCGTATCCCTCCACGTACCGCAACAACTGCTCATCGAGTTCGATCTCCACCGCACTGAGCCTCGTGAGCGAGGGTTCGGCGATGCTGCGTCGTAGGGCGGCGTTGCCGAGGACGCGCCGCGCGGTCGCCGGCGACCACCGAAACGGGTCGCTCCCGCGGCCCGCGCGCTCGACCATCCACGCGTCGAGGCGTCGGTGATCGAGGTGGGGCACGGCGCGAAATCGCGCGCTGAGCGATCGACGGTGATCGTCAGTGAGAACCGCGGACTCGAGGGAAGCCTCGTCGAGCAGTCGGTTCATCACGCGCGAGGACAAGCGGTGGTGGGTGAGGGTCGTCACACGCGACCTTCCACAACGCGCAGCACGTCGGCGACCGAGCGCGTGAGCAACTCGCCGTCGACGTCCACGCTCCACAGTTCACCGGTACCCGTGGAGAACATCGACGTGCGCAGCGGCACGATGCCGGTGCGCAAGGTTTGGACGAGCGCGTGGTACCTCATCACGCGTTCGGCTCCCTCGTCGAGCGGAGACGTGGTGACGTCGAGGATGACCACCGACGCCACGTCGCTCGAGGTCGTGCCCACCATCAGGTCCACCATGTCGCGCAGGATCACCTTGCCGTCGGCCAGACGTTGATACGCGCGCAGCGACGTGCGCGGCAACCACCAGTTCGAGAGGGATCCGAGCGATCGCTTGAGCGTGACCCAGTGCGCTTCGACGTCGGCGCGTAGACGGGCCGTGTCGTCGCCGTCGAGTTGATCGACGTACCTCGTGAGGTAGTTCTCGCCGGCTTCGGCGCGCCACGCGCACAGAGTGTCCCGGTAGACATCGTCGACCGCGACGCCGGCACACAGCAAACGGAGAGCCTGATTGACGAGTATTCCGCGCACCGGACCATGCGGCGAGGCGCTCTCCAGGATCGGACCTCCCTGGCGCAGCGACGACGCGCGCAGCGTGATCGGCTCGTCGCGCGGGTCGTTTCCGAGGAGCTCGGCGAGTGACTCTTCCAGAACGACGCGCACGCGCGCGGCGCTCGACGTGTCGGGAGCGGGTCTCGTTGAACGCTCTCCGCGCAGGACGTCCATCACGCATTGCGGTGAGTCGTCCAGCAAAGAAGTCATTGATCCAGTGTGACCACGCGGTGTGACAGACGGCCTAGCGTGGGGATGTGTTCATCGCGGTGTTTTCCGTCTTCGTGGTAGCGCTGGTGGCGCTGTGCGTATTGACGCTGCGCTGGGCCATTCAGCGCGACCGGTCGCGCCGTCGTTAGTCGGTGCTGGAACCCTGATCGGGTTCGGCGAGTTTGTGCTGGAGTTCGTGTACCGCGCGATCGAGGTCCGCGATCGCGCGCTCGATGACCGACAGCCGATCCTTGAAGGTCTCGTCTACCCGCTGGTCAACGCGCTTGTCGACCTGAGCCGAGAGGCGTGCGTCGAGTGACTCGACGAGTGGTTGGGTGATCTGCTTGATGCGAGCTCGTAAGTCCTGGACCTTGGCGCCCTCGTCGTCGGTGGGAGTGTCGCTCATGGGCCCAGGTTAGGACGGCGGTGGGCCGCAGTAGACGCCGGGGTTGAACTGCAGGGTGTTGAACTGGCCGCTCCAGGGCGGACCCTCCAACGTGGCGGCCTCGTTGGCCAGCGTTGAGGTTGGTGAGCACGAGGCGTTGAAGGTGATGAAGCCGCGCACGTTGGCCCCGGTTGCGCCCGTGACCGGCACGGGACCGCCGCCGCCAAAGGCGAGGGCCACGAAGACCGGCATGGACGCGGAGGCGAGTTGGTAGTTGCGGTACTCCGACTGCGAGGCGTAGACCGCGGCGTTGAGCGAGGGATCGACCGAGGCGATACCCGCGGACCAGCCCGAGAGCATCGCACTCCAGTACGTCGCGTAAATCGCCAGCGTCGCCGGAGTCGCACCACCGGGAGCGTCGAGCCCCGAGTGGTTGTCGGGGTACCCCTCGGGGTCGAAGATCACCCAGTCAGGTTTGATGCCCACGCCCAGGCTGCGGTACGTGTCGATTTGGGTCGCGACCCACACCCCCGCGGCAAAGCCGTGCGAGTAGTAGTTCGACGTGGTCATGGGCTGACCCTTGAGCGGACCGCTCACCGTCCAAAACGAGAGCCAGGTCACCCGCTTGTGCGCGTTGTAGATCGCCTGACCCATGAGAAAGTCGGGGGACTCATCCACGTTCGGCGATCCGGTGAAGCCGACCCACGGCGCGCTGCGCGTGCCGAGTCCCCCGGTCTCAGAGAGGATCGGCCAGCCCGCGGTGATGGCGTTGGTCCAGTCCGCGCTCGGGATCGCGTAGACCCCTACGCCCTGGGGCGGTGGCGAGTTCACCCCGGCGGCGTACAGGGTGAGGGTCCCGTTGATCTGTAGGCCCGTCACGCTCGGTCCGACCGTTCTCGCATCGCTACCGGCCGTCGTGGACACGTTGGTCGCCGTCCACGACGAGGACTCGGTGGGGCTGGTGAGAACGTAGAGGTCGCCCCAGTTGGCGGCCTGACCGGCGATGGCGACCTGGCTGGGCGTGACCTGCACCGAGAGGGCGCCGCTCAGAGGTGGCGCCCCCGCGGCGAGCGTGGTGACGTTGGACTCATTCCAGACTCCACCCGAGGCGTAACCGCTCGTAAAGAGTTCGACGCTGCCTGCCGTGGTGAGTGCGGCGAGGTCGACCTCGGAGGTGCTGGCCCCCAGGGAGAGGGATCCGGACGCCACCGGTGTGCCGAGGGTAAGGGTGAGGTTGCTACTCGACCACGCCACCAGTGATCCCTCCTCGGTGTCGACGACGACGTCGCCGTTGTTCAAGATGGCGGCAAAGGTGGGCGTGGCTCCCGGGACGACCATGGGATCGCTGGCGAAGGCCGTCGCCACGGTGGGCGGGAGTGTCGTCGTGGTCGTCGTGGTCGTCGTGGTTGATGTCGTGGTCGTGGGCTTGGTCGTCGTGGTCGTCGTCGCCCGAGGAGAAAGCCTCGGAGAGAGATCTTGGGGTACCGAGGCCGACGTGGCGAGACCCTGGTAGTTCACCGTGGCCGAGGCTTGGTCGTAGATGGGAATGGGATCGCTGGAGGAGAAGATCATCGTGACCACTTCGATCTCTCCGGTCGAGGTGCGATAGGCGAGGGTCGCGTTGTCACCCACGACCTGCACGCTCGGCAGACCCGTGGCCGCATCCACGTTGGTCAAGCGCGCTCAGGTCGGTCGACACGTACTTGCGCCACGGGGTGCCGTAGTGCGCGCGCGCCCACGCCGTGGTGTCGGGTTCGTTGGGACTGACGAGGATCGCTTGGCCGCTCGTGTCGACGTAGAGCGATGTCGACGTTGCCCGACGGGTCGAAGAACGGGACGGGGTCGTCGGCCGGTACGGGCACGTCGTTGCCCGTGGAGTAGTTGCGCCACGCGGTGTTCCCGGCGTTGGTCTGCACGTAGAGGGCGAGTTGATTCGCGTTGGTGCGATAGGCGAGCACGCCTTCGGTGGAGCTGGTCGCGCCGTGCGGTCCGCCCAGCATGGTCGTGGAGTTGAGCTTGGCTTCGAGCGACGCGGCGCTCCAGGGAAACGTGCCGGTACCGGTCTCGGCGAACTGATAGAGAGGCAGCCCGTTCGACGGAGCGGTGGTGACCGCGTGGGACTGCGTGGCCACGAGAACGGTGCTCGCCACCAGTATCACGCTCATCACTGCTAGTCGGGGAAACTTCACTGGCGTCCTCACGTGGGCGTTGCGACCCATCAGATGCGGACCCTCACCACAAAAAGTTTAGAAGGGGGAGTTCGTTGAACTCCTTCCAGTCTGTCGCCAAATGCGTTTAAGAACGTGTTACAACACGTCGCGCGCTCGAGGAGACTGACGCCCCTTGGGCATTGAGTGCCCGCGCGGTCACGCTGTAGGCGCGATGCTTGGCCAACTTGGTCACACTGATTCTCTTCGAACCCTTGGCCAGCGCGGCCCACGTGCGTCCGCCGTTGATGGAGTACTGGTACGCCGTGATCGTGCTACCGCCCGTGATGCTCGGCGCGCGCAGCACAAGAGTGAATCCGCCCACGAGCGGGGCGAGCGTGATGATCGTCGGCGCCTCGGGCCGCGTGAGTGCGGCGGCGGCGTTGAACGTGAGAGTGGATGTGTAGATCGTTTGGTTGGCGTAGCTCAGCGTGACGCGCGACGTTCTGGGCGATGGAGGACCCCACGGTGAAGGACACCAGGCCCGAGGAGTTGGTCGTGAGCGTGCTCTGCGCCTTACCGACGCCGTCGGTGGTGTCGTAGACGTTGTTGATGCTCAGCTGTCCACTCGGCGCGGTGGCACTCACGTCAACCTGCGCGTTGGCCAGGACGCCGCCCGCGGCGTTGCGCAGGGTGACGGTGATCGTGGGGCCGGCCGTCTTGGCGACACCCGTGGTGGACGACAGGTCGAAGGAGCTCTCACTCGTCGACACGGCTTGCGTGCACAGACCGGCGAGGAACGCCGAGCCGTCGGGGCTGCCCAGACCCGAGGCCATGTCGTAGCCCACACCGGCGGGGTACTCACCCACGTCGTAGAGGTTGTTCGTGCCCGACGTGACGTCGACGTAGCCCGTCGTCGCCATCGCGTAGAGCAGGGGGTTCACGAAACCGAGTCGGCCCCCGGTGGGTGCGCACGCTTGGGCGGCCGTGGCGATGAGCGCGCTCACGATGGGCGCGCCGATCGATGTTCCCCCGATCGCTCCCCAGCCACCCGAACAGTTGTGGTGGCAAAAACCCTGGCCTTGGCCCGTGTAGTACTGAATGAATCCGGTGGTGGGATTGCCCATCACCGAGAGGTCGGGCACCATGCGCATCGTGTCGGTGGCGGTGTTGATGCCGGCGGCGACCTGCCAGGATGGGGCGACTCCACAGCGAGGACATACCGCCGCCGCCCGCCCCGCAGCTCGGACTGGGTGCACTGGTCGTTCCAGACCGTCTCACTCACCGGATCAATGTCGTTGACCGTGAGGCCACCCACCCCTGTGACGTAGGGCTGGGAAGCGGGATCGTCGACGGCCAGGTTCGGCGAGGGACTCGGGGTGTCTTCGCAGTCCGAAGAGCCGTCGTCACCGGCCGCGGCCACGACGGTCTGTCCCTGGGCGGCCATCTGTTGGAAGATGGTCTGTTCGGTCTGCGCGCTGCCATCGGTCTGGGCTTCGCAGATACCCCAGGACGTCGTGATGATGGTGGCGGTGTCGTCACTCGCGATCTGGGAGTAGATGTCGGTGGGGCCCGAACCGTTGTTGGTGCCCTGGTAGACCTCGAGCGCGGCACCCGGGGCGAGGGCGGCGCTCTCTTCGACGTCCAGCGTCGCTTCGTCGGGGGCGTTCTGGGTATTGTCGCCCGAGGTCGGTCCGCCATCAACGTTGAAGGACGTCACGGTGGGCTGTAGCCCGTAGCACGTAAAGAAGGTCTGTGCGTCGCTGGTGTCGTAGCTGGCCAGCTCGTAGATGCCGATCGTCTGGCCCGCTCCGGTGTCACCGTTGGCCCAGGCGGTGTTGAGTCCGTAGAGCTCGGCCTGCTGTTGCACGGTGTAGCCGCCCAGGCTGTTGGGCTGAGTGCCCGTTGACGAACCGGCCGACGGGCACGTGCCCGGCGTGGTGACCGACGGCACATCGTGACCCCGGTTGAGACTCGTCGAGAGTGGCGCCACGGTGTCGAGTCCCGCGATGGCCGTGACGTCCTTGGCGATCAACGTCGGCAGCGTGCCGTTGCTCGTGAAGTGCGCGCTGAGCGTACCCGTGCTGAGGCGTACGGTCACCACCGGTGCGTCGAAGGCGCGCGCGATCTCACTCGTGGTGCCGCGTACGTGCAGGATGTCGCGACCCGCATTGAGCGTGGTGTGGCTCATGCCGTAGCGAGCGAAGTAGGCATCCAGCGCGTGGACCTCGCTCGAGGTGGCGCCGTACGTCTTGGCGTAGCTCGAAGGAGTGAGGTAGCGGTGGTAGTCAGGTGAGCCGGTGTTGGACAGGTTGGCGATGTAGGTGCTGAGGGCGCCTTGGTGGCGCTGGGTGAGCGCGAGGTCGAAGGACGTCGTAATTACCGAGTTCACGACGACGTCCTTGGTGGCTACGGGTGCGAGCCCGGAGATCCGAACGCGAGCCTGCGTGGCGTTGGCCGACGATGCGACGAGGGGTAGCGCAAGAGCGACCAGCGACGCCGAGACCATCACCAGCGCGCCACGGGGGACGACGCGACGTTTCATATTGCGCCCAGCCTACGAAAGACCTCTCAACAACAGGACTACGGCGCTTGAGATTCTTATGTGGGCCTAACGTAGGTCGTAGCCCGCGCGCCGGTAGCGCTCGGTGAGATCGCCGCACTCTTCGCAGATCGATTCGGGCACCAGGCCCGCGCGAATGAGCCAGCCAAAGACGGTGCAACCCAAGCAAATACCGAAGAATCCCTCGAGGGACGCCGCGCCCATGAGGGGAAGAAGAATCCAGCGAGCGTCCAGCCACCCCGCGCTCACCCACGTGAGGAGCGCCGCCAGCGAGAACCCGAGGCCCATCGTCTGAGCGAAGCGCTTGGGCGGGCCGGGCACATATTTTTCCCAACTCGTGAGGAGCGGTGCGCTGACGCGAGTTGCAAATAATCCCAACGGGGAGATCTTGGGACCAGCCGCCACGCGAGCAGCAAAGCCGTAGGTGAGTGGAATGAGCAGCCACGCCCAGCCCGTCGCAAAGGTGAGCACACTCAGTGCCAGCACGCCCAGGGCCACGCTGCGCGCGGCCGCGTCGTTGACCGGGTTGGGAAACGAGAAGAAACTCTTCACGCAGTTACTTTATGGAAGATGTCGTAGTTATGCGCCAATCGCGAGTTTGACGGTCGTGACGACGCCGATCACGATCACCAGCGCGCGAACGATCGAGGGTGACAGCCGCAGGATCAAGAGCGCACCCAGGTAGCCACCGATCAAGGTTCCCGCGAGCAGAGCGAGGACGTCCGAGGTCGCCAGATGTCCGTGCACGACGAAGATCAGGGCCGCGGTGATGTTGATCACGAGTGAAATGACGTTGCGCAGACCCTGGAGTTCTTTGATGTCGAGGGGCAGTGCGACCGCCATGACGGCGAGCAACAAGATGCCCAGGCCCGCGCCGAAGTAGCCACCGTAGATGGCCACGAAGAACACTCCGACGACCATCGCGAGTTGACGCGACGCGTGCTCCTTGTCGAGGTGCTCGAGACGGCGCGAGATGAAGGGGGAGGCGGCAAAGAGCAACGTGCCCGCGCCCACGAGCCAGGGCACGACGAGTCGAAACGTGGCGGCCGAACCGACGAGCAGGAGCGTCGCGCCACCGGCCGCACCGAGCACGCACGAGGGCACCAGCGAGATGATGAGACGACGATGCGCAGCGAGATGAGTACGAAAGACCCGCAGCGATCCGAGGTAACTTGGCACTACGCCGACCGTCGTGGAGAGGTTGGCCTTGAGTGCCGGTACCCCGAGGGCGAGGAGCGTCGGAAACGTGATGAAGGTTCCCCCGCCGGCGATGCCGTTTACGACGCCCGCGGCGATGCCCGCGACGAAGACCAGACTGACGCGCCACCACAGTGCGAGGGCGCCGACGAGCATTCTCACTACTCTACGTTTGATGGATTTTTCGCTTCAGCGTGAGAACAATCCGCCAGTTCGTTCCCTCTTTCATCTACCGTTAGCGACGTGTACCTCTTGAGCGGCGAACTCATCATTCCTCGCGACGCACCCGATGATCTGATCCGGGCCGCCGGTGGAATCGTGATGCGATTTGTCTCGAACGGTCGAGTCGAGATCGCCTGCATCTATCGCGAAGCGCGCGGCGACTGGACGTTTCCCAAGGGCAAGCTCGAAGCGAGCGAGACCTTCGAGCAGGGCGCGATACGCGAGGTGTACGAAGAGATCGGACTGCACTGTCGCGTGGTGCGATTCGTCGGTACGACGAACTACGTGCACCGCAAGGGCAAGCCCAAGATCGTGGCCTACTACCTCATGACCGCCGACATCGGTGAGTTCCAACCCAACGACGAAGTGGACGTCTTGGTGTGGTTGCCCGTCGAGCAGGTGAAGTCACACCTCACGTGGGACCGCGACCGCGAACTCTTCGACATTGTCTCAGGACTCCCTGAGATTCGCGCACTCGCTTCGTAATTCCGCGCCGACTCTGCGCATCTTCGACGAATTCGTCGCGGATTGACTTGACTCGCCTTGGCGCAATCCGTTAGCCTGGACCCTAATCTCTACTAAATCCATTGTAATTAATGGAAATAAAGGAAAATCAATGAAAAAGCCCATGACCCGACGTATAGCGGGGCTCGTAGTCGCCCTGCTTCCGCTGAGCCTGCTTGCCGTGACGAGCCCATCGTCCGCGGCCAACCGACTGAATGTCAATGTCGTGGGCTACTCGGTTGTCTCGAATGCCTTTACCGCCCTCGAGAAGGCGTTCCAGGCGACTCACGACGGCAACGGCATCACCTTTACGAACTCCTTTGGCGCGTCGACGACCCAGGCGGAAGATGTGGTCGCCGGTCAGCCGGCCGACGTCGTGGTGTTTTCCGACGTGCCGGACCTGAACCTTCTGGTCAACGCGGGACTCGTCTCCAAGAACTGGGCCACCAACGGCGCGGGGTCGGCGACCAACGGTTTCGTGACCGACTCGGTCGTCGCCATCGTCACCCGCGCCGGCAACCCGCTGGGCATCACCGGATGGAACAGTCTCACCAAGAGCGGCGTCCAGATCGTGACGCCCGACCCGATCAGTTCGGGGAGTGCGCGCTGGAACTTGTTGGCGGCCTACGAGTCCCAGATCCAACAGGGTAAGAGCGCGACCAAGGCGACGAATTTTGTGAACTCATCTGGTGGCCAACGTGGTCTCGGAACCCTCCAGTGGTAGCCGGGCGCTGACGACTTTCGAGAGCGGTACCGGCAACGTCCTGCTCGCGTATGAGTCCGACGCGTTGACCGCGAAGGCCGCGGGCGGAGCAATCACGATCGTCAACCCGGCGCAAAACACGTTGATCCAAAATCCAGGGGCGCTCACTACGACGGGATCCCAGAGCCCCGCGGCGGTCGCT
This sequence comes from uncultured Acidimicrobiaceae bacterium, assembly GCA_963840595.1. Classification (GTDB taxonomy): domain Bacteria; phylum Actinomycetota; class Acidimicrobiia; order Acidimicrobiales; family RAAP-2; genus RAAP-2. The sequence goes on from CAWIZQ010000008.1 coordinate 318,037, forward strand.
TTCTACGACTTCCTCTACTCCCGCGCCGGTCAGCAGATTTGGGTGCAGCAGAACTTCCGCGGAACGATTCCTTTCGTCCAGTCCTTGAAGAAGAGCGTGTTCTATCAGCCCGCGCGCCTCGCCACGGTGGGCTCACTCGGCGGCTGGGGCAAGGTCACCGACAAGTTCTTCTCACCGACCGGCATCGTCACCAAGATCGAGAACGCGCACGGGTACACCAGCTAAGTCGCAGTAGATCTTTCCCCCGAGTGCCGCTGGCGTCGCCCCGCCAGCGGCACTCACATTTTCCCGCGATCTTCGAACTGGCGGCCTCAAGGGGTGAACGCAACACTTGGTGAGTGACTCTGTTCACGACCACTCACCAAGGAGACTCACATGGCTGCCCATCTGACCAACGAACAGCGTCAACTGGTCTTTCGACTTCGACGGCGTGGCTTCTCAAAGAGGGCGATCGCCAAGGAGATCGGCCTCTCCTGGCAGGGAATCCACTACGTGTTGCGCGGACAGGTCACGGACCCTCGGCCCGACATGTGGACCTCGGCTCCAGGTCGGCTCAGCATCGAAGAGCGAGAGGAAATACTGATCGGGCTGCGCGAAGGAGCGTCCATGCGTTCGATCGCTCGTGGTCTTGGCCGCGCGCCATCGACGGTGACCAGAGAGGTTGCCGCCAACGGCGGACGAGAGCACTATCGGATCTGGACGGCCCATCAGCGAGCACGGTCATGCACGAGACGATCGAAGTCCGCCAAGCTCGATGATCCAGTCTTGTGTGCCAAAGTGACCACATGGCTCGAAGAGTTCTGGTCGCCCGATGAGATCTCTCGCCGCCTGCGTCGTGAGTTTCCCAATGATCCGACCATGCACGTGAGTCACGAGACCATCTATCAGTCGCTCTACGTGCAAGGGCGCGGTGAACTGCGCCGGGAACTGGCCCGGTGTTTGCGCTCGGGTCGAGCCCAACGCCGCCCCCAGGGCCGCGTCGAGCGACGTGGCACGATCCCCGAGATGGTGATGATCAGTGAACGTCCCGCGGAGGTGGAAGACCGGGCGGTGCCCGGTCACTGGGAGGGTGACCTCATCATCGGCGCCAACCACGCCAGCGCCGTGGGCACGCTCGTTGAACGCTCCACGCGCTTTGTGCTCCTCTTGCATCTGGGCCGAGACCGCACCGCGCTCGCCGTCGAGGAGGCAATGAAGAAGGCAATCGCCACCGTGCCCGAGGAGCTGGTGCGCAGCGTCACCTGGGACCAGGGAACCGAGATGTCGAACCACCGATCCTTCACCGTTGCGACCGGCGTGCCAGTGTATTTCTGCGATCCCCACTCACCGTGGCAACGCGGGTCGAATGAGAACACCAACGGACTGCTTCGTCAATACATGCCCAAGGGAACGGACCTATCGAAGCACTCAGCCGACGATCTCCTGCGCATCCAGCGGAGTCTCAACGGACGACCTCGCAAGACGCTCGACTATATGATGCCGGCAGAGAAACTCGCCGAACTTGTTGCGCTGACCACTTGAATCCGCCACTACTATGTCGACGTGTCACTTTGAGATCCCTTCCGAACTGTCCACCCTCGTTCCAGGAGATCTCAAGTGCGTCACCCTTCACCGTCACCCCTCGCCGACAGCGCCGCGCTCGTCGCCAACCACATCGTTGTTGAACGCTCCGGCGTCAACGTTCTCAATGACGTCTCGCTCACTGTGGCTCCTCGCAGCCGCGTGGGCGTCATCGGACCCAATGGTGTGGGCAAGTCCACGTTCTTACAGGTACTCGCGGGTCTTCTCGCACCCGCCTCGGGTTCGCGCTCGCTAGAACCAGCTCGCACGAGCGTCGGGTACCTCGCCCAAGAGCATGAGCGACATCCTGACGAGAGTGTGCGGGCCACCCTGGCGCGCCGAATCGGGGTCACAAGTGCCGATGAGCGCCTTCGTCAGGCCGCGAGTGAGCTCGCACTCAACACCCGTGACGCCATCGAACGGTACGACAACGCTCTCACGCACTTTGAGTCGATCGGCGCGTCCACTTTCGACGCGCGCGCCGAGACGGTCCTCGCCGAGTTGGGCGCGGCCGAAGTCATCGACGCCTCGACGTCGAGTTTGTCGGGCGGCCAGGAGGCCAAGGTCGACCTGGCCGCCATCGAACTGTCGCGCTTTGACATCGTGCTGCTCGACGAACCCACCAACGACCTCGACTTCGAGGGTCTCGCGCGCCTCGAGGAGTGGATACAACATCGTTCGGGTGGACTCGTGGTGGTCTCGCACGATCGTGAGTTCCTGGAGCGCACGGTGACCTCGGTCCTGGAGATCGACGAACATTCACGCTCGGCCGCCGAGTACTCCGGGGGTTGGTCGGGCTACGTGAACGAGCGCGCGAACGCGCTGCGCCTGGCGAAAGAGGCGTACCAACGATTCGTGGATCAACGTCAGCAACTGCGCACACGCGCTGAGCGCCAGCGTCAGTGGGCCGACGTCGGCGTGAAGAAAGAGAAGAGGAATCCGAAAGACCACGACACCGCCCAGCGCGACTTTCGCATCAACCGCACCGAGAAACAGGCGGCGAAGGCACGCCAGAGCGAACGCGCTCTCGAGCGTCTCGAGGACGTGGAGAAGCCGTTCGAAGGTTGGGATCTGAAGTTTCACATCGACGAAGTTCATCGTGCGGGCGACGTTGTCGCTCAGCTCAACGAGGTCGAAGTCGAGCGTGGGATGTTTCGCCTAGGTCCGATCACCCTCGAGATCGCCTGGGCCGATCGCGTCTCTCTCACTGGCGCAAACGGCTCGGGAAAATCGACCCTGCTCGACGTCGTGCTCGGCAATCTTGCGCCGACCTCGGGCACGCGGGTTATCGGACCCGGCGTGATCGTGGGAACCCTCGGCCAGGATCGTCGCGCACTGAGTGAGGACCGCGACGTCGTGCGCTACGTGAGCGACCGCTGCGCGCTGACACTTTCCGTCACACGCTCGTTGCTGGCCAAATTCGGCCTCGGCCCTTTGGAGGTGACGCGCAGCGCACAGACGCTCTCGCCGGGGCAACGAACGCGCGTGGAGCTCGCCATCTTCCAAGCCTTGGGCGTCAATTTTTTGGTGCTCGATGAACCGACCAACCATCTCGATCTGGCCGCCATCGAGCAACTGGAGCGCGCTCTGGCGAACTTCAGCGGCACGTTGCTCGTCACGAGTCACGACCGCCGGTTACTTGATGCTCTCCATTTCACAAGAGCACTTGCCATGGATGATGGGCTGATGGAAGATCGCAAGGTCGAAACATCGGAGATTCAGTAGGATTAATGGACTTGGAGAGGTGGGTGAGTTCGGTTTAAACCACATTCCTGCTAAGAATGCGGCCTGCGAAAGTGGGCCCGAGGGTTCAAATCCCTCCCTCTCCGCCAAGTGACACCGAGCGCTCCGCGCTCGGTGTTGCACTGTGAAGGGAATCGTGGTGCAGTACTGGATCGAGACGCTCGGCTGTCCTAAGAATCACGTGGACTCTGACAAGTTGTCGGGGCTCTTGGAGTCCCAGGGCTACGTTGAGGCGGCGAGCCCGAGCGAGGCCGACCTCGTCGTCGCGAACACGTGTGCGTTCATCGAAGCGGCCCGCGAAGAGTCGATCGAGACCGTGCTGGAACTGGCTGACGTCAAAACCAAGGGCGCGCGCCTCGTGGTGACGGGCTGCATGGCCGAGCGCTACGGCGACGAGCTCGCGGCCGCGCTGCCCGAAGTTGACCTTGTCGCCGGCTTTGGCGCGAGTCTCATCGAATCAACGCCGGTCACCCTGCGCACGTTGGCGCGTCCCTCCTTTGACCTCTTGAATTTGCCCCGTCCCAAGGCGAAGGCACCGTGGGCGTACGTGAAGATCGCCGAGGGCTGTGACCGTCGGTGTGGCTTCTGTGCCATCCCGAGTTTTCGCGGCGACCAGCGATCGCGTTCGACACTCGACATCGTGAGCGAAACGCACGATCTCGTGGCGGGTGGCGTGAAGGAGATTGTGCTCATCGCCCAGGACCTCGCGAGTTGGGGACATGACCGTCGTCGCGTCGGGCGCGGCGGCGCACTCGAGGTGCTCGACGAAGGTGGCACGCAACCGTTGATCGAACTCACTCGTGCCCTCACCAACGAAGTCGAGCGCGTGCGCCTGTTGTATCTGTACCCGTCGGGACTCACCGAAGGCCTGATCGAGACGATCCTCGCGACCAAGGTGCCCTACTTCGACCTCTCGTTGCAGCACGCGTCGCGTCCGTTGCTGCGAGGCATGCGTCGTTGGGGTGACGGCGCACGGTTCCTTGAACGAATCGCGGCCATTCGCGCGGTCGAGCCCGAGGCGACGTTTCGCTCGTCGTTCATCCTGGGCTATCCCGGCGAAACCGAGGACGATCAGCGCGTGTTGTTGGACTTCGTTGAGGCCGCGCAGTTGGACTGGGCGGGATTCTTTACGTTCTCCTCTGAAGAGGGCACCTACGCGAACGATCTCGACGCGCCCGTACCCCACGAACTCGCTCTGGAGCGTCTGCGAGAGGTCTCGGAACTCCAAGACGGCATCACCGCGCGAAAGCGCGACGCATTGGTCGGAACGATGGCGGAGTTACTCGTCGATTCCCCGGGCGTGGCGCGCAGTGTGCGCGAGTGTCCCGAGATCGATGGTGTCATCCACGTAGCACCGAGCCTTAGGGTGGGTTCCGTGGTCAAGGGGGAAATTGTAGGGAGCCGGGGCATCGACCTCGAGGCGGTGGTGGCGTGAGCAGCGAGCGCACCTACGGGCCGACCGCTCTTCTGACTCCGGCCAACATGATGACCGCGTTTCGCCTGTGCGTGGCGCCTTATTTCATTTACCTGATCGTCTTTGATCGCATCTCGTGGTGGACGACCGTGGTGGGCCTGTCGGTCGCCGCGTCGGACTACTTCGACGGCATCGTGGCGCGCCGACACGGTCCTACCACGTCGGGTGCCTTCCTTGATCCCCTGGCCGACAAGGTGATCGTCTTGGGCGGGCTGTACGCGATCATCATCTCGCGGCCCCATGGGATCCACTTCTTCGTGATTCCCGCCATCATCATTACGGTGCGCGAGGTGTGGATGAGTGCTTTTCGCAGCCGCGCCGCCCGTCACGGCGTCTCGATTCCGGCGAGTCGTCTGGCCAAGTGGAAGACCTTCGCCCAGGACTGGGGCATTGGCTTTTGCGTGCTGCCCCTCACCGGGCATCACCTCGTCTTTGCGTTCGTGACGATCTGGATCGCCGTCGCCCTCACGATCTACACCGGTTGGCAATACTACGAGGGCGGCAAGAGAGTCGTGGCCGGTGCGCGTTGAAATCGTCGCGGTCGGCACGGAACTGCTGCTCGGCCAGATTCCCGATACCAACTCCCAGTGGCTCGGCGAGCAACTCGCGGCCCACGGCATCGCGTCGCACTTTCATCAGCACGTCGGTGACAACCACGAGCGCATCGTGCTCGCCTTTCGCACGGCCCTGGCGCGAAGCGACGCAGTCATCGTCTGCGGCGGGCTAGGGCCGACCCAAGACGACATCACCCGCTCCGCGCTGGCCGAGGTGATGAACGTTCCCCTCGAGCGTCACGAGGAGATCGTCGACGTCATTCAACGAGCGTTTCGCTCGCGCGGGCGTGAGATGCCCGAGAACAATCTGCTCCAGGCCGACGTGCCTCAGGGTGCGGCGATCATCCCCCAAACCCGCGGCACGGCTCCGGGACTCATCTGCCCGCTGGGGCTCAAGGTGATGTACGCGGTGCCCGGCGTGCCCTACGAGATGACCGATATGTTCGAGCGGGCCATCCTGCCCGATCTGATGGAGCGCCAACGTCAGGCGGGTGAGTCCGGGGTGATCAAAAGCACGGTGATTCGCACCTGGGGGGCGAGTGAGTCCGGGCTCGCCGAAGCGGTGAGCGACCGATTCGACGAACTCGCTCGCGGAGGGCGCGTCACCATCGCGTTTCTGGCTTCGGGCATCGAGGGGATCAAGGTGCGACTCACCGCCAAGGGGAGCGACGACGCCGAGGCGACGGCGTTGCTCGCCGAGGAGGAGCGCGCCGTCGTGACCCTCATCGAAGACAAACTCGGCGACATCATCTTCAGCGTGAAGGACGAGACGATGGAAGCCGTCGTGGCGGCCAAATTGGTGGAACGGTCGTTGACGCTGGCGGTCGCGGAGTCGTTGACGGGTGGTCTGATCGCGAGCCGGCTGGTCAATGTCGTCGGTGCCTCGACCTGGTTTCGCGGGGGCGTAGTGAGCTACGCCTCAGACGTCAAGTTCGACGTCTTGGGCGTGCCCGACGGGCCAGTGGTGAGTGGACCCGCCGCCGAGGCGATGGCCGACGGCGTGCGACGACTCCTCAAGAGCGACGTGGGACTGAGTGTGACCGGAGTGGCGGGACCCGATGAACAAGAGGGACAACCTGCGGGCACGGTGTTCGTAGGACTCTCCCTGGGTGACCACGTTACGCACGCGGCCCTGCACCTGCCGGGTGATCGTCCGCGCGTTCGCTCGTACTCGGCCATCAGCGCGCTGGACGTTCTCCGCCGCGTCCTCTAGGACCGACGAGGGGTTTCTTCTCCTCTAACCTCGGTTGCGGAGGTCGTATGTCAGATCTAATCGTCGAGATTGACCCGCGCGAGTGGGGCTTCTCCCCGGACCGCCTCACGCGCATCGCTGCCTACTTTGATCGCTACGTCGAGGACGCGCGCCTCGCCGGTTGGCTCGCCACCGTGCGTCGCGGCGGTCAGTTGGTCTGGTGTGCGAAGGGTGGACACCGCGACCGCGAGCACGACCTGCCGGTCACCGACGACACAATCTGGCGCATCTACTCGATGACCAAGCCGATCGTGGCGGTCGCCACGATGATGCTCTTCGAAGAGGGCCGCTTCGATCTCAACAGCGAGGTCGGTCGCTGGATCGAGGAGTTGCGCGAGCCGAGAGTATGGGCGGGGGGCACGCCGGAGGACCCCGAGACGGTCGCGGTCGATGCACCGGTGCTCGTGCATCACCTCCTCACCCATACCAGCGGTCTCACGTATGGGTTTCAGTACAACCATCCGGTCGACCAGATCTACCGCAGTAAGGGGTACGACTTTCTCTTCAAGCCCGGCGCCAGCCTCGAAGAAGCCGTGCACGACTGGTGCACGAGTCCCCTCGTCTTCCAACCCGGAACGAGATGGAACTACTCGGTCGCCTTCGACGTGCTGGGTCGACTCATCGAGATCTGGAGCGGACAGTCGCTCGACGTGTTCTTGAAGGAGCGAATCTTCGATCCGCTGGGGATGAGCGACACCGAGTGGTGGTGTCCAGCGGAAAAGGCCGAACGCATGGCCATGTTGTATTTCCCCCTGGCCGGAGGATCGGCGCCCCAGGAGAGTTGGGCCAAGTACTCACTGCACCCACCGCGAATACTGGGTGGCGGCGGTGGATTGCTCTCTACCGCCCGAGACTACGACCGTTTCACGGCCATGTTGCTCGGTGGCGGTCAACTGGACGGGGAGCGTCTGATCTCGAGCCGCACCGTCGATCTCATCATGTCGAATCACTTGCCCGGCGACGTGGATCTCACCGAGTACGCGGCGGACTCGTACTCCGAAACCGAGTACGCCGGTTTGGGCTTCGGTTTCGGCGGCTCGGTACTGAATGATCGACGCCGGAACAAGTCGCTGGTCTCTGAGGGCACGTATTCGTGGGGTGGAGCTGCCTCGACGACGTTTTGGGTCGATCCGGCTGAGGATCTAACGGCGAGTTTCTACACCCAACTCCTGCCCAGTGGCACGTATCCGATCAAGCGTCGGCTCCAAGCCCTGGTCTACCAAGCACTCACCGATTAAGACTCGGTGTCGGGCTCCTCCGTGCTCTCGTTGGGCTCGTCCACGCCGCCCTCAACTCCTGGGTCGCTGATGATGTCGGGCTGCACTTTGGATGATCGCTCTTGGCATCGGCGTCATCTAAGACCTCTTTGATGGCGGCCTCGGGGTCCATATCGGGGCTGAAAACCTCGTCGATCTTGTGCGTGTCGTCGTCGATTTGTGCCACGAAAATCACTCTAATGGTGACTATTTTTCAGGGTTGGGTGTGGTTTTGGTAGTGGGCTGTCAAATACCAACTACGAACACTTGTTCGTAGTACGTTGGATCCAACGGTGACCAACCGATGTGACAGCAGGTTCGTAGCGTGCCTGCGATGACAGCAAAGAAGGAGACATCAATGGCATCCGACGATCGCACTAAGGCGCTTGACGCCGCGCTCGGCCAGATCGAAAAGCAGTTCGGCAAGGGCTCGATCATGCGCATGGGCGAGGCAACGAACTTCGCCATTGAGTCCATCCCCACCGGAGCCCTGGCCCTCGACATGGCCCTCGGAATCGGCGGTCTTCCGCGGGGACGCATCGTTGAGGTGTACGGTCCCGAGTCCTCGGGTAAGTCCACCCTCGCCATGCACGTGGTGGCGGAGGCCCAGCGCAACGGCGGCGTGTGCGCCTACATCGACGCCGAGCACGCCATGGATCCGGTCTACGCGCGCGCCATTGGCGTGAACGTAGACGACCTTCTGATTAGCCAACCCGACACCGGTGAGCAGGCGCTCGAGATCGTCGACATGTTGATTCGCTCGGGTGCCCTCGACGTCGTGGTCATTGACTCGGTGGCCGCCCTCACGCCGCGCGCTGAGATCGAAGGCGACATGGGCGACACGCACGTGGGTCTCCAAGCTCGCCTGATGAGTCAGGCTCTTCGCAAGTTGACGGGCGGTCTCTCCAAGTCCAACACTGTCGCCATCTTCATCAACCAGCTTCGCGAGAAAATCGGGATCAGTTATGGGAACCCTGAGGTGACGCCTGGTGGTCGCGCGCTGAAGTTCTATTCCTCGGTTCGCCTCGACATTCGTCGCATCGAGTCGATCAAGGATGGCACCGAGGTGGTGGGCAACCGTACGCGGGTGAAGGTCGTGAAGAACAAGTGCGCCGCGCCCTTCCGTCAGGCCGAGTTCGACATCATGTACGGCCAGGGCATCAGTCGCGAGGGGTCGATCCTCGACGTTGCCGTCGAACTGGGCTTTGTGAAGAAGGCCGGTGCCTGGTTCACCTACGAAGGTGAGCAGATGGGCCAGGGCCGCGAGAACGTAAAGACGTTCCTGCGCGAGAACCCCCAGACGATGGCCGAGATCGACGAGCGCGTCCGTACGCACCTCGCCGAGTCACTGATCCCCGATGTCGTCGGCGTGGCCGACGACATCGACATCGACGCGCCGCTCAGTCTCGACTGACGACCGGCGCGGCCTGGACGAGGTGATCTCGTCTCGTAAAGCGACGCGTGGCCAGTCGAAACGTGAACGTGAAGTCGGGCCAGATCACGGTATTGCGTCCCTCTGAGTTGACGTACCAACTGGAACATCCGGTGCCCCACACGGTTGAGGGCAACTTCGACTGCACGTCGCGCGTCCATCGACGCGCCACGTGCAGTTTGGGTTCGATGAGCGTGTCGGTGGCGAGCGCACCCTTGATCGCACGAACCGCGTAGTTGAGTTGAGCTTCCATCATGAAGATGACCGAGGTGTGACCGAGGCCGGTGTTGGGACCACCCAACATGTAGAGGTTGGGAAAACCCGGAAACGACGTGCCCTTGTAGTGCGGGAGGTCGCGTCGAAACGTGTCGGCCAGAGAGATGCCGGACACGCCGTGAACTTTCTGGGCCATCGGGTTGTCGGTCACGTAGAAGCCGGTCGCAGAGATGAGGACGTCAAGTTCGTGCAGTCGCCCGTCGCTGGTGCGAACGCCACGACGCTCGATGCGCTCAATGGGATCTGTGACGAGTTCGACGTTGTCACGTTCGAAGGTGGGGTAGTACGCGTTGCTGATGAGCACGCGCTTGCAGCCCATGCGATACGACGGGGTGAGTCGCTCACGAAGGTCCGGATCGGCGACTTGGCGTGCGAGGTGATCGCGCGACATGGTCTCGGCCACCTCCATGCGGCGCGGGTCCTTGACGAATCCGAGCACTGACTTTTCGTTGCGCCAGTAGCGCCAGTAGCGCATCGCTCGCTGGACAAGCGGGAACCTCGGCGAAGAGTCGGCGCGTGCGGTCCATGACCGTGTGGCCCTGGTGCGGCAGTACCCAGGACGGTGTTCGTTGAAAGACGCTGAGCGACTCCACGAGCGGCGCGATCTCAGGGACGACCTGTATCGCACTGGCTCCGGTGCCGATGACACCCACGCGCTTGTTGGCGAGATCGACCTGGTCGTCCCAGCGCGCCGTGTGCATGATGGGGCCAGCAAAGTCGATGAGTCCGGGAATGTCGGGCAGTTTGAGTTCCGCCAGCGCCCCGGTCGCCAGGATCACGCAGGTAGCGAGGAACTCGCCGTGGTTGGTCGCGAGGCGCCACTGGCCGATCGATTCGTCGAAGGACACGTCAGCGACGTCGTGATTGAACTCAATGAGCTCGCGCAGTTCGTAGCCGTCGGCTGACGTCCTCTAAGTACTGGCGGATCTCGGGCTGGTAGCTGTAGGTGTTCGACCAGGTCGGATTCGGGGCAAAGGAGAAGGAGTAGAGGTCGCTCGCCACGTCACAGCGACACCCCGGATAGACGTTGTCGCGCCACGTGCCACCGAGGGTTCCCGCGCGCTCGAAGATGACGATGTCGCGCACGCCCTGTTGGCGGAGCCGAACCGCGGCACCCAGCCCCCCGAATCCCGAACCGACGATTGCGACATCCACCATGACGTCTCTAACTTAGATCCCTGAAAATCCGGCACGATAGCGTGACTCAGGTGAGTCGGCGACTGACCTTTCGAAAGTATCTCGGTGAGAGCATTCGCCGATGGCGCCGGTACGCCAACGAAGTCGCGACGGTCGGTCCCGACGACGACTACGCCAAGGAGTTTCACTACTTCGGACAGCGCGCGGCTCTCATGGCGCCCCAGGGCGTCATCTACAACGAGCGCTACCTCTCGATCGGCGACGAGACGCTTGATCGGTCCCAACGTGTGCCTCACGGCTGGCATCAACGGCGACCAGATCATGCTGGCCACGCCCACCGTGTCGATTGGTCGTCGCTGCGTTATTGGTCGCGGTTCCCACATCGTGGGCCACTGGTCGATCGAACTCGGCGACGAGATTCAAACCGGTCCCTACGTCTACATCACCGATCAGAACCACGCGTACGAGGACCTCGATGTGCCCGTCGGTTGGCAGACGCCCACCGAAGGGGCGGTCAAGATCGGTTCGGGCAGTTGGCTGGGTGCGAACGTCGTGATTCTTCCCGGCACCACGCTCGGTCGTAACACCACGGTGGCGGCGGGGGCGGTCGTGCGAGGGTCATTTCCCGATCACGTGGTCTTAGGGGGTGTGCCCGCCAAGGTGCTGCGCCACTACGACGAGTCAGAAGGCTGGGTGGCGGGTCCCGCGTGAGCCAAGGATTCTTCGGGCTTGATCTCTCGCCTCTGCGCAACTCGCAACAGTTTCGGCGCCTCTACGTCGCGGGATTCATCTCGATGCTGGGCTCTCAAGCGACCTACGTGGCGGTTCCCTTCCAACTGCGCAAACTGACCCACTCGACTCTCGCCGTGGGATCCATCGGCCTGGTCGAGCTCGCACCGCTCGTGATCTTCGGACTCTACGGCGGGGTGCTCGCCGACCGCATTAGCCGACGCCGACTCATCATTTCCATGGAGCTCGTCGTGATGGTCTCGACGGCCCTGTTGCTCGCCAACGCGCTGCTCGCTCACCCCGTCACCTGGATCCTCTACCTGGACGCGGCCATCGTGGCGGGCGCCTCCAGTCTGCAGACTCCGAGCGTCTCGGCGATGAATCAGGTTCTCGTCGCACCCGATCTCCAGCGTTCGGCGTCGATCCTCGGCAACGTGAGTTCCACGACGGCCTCGATCGTCGGACCGGCGCTGGGTGGACTGGCCGCGGTCGCCTTCGGTCCAGGCTCGGTGTACTTGGCGAACGTCGTCACCTTCGCGCATGTCGCTCTACCTGCTCTCGCGACTTCACGCGTCGCCCGAGCGAGGCGACGTGACCGAGAGCGTGATGGAGTCGATGCGCGATGGCGTGCGCTACGCCAGGAGCCGCCCGGACATCGTGGGGACGTACATCATCGACCTGCTGGCCATGATCCTCGCCTTTCCCGTCGTCATGCTGCCCTTCGTGGCGGTGCGCTTTCACGAGTCGTACGCGCTGTCGCTGCTCTACTGCGGACTGCCTTTTGGCGCGCTCGTCGCGACGTTGACTTCGCGCTGGACTCACCACGTGCATCGGTATGGTCGTGCAATTGTCGTCGGCGGCCTTTCTCTGGGGACTCGGCATCGCGCTCTTTGGCGCCTCGTCCATTCTCTGGTTGGTTCTCGTGGGTCTCGTCATTGCGGGCGGCGCGGACTCGATCAGCGGCGTCTTTCGCAACACGATGTGGAACGAATCCATACCGCCCGACGTGCGAGGTCGCATGGCCGGCATCGAGATGATCTCGTACTCGCTCGGGACCCACGGCCGGTCAGTTCCGCGCGGGCGTCATGGCCGCGTGGACGTCACTGCGGTTCTCGCTCACCTTCGGGGGCCTCGCCTGCACGTGGATCGGTCGCGGTATCGGGGCCGCACTGCCCTCACTGTGGCGATTCGATGCGCGCAGCGACGTGCACGTGGCCGAGGTGCGCGCGCTGCGTGAGGCCGAAGCGACCTAGGCCTCCTCGCGTACCCCGTACGCTTTGAGTCATGTTTCGCACGACCTATCTCGTCACGGTGAGCGGACCCGACCGACCCAGGCGTGGGCGCGGAGCTCTTCGGGGCACTGCACGCGCTCGAGGGCGACGACGTTCGCTTGATGGACGTTGCCCAGATCACCATTCGGGGGACCTTGGTGCTCTGCGCCGAAGTCTCCAGCGAAGCCGCAACGACGCGCGACGATCTGCTCGCGGCGTTGGCGAGTCGACCGATTGAGATCGACGGCATCTCGTCGTCGGTGGAGGTCGTCACGCCCAGTGACGAACGTCGAGGTCGTCGACTGCTGGTGACGCTGCTCGCTCCCAACATCGCCGCAGGCCAACTCGAGAAGGATCTTTCACGCCATCGCACTATCTGATGCGACGTGCGAACGCATTGTGCACCTCGCGAACTATCCCGTCGACTGTTACGAGCTGATCGTGATGGGTCCTGATCACGTTGCCCTGCGCGAAAACCTGACGACGGTCGCTGAGGAGAGCGGACTTGACCTCGCGGTCCAGCGGGCCGGGCTGCATCGACGGGCTAAGCACCTCGTCGTGATGGACGCCGACTCGACGTTGCTCCAAGACGAAGTGATTGACTTGCTCGGGGCTGCGTCAGGGCGTGCCGAGGAAGTCAGTGCGATCACGCACGCCTCGATGAGCGGCGAGATCGACTTCGCCGATGCTCTACGACAGCGCGTCGCGCTACTGGAAGGTCTGCCGGTCACGGTGCTCGACGACATTCGCGCCTCACTTCGCCTCGCCCCGGGTGCGCGCACGCTGCTGCGCACGCTGCTGCGACTCGGGTACGTGCCCGCCGTCGTGTCCGGTGGGTTTCTTGAGGTGCTCGAACCGCTCCTCAAAGAACTCGACGTGACCCACGTGGCGGCGAACCGTCTCGAGGTGAAAGACGGCGTGCTCACCGGTCGTGTCGTGGGAGAGATCCTGGATCGCGCCGGCAAGGCGGAGGCGCTCAAGCGCTTCGCGTCCGAGGTCGGCGTGCCCCTCGATCAGACCGTGGCGGTGGGGGACGGGGCCAACGACATCGACATGATTTCGCTCGCCGGTCTGGGCATCGCGTTCAACGCCAAGGCCGTCGTGCAAGCGCACGCCGACACCGCTCTGTCGGTGCCCTACCTGGATGCGGTGCTCTACTTTTTGGGGATCAGTCGCGAGGAAATTGAGGACGTCTAAGTCGGTTTTCTGAGTGCTCCGTACTCGTTACCAGGTAGTAATGTCAGGCCTGGAACGACGCACGACGGGGGGAACCGTGAGAGTGGTGATCGACGGAGAACTCTGCCAAGGACAGGGACGGTGCTTTTCGATGGCGCCGCGCCTGTTCGGCTTCGACGAGTTGGGCAACGGCGTCGTGCTCGGTGACGGGACACTCGATGCCGAGACCCTGCCCCTCGCGCGACTGGCCCAGGCGAACTGTCCCGAGCACGCGATCTTCATCGAGGGGGACGAATGAGCGAGAAGCCTCCCGTCGTCGATTTCGCCACGGACTTCGATCACACCGACCCGGCCTGGGTGAACGATCCCTACCCGATCTGGGAGGACCTGCGCCAGCGCTGCCCGGTCGCCCACACCGATCGCTTCGGCGGCGCGTGGTTTCCGGCCACCCACGCGGGCGTGTCGACGATCGCCAAGGACACGGAGAACTTCACGAGCCGCGCGGTGATCATGGAAGAGGGTCGACCCGGCGAAGATGCGCTGCCCGCACCGATCGGCGTGGCCCCACCCATCACCTCGGATCCGCCGTTTCACCAGATGGCGCGCAAGCTCATCCTGCCGGCCTTCGCTCCCGGGGTGATCAACAAACTCGAACCCCAGATCCGTCAACTCTGCCGCGATCTGCTCCAGCGCTTCGGCGGCGACGAAGAAGTGAACGCGTCATGGGACTACGCGCGCCTCATCCCGCCCAACGTGATTCGCGAGATGCTGGGCTTCCCCGAAGAGGACACCGATCGCTTCATCGACATCGTGCACATGATCACCGAAGCGGTCGATGAGTCAGAAGAAAAGCGCCTCGAGGATTTTGCGCCGATCGAGGAGTACTTCGTCGCCCAGATGGAGGATCACCAAGAGCACCCGCGTGACGACCTCACCTCGTACTTGCTGAACGTGGAGCTGGACGGGAACAAACTCGCGCCCGAGCATGTCTTCGGCACGATGGTGCTCATCCTGGTGGCGGGTATCGACACGACGTGGGGGGCGATTGGCGCCTCCTTGTGGCATCTTGCCCACCACCCCGAGGACCTCGAGCGCCTGGTGAACGAGCCCGACCTCATGCCCGTGGCGGTCGAGGAGTTCCTGCGCTTCTACGCGCCGGTCACGATGGCGCGCCTGGTCAAGGAAGACATGGAGTACCTGGGCTGTCCGATGAAGGAGTACGACTGGATCCTGCTGGGCTTTCCCGCGGCCAACCGCGATCCCGTCGCCTTTAAGGATGCCGATCAGTTCATCATCGATCGAGCGGAGAACCGCCACGTCGCCTTTGGGCTCGGCATTCATCGCTGCATCGGCTCGAACCTCGCACGCCTGGAACTGCGCGTGGCGATCGAGGAGTTCATCGCGCACTATCCGAAGTTCGAGTTGGCCGACGCCAAGGCTGTCACCTGGGCACCGGGTCAGATCCGCGGTCCTCGTCAACTGCCCATCCGGATTCTCGGGTGACCACCGACTTCGAGGCGAAGCGGCCCGTCGAGGACTTCGCCACGGACTGGGATCACACGGATCCCCAGTGGGCGAACGATCCCTACCCCATCTGGGAGGACCTGCGTCAGCACTGCCCGGTCGCTCACACTGATCGCTACGACGGCGGCTGGTTCCCCACCAAGCACGAAATGGTCTCGGCGATCGCGAACGACACCGAGCACTTCTCCTCTCGGGTCGTGGTCGTCACCAACAACAAGTTCCCGCCCAACGCTGTCGCCCCGATCGGTGGCGCGCCGCCCATCACGTCGGACCCGCCGTTTCACCAGATCGCTCGCCGCCTGATCCTGCCCGCGTTCGCGCCTGGTCCGGTGAACGCGCGCGAGCCTCAGGTGCGCGCGTTGTGCCAGAAGCACCTCGACGCACTCGCCGGACGCGAGACCTTCGACGCCGGCACCGAGTACGCCCAGTTCATCTCACCGGGCGTCATCGCGACGATGCTGGGCTTCCCGGAAGAAGATGAGGACCTCTTTCGCGACTTTGTGCACCTCGTGCTCGACCTCGTGGACCTGCCGGTCGAAGAGCGCGGGCCGTTGTTCGGGCCCTTTGCCGATTACTTTGACGCCCAGATCGAAGATCACCTGCGCAACCCGCGCGACGACTTCACGACGTATCTACTCAACGTGGAAGTGAATGGTCAGAAACTGGCCCACGAGCACGTGCGCGGCACCATGGTGCTCACGCTGGTGGCGGGCATCGACACCACGTGGTCGGCGATCGGTTCCGCCATCTGGCACCTGGCCCATTACCCCGAGGACCTCGCGCGTCTCGTTAATGAGCCAGACTTGCTCCCGGTCGCGGTCGAAGAGTTTCTGCGCTTCTATGCGCCGGTCACGATGGCACGCATCGTCACCGAGGACTACGACTTCTTTGGCACGCCGATGAAGAAGGACGACTGGGTGCTGCTGGGGTTCCCCGCGGCCAACCGCGATCCCGAGGTGTTCGAAGACGCGGAGAGATTCATCATCGACCGTGCCATCAATCGTCACGCCGCCTTCGGGCTCGGGATTCATCGTTGCGCGGGCTCGAATCTTGCCCGCATGGAACTGCGCATCGCGATCGAGGAGTTCATTGCGCGCTTCCCGCGTTTCGAACTCGCCGATCCCCAGGCCGTCACCTGGGCGCCCGGTCAGGTTCGCGGTCCGCGCGCGATTCCGCTTCGCGTTCTGTAGATCGCGTCGTCCTTAGACGTCGCGGGTCGCCATCCGCCAGGCTCCGAGCGCGGTCCACACCACGAGCCAGCCGACGATGACCAGGACGGCCACCGTCACCGACATCGGAATTGTCGTGTGCTGGAACGGTCCATTGGAGCCATAGACGGGCGAAAGTTGTCGTGGTTCGATGCGCGCCATCGCCGCACCCACGATGAGTCGCTGCACGTTGATGAAGTGCTTGAGGACCTGGTGGACGAGCAGCGGCGTGAACAGGAGCGTGAAGACCATCAAGATGACCACCGGCACCGTTCGCTGACCCATGAGTGACGCCAGCCCGAGGCCCACGATGAAGCCAATCACCGCTTCGAGCTCGACCCACAGCCCGGTCTTGATCATCAGCGAGGTGGGCGGAATACGGAATGCCTCGGTGTACTGCCCGTAGTCCTGGTTGGCCATCTCTTTGGCGACCTTGACGAGCGACGCGTGCGAGGGCATCTTGAAGTTGGGCGGTAGCCTCTTGGGGTTTGTCACGACGCCATTAGGCCCACAGGGCACGTTGATCGGTAGGTTCCGGGCGGGCAGGGTGCAGATGACCTTGTCGGGGTGGCTGGCAGCGAATGCGACGAACTCGGTGCGCGAGAGGCCGCTTTGAACAACCAAGCCGTCGTAGTTCGTCTTGGGCGGGGCGGCGAAGCAGCACACCAGGCACACGATCGTGAATCCGGCGGCCACGATGGGTACCAAGATGGCTAGACCCGCCGGGATGCGCGCGAAGTACAGCGCGAGTCGAGAACGCCCGGTCACGACCAGGTGGCGGAACATACCGTCCGTCAGGTCAACTGACCCGGCGAAACTCCCCAGTGTGGCGGCCACGATGAAGCCGAGGATAAAGAGCACGGCGCTCACCAGGTTGTTGAAAATGTTGTAGCCGCCGGCGGGCTCATAGAGCTTGGGGTTCACCGCGTGCATGATCAGTCGCACGGCCAAGAAGATCGTCGGGATACCGATGAAGACCACAACGAGGGCCCACATGAGGCCGCGGCGTTTGCGCAACTCCATGATGCGCGTTCTGATCATGGCCCCGTTCGGGATGGGAGAACCGCGGTGGTCGCGGGCGAGATCGCGGTCGACGCTGGACGCGGCGAGAACGGTGGGTGTGGTCATTCGGACTCTCCTAGACGGCTCGTCACTTCGAGGAACCAGGACTCGAGAGAGGCCTGGTTGGCTTCCAGCCGGTAGACGGAAATACCGCCTTCGACGAGTCGGCGGTTGATCTCGGCGATCACGTCGCGCTTCGTGTCGGGGGGAAGTCCGATCGTGATCTGCGAGTCGGTCGTCTCGATGGAGTCACTGGGCAGATTGAGGGGGGCCAGCACATCTCGCGCGCCACTGGGAGTCGAGCACTCGATGGTCAGTTCGAAGGCCGTGCCCGAGAGGAGTGCGCTGATCGCACCCTGGCGGATTATCTTGCCGTGGTCGACGATCGCCACGGCGTCACAGGTGCGCTCGACCTCATCGAGCAGGTGTGACGAGAGCATGACGGTGCGTCCCTCGGCGACGAAGGAACGGATCAGTTCGCGCATCTCTTGCATACCGGCGGGGTCGAGGCCATTCATCGGCTCGTCCAGAATGAGCAGTTGAGGATCGCCCAGGAGGCAACAGGCGACGCCCAAGCGCTGTCGCATGCCCATCGAGTACTTCGAGACCTTGTCATTGGCTCGGTGGCTCAGGCCCACACGCTCCAGCGAGGAGTTGATACGGGCGCGGGCGGCCGGTTCGCGGGCGGCCGCCAAGATCTCCAGATTGTCGCGACCCGATAGGTGTCCGTGAAATCGGGGCTCATCGACGATCGCACCTACCCGCACGAGAGCTTTGTCGCGGTGCTGAGGCACGCGATATCCCAGCAGCGACATCGTGCCCTCATCGGCGTGCGTGAGGCCGAGCAGCACGCGAATCAGTGTCGTCTTGCCCGCGCCGTTGGGCCCGAGGTAGCCAAAGGCGCTACCGCGTGGCACGCGCAGGTCGACGCCGTCGACGGCGTTGGTCTTAGCGAAATGCTTGGTCAGGCCACTGGTTTCGACGGCCAGGGACTCGTCGGCGGGGGGCTCGACGCGCTCTAGAACCTCAGTACTCACTCAACACCTCGTGTCTCCGGCGCGACCTGCGCGACGACCTCAGGCTAGAAGTCAGCGGAACGTTGAGGTATAGGGGAGAACCCCGAAATCCCCCGTACGACCCTGATGAACCTACAGATCGAGGTTGGTGGTGGGCTCTTGCCAGATCCCGGCCATCCAGGCCTCAACGTCCGCCGACGAGCGCGGCAGAGCGGCCGAGAGGTTGCGTGCGCCATCTGTGGTGACAAGTACGTCGTCCTCGATACGCACCCCGATGCCGCGATACTCCTCGGGAACGGTGAGGTCGTTCTCTTGGAAGTACAGTCCCGGCTCGACCGTGAGCACGTACCCTTCGTGGAGGTCACCCAAGTAGTCCTCGTTGCGTGCGTTCGCGCAGTCGTGCACGTCGATGCCCAACATGTGGCTCGTGCCGTGCAACGTGTAGCGCCGGTGCAGCTGTCGATCCTTGCGCAGCGCGTACTGGGGATCTTCCTTCAAGATGCCCAAATCGAAGAGACCCTGGGCCAGGACCTCCATGGCTGCTTCGTGGGGCGCCATGAACTTGACGCCGGGGCGCACGGCGGCGATCCCCGCGCTCTGGGCGGCGTAGACGAGGTCGTAGATGCGGCGTTGGGCGGGACTGAAGGTTCCATTGACCGGCATGGTGCGCGTGACATCAGCCGTGTAGAGGTTGTGGCTCTCGACGCCCGCGTCCAGTAACAGGAGATCTCCCTCGTGGACCTCGCCCGTGTTGCGCACCCAGTGCAGGGTCGTCGCGTGCGGGCCACTCGCGGCAATCGTGTCGTAGCCGGTGTCGTTGCCCTCGACGCGGGCGCGCAGATTAAAGATGCCTTCGATCACGCGCTCGCCGCGGTCAACGGCACTCGGTAGAGCGCGCACCACGTCGCGGAATCCCCGTACCGTCGCGGCCACGGCCGCCTCCAGCTGGGTGATCTCAAAGTCGTCCTTGACCAGGCGCAGTTCGCTCAAGGCGACGGCGAGCTCTTGATCCTGGGGCGACTCTTCATTCAAGGCGTCGACGAATGAATCAAAGCCGCGCAGCGTCACGATGTCCACGCCGCCGAGCGCGACGAGATCCTTCTCGAGATTCTCGAGTGGCGCCGCGTCGATGTCGTAGTAAACCGAAGCCTCGAGAACGCCGCGACGCGGACCAACCCACAACTCACCGTAGCGAGCGTCGGTGTAGTACTCGTGCGTGGAAAAGTCGCGACGATGGGGCACGTAGAGAGTGGAGTGTGGCGTCTCGCCCGGTGAGATCACGAGAACGGCGTCGGGCTCCTCACACGAGGTGAGGTAGAAGAAGTCGGTCCCCGCACGAAACCGGTAGTCGGTGTCGTTGGCCCGGACCTTGAAGTTGCCGGTCGGGATCACGAGCGTCTTGTCGGCGAATCGTTGGGCGAGACGGAGGCGTCGCGCGGCCGAGTACGACACGCCCGGATGCACGTCGCTCGAGATCTCGGCGACCGCCCAGTTGGTGGTCATCTGGTCGTGCAGCACTCGCGGACTCGGCGGTCGGTGCGGACCCACCCAGACCCAGTTGTCGGAGACTGGGTGCTCTTCGGAGACGTCCGGTTCGGGCAGTTCAACTTCGTCAGTCATGCCCTCAACTTACTCCCGGTCCTTGATTCCGCGTCGTATATACGTAGTGGGTCACTTTGATGTGACACTCGAGCCGGGTGGCGCTTGACCCTGTCACACGGCCCTTCTATCGTTTTTCCGTGCCAGGAGTCGCCACCCGACGCTGTCGGACCTATCGCTACCGACTGCACCCGACGGTGCGCCAGACTCAGGCACTCTCTCGCCAACTGGAGCTCCAGCGCGAGCTCTACAACGCAGCCTTAGAGGAGAGGATTGGCGCGTGGAAGTGGGAGCGGCGCTCGGTCACCTTCTTCGACCAGTGTCGAACGCTCACCGGACTGAAGGCAGTTCGTCCCGAAGTGCTGTCCAGTGGCGTCACGCTATGCCGGGGAACCCTGAAGCGACTGGATCGGGCCTTTGCCGGCTTCTATCGACGCGTGCAGCGCGGTGAGCCTCCCGGGTTCCCTCGGTTCCGCTCGGCCCAGCGCTGGGACTCTTTGCAGTGGGAGGACCGCTCGGGCTGGAAACTCACCGACGTACACCGGCTCAGACTCCTGGGCATCGGCGAAATCAAGATGAACTACCACCGTGCCCACCAGGGAACGCCCAAGGCCATCACGGTGAAGCGCGAGGGCAAGAAGTGGTGGGTCACTGTGCGCTGCGTCGATGTGCCAGCATCGCTCTTGCCCGCGACGGGCCGTGAAGTCGGCATCGACTTGGGAGTGGTCAATATCGTCGCGTTGAGCGAGGGCGAACCGTTGGCGGGCGAGCAGTTCGGATCACGGTCAAAGGCGAGGCTGGCCGAGGCCCAGCGTGCTCTGGCTTCGAAGCAGCGGGGCAGTGCTTCTCGCCACCGCCAGGTCGAAGTCGTGGCTCGGTGTCATCGCAAGATCGCCAACCAGCGTCGCAATGCGGCCCATCAACTCAGTCGTCGACTCGTGAACGAGTACGACTTCATTGCCCTGGAGGACCTGTCGATCAGGAACATGACTCGGGCACCAAAACCGAAACCCGACCCAACGAATTCCGGAGGTCATACTTACCCAACGGGGCCGCAAAGAAGGCCGGCCTCAATCGTTCCATTCATGATGCGGGGTGGGGGCTACTCGTCGCCATGATCCTCGACAAGGCAGAATGCGCCGGTCGAGAGGTCGTGAAGGTGAGTCCCCACTACACGAGTCAACGCTGTGCCGAGTGCGGGCACACCGAAGCCTCGAACCGCCTCAGCCAAGCGGAGTTTCGATGTTGCTCGTGTGGTCACGAGGACCACGCCGATCGCAACGCCGCTCGCAATATTCTTGGGGCCGGTAGAGCCCTGCGGGCTTCGGCCCGCGTCGGGTAACTGACCCACTACCCCATATAGTCGCGAGGTGGAGATAACCCTGCGCCATGAGGGGCCGGTCGCGATCATCACGTGGAACGACGGGGAAAATCGGGTGAACCTCGATTCGCTGGCGCGACTCAACGAACTCTTGGATGAGATAGAGGGGCGCAGCGGGCCGCTCGCCGTGGTGCTCACGGGAACCGGCAAGTTCTTTTCGAACGGCCTGGACCTGGACCGCTTTCTGTCGAACGCGGACGAGATGGGTCGGACCTTCGCCGAGTTGAAGCGCACCGTAGGTCGGATCTTCGTGCTCCCGGCCTACACCGTGGCCGCGGTGAACGGACATGCCTTCGCGGCGGGGGCGGCGATCTCGCTGGGCTTCGACTATCGCGTCATGCGCGAGGATCGTGGGTACTGGTGCATGAACGAAGTGGAGATCGGCCTGCCCCTTGACGAAGAGCTCTTCTCGATACTGCGTCACCGACTACCCTTCGCGACTGCGGTGCACGCGGCCCTCACCGCTGAGCGGTACGGGGGGCCTGACGCCGTGACGGCAGGCATCGTCGAAGAGACGGCGGTCAATGCCGAAGTGTTGCCACGGGCTATTGCGATCGCCGAGCGCAACGCGACGTTGGATCGAAAGGTGCTGGCCAAGCACAAGGTGTTCGCGCACGGATCAGAGGCGGCGCACCTCGGCGCACGCGTGCGGGGGCTTTAGCGCTGCTTGGTGGTGCGGTCGACCAGGCGCCACGACGACGGGAGAGCGACGCCCGCGATACCCGCCTTGATGAGCTCGCCCCAGAGGAACGGCGTAAAACCCAGGGCAAACGCCGTTGAGACGGACACGTTCAAGTCATATTTCAGCCAGGTGACCCCGAACAAAAAGACGATGGCGTCGCCGATGGCCATCGCGACGAAGGCCCGATCGATGCGACGATCGGCGCCGCGTGCGGCGACCCATCCCAGAGCGGCACCCGCGACAACGAATCCGATCAAGTAACCAAAGCTCGCTCCCACGTAGCCGCTGGCGTGACCCGCGAACCACGGAAGGCCGAGGAGACCGGCTCCGACGTAGAGACCCATGGCGGCCAATGCGCGTCGCCAACCCAGCGCGGTGCCGACGAGCATCACCCCGAGGGTTTGACCGGTGACGGGCACGGGCGTAAAGCTCAGGTGAATCGAGATCTGAGCGAGCGCGCCCATTAACACTGCACCGCCCACAATGAGCGTGAGTTCAGCCAGGGCCGAACGCGTCACGAGGTCGGCCAAGACTCGGCGGGGCGGGGCGAGGGCAATGCTGGACATGGCAACTCCTGGACTCGTCGTTAGGGTCACTTTATCGATTGCCCAACGGGCCCCGAATCGAGTTACCTCGGACCTAGTTGATCCACTTCTGATCGCGCGCGATCTGGTCGACGTCGCCGATGCGCATCCCCGTGCGGTGCTGGAGAGTACGGATGAGGCCCCCGGCTTCGTAGAGCGACTCATGGGTACCGGTGTCGAGCCACGTGGTGGCGCGCGAGAGCACCTCGACGCGCAACTCGCCCAGATCGAGGTAGGCGTTGTTGAGCGCGGTGATTTCGAGCTCGCCGCGATCGCTCGGCGCCAAGCGGTGCGCGAACTCCGGGGCGCGCTCGTCGTAGAAGTAGATGCCCGGCACGGCGTAACTGCTCTTGGGGACCGCGGGTTTTTCTTCGATCGATAGGACCGTGCCGGCGTCGTCGAACTCGACCACCCCGTACGCCGACGGGTCCGACACCTGATAGGCGAAAATGAGCGCGCCGTTGACGTCGGTGTTCTGTCGTAAGTGCGTGCCGAGACCCGGTCCGTAGAACAAGTTGTCGCCCAAGATCAGTGCGCACTTGTCGCCGTCGAGAAACTTCTCACCCAGGATGAGTGCTTCGGCGAGACCGTTCGGCTGATCTTGCACCACGTAGTTAATGCGCACACCGAGTTGTGAACCATCGCCGAGCAGGCGTACGAAGGCCTCTTGGTCGTGGGGCGTTGTGATCAGGAGAATGTCGCGCAGACCGCTCAACATCAGCGTGCTGAGGGGATAGTGAATCATCGGCTTGTCGTAGATGGGCAGCAGTTGTTTGGACACTGCACGGGTGATGGGATGCAGGCGCGTGCCGGTCCCACCAGCCAGGATGATTCCCTTCACCCCATTAGTATAGGAAGCCAGTTATCCCTCTCTAAAGGCCGGTTCGTCATGCGCGTGGTGATTACGGGAGCGGCGGGGTTCATCGGATCAAGGCTCGCCGAGATCGTGCTCGATGACGCCGAGCGCCTCGGCTACGACGACGTCGTTTTCCTCGACGCCCTCACGTATTCCGGTCGACGAGAGAACCTCGAGGTCGCACTGAGAGATCCGCGCGCGTCATTCGTGCACGGATCCATCACCGATGAAGACGTCACCGACGACGTGCTGAAGAACGCGCACGCCGTGCTGCACCTGGCGGCCGAGAGTCACGTGGATCGCTCCATCGCCGGAGCGCGAGTGTTCTACGAGACGAACGTCGTGGGTACTCACCAACTGCTGGAGAGCGCGCGACGTGCGGGGGTCGAGCGCTTCGTGCACGTCTCCACCGACGAGGTCTACGGATCGATCGAGGAAGGCTCGTGGCCCGAGGATCACCTTCTGTCACCCAACTCGCCGTACTCGTCGAGCAAAGCTGGCTCGGACCTGGCCGCGCTCGCGTATCAGCGCACCTACGGGCTCAACGTCATGGTGACTCGCTGCTCGAACAACTACGGTCCGCGTCAGTTTCCCGAAAAGTTGATTCCGCTCTTCGTCACCAACCTCTTTGACGGCAAGAAAGTGCCGCTCTACGGCGACGGGCTCAACGTGCGCGACTGGCTGTTCGTTGACGACCACTGTCAAGGGATCCTGCGGGTCCTCGAAGACGGTTCACCCGGTGAGATCTACAACATCGGTGGCGGCACGGAGCTCACCAATACCGAGATCACCCACTACTTGTTGGAGCTGTGCGGTGCCGATGAGGCGATGATCGAGTTGGTCGACGATCGCCTGGGCCACGACCGGCGCTACAGCGTCGACTGGACCAAGATCCACGAGGAGTTGGGGTATCGTCCCGAGGTCGACTTCACCGAGGGCCTCGCACGCACGGTGAAGTGGTACCGCGAGAACGAGGCGTGGTGGCGACCCCTCAAGGACGCCGCTTCGTGAAACTGACGCCGCTGTCGATCGATGGCGCCTACGTCCTGGAGTCGACCGTCTGGCCCGACAACCGAGGCTTCTTTCGCGAGTGGTTCAAGCGATCGGACTTTGAAGCCGACGGGATCGACTTTCCGATTCAGCAGGCCAACTTGTCGGTGTCCAAGCGCGACGTGGTGCGCGGACTGCACTACTCACTCGCTCCCGAGGGTCAGGCCAAGGTCGTGACGTGCGCCTTTGGCGAACTCGACGACGTCCTCGTCGACATCCGCGTGGGATCTCCGACGTTCGCCGCGGTGGAGGTCGTGCATCTCAGCGCGGACGAGGAACGCTCGGTGCTACGTCCCGGCCGGTCTCGCGCACGGCTTTTGCGTGACCAGTGAGATCGGCGCGCTCGCGTACCTCTTGTCGTCGCCCTTTAACGCTCCGATGGAGTTCGAGATCGACCCATTCGATCCGGACGTTGAATGTCCCGTGGCCGATCGCGGGCGAGCCCGTCGTGAGTGACAAGGACGCGAACGCACCGTCACTCGAAAGTCGCCGTTCGTCAGGAGAACTACCCCACTTTGGGAGCGCGTCGGCCTGAGCCAGCAGCGCAGTACGTTGCTAGCCTGAACCAGGTGAGTACGACCCGCGCTGCGCCTCGTGGCCCCCGACGAGCGAGGAGTTCGACTGCCCGCCGTCGCGTCGCGTCCGGTCGTCGAGACCGAAGCCCAGTTGCGCGCTCTGCTCGGCGGACTGTCGGGCGTGGACGCAGTCGGGGCGGACGCCCGGGCCGCCAAACTGGCCACTCGATCGCTCAAAAAGTCAACCAAACTGGCCGCCCTCGACCTGGCGGTCTCCATGGTGGATCTCACGACCCTCGAGGGAGCCGACACCCCGGGCCGCGTCACCAGCCTGTGCACCAAGGCCCACCACCCGGACCCGTCGGATCCGAGTGTGCCCAGTGCGGCGGCGGTCTGCGTGTACCCGGACCTGGTGGCTCACGCGCACGAGGTGCTGAAGGGCTCCACGGTCAAGGTCGCGTCGGTGGCGACCGCCTTCCCCTCGGGACGCGCGTCGATGAACGTCAAGTTGCTCGACGTACGAGACGCCGTGGCGGCCGGGGCAGACGAGATCGACATGGTCATCGACCGCGGTGCGTTTCTCTCGGGACGTCTCGGACAGGTCTTCGACGAAGTCGTCGCGGTGAAGGCCGAGTGCGGTGACGCGCATCTCAAGGTGATCCTGGAGACCGGTGAGCTCGTCACCTACGACAACGTGCGTCGCGCGAGTTGGATTGCCATGCTGGGCGGCGCGGACTTCATCAAGACCTCGACCGGCAAGGTGAGCGTAAACGCCACGTTGCCCCACGCACTGGTGATGCTCGAGGCGGTGCGCGACTTCGCCGAGATCTCGGGCGAACTGGTCGGCGTCAAGGTCGCCGGTGGAATCCGCACCTCGAAGGACGCGCTGCGCTATCTCGTGGTGGTGAACGAAACGGTCGGCGAGCGCTGGCTCAGTCCCGACTACTTTCGTTTCGGCGCGTCGTCGCTGTTGAATGACCTCTTGATGCAACGTCGCAAGCAGCGCACCGGCGCCTACGCGCGACCCGACGATTTCAGCAACGACTAATGAGTGAAGAACTGACCTCGCCGCTCGGATCGCTGGCCTACGATCCCGCGCCCGAATCGATCGCCACCGCAAGGTTGCGCCCCACCTACGGACTCTTCATCGACGGTGAGTTCACCGATCCCGCGAGCCACGAGTCCTTTGACACGCTCAACCCGGCGAACGAAGAGGTGCTCGCGCGCGTCTCCCAGGCCTCCGCCCAGGACGTCGATCGGGCGGTCGCCTCGGCCCGGCGCGGCCTACGACAAGGTGTGGTCCAAGACCACCGGGGCCGAGCGCGCGAAGTACCTGTTCCGCATCGCGCGGATCATTCAAGAGCGCGCTCGCGAACTGGCCGTGGTGGAGTCCCTCGACAACGGCAAAGCCATTCGCGAGTCGCGCGACGTCGACATTCCACTGGCCGCCGCTCACTTCTTCTACTACGCGGGCTGGGCGGACAAGCTGGACTTCGCCGGCTTCGGCCCGAGTCCCAAGCCTCTCGGTGTCGCGGGTCAGATCATTCCCTGGAACTTCCCGCTGCTGATGGCGGCGTGGAAGCTCGCGCCCGCCCTCGCGACCGGTAATACGTGTGTTCTCAAGCCCGCCGAAACCACACCACTCACCGCACTCGTCCTGGCCGAGATCCTCCAACAGGCCGAACTTCCGCCCGGCGTGGTGAACATCGTGACCGGCGACGGTTCGGTGGGCGCCGCGCTCGTCGAACATCCCGACGTCAACAAGATCGCCTTCACCGGCTCCACGGAGGTCGGTCGCCTGATCCAGCAGCGCGTGGCCAGTTCGCACAAGCACTTGACGTTGGAACTCGGGGGCAAGGGCGCGAACATTGTCTTCGAGGATGCGCCGGTCGACGAGATGATCGAGGGCATCATCGACGGCATCTTCTTCAACCAGGGACACGTGTGCTGCGCGGGATCACGCCTCCTGGTCCAAGAGTCAATCGCCGATGAGGTGTTGCGTCGTCTGATCCGTCGCGTGGACCAACTGCGTGTGGGCGATCCGCTGGACAAAAACACCGACGTCGGCGCGATCAACTCCGCCGCCCAGCTCGCGCGCATCAGAGAACTCACTCAGTACGGCGAGATGGAGGGCGCGACGCGCTACACCAGTTCGTGCGTGCTGCCCGAGAAGGGGTACTGGTTCGCGCCGACCGTCTTTGCCGACGTCTCCCAGTCGCACCGCATCGCGCGCGAAGAGATCTTCGGACCGGTGCTCTCGGTGCTCACCTTCCGCACGCCCGAAGAGGCTGTCGCCAAGGCGAACAACACCAACTACGGACTCGCGTGCGGCGTGTGGAGCGAAAAGGGCAGTCGCACGCTCTGGGTCGCCGAGCGCCTGCGCGCGGGCGTGATCTGGGCCAACACGTACAACCGCTTCGACCCGACGAGCCCCTTCGGCGGCGTGCGCGAGTCCGGGTTTCGGTCGCGAGGGTGGACGCCACGGTCTGGAGGCGTACCTCGATGTCTGATCGCCTGGACGTTCGAAAGACGTACAAGCTGCTGCTCAACGGCGCCTTTCCGCGTTCGGAGTCGGGACGTAGTTACGAGGTGCTGAGCGCATCGGGGGAGTTCCTCGCCAACGTGGCGCAGGGCTCGCGTAAGGACGTGCGCGATGCCGTCACGGCCGCACGCGCCGCCCAGTCCAAGTGGTGGTCCCAGAGCGCGTACAACCGCGGCCAGGTGATCTACCGGCTGGCCGAGATGGCCGAATCGCGCCGCGACGAACTCGCCGAGCACGTGGCGCTGGCCGAGGGTCTGAAGTCGAACGCCGCGCACCAGAGCGTCGCGCGAGCCATCGATCGCATGGTCTGGTACGCCGGATGGACCGACAAGGTCGCTCAGATCGTCGGCTCGTCGAATCCGGTCGCCGGTCCGTTCTTTAACTTCTCGGTGCCCGTGCCCAGTGGCGTCGTCGCGGTGCTGTGCGTGCAGGACTCGTCGCTCGAAGGCTTCGTGGACGCCGTGTTGCCGGCCATCAGTGTGGGCAACGCCGTCGTCGCGGTGCCCAGCGAGACTCGCCCGACACCGGCCGTGCTGCTGGGCGAGATGACCGCCACGTCGGACTTTCCCGCCGGCATACTCAACATCGTGACGGGTTTCACGGGCGAGCTCGCACCGGTGCTGGCCGCGCACGAGGACGTGGATGGCATCGACCTCGCGGGCGTGGACGAGACCTTCGGCGACGAACTCGCCGCCAGTGCCGCCGGATCGATCAAGCGCGTGCTGCGTCCGAGTGACTCGCGCGATCCGTTGCGACGTCTGCGCGCGTTTCTCGAGACGTCGACCGTCTGGCACACGATCGGTCAGTAGTGACGAACCCCTACGAACTCGCCGAACGCGCCGCGAACGAGCTGCGCGAAGAGAGCGGCGTGGACACCTACGACGTGGCGGTCGTGCTCGGCTCGGGCTGGAAGGAGGGTGCGGTCGCCCTTGGTGAGCCCGACAGTGTGGTCGACACCTCGACGTTGAGCGGTTTTTTTGCGCCGACCGTGGCCGGGCACCGAGGACAGATTCTCTCGGTTCGCGTTGACGGAGCCCACGTCGCCCTCATCGCGGGACGCGTGCATCTCTACGAAGGGCACAGCGCGCACGAAGTCGTTCATCCGGTGCGCACCGTCATTGCCGCCGGTGCGCGCACGGTCGTCTTGACCAACGCGGCGGGTGGCTTGGACCCCTCGATTCCGCCCGGCCGGGTGGTGGTCATCCGCGATCACCTGAACTTCACCGCGACCTCGCCCATGGAGGGACCGCCGCCGCCGGACGGGTACGGTGCACGTTTCGTCGACCTCACTGACCTGTACAGCCGACGACTGCGCGACGCCGTGCTCGATGCTCGCCAGGAACTCAGCGAAGGCGTCTACATGGGCTTTCGCGGTCCCCACTACGAGACGCCCGCCGAGATCGTGATGGCCGGAACCCTCGGCGCGTCCCTGGTGGGCATGTCCACCGTGCTCGAAGCCATTGCGGCTCGTCACCTCAACGCAGAGGTGTTGGGTCTCAGCCTGGTCTCCAACTATGCGGCCGGCGTAGGCGAGGGTGCCCTCAGCCATCAAGAGGTCCTTGAAGCGGGCCAGGACGCGGCAGCCTCCCTGGGTGCGCTGTTGGCGGACGTCCTTCGCGTCCTATGACCCGCGACGAGTTGCGTCGCCGCGTGGACGAGTGGATTGCCCTTGACCCCGATCCCGATGATGAAGCCGCGCTTCTCCGCCTGCGCGATGCCGCCAGCGACCAGAACGACAGCACCGGTCTCGAAGAACTCTTTGATGCACCGGAGTTGACCTTCGGAACGGCCGGGCTGCGCGGTCCGATGCAACCGGGTCCGGGCGGCATGAATCGCGCGAACGTGCGCTTTGCCACCCTCGGGGTACTGGGGTGGATCACCGAGACCGGGCTCGATCCCACCAAGGGTGTGGTCGTGGGACGCGATGGGCGTCGCCACTCCGAGTCGTTCAATGACGAAGTCGTGCGCGTCCTCCTCGGAGGTGGCGTGCGGGTCTTTGAGATGCCCGGACCGTTGCCCACGCCACTCGTGGCCTACTGCGTGAAGGCGCTGGGGGCGACAGCGGGCATCATGGTCACCGCCAGCCACAACCCACCGAACGACAACGGGTACAAGCTGTACGCAAGCGACGGCGCGCAGATCATTCCGCCCGACGACGAGATCGTCGAACGACACATGCGACTCGCGATCACGAACGCCCTCGGTGACCCCGGCGCACGCGATACCCTCAACGCCTCGCTCGGGGAGCGCTCCAGTTCGCTTCGCTCCTACGTCGCGGACTCCGTCCTAGCGGACTATCGAGGGCACCTCGTGGACAGATTTGGGGTGCCGCCGGGCGAGGAACTGGCGATCACCTACACGCCGCTGCACGGTGTCGGTGGGGTGCCCATGACCCAACTCTTTGCGGAAGCCGGGTACGTCAACATCACCAGGGTCGAGCGACAGTTCGAGCCCGATGGCTCGTTTCCCACTTTGCCGTTCCCCAATCCCGAAGAGCCCGGGGCGCTAGATCTCTCGATCGAGACGGCCCGTGCTGCGAACTCCACGTTCATCCTCGCCAACGACCCCGACGCCGACCGACTCGGCGCCGCGGTGCGAATCGGTAGCGAATGGCGCGTGCTGCGCGGCGACGAGATTGGCTGGCTTCTCGCCTCGTCGCTCGTCGAGGGAATACAAGAGCGCGGCGAGACGATGGCGACCACGATCGTCTCATCCACGCTGTTGGAAAAGATGGCCAAGGAACACGGGGTGGCCT
Source organism: uncultured Acidimicrobiaceae bacterium (assembly GCA_963840595.1). GTDB lineage: Bacteria > Actinomycetota > Acidimicrobiia > Acidimicrobiales > RAAP-2 > RAAP-2. The sequence continues at coordinate 348,671 of CAWIZQ010000008.1, forward strand.
TTGCCACGACCTTGACCGGTTTTAAGTGGCTGGCTCGCGCGGCAGGCGAGGGCGTCCTGGGCTTCGGATACGAGGAGGCGCTCGGTTTTGCCGTCGACTCGCGGGTGTCGGACAAGGACGGCATGTCAGCGGCGTTGGCGCTGGCGAGGTTGGACTGGGAGCTCTTCGCCCGTGGTTCGTCACTGGTCGAGCGGCTTGACGAACTCGAGGCCGCCTACGGCGTTCACTGGACGAAGCAACTCGCCCTCCGCGCCGACGGGGCCGACGGGCTCATGCAGCTTCGCCAGAAAGTAACCGACTTGACCGAACGCCCGCCTCGTGGCTTGGGCCCGTGTGCGGTGACCGAGTCGGCCGATCTGGGTAAGGGGTTTCGCGGGCTGCGCCCGACGGACGGAGTGTGGCTGCAGTTGGGCGAGACCGGTCGAGTGGTCGTGCGCCCCTCGGGCACCGAAGCGAAGGTGAAGGCCTACATCGAGATCACGCCGCCACGCGAAGGCGCACTCAACGAGCAACGCGCCACGGCCAGCGAGATCGCCGATGCGGTACTCGACAGTTTGCGCGAACTACTCCGCGTCTAGATCGCGCAGCGCGGCGTAGCCGGGCTTGATTACCGTGTTGATCATGTTGAGGCGTGTGTCGAACTCGTAGAACGCGCTCTTGGCGGCATTCAGGGTGAGCCACTCCATGTCCGCCAGGTTCCAGCCGAAGGCCGCCGCACAGGCTTCGAACTCACTCGACAGAGTGATTCCGCTCATCAGGCGGTTGTCGGTGTTGACGGTGACGCGAAAGCGCAGTCGCTTGAGCAGATCGACCGGGTGGTGCGCGATGGAGGTCGCCGCGCTCGTGTGGACATTCGACGTCGGACACACCTCCAGAGGGATGCGCCGGTCGCGAATGTAGTTGGCCAGACGACCGAGGTGGTACTGGCCGTTGATCTCTTCGATGTCATCCGCGATACGCACACCGTGGCCCAAGCGCTCGGCGTTGCAGAACTGGACCGCCTCCCAGATCGAGGGCAGCCCAAAGGCCTCGCCGGCGTGGATCGTGAGATGGAAGTCCTCGCGTTGAATCAAGTGAAAGGCGCGCAGGTGCTTGGTGGGCGGAAAACCGTCCTCGGGTCCGGCGATGTCGAAGCCGCACACGCCCTCGTCACGAAAGTCGATCGCCAACTGGGCGATGGTTTCGCTCAATGCCGCCTGGCGCATGGCCGACAGAATTGTGCGCACGACAATGCGATGACCTTCGTTCGCTGCTTCCTTGACGCCGAGAGCGAAGCCGTCGAGAGCGGCGCGCACAACTTCGTGCAGGGTGAGCCCGCCATCGAGGTGCTGTTCGGGAGCGAAACGCACCTCGGCGTACACCACGCCGTCTCGTGCCAAGTCGATCGCGCCCTCAGCGGCGACGCGCTCGATCTGTTCGCGGGTCTGCATGAGTGCGGTGGTGTGTGAGAAGCCCTCGAGGTAGCGCACTAAGTCACCGCCCGACGCGTCCGCGACGAACCAGGCTCGCAATTCGTCAGGATCTTGGGTCGGAAGACCCATGTAGCCGACCTCTCGGGCCAGTTCAATAACGGTTTCGGGGCGCAGTCCGCCATCGAGATGTTCGTGGAGCAGTACTTTGGGGGCCCGGCGGATGAGCTCGGGGGTAAGGGCGATACTGGTCATGATCCCAGGCTACTGATCGCTCTAATTGCGAATGATGGCGACGTCGAAGTCCCGACCGGCGAACGCTTCATCCTCGATTGCGACCGATCCCTCGATCGCATGGCGTCCCGCAGCAAGGTGCGCGTCGTCATCCGCGTAGATCTCGAAGAGTGGCTGACCCGCGCTCACGAACTCACCTTCGCGCACGCGACAGATGACGCCCGCCCCCGCACTCACCGCGTCTTCTTTGCGCGCGCGTCCCGCCCCCAGCCGCCAGGCGGCCACGCCCACCTTGAGCGCGTCGACGTCGTGGATGACGCCCGAGCGCTCCGCCATGATCTCCTCGCGCAACGCAGCCGGTTGCAAGGTGGCGTCGGGGTCACCGCCCTGGGCGGCAATCATCTCGCGGTAGACCGAGTAGGCCGACCCGTTGTCGAGATGCGCAGAAGGGTCGGCTTCAATGCCGACGAGCTCGCACATGAGTGTGGCCAAGTCGACCGTGAGGTCGCGGACATCGCGTGGTCCGCCCCCGCGCAAGACCTCGACGGACTCGATGACTTCGAGCGCGTTGCCAACCGCTCGACCGAGCGGTACGTCCATCGGAGTCAGTCGGGCGACCGTCTTCACGTCGTGCTCAAGTCCGAGGCGCACCATGGTGTGGGCGAGGGTGGTCGCGGTCGCGCGGTCCTTGATGAAAGCCCCTCGTCCGACCTTCACATCCAATACAAGCGCTTCGGTGCCCTCAGCGATCTTCTTGGACATGATGGATGACGAGATCAGTGGGATGGACTCGACCGTGGACGTCACGTCGCGCAGAGCGTAGAGACGCCGATCCACGGGGGCGAGCGCCACACCCGCTGCACAGATGACCGCACCGACCTTTTCGAGTTGCTCTCGAATCTCGGCGACACTGAGCTGAGCGCGCCACCCCGGGATCGACTCAAGTTTGTCCAGAGTGCCCCCGGTGTGTCCCAGACCTCGCCCCGAGAGTTGCGGCACGGCCGCACCGCACGCGGCGACGAGGGGCGCGAGGATCAGCGAGATCTTGTCACCCACGCCGCCCGTCGAGTGCTTGTCGACGCTCGGACGAGAGAGGTCACGCAAGTTGAGTCGCTCGCCCGAAGCGATCATGCGATCGGTCCAGGTACGCAGCTCGTGGTCACTCAGTCCGCGAAAGAAGATCGCCATAAGCAGAGCGGCCATCTGCTCTTCGGCCACTTCGTTGGCGGTGTACGCGCCGAGCACCCACTCGATCATCTCGTCGGTGAGTTCATGTCCGTCTCGCTTCGTGGCGATGACGTCCAGCGCCGAAAAGTCGCTCACGGGTTTCGTCGTACCGGCAAGTCGTCGGGACCGAATGCGTCGGGGAGCAACGCACTCAGTCGCGTGGGCTCCTGTCCGTCGCCGCTATCAATGAGCAAGTCGGGTCCGCCAAATTCGTAGAGCAACTGACGACAGCGACCACACGGCGCGATGGGCTGGCCGTCGCCAGCGACGATGCTCGCCGCAATCAGGCGTCCACCCTGGTGGCGAGCGAGATCACTCACGAGGGAGCACTCGGCACACAAGGTGAGTCCGTAGCTCGCGTTCTCGACATTAGAGCCGCTAATCAACTCACCGGTTGACGTCAACGCTGCCGCACCGACGCTCACGTGAGAGTATGGAGCGTAGGAGCGCTGCGTCGCTTCGCGGGCCATGGCGCGCAAGGTATCCCACTCAATCTCAAGGGCGCCCGTCATGTTTCTCACTGTACACTTTGCGCTCTGTGAACAATTTGTCTAGCTCTTCTCTCGTCACGTCCGAAGAAGTTGCCGCCGCGCTGAGTGAGAATCGAGCAGTCGTCGCCTTAGAGACGACGATCATTGTGCAGGGTCTGCCCGCCCCCGTGAACCTTGAGGTCGCACGGGCCTGCGAGGCAGCGGTGCGATCGAGCGGCGCCACACCCGCCACTATCGGTCTGTTCAACGGGTGTGTCGTGGTGGGTCTCACCATCGATGAGCTCGAGCAGCTCGCCGATCCGCAGCGCCATTCAGCGAAACTGTCGGCGCGTGATTTGGGCGTGGCCCTCGCGACGGGCGCCGATGGCGCCACGACGGTGGCCGGCACCATTGCCGTGGCGCAGCGAGCGGGTATCTCGGTCATGGCAACGGGTGGACTGGGAGGTGTGCACCGTGACGCCGCGAGCAGCTTTGACGAATCGGCGGACTTAGCGACCCTCGCCCGGACCTCGGTGCTGGTCGTGGCCTCAGGCGTGAAGTCCATCCTCGACATCGGCGCGACGCTCGAGCGTCTCGACACCCTTGGCGTTCCCGTGGCCGGGTATCAGACCAACCAGTTCCCTGGGTTCTACCTACGAGAGAGCGGTTTTGCCCTTGACTGGGCGCTGGCCAGCGCGAAGGAGGCCGCCGCCGCGTTCGTGGCGCATCGTCAGTTCTCTCCGACCGGTTTTCTCGTCGCGAATCCCGTACCCCACGACCATGAACTGGATCGCGCCCTGCACGACGAGGCCCTCGAGAACGCGTTGTCGGTCGCGCGGGCGAAGGGCGTCTCCGGCAAAGAAGTGACGCCAACTCTGTTGTCCGAGTTCGCCCGACACACCCAGGGAGTGAGCGTGCAGGTGAATCGCGAACTGGCCATCAACAACGCGGGCCTCGCGGGAGAGATCGCCACGTCCCTCGCCTCGTTGTGACGAGTCGAGTCGCCGTGATCGGCGACGTCATGCTCGATGTTGTCGTCCGTCCTCTGGGCGCCGTGGCCCCCACTAGTGACACGCCGTCGCACACTCGTGTTGGTCGGGGCGGTTCCGCGGCGAGCGTGGCTCTCGCGGTTGCTCGCACTGGCCACCACGTTCGTTTTCTCGGTGCCGCCGGCGACGACGGATCAGCGGCGCTCGTGCGCGCGGCGCTCGAGCAGGAGGGCGTGCGAGTCACCTTTGAGTTCGTCGACGCACCCACGGGCACTGTCGTCGCGATGGTGGGAGAAAACGGGCAGCGCGCCATGCTCACGGACCGGGGTGCCAACTCCCTCTTGAGCGAGTCGTTTGTGATGAGCGAGCTGACGGATCCCTTCGATCACCTCCACGTCTCGGGTTACCTGTTACTCGATCCGTCGACACGTGCGGTAGCGGCGTCAGCGTTGGCGTTGGCTACGAGCCGGGGATCCACCACGTCGATCGATGTGTGTTCCGTGGCGCCGCTACGAGTTCTGACGCGAGACGTGTTTCTGGGCGTCGCGAACGGAGCCACTTACCTGTTCGCGAACGAAGAAGAAGCGCTCACGCTCACTGCGCGCGACGACGCCACGAGTGCGCTGGACTTTCTGGCCGAGCGTTTCGACGAAGTCGTCGTCACGCGCGGAGCCTCCGGCGCGATGGCCGCCCGCGGTGAGATGCACAGCAGTGCGAAAGGGCTCGACGTGGTGGCGCTGGATACGACGGGGGCGGGTGACGCCGCTACCGGCGCGTACCTGGGCGCGCGGTTGCGCGGCGACTCGGTCGATGACGCTCTGGGCGCCGCGATGATCTCAGGCGCGAGCGTCGTGAAGGACTTGGGCGCCAGCTAGCCGGGTATGTAGGGCTTGCCGTCGGCCGCCGGCGGTCGTACGCGCCCGATGAGGCCCGCGACCACGGCGATGGTGATCAAGTACGGGAACATCTGGAGCACGTAGATCGAGACGGGCACCTGGTAGGTGACGAGCTCGTAGGAGAGGTACACCGAGAGCCCAAAGATGATCGAGGCGACGAGCGCGCCCGAGGGGCGCCACTTGCCAAAGATCATGGCGGCGAGGGCGATATAGCCGAGTCCCGAGGTGTAGCCCACCTGAAACTGGCCCTGGGTCGCCATGAAGGCGACGCCACCCAGACCGGCGATCGCCCCACCCAGGATCACGTTGATGTAGCGCAGGCGAATGACATGGATGCCCACCGTGGCGGCCGCCTGAGGGTGTTCGCCTACCGCGCGTACGTGCAGTCCGTACTGGGTCTTAAAGAGTGCGAAGGAGACGACGAAGATGAGCACGATCATCGCGTACCAAAAGCCGGACTGATTGAAGAAGACCGGTCCGATGAGAGGGATCTTGTAGAGGAAGGGAATCGCCAGGTTGGGTGCGGTGTTGCCGGTGTTGAAGTTGGGAAACGGCGTGAGCACCTGGAGGTTGAGGTACGACGAGAGACTCGAGAGCATGGTGACGAGAACGATGCCCACGATGATCTGGTCGGTTTGATAGCGCAGGGAGAAAAAGGCCAGCAGTGCGCCGATCAGGCCACCGATCACGATGCCGCCCACCGCGGCGTAGAAGAAGTTGCTCGTGGTGGAGGCGATCATGCTGCCTAAGAAGGCTCCCGCGATGAACTGACCCTCAATGGCGATGTTCACCACGCCGGAGCGCTCGCACATGATGGCCGAGAGCGAGCCGAACACGAGCACCATGGTCGTCGCGCTCGCGCCCACGAGCAGCGAGGTGACGTTGATGAAATTGATGGGCGAGGGTCCCGGTCCGCGCGAAGCCCAGATCAGCAGTGTGAAGAGGAAGAGCAGCGACACGAGCCCGAATCGACCCATCACGAAGCGCCGCGGCCGACGCCACAGAACCTCGACACCGATGAGAATCATGACCACGCCGATGGCGATGTTGGTCCAGTGGGCGTCGAACGTGAGTGCGCCGGTGTGCCACGGGGCATTTACGATGCTCAGCGGGTCGAAGGTCAGCTGCGAGTGCGAGCCGGCGTGGGTGCCCAGGCCGAAGACGAAGAGGGAGAACAGGCCGGTCGCGATGATGATCCCACCGATGACCGGGGTACGGCGATTGCGAGCGACCGGCTCTCTCGGTCGCAAGACCTCCGCGACGTCGTCGATCACGCTCATGAGCCCCACCCGGTGGTGGACAGAGTGATCATCGAGGTCGGTGCCTTCTTCAGCCGGAAGATCTCTTTGACGAGCACGGGCGTCGCGACGAAAAGCACGATGGCCGACTGGATCACCGTGGCGAGGTCGAGGGGAATGCCGGTGAGGGCCTGCATGTTGCGTCCGCCCACGCCGAGGGCCGAGAAGAGAATCGAGGCCCACACGATGCCCATGGGACGGTTGCGCCCGAGCAACGCGATGGTGATGGCAGTAAAGCCGATTCCGGCGGTCCCGATCAAGAAGCCGCCATCGATGTAGTGGGTGGTGCTCGCAACCTGCACGTAGCCAGCCAGGCCCGCCAGGCCCCCCGAGATCAAGAACACCACAATGACGACACGCTTGGCGTTGATGCCCGACGCTCGTGCGGCAGACGGGTTCGCTCCGGTCACCCGGAAGTCGAAGCCCAGCGACGAGCGGTTCAGCAGCCACAAGGCAAAGACCACGACAGCCGCTGCCACGAAGACGCCGTAGCTCACGCGCAAGCCCGACTTCGTGCCGAAGAGCGGCGAGAGAATGGCCGTGGGATCGATCGTTCGTCCGATGTCGTTGCTCTGGCCGGGCTGCTGGAACGGCGTAGAGAGCACGGCGAATAACAAGAACGCGTACGTGACGTAGTTGAACATCAACGTCACGATCACCTCGTGCGCGCCGGTGTACGCCTTGAGGAACCCCGGTACCGCGCCGCAGACCATGCCGCCGATGATCGCGCCAATCAGCGAGAAGGGCAGGTGAATGAAGGTCGGCAGATTGATCATCGACCCCACCACCGCGCCCGCGATGCCACCGATCACGGCCTGACCGTTGGCGCCGATATTGAACAGACCAGTCTGAAAGGAGATGCCCACGCCGATACTGATGATGATGAGCGGTGTCGCGTAGGTGAGCGTCTCGGAGATCGGCGTCAGCGAGCCTGACCAGTTCTGTCCGGTGGTGAGGGAGTGCCAGAAGGACTGGGGGTCAACGATCGATCCCGTGAAGATGTCACGATAGGCGGCCGCCACGTTGTTGAATGTGACGTTGAGCGCGTGAGGAAAGCCGTCCCAGTGGTCAAATATGCCGCGCCACGCGTCGAGGACGACGGGAGTCGTCGTCGCAATGACGATGGCGCCGAAGATGAGGCCGAGCACGATGGCGAGAGCGGCAATCACCAAGGGGTTCGCCGAGGAGTAACGCTTCCAGAGCGACGGCCTGATCTCGGTGGGCTCGATTGCGTCGGTGGTGACGACCTCGTCAGACACCGGCCGACTCCATGGTGGTGCCGGCCATCAGAAGACCAATGGACTCGCGAGAGATAGAGGGATCGACAACTCCGCTGATGCGGCCCTCGTACATCACGGCGATGCGGTCGCCCAGCGCGTAGACCTCGTCGAGCTCCGAACTCACGATGAGCGAACCTTTACCGCGGTTGCGAAAGTCGATGATCTGGCGATGCACGTACTCGATCGATCCGACGTCAAGACCGCGCGTGGGTTGCGACGCGACGAGAAAGATGGGGTCACGCGAGAGTTCGCGCGCGACGATGACTTTTTGCTGGTTGCCCCCCGACAGCGAACCGGCGGGAGCCGCGATGGATGTAGTACGAATGTCGAAGTCCTTGACCAACTTCTTGGCGTTGGCGTTCACGGCGGCGAGGTTCCTCGTGCCGTGCTTGGCGAAGGGCGCACGCCGAGGAGTATTGAGGACCAGATTGTCGGCGACCGACATCGTCAGGACCAGACCGTCGCGCTGGCGGTCCTCGGGGATGTGGCCGAGCCCGGCGTCCAGCGCCTGACGCGGAGTGAGGTGGGTGATGTCCTTTCCGTGCAAGCGGATAGTGCCCGACTCGACATGGCGCATGCCCACGATGGCCTCGACGAACTCAGTCTGGCCGTTGCCTTGGACTCCCGCGAGGGCCAGGACCTCACCCTCGGCGACGTCGAGCGAGACGTGGTCGACCGCGATGAGACCTCGGTCGTCGAGGACCACGAGGTCGCGAATCTCGAGCGCGTTCGCGCCAGGGGAGTACGCCGACTTTTGAACGACGAGTTGGACTTCTCGTCCCACCATCAACGAGGCCAGTTCGGTCTCGGACGCGCTGGGTTCGGCGGTGCCCACTACCTTGCCCAATCGGATCACCGTGATCACGTCGGCGATCGCCTTGACTTCCTTGAGTTTGTGGGTGATGAAGAGGATCGACTTGCCCGCGTCGGCGAGTGAGCGCATGATCGCCATCAGCGCGTCGATCTCCTGGGGCGTAAGAACGGCCGTCGGTTCGTCGAGAATGAGAAGTTCCGCGTCGTGACTGAGGGCTTTCAGGATTTCTACGCGCTGCTGGAGACCGACTGGAAGGTTCTCGACGACCGCATTGGGGTCGACTTGAAGTTTGAAGCGCTGCGAGAGTTCGCGAATCTCTTCGGTCGCCTTCTTGTAGTTGATGCGATTCAGTGACTTGGTCGGTTCGAAGCCCAGCACGACATTCTCGGCAACGGTGAACACGGGAACCAGCATGAAATGTTGGTGGACCATGCCGATGCCGCGGCGCACGGCCTCGCCGGAGTCGGCGAACTTGACGACCTCACCGTCAATGAGGATCTCGCCCTCGTCGGGGTGCAGCAAACCGAAGAGGACATTCATGAGCGTGGACTTGCCAGCGCCATTCTCGCCCAGAAGCGAGTGAATTTGACCGGGCTCAACCTTCAGGCTGATGTGGTCATTGGCCGTCAGCGAACCGAAACGCTTCGTAATGCCGCGTAGCTCAAGTTGCATGAGGAATCATCGTATGTCACGACAAAGACCCGGGGAGAAGTCCCCGGGTCTTTGTCGCGGCGAGCGACGTGCTCTTTAGCTCGGAGTCGCCGGGTAGCTGTTCGGGTTGACCGAGATGGTGCCCGCGATGATGCCCGCCTTCGCGGCGGTGATCTTGGCCTTGAGTGAAGCGGGGACGCTTACCCCGCCGTACTCCAACTGCGTGCCGTTGTTCTTCAGCGTGCCGATGTAGGAGCCGGCCTTGAAGGTGCCCTTGGCGGCTGACAACACAGCTGCTTCCACCGAGGGCTCGACGCCCTTGGCGACGGTGCCCACGAAGTACTTGCAGTCCGCGGCGTCCGACTCACATCCGTTCGAGTCGACCCACATCACGTAGTGACCCGCACCGGCGGCCTGCGCGGCTGCGACGGAACCGAGTCCCACGGAACCGGCCACCGGGAAGACGATGTCCGCACCTTCGGAGAAGAAGGTCGTGGTGTCGGTCTTGCCGGCGGTCTGGTCGGTGAAGTTACCGATGAACGTGCCCTTGCCGTTGCAGGTGAGGAGGTTGCAGGAACCCTTCGCGGGGGTCCAACCCAGGACCTTGACCTTGGCCTTGTACTTCTGGTCGTAGTAGCGAACACCCGCCACGTAGCCGTTCATGTAGAGGGTGACGGCCGAGAAGTTCTCTCCGCCGTACTCCGCCACGGTGCCGGTCTTGGTCATGCCCGCGGCCAGGATGCCACCGAGGAATCCGGCCTGGTCGGTCTCGTACTGCAGCGCGAGGACGTTCGTGCCCTTCTTAACGGCCGGTGCGTCGTCCACGATGGCGAACTTCTGGCTCGGGTGGGCGTTAGCGGCGTTCTTCGTCGCCGTGTCCATCAAAAAGCCGACCGTCACGATGATGCCGCACTTTTCCGAGATGAACGTGTTGATGTTCGGCGCATAGTCCGACGACGAGGTCGACGAGAGGTATGAAGGGTCGATGTTGCTGTCTTCCTTCGCGGCGGCCTTCAGGCCGTCCCACGCTGACTCGTTGAACGACTTGTCGTTAATACCGCCGGTGTCGGTGACGACGCAGGCTTTGAACTTGCCCGCGGCCGAAGCCGTTCCTCCCGTCGTTGCCAATCCCACCGTCAAGGTGCCCAGAACCAATGCGCTTGATCCGGCCACCATGACGAGGCGACGAAATCTCCCCATGAAACTCTCCCTTATTCGTTTGTCAACCTCTAGAAGGTTGCCCAAAGGTACGACACGCTCCCGACTTAACGATGTCTCCCCGTGGATTTGTCAAACGTGACAATAGTCCCGAACGTCCCGGCGATTTGGGGGCGCCCCAGTCATTATTCAGGATTGGGCCTACCAATCCAAAACTTTACGAAGCGCTCGCCCGTCCGGTCAGTCGCGGTATGAGAACGGTCAGTACGAGGGCGAGCAGCGCAATCACCGCCGAGATCTGAAAGGCGCGCTGGTACCCGTCGGTGAGGGCCGCCTTCTGAGAGACGCTGTGCAGAGCTGATGCGGTACGGTCCGTCGCAACAGTGGCGAGGGCCGCCAGGGCGAGGGAGCCTCCCACCTGACGCGCCGTATTGAGGACACCCGAGGCGAGGCCGGCGTCTGCTCGGTCGACGCCGGAAGTGGCCGACATTGCCAGAGGCGAAAACAACAGTCCCATCGCAAAGGCCGTCACGAATGCAGGTTCGATGACGTGTCCCCAGAAGTTGCTGTCGGGCTGGATGAGCGAGAGCCAGAAGAATCCCAGCGTGGCCAAGGTGGCGCCGATCTGCATCAGCGGGCGAACACCCACCTTCGCGATGAGGCGCGACGAGATCTGCGCGCCCACGATGATGGCGATCGCCGGCGCCATGAACGCGAGGCCCGCTTTCACCGGTCCGTAGCCCAGGACCAGCTGGAAGTAGTAGGTGAGGAAGTACCACATCGCAAAGAACACGCCGCCGACCAGCACCATGATCGCGTTGGCGGCCGAGAGTGCCCGCGAGCGGAAGATGTGAAACGGCACCAGCGGGTGCGAGGCGACCTTGGCCTCCCAGAAGAAGAAGATCGCGATCAAAACGAGTCCGCCCAGCAGCCACTCGAGAGTGAAGCCCGAAGTCCAGGCGTGGGTGGTCGTGTTCACCACCGCGTAGATCACCGACGCCAGACCCGCGGTCACAAAGACCGCGCCCGTGACGTCGAGCTTGGCCGTGGCGTCTCGGTTGCGCATCTCTTGGAGGTACAGCGCCGCGGTCACCCCGGCGATGATGCCGAGAGGCACGTTGATGAAGAAGATCCAGCGCCACGACACGAGGCCCGTGAGAACGCCACCGAGTAATGCGCCCACGGCACCGCCGGCGCCCGCGACCGCGCTCCACGCGCCAATCGCTTTGGGAAGACGCGGTCCACGAAACGTGGTCACGATGATGGTGAGCGTCGCCGGCGACAAGATGGCTCCGCCGACTCCCTGAATCGCACGCACCGTGATCATCTCGGTGCCGTTGTGGGCCAGGCCCGCGCCGATGCTTGCGAGTGTGAAGACCGCCATGCCCACCAGATAGACGTGTCGTCGTCCGAAGTAGTCCGCCGCGCGACCGCCGAGCAGCAAGAAGCCCGCGAACGTCAGAACGTACGCGTTGATCACCCACTGGGCACTCGAGTAGGTGAAGTGCAGGTCGTGACCCATGCGCGGCAGCGCGACATTGACGATGGAGACGTCTAGAACCACCATGAACTGCGCGATGCACGCGATGGACAGAATGAGCCAATCGGGAGCGTGCCGCAGCGGCGCTTCGGTTACGAGCGTCTCGTCAGACATCACGAGAGTGTATGGGAACCATGTGATCTCGCATCACCTCGTGAACGATCGGCCACGGAATCGGCCACACTGGATACATGGTTGCCCAGTACATCTTCACCATGCGAGACCTTCGCCGTTTCTATCCGCCCGACCGCGAGGTCTTGCGCGGTATCAACCTCTCCTTTTATCCGGGAGCCAAGATCGGCGTGATCGGCGCCAACGGCTCGGGCAAGACGTCGTTGCTGCGGATCATGGCGGGCCTCGACGACGGCTTTACCGGTGAGGCGCGACTCACGCCGGGCTTTAGCGTCGGCTACCTACCCCAGGAGCCTCAGTTGGATCCGACCAAGGACGTCGTGGGCAACGTGGCCGATGGTGTCGCCGAGCAGCGTGACCTGTTGATTCGATTCAACGAGGTCTGTGCGGCAATGGGCGACCCCGACGCAGACTTCGACGCCCTCCTCGCGGAGCAAGCGGACCTGCAGACCAAGATCGACGCGGCGAATGCGTGGGACCTGGAGCGGACGCTCGAGATCGCAATGGACGCGCTACGAGTTCCGTCTCCGGACGCCGACGTCACCACTCTCTCGGGTGGAGAGCGTCGTCGCGTCGCGCTTTGTCGACTTCTGTTATCCAAGCCCGATCTGTTGTTGCTCGACGAGCCGACCAACCACCTCGACGCCGAGTCGGTGGCGTGGCTCGAGCGCTTCCTGCAGGAGTACATCGGCACGGTCGTTGCCATCACCCACGACCGCTACTTCCTCGACAACGCCGCGCAGTGGATTCTCGAACTCGATCGGGGACACGGCATTCCGTGGGAGGGCAACTACTCCTCGTGGCTCGAGCAGAAACAAGAGCGCCTAGCAGCAGAAGAAAAAGCCGACAGCGCGCGCCGCGCATCACTCCAGCGAGAACTCGAGTGGATTCGACTGTCGCCGCGGGCTCGCCAGAGTAAAGGTAAGGCGCGCGTCACCTCCTACAACCAGATGGTCGCCGAGGCCGAGTCGGCCGATCGGCGAGCCGACAAGCTAGAGATTGCGATTCCGCCGGGTCCGCGATTGGGTGACGTGGTCGTCAACGCCGAGGGACTTACTAAAGGATTTGAGGATCGTCTCTTGATCGAGGACCTCACCTTCTTGCTGCCGCCGGGGGGCATCGTGGGTGTGATCGGCCCCAACGGCGCGGGCAAGACGACGCTCTTTCGCATGATGGTGGGTCAAGAGAAGCCCGACGCGGGCACGATCGACGTCGGTTCGACTGTCCAGTTCGCCTACGTCGATCAGTCGCGCGACGCCCTTGATGCTGAGGCCACGGTCTTTGACGAGATCAGCGGGGGCCAGGAGCACATTATGATCGGTTCGCGCGAGATTCACGCACGGGCCTACGTGGCGAGTTTCGGTTTTAAGGGGAGCGATCAGCAGAAGAAAGTGGGCGAGATCAGTGGCGGCGAGCGCAACCGTGTGCAACTCGCCAAGGTCTTGCGGAGTGCGGGCAACGTCTTGTTGCTCGACGAGCCGACCAACGACCTCGACGTCGACACACTGCGCGCCCTCGAAGACGGCCTGCTGGACTTTCCCGGGTGCGCCGTGGTGATCAGCCACGACCGGTGGTTTCTCGATCGCATCTCGACTCACGTGCTGGCCTTCGAAGACGACGCCGTCGTGCGGTGGTTCGAAGGCAACTTCTCGGACTACGAAGCCGAACGGCACAAGCGTCTCGGTACCGACGCCGACCAGCCGCACCGACTGCGGTACAAACCAATTACTCGCTAAGGGACCTAAGGTCTACGTCGTGGCGAAGGGCACCGACTACCAGACCTATCTGCGCATCAATGACCTATTGAAACTGCAGATTCCCTTGACTGACGATGCCCCCGACGAATTGCTCTTCATCGTCGTGCACCAGTCTTACGAACTGTGGTTCAAGGTGATGATCGACGAGCTCACCCGCTCGGCGGACGTGCTGCACGCCAACGAGCCCTGGCGCGCGATCTCTCATTTGCGACGCACAATCGAGATAGAAAAGCTCTTGCTCACGCACCTGCGCCTCCTTGACACCATGTCGCCCGAGGGCTTCTTGCAGTTCCGCGATCCTCTCGATCCGGCCTCGGGCTTTCAGTCGGCCCAGTATCGCGCTATCGAGTTCCTAAGCGGCGGCGGCGACCCCAAGGCGCTCGCCTTTGACTTCTTTGACGACGAACAACGCGCGTGGCTTGCCGAGGTGGCCGCGCGACCCAACGTCTGGACGGGCTTTGAGACCTCGCTGCGCGCGTCGACGGAGGCCAAGGACGACGAGTCTCTCTTGGACCTCGTCACCGACCTGTATCGACACCACGACACTGCGCCGCTCACGTCCCTGCACGCGGTCGCCGAGCTCTTGGTCGATCACGACGGGAACTTCGCCCTGTGGCGCTATCAGCACATGATGATGGCGGCCCGCCAGATCGGCAATCGACAGGGCACGGGCGGCAGCGCGGGCATGGCCTATCTCGAAACGACTGTCGCACGACGCTTTTACCCCGAGCTCTGGGAAGTGAGGTCCGTGCTGTGACAACTCGCGACGACTGTCTTGCCCGCGACCGTGCCGATGCACTGGCACCACTGCGCGAACTCTTCACTCTGAACGAGGGCGAGATCTATCTGGACGGCAACTCGCTCGGTCCAGTCTCAAGGGCGGTGGCGACTCGTGTTCACCAGGCCCTTGACGAACAATGGGCGAAGGGAATGGTACGCAGTTGGGCCGAGTGGATGGAGTGGCCGACGCATCTGGGAGATCGCGTGGCTCACCTGATCGGAGCCAAGGCCGACGAGGTGCTGGTGGCGGATACGCTCACGATCGGCATCGCCAAGCTCATGGGCGCCGCCCTTGATCAGCGACCGGATCGCCACGTCGTTCTCACCGACGCGGCCAACTTTCACTCCGACCTCTACATCATCGACGAGATCGCGGCGAGATCAAAACGCCCGATCACGGTCAAGGCGATCGATCGCAACACGCTGGCCGAACACCTGAACGATGACGTCGCGTTGGTCGAGTTCACCCACGTCGACTTTCGCACCGGCGAGATGCTCGACCTTGCCGGGGTCACCCAACAGGTGCACGACGCGGGTGCGCTGATGCTCTGGGACCTCGCTCACTCCACGGGGGCGGTTCCTCTCGACGTCGAGGGAGCCGACGTTGACTTCGCGGCGGGCTGTGGCTACAAGTACCTCAATGGTGGCCCGGGCTCACCGGCGTTCGTCTACGTGCGATCGAAGTGGCAGGGGGTGGTGCGGAATCCGTTGCCGGGCTGGCTTGGGCACGCTCGACCCTTCGACTTCGAGATGACCTTCGAACCGGCTAAGGGCGTCCGCTCGTTTCTGACTTCGTCACCCTCGATCTTGGGTCTCGCGGCGCTCGACGGCGCCCTCGACGTCTTTGATCGCACGTCGATGGCCGAACTACGCGAAAAAAGCCTGGGCCTGACGGACCTCTTCATTGAGTTGGTGGAATCTCGACTGCCTGAGGTGTTTGAAGTCGTCACTCCGAGAGAGCATGATCGCCGGGGAAGTCAGGTGGCGCTTCGCCACGACGAGGCCTACGGGATCGTCCAGGCGATGATCGCGAACGGGGTCATTGGCGATTTCCGCGACCCCGATATCGCGCGCTTCGGCTTTACGCCCCTGTACCTGCGCTACGTCGATGTCTTCGACGCGGTGGAGCGGCTGGTCGAGGTCATGGGCTCTCGCACCTACGAAGTGTCGGCCTACCGAGTCCGCAACGCGGTTACCTGAGTCGAGCCTCACCCTTCTGATCAGGTAGTTCCTAATAACCCGGATCGGGACTTGACAAACGACTGATAACGATATATCGTTATATACATAAATCTATCGAAAGGAGACATTTATGTCACACCGAGAACACTCGGAACACTCGCCCTTCCGGCGAGGCAGAAACGCAGATGGCAGTGAGTCCAACGAGGTCCGCGGAGGCGATCGCCACCGTCATGGACCGCACCGGGGCGGACACCACGAGGAGGGTCGCGAAAGCGAGTTCTCCGAGCGTGGCCGACGCGGACGGGGTCGCGGACGACGCGGCGACGTGCGTTTTGCCATCTTGTCCCTGCTCAGCGAACGGCCGATGCACGGCTACGAGATGATGCAGGAACTGTCAGAGCGCTCGCGAGGGATGTGGCGGCCGAGTCCCGGCTCGCTATACCCCGCGCTGCAGCTACTCGAGGACCAGGGACTTGTTCGCTCCGAGACCGCCGAAGGACGTCGTCAGTTCACGCTGACCGACGCCGGGCGCGCTGAGTTGAACGCCCGGCCCCGCGCTTTCGCGCCCTGGGAGTCGATCTTGCACGACGCTGACCAAAGCGATGTGGCGCTACGCGCCGCGATGAAGCACGTCGTCGTTGCGGTGCACCAAGTCACCGAAGCCGGCACGACCGAGCAAAAGGAGAAGGCGGAGGCGTTGCTCAAAGAGCTGCGTCGCCAGATGTACCTGTTGCTTGCGGAGTCACTCGCTCCACGCGAGGACGACACACCCAGCGCCTAAGGCGATCTGCGTGAGGTCCGGACCCGGAAGGGTCCGGACCTTTTTAGATTCTGCGGCGACGGATGCCGCGCCAGGCATAGCGCACCGCGAACGAGAGAACGCTCAGCGCGATGAGGGCGAAGAGCACCGGACCGGCCAGTCGGATCAGCCACTCGAACCCGGTGACAAATCCGCTGACGCTGTCGTGAAAGGCCTTGTCGAGGCCCGATCGCTTCGTCGTCGACCCGTGATGCGACGGAGTGGCGACATTGACGGTGAGGCTCGCGTAGGTCGTCTGGTGGTTGAGGACGTTGAGTTGTCCCTGCTCTTGTTCGATCTGGCTCTGAATCTGGTTGATCTGAGCCTGGACGGCGAGGATCGCAGTAATCGTCGTGGCGCGCGTCATGATCGCGAGGTACTGGTTTAGCGACACCTTCAGAGCGCTGATGCGTGCCTGATAGTTGACGTACTGGCTGGTGACGTTGTTGGAGTTGGTCGACAGCGACGTGGTGTGGCCCACTTGTTGGACTTGGGCGACGAGGTGGTGAAAGGAAATCTGGGGCACCTCGAGCACGATCGATGCATTGGTGAACGCACGCGGAACTTGGGATCCGGTGGCGGCCTGGGTGCTCTGAACGTACCCGTGATCGCTTTCGACGATCGAAGCGAGTTTGGTGAGCGCGGTCTCAATGTGTCGCTTCGCCACGGTGATCGCGATGGTGCCTGTCGACTCAATGCGTTGAGGAGTGTTTGGTGTCGCGGCAAAGCCCGTGCCGGACGTGACGACGCCCTGATTTGGACCAGTGTGGTTAACCGTGAGTCCGCCAGTCGACGTTGGTGCTACCCGCTTTTCGCTCAGGGGCGTGCCGCCGATGAACGGCTGCTTGAACGGCCCAGCATTCTGGTGCAGCGCGAGCGGCACTCCGACCGCGAGGGCAATGATGAGTGCCGCAGCCCCCATCATTGCTCGTCGCGTTCGGCTCGGTTCGCGGAGCACATGCGTCACACGCGACTCGTTCTCGTCGTCGCGCATCTGCGCAAAGAGAGTCTGCGCCTCGTCACTCGACACGTCGAAGGTATCGGCCGTGTTGTGCAATGCCGCACGGAGCGTGTCTTCGTCAATCATGGTCATCCGGTCACCTCATCGTCGAACGAGCGCGAAGCGTGATCTTGCAGGGCGGCGTGTTCGCCGAGTCGGCGACGAGCTTCATTGAGCCGCGACTTCACGGTGCCTTGTTTGCGCCCGATCGCAATAGCGATCTCGCGTTCGCTGAGGTCGGCGTAGTAGCGGAGCACGACCACAACGCGTAAGTGCGCGGGGAGGTCCTTGAGCGCACCGGTCATGTCGTTGACGACCGCGAAGCGATCGCTCGCGTCTTCGAGGTTGGGGGACTCGTCGAGGTCGTGATCTGGCGCGCTGCGAAGTCGACGAGGAATGTCGCGGCGAAGCTTCGAGTTGCACGTGTTCACCACCACCCGATACAGCCATGCCCGCACGCTGGATTCTTGGGCGATTGAGTGTCGAAACTTCCAGGCCCGAAGGAAGGCCTCCTGGACAGCGTCTTCGGCGTCGGAGCGGTTCCCCAGGATCAAGTACGCGGTTCGAACCGACTGCGGGTAGCTCTCTTCCAGCAACGCGGCTAGGTCGCTCACGTCGTTAGCCTGACACGCAGAGGGATCGGCCGAGCTTGGAAGGGAACGCCCATACCTATACAGACGCATCAGCGCCACAAAAGGTTCGCGGGGATTTTCGCGGGGGGAGGCGAACCATGAGCCAATCTGAGCCGCTTAAGACTCCGACGTGGCCCTTCCGGCCGAGTGTTCGCATGGCCGGTGACTTCTTGCGAGATCACGTCTTTACGCCCACCGCCAAACACTGGGTCACCCTCAAGGTGGTGGGGACTGAGAATCTTGAGGGTCTCACCGCGAGTGCGCTCTTCATCTTCAATCACAGCGACGACTTTGACATCCCCGTCCTCTTTGCCTCGCTGCCGCGGAAGATCCGACGGCGTCTGTCGGTGGCGACCGGCGCCAACATCATCGACGAACATCCCATCCTGGCTTTCGTCGTACGATTCTTCTACGCCGGATTCGCGTTCGCGCGAGTCCCGCCGTTTCGAGCGAGTCTGCGCTACGTCGGTGAGCTGGTGGCGTCAGGCCGCCACGTGCTGCTCGCACCGGAGGGGGAGCTCAGCGAGAACGGCGAACTGGGAGAGTTCAAACCCGGAATCGGTCTTCTGACCATCAAACTGGGTGCGCCCGTGGTCCCCATGAGAATCGACGGACTCCATGGCACCGTGCCGATGCACGCCAAGTGGCCGCAGCGCCATTCGACGGTCACCGTGCGCATCGGTGCGCCACTTTCCTTCGGCCGAGACGACAAACCTCGTGACGTGACCAACGCTCTTCGTCAGGCCGTGTTGAACTTGTAGTTACTTGCGATACGAGAAGAAGCCCTCACCGGACTTTCGACCAAGCAGTCCCGCCGCCGTCATGCGCGAGAGCAGTGGCGGTGGGGCGAGGTGGGGTTCCTTGAACTCGTCGTAGAGCGACTCGGCGACCGCGAGAGTGGTGTCAAGGCCGATCAGGTCCGTGAGTGCGAGGGGCCCCATGGGGTGCGCGCAGCCCTCGACCATTCCAGTGTCGATGTCCTCGGCGCTCGCGTACCCGGCTTCGACCATGCGAATCGCCGAGAGGAGATACGGAATGAGCAGCGCGTTCACGACAAAGCCGGCCCGATCGGGCGCGGTGATCACCTTCTTGCCCAGGACGTCCTTGGCGTAGTCGATGGTGCGTTTGGTCGTCTCGGGGCTCGTGCGCAGTGAGGAGATCACTTCGACCAGGCGCAGCACGGGTACCGGGTTGAAGAAGTGCATGCCGATGACTTGTTCGGGACGCTTCGTCGCCATGGCCACGGTGATGATGGGGATGGAAGAGGTGTTGGTGGCCAGGATGGCCGTGGGGTCGGTGACTACTTCGTCGAGTCGGCGAAAGAGGTCAAGTTTGAGGGCCTCGTTTTCGGCGATCGCTTCGATCACCAGCTCTCGATCGGCGAGGTCGGCCATGTTCGTAGAGAACGTGAGGTTGCCCTGGATCCTCGCGGCGTCCTCTTCGGTCAACTTCAGCGACGAAACGGCGCGAGCCAGTGACTTGTCGATTCGCTGGCGCCCGGCCTCGAGGGTGGCGTCGTCCGACTCGACCACGATGACCTGGGCGTCGGCACCGGCGGTGACCTCGGCGATCCCCGATCCCATGAGCCCACAACCCACGACGCCGATACGTTTCACTTGATCCTCCTAGGTGTGTGAGTCGAGACGCGCTTGAGTTTAGGACCGCGTCAATCCCCAATTTTGCGCGAAGTGCCGCTGACTACGATGGTCGAGGCAGATGTCATCTTGTGAAGGAGTTCGTTGATGGACACGGTCAATGTCATTGTGGAGATCCCGCGGTTCAGCCAGAACAAGTACGAATACGACCACGAGAGCCACACGATCAAGTTGGATCGCCACCTGCTCGTGGCGATGGGATATCCGGCCGAGTATGGCTTCATCCCCGACACGCTGGGCGGCGACGGAGATCCGCTCGACGCGCTGGTCATTACGGAGTTCCCGACGTTTCCCGGTTGCCTCATCGAAAGCAAGATCCTGGGTGTGTGCAACATGATCGACGAGAACGGTCGCGACGAGAAACTCATCGCGGTGCCGTCCTACGACAAGAAGTGGAAGTCGGCCAACGACATCGGCGACGTACCAGCGGAGATTCTCGAGCGAATTCGCCATTTCTTTACCGTGTACAAGGATCTCGACGAGGGCAAGTGGGTCAAGGTGGAGAACTATGCCGGTCGCGACGAGGCCCTCCAGATCCTTCAGGACGCGCGCGACCGCTACGTCCCGTAATCATCGCGAGCATCACCATCGATTTCGAAAGACCAAGTGTTTGTGAAGGCTGAACAGTTCCCCGCAGTACTCCAACCTCTGCTGCGCACGTTCCACATCGACTTCGATGGACCACCGCCACCGTCGCCGTTGCGCCTTCTTCTGGCGTCGCTCGTTGCGCTTGGGGGATCCCTGCTCGCGGACTGGCTTCTCGTCAAGCTCGGGGTGCACGTCTTTCCCTCGACTCGAGGATTCGCTCATTTTCAGTTCGCGGACTACGCCAGGTTGACGATCATCGGTGTGGTGATCGCCTGTGCTGGCTGGCCGCTGTGCACCGCCGTTACCTCGCAGCCTCGTCGTCTTTACTTCCAGGCCGCCATCGCGATCACCATCGTGCTCTTCGCCCCCGACGCCTACATCTGGCATAACGGTGCATCGGGCACGGCCGTTTTCGTGCTCATCTGGATGCACATCGCCATCGCGATCATCACCTACAACTCCTTGGTGCGTCTGGCGCCCGCGGGTCGAAGTACGTCACGGCCACGCCACGCGCGCTGACTCCGGGCGCGAGTGAAAGACTCGTCTCATGCGCGCACGCTCAACCGGCATGTGGTGGGGAACCTCGATTGAATCACCCGACCCGGCGGCCCTCGCCAGCTTCTATTCGCAGTTGCTCGAGTGGCCGATTGTCCATGAAGAACCGGGAACCACGATCGTGTCGGCACCCGACGGGCCGATCTACCTCGTGTTTCAAGAAGCGTCCGGATACCAACCCCCGGTGTGGCCACCAGAAAATGGTGAGCAGCGCCCGATGATGCACTTTGACTTCCAAGTCGACGACCTCGACGCAGGTGTCGCTGACGCGCTTGCACTGGGCGCAACGATCGCCGTCCATCAACCGCAACCCAACGTTTTTCGGGTCCTCCTTGATCCGGCGGGTCATCCCTTCTGTCTCTGTCGAGATCAGGATTGACGTCCCTTGGCGTTGGATTCAATTGGAATTAAATGTGAATCTCCGCGTCCCTCGGATCACTGGTGACCGACGGTGACGCTCGGACGTTCCAAGCGACATGAAACCCAGACGCCGTCGTAGGTTGAGGTGACGGGCATGATCGGTGCCCAAAGGAGCGTGGGCATGGAGATCATTCGTAACCCCGATGGCAGTTTGGTAGTGCCTATCCCCGAGGGGCGACATCCCGACGCCGCCGACGCGGAGGCAGAGGCCAGCGAGGACGGCGTCGCCGAACCCACGACTCGAGTGCTGCACCCCGGTGAGGGTGGCTACAACGAGGCCCTGGCCGAGTGGGATCATCAGCAAAATCCCGATCGGGAACCAGCTGTCTCGACGGCGAGCGGGCGAGAAGAAGCCATGATCGTGGTGCACCACGTGGCTGAGTCGCCCGACCACGACGTGGCCGGTGCCCTGAAAGATGTCCACGACTCCGAGGCGAGCGGCGAAGCTCTGCGTCACGTGTTGGTCGGGGGGACTCACTCGGTGGAGGCGTTCTCCGAGGAAGTGGCGGAGGCCGAAGGTGGCGAACCGCTCCCGGCGCACAAGATGACCAAGATCATCGGTGAAGTGTTAGCCGAACTCGACAAGTAGGTCAGTCACAGACTCAGTGTTGTGGGAGTCACTGCTATTATCTATAACTTCCATTGGAATTGAGTGATTCTCGCGGGCTGCCCCGACCGCCGTAGAACCGCGCTCCTGTAGACCCCGCGACGAGAGAGAACATGTCCACGGCACTTGTGACTTCACCGTCGACATCGCGCTCTCGCTGGCACCGGCTTCGTTCTCGGGCGGTCGGTGGTCTGTTCGTCGGTGGTGGTGGTGCGCTCATCGTCGCCTACCTCTCACTGATTGTCCTCATTCCTATCGCCGCGCTGGTGTGCCATGGCCTCAATCTGGATGTGGCGACCAACGGCTCGGGAGTGGAGTTTTGGCGCTGGCACGTGTCGCTGGGCTGGCGCGCGTTCTGGGATGCGATCACCGCGCCCGGGGCCGAAGAGGCGACGTTCTTGTCCCTCTGGCTCTCGCTCGCGGTGGCCGCCATCAATTCGGTGATGGGCCTGGCGATCGCCTGGGTGCTTGTGCGCGACAAGTTCGTCGGCAAGGGTCTGGTGGAGTCCGCCATCGACCTGCCCTTCGCCCTGCCCACCATCGTCGCGGGCGTCGTGCTCCTCGCGATCTATGGCGTCGATAGTCCCATCCACGTTGATCTCTTCGAAACATGGATGGGTCTGATGGTGGCGCTGCTCTTCGTCACGCTGCCCTTTTCCGTGCGCGCCGTCCAGCCGGTGCTCGCCTCGCTGGACCTCGAGAGCGAGTCGGCCGCCCGCACTCTCGGCGCGGGGAATGTGCGCATCTTCTTCACCGTGGTGCTGCCCTCAATCTGGCCGGCGGTGCTCGGGGGGTTCGGCCTAGCTTTCGCGAGGGCGATCGGCGAGTTCGGTTCGATCTCGCTCATCGCGGGTGGATTGGGACGCACTACGACCGCGTCGTACTACGTCTTTAATCTCACCCAGGGCTTCTTGTGGACGGACGCCGCGGCCGTGTCGACCGCACTACTCGTATTGAGCTTGGTCGTGCTGGTGACGACCAGCGTGTTCGCTCATCACTTCGCGAAGAGGATGAAGTAGTGGCCACTCGTCGCTGGCCTCTGCGCGCGGTCGTTCTCGCGTACCTCAGCATCCTTCTTGGATTGCCGCTCGTGTTCATGATCTACAAGGCGTTCCAGCACGGCTTCGGCGCGTTCTGGGATCAGTTGACCCAGCCGGGCGCCATGGACGCGCTCAAGCTGTCGGTCGAGATCGCGGCCATCGCGGTGCCGATCAACACGCTCGTGGGCGTGGGCGCGGCCATGTTGATCGCGCGTCACAGGTTTTGGGGCAAGCGGGCGTTCGACACGATATTCGACGTTCCCGTTGCGGTGTCGCCAGTGATCTTGGGTATCGCACTTATCCTCGCCTATTCGCGCATCGGCTGGTTCGGCGGCCCGTTGCTGCGCGCGGGCATCATGGTGCTCTTTTCGCCCCTGGGTCTGGTGCTCGCCACGATGGCGGTCTCGCTGCCCTACGTGCTGCGCTCGATCGTGCCGGTTCTGCTGGAAGTCGGTACCGAGCAAGAAGATGCCGCACGCACCCTCGGCGCGGGTCGTCTGCGCGCCTTCTTTTCGGTCACGTTGCCCTCCATTCGTTGGGCCGTCGCTTACGGCGTCACACTCACCATCGCGCGCACCCTCGGAGAGTTTGGCGCGGTGCTGGTGGTCTCGGGGAACATCTCTGGACGCACCCAGACTTTCCCGATCTTCATCTACGACGACTGGGACCAGCGCTTCGATACGTTGGGCGCCTACGCGGGGGCTCTGTTGCTCGCGTTGATCTCGATGGCGGTCTTGTTGATTCTCGCCCTGCTACGAAAAAGAGAGAGGAGACTGCGTGTCGATCTCGCTTAACGGTCTCACCAAGCGCTACGGCTCAACCACCGCGGTGGCGGACGTGAGCGCGGAGATTCCCCACGGCTCACTCACCGCGATCCTGGGACCCTCGGGCTCGGGCAAGTCGACGTTGCTCAAGCTCATCAGCGGCCTGGAGGAACCCGACGCCGGTCGCGTCGTGATCGATGGCGACGACGTGACCGACGTCGATCCGCGTCATCGCGACATCGGTTTTTGCTTTCAGAACTACGCGCCCTTTCGCCACATGAACGTGGCCAAGAACGTCGGGTTTGGACTCAAAGTTCGCAAGCGCTCGTCTGCGGAGATCAACGCGCGGGTCACCGAACTGCTCGCACTGGTGAAACTCGAGGACAAGGCCGATCGCTATCCCTCCCAGCTTTCGGGTGGTGAACGTCAGCGCATGGCACTCGCGCGCGCGCTGGCCATCGAGCCGCGGGTGCTCTTGCTCGACGAACCCTTTGGCGCCCTCGACGCCGTCGTGCGCCAGGAGTTGCGCCAGTGGGTCAAGGTCTTGCACGAACAGATCCACGTCACGACCGTGCTCGTGACCCACGACCAGCAAGAGGCGATGGAAGTGGCGGATCAGCTCATCGTGATGCGCGCGGGTCACGTGATCCAGTCCGGCAACCCGCTCGCCCTCTACGAAAGTCCTTCGACTGACTTCGTGCACGAATTCCTAGGTCCCTCCACCGTCTTCGAGGGTGTCGTGACCCGACCGCACGACCTGGAACTGGTCTCGGTCTACGACGGCACGATGAAAGGACGCATCACTTCCATCGTGTCGCTCGGCTTTGAGGCCCAGGTCACCGTCGAACTGGACGACCGTTCGACGACGTGGGTGCAACTGAGCCGCAACGAACTTTCCCAAATGGGACTACGTGTGGCGCTGCTAGTCGGCGTTCGCCGGCGCGCCGACGTCGACAACTAGCTCACTCGTCGACTCGACGCGGGTGGTGCCGCGCAGCCACGAGGTGATCGCGGCGAACGCGCACAGAATCGCGGCGAAGTCGAGGGCGGGATGCAGACCCGAAACAAAGGCCTTCTCGATGATCTGAGGGAAGAACTTGCGGCCCAGGATGGCGGTACGCGACGCGTGGGGCAGTGACGCCAGGACGTGGGCACCGAGCAGGTGAGCCATCGGGTTGTAGCCGAGGAACGAGGCAAAGAGCGTGGAGACCGGCGGCAAGGACGCGACATGGTGGGCGACCGCGCTCGACACGCCTTCGTTGGTTAGACCCACGTAGAGCGCGTGGGGCAGAGTGCGCGAGAGCCCGATGATCATCAGCGTGAAGAAGATGCCGATCGAGAGCACCTGTCCCGAGTTCTGGAACGTGGAGTTCATGCCTGATCCGACGCCGCGATGCTCGGCGGGTAAGGCGTTCATGATGCTGGCGCGATTGGGCGCGGCGAACATGCCCATCGAGACTCCGTTCAAGAACAAGAGAAGACCGAAAACCGGATAGGAAAAGTCGGCGGGGAGGAACTGCAGCAAGAAGAACGAGACGGTCGCCCCTGCCATGCCGCCCACCGTGAAGGGTCGAGCTCCGTACTTATCGGAGAGCCATCCGCAGAGCGGACCGGCGACGAGGAACCCACCGGTGAGTGGCAACAACGCGATGCCCGCCCATAAAGGAGTGTTGGAGAAGTTGTAACCGTGTAGCGGTAGCCAGATGCCCTGGAGCCAGATGACCATCGTGAACATGAGCCCGCCGCGCCCGATGGCCGAGAACAGGGTCGAGATGCTGCCGGTCGTGAAGGCCCGGATGCGAAACAGGCTGAGCCGAAACATCGGATCCGGCGATCGTGTCTCGATGCGGGCGAAGAAGAACAACGTGATGATGCCCACCACCATGCAGGTCAGCACGAAGGGGCTGGTCCAACCCATGACATGTCCGCCGTAGGGCTGGATGCCGTAGGTGATACCGACCATCAAGGCGACGAGACCGAGGGCGAAGGTCAGATTTCCGCTCCAGTCGACATGGGTGTCTCGCTTGATGGGCACTTCTTTCAACTTCAAGTAGGACCAAATGGTGCCGAAGATGCCGATCGGCACCGAGATGATGAAGACGAGGCGCCACTCGATCGGTCCGAGCAGGCCGCCCAGGATGAGGCCGATGAACGATCCAGCAATGGCGGCGATCTGGTTGATGCCCACCGCCATGCCCCGTTCGTGCGGGGGGAACGCGTCGGTCAAGATGGCGGTGGAGTTCGCGATCAAGAACGCCGCGCCCACGCCTTGGAAGAGGCGCATGATCACGAGCCAGAGTCCGGCCGCGGTTCCGGTCATCCACGTAATCGACAGCATGAGCGAGAAAAACGTATAGATGACGAAGCCCATGTTGTACATTCGCACGCGCCCGAGCATGTCGCCCAAGCGTCCGAGGCTCACCACTAAGACGGCGGTCACGATCATGAAGCCGAGAATCATCCACAGCAGATAGAAGGTGTTCCCCGGCTGCAGGGGATTCATGTGGATGCCCTTGAAAATGTCCGGCAGCGCGATGAGCACGATCGAGGTGTCGATCATGGCCATCAACATGCCCAGGGTGGTGTTGGAGAGCACGACCCACTTGTAGCGATCAGGTTTTGCGCTGTGCGCGCTCGGGGCGGGTCGGGTAATGACGCTCACGAGGCGAGGTCGCTCAATAGCCCCTCAGGAACGGAATCGAGACTTGTCAAAATTGCCTGGGCGAGGGCGCGCGCACTGTCCGCGTCCATCTCCAGGCCAGCCCGGGCGGAGGGGCCGTCAGCCGGATTGAGAAAGTCAATCATCAGCGCGTGTCCGGCGCCGAAGTGGACAGGGTGGTCGACGTAGACCATGGCGCGGGTCATTGACGTCCAACCATCAGGTGTCTTGGCGCTGGCGCGAACGTCGATTAGTTCAGTTTGGTAGGTGCACACGGTGACTCCTTAGGCGAGCGTGCGTTCGAGAAAGTTGAAGATGTCCTTCCAGCCCTCGATGGCGGCCTCGGGGCGAAAACTCACCCGGTCGACCATGAAGAACGCGTGCCCCGCGCCCTCGAAGGTGCGAAACGTGAAGTCCTTGCCGGCGGCCGTCAGTGCATCGGCGAGCAGCTGGTTCTGTTCGGGCGTCGGATTCTGATCGTCGGCGCCAAACAGGCCGAGCAGAGGAGCCTGAAGTTGGTCGACCTCACCGATCAAGGACTTCATCTTGAGGCCGTATTCGCTGGGCGGATCGACCGCGACGAACGCGCCGTAGCAGTCGACGACCGCGTTCACCGGTAGCCGCAGACCCACGAGGAACGACTGGCGTCCGCCCGAGCAGTAGCCGATCACGCCGACCTTGCCGTTGGAAATCGGCAGCGCCTTGAGGTAGTTCATGGCGCCTTGGGCGTCGCCGACGAGTTGATCGTCCGGCACCCCGCCCAAGCTGCGTTGCGTGGCGGCCGCGTCGTCGGGACTGGCTCCGGGGGCCACGCGGTAGTAGAGGTTCGGAATCAGAGCGGCGTACCCGTTGGCGGCGAAACGGCGCGCGATCTCCTTGGTGCCCTCGTCGTAGCCGGGCATGTGGTGGATGATGATCATCGAACCCACACTCTCGACATCGGTGGGAACGGCGAGGTAGGCCTCGATCTCATCGTTGTTGAATCCGGTGATGGAGATCGTGTCGGCGCGAAGATTGTGCGTCACGCGCATCCTTTCGTTACGTTGCCCAGGGGCAACCTCAGGGCTTCTGGGAATTAGTCACTTAAAGTAACTATATTGCTAATATTAGCGCAATGGCCAAGCGCAATCTCTCGTCAGTGAACGGCACGACGCTCGAACGCGAGTGGGGTCGCCTTCGCCGCGGTCAAGTCATGCAGCAGGTTCGCGCGCTGAGCACGTCCACCCACACGCCCCTTGAGGTGGAACTTCTGCGGACCATTGTCGAAGCCGGAGAGATTCGCGCGTCGGATCTCGCGAGCCAGTTGTTTGTCACCAAGACGTCGATCAGTCGGTACGTGAAGGGGATGCTGGACGAGGGGCTGCTCATCCAGCGCCCCGATCCCACCGATGGACGCGCGACGCTGATCTCGGTGTCGGCGTCGGGGCGACGCGAGTTCGAAGAGCGAGAAGCACGGCGCAGTGCGCTACTGCATGACCTCTGTTACGGCTGGACCACGGACGAGGTCCGCCAACTCACCGTCTTGCTCCAGCGTCTCAACAACGGCGTCCAAGACATGCTCAAGCGATCGACGTCTCGCTGAGTTCGGGCTCGTCGTTTACCATCGAACGGCGATCGGCCGTTCCCGTGTAGTAGGCGATCCCTCCCGACACCAACAGCAGCGTGCCGGAAACCGTCAGGGCAAGGTTCAGGCCATGGGTAAAAGCGCCGTAGGCGGCGTGCACGACCTCGTTGATGAGGTGGCGCACGTAGCCGCTGCTGTGCTTCTCCTCCGCGGCGGCCTGAGACGCGGCGGTGCCCGTCGTGACCGCAGTAATGATCTCATGTTGAAAACTCTTGGGGACGCCGAGGGCAGTGAGTTTGTGCACCAGATTGACGGTCAGTTGGCCGTTCACGATGGAACCCAACACCGCCACCCCCGTCACTGCGCCGAGTTCTCGGCTGGTATTGATCGTGGAAGCGGCCATGCCGGAGTTCGCCGCGGGCATGCTGATGAGGGCGGTCGCATTGATGGGCACGACGATGATGCCAAATCCGATCCCCGCCAGACCCATGGTCCAACCGAGGGTCGACAGTCCGGCGTGGGGGCCGATCGCGACGTCGGTGAGAAGTACGCCGACACCCGCGAGCAGGCAACCGACTGTCAAGGGTACCCGCGAACCCACGCGCCCGACCCAGCGACCGGCGAACAGCGACGCGGCGATCATCCCACCTAAGAGCGGCAAGAAGTCAACCGCGAGGGAGTAGGCGCCCACCGACGCGACGACCTCAAGATAGAGCGCGACGAAGAAGAAAATGGAAAAGATGGCGAAGTAGCTGGTGAAGGCGATCACCGTCGAGCCGGCGAAGGCGCGGTTGGTCACCCAGCGCACGTTGAGCATTGGGAACTTCGTTCGTGACTCGACGACGAAGTAGACGAGAAAGCTCAACCCCGCGATGGAGTAGAGCGAGAGAACGCTGGAGGAGTAGTACCCCCAGGTCTCCCCGGCGATCGTGGCGAACGTGGCGCACCCGAGCGCAATGGCGGCCAGGATGAAGCCCGGTACGTCAATGCGTCGGCGAACCTCGTTCACGCTCTCGGGCAAGGCGATCGTCCCCACTACGAGTACGACGCCGCCAAAGATGAAGTTGAACCAAAAGACCGAGCGCCAGGTCCACAGACCGACGAGTATTCCACCGATGACCGGACCCAGCGCGAGGGCGAGGCCCGACACCGCCGCCCACGCGCCGAGCGCTCGTGCGCGCAAGCGGCGATCGGGGTAGATGTGACGAATCATCGACAGCGTGCTGGGCTCGGAGCCCGCCGCGCCGACGCCCATGATGACGCGACCGATGATCAGCTGCGTAGGCGTGTCGGAGAACGCGCAGACAACTGAGCCGCAGCAGAAGATGGCCACGCCGATCAACATGATGCGTTTGCGACCGAAGTTGTCGCCGAGCGAGCCGCAGATCAGCATCAAACTGGCGAAAGCCAGCGCGTAGCCGCCGACGACCCACTGGAGTTCGGAGACCCCGGCGTGCAACTTCGACTGCACGCTCGTGAGGACCGCACTCGCGATGGTGTTGTCGAGAAAGGTCAGGAAGAGAATGGCGAGGAGGGTCGCAAAACTGAAGTGCGCCTTCAGCTCGTGAACGAGCGTGGTGCGACGTCGCTCAAACGAGCTAGCGAGCGCAGTCGTTGCGCCGTTGTGCTCCATGTGCCCCTTTCACACAGTGACGTTCTTCGAACGGTGATGCCTGGTACGACGTGACTGAGGGCGTGAGCCCTCGGCTTCAAACTATTGCTAGGCCTTCGCCTTGAAGGCGATGGGAAAGACGGCCGAGTCACCGCCCGCCGCGTTACCGGCACTCACCGCGCACTTCTTCAGGTTGGTCGCCTTGGTGCCACACGTTCCATTGCCGATCTTGCCGGTCGTGACCTTGAAGGTCGTCAACGGAAGCTTGCCCGTCTTGGAGATCGTGGCGGGAATCGTGTTGAGAATGTTGCAGTTCGACTCGCCGCTGGCCTTGGCGAGACACTCGACGATGTAGACGTGGTCGCCCGGCTTAAAGCCCGAACCCGAGACCTTGACCTTTTCGCCGTTGTGCAGGCCGGTCGAGGGCGTGACGACAAGTTTGGGTGTAGCGGCTCCTGCGCTCGCTCCGCCGAGGGCGCCAGAGAGTGCCAGTGCGAGCGCGGCGACACAGAACGCGACACGCGCAACTTTCGTTGTGTTCATTCTTCCTCCCTTGTCTGACCCGATCTTCCTGACGGTGGCCACAAAATGGTCACCGAACTGTCAATTCGGACTCAAACTCATCGTAATGACGTGGTGGGGAATTTGGTCGGTACGCGTGAGCGCACGAGCCCAAGATGAAGGAAATTCTTAGTTAATGAGAGCGGCGGCGCTACGAGCGCTGATCGTCCTCGAACTCACGACCAACTCACCGCGCGCGGCGCGGCGGATCGCGCTGAGGATCTCCGCGATGGAGCTGTCTTTGCCGACGACTCCCGAACACCCGATGTTCAGCGCCTCGTGGCCGAGGTCAAGGTTGCGCTCGCCCGAGACCAAGACGACCCGCGAGCGGGGTGACTTGGCGATTACGTCGCGAACAATGTTGACGTACGCGTTGTCGGCTTTGCGATAGTTGAAGAGCACGACGTCGGGCTGCTCGCGACGCACGACCTTGGCGGCATCGCGATCGGTGTGCGCCACGCCCACGAGCGAGAGGCCTCGCTCTTTGGAGATGGACAGGGCCATGATCTCCGAGACCACGATGTCGTCGTCAATGACAACGACTCGAGTAGGCGTATCCGACACGTTTTCCATCACTATTAACGTTAATGACGAGTGCACGAAATGCCTCGGCGTTGCTTGAATGTTGTTCGATCGAATGTGCAACGCACTCTTTTTGAATGTCAGTTCGAACTTGCCTGTGGCCGTCTACCGAAGACACGAATTGGTACTTCTCGCCAAATGAGAGCGGCGCGAAAACTTCACACGATTTTCACGGATTGAATTAATCGAAAAAATGTATAAGTTATCGCGAACGCACCTCTCGCTTAACGAAAGTCATCCTGCAATTGCGCGAGTGCGTCGTTACCGGGACAGAGTTTGTCGTAAGGCACGCTCGTGAGGGAGTGTTCGGGCGTGTGGTTGAGTTCGTGAAGCTCCGCGCTCGACTCATTGACGTAGAGAATGCCCGTCGCGATTTCGCCGCGACTCTGGCGATCGCGGATGTACTCTTCCACGCTCATTCGATCGCTCGGGTCGTACCCCTCGGGCACCGAGCGAAAGCGAAGAACGCTTCCGTCGTGCATGGTGACGGCCTTGGCCTCGTCGCTCGGAATCTTCTCGCGAATCGGTACGGCGAGCGGCACAAAGTCAGTCTCGACTTCCTTGACTTCGTGCTGGCGAACGAACTTGTAGCTCTTGGTCGATCCTTCGTGGTCGTTGAAAGTGACACACGGCGAGATGACGTCGATCAGCGCAAAGCCGCGGTGCGTCGCCGCGGCCTTGAGGATCGGGATCAACTGCTCCTTGTCGCCCGAGAAGCTGCGCGCGAGGAAGGTCGCCCCCAGCGTGAGGCCGAGCATGATCGGATCGATGGGCGCGAGCTGATTAGCGTCACCCTTCTTCGGCGCCGAGCCGATGTCGGCCGAGGCCGAGAGCTGGCCCTTGGTGAGTCCGTAGACGCCGTTGTTCTCAATCACGTACACCATGTTGATATTGCGTCGGATCGCGTGCATGAGGTGACCGAGACCGATGGACAGCGAATCCCCGTCGCCCGAGATGCCGATGTAGGTGAGTTCGCGGTTGGCGGCATTGGCGCCCGTGGCGATGGTGGCCATGCGGCCGTGGGCGCTGTTAAAGCCATGCGCACCCTTGACGAAGTACGTCGGCGTTTTGGACGAACACCCGATGCCACTTAGTTTCGCGATGCGATTGGGCGGCGTCGAGAGTTCGAAGAAGGCGTGGGAGATGGCCGCGGTGACCGAGTCGTGACCGCACCCCGCACACAAGGTCGACATCGCGCCCTCGTAGTCGCGCACCGTGAGGCCGAGATCGTTCTTCGGTAGCGGGTTGAGAGGAATCAGGGGTTTAACGATCGAGGGCATTAGGCAATCTCCATCTGGGTGAGGACGCTGTTGACGACTTGGCTCGCGCTGAGAGGGAATCCTCCGTAGGCGAGTACGGAGGTCATTCGTTCCGGGGCGACGCCCGTTTCGATGGCGATCAGACTGCGCAGCTGGCCGTCGCGGTTCTGCTCGACGACAAAGCAGCGATCGTGCGCCTCGACGAACTCACGAATCTCGGGGACGAACGGAAAGCCCCGCACCCGCAAGAAATCAGTCGCGAGGCCGTGACCGGCGAGATCCCCGATCGCCTCGCGCACCGCGAGGTCACAACTGCCCACGGTGAGATGCCTACTCTGGCGCCTTCGTGGCGTTCGATGAGGGGCGAGGGTACGTGCGGCGCGGCCGAAGCGTGCTTGAGCCTGAGCCGGTCGATCACCTCTTGGTACTGATCGGGTACCTCGGTGTAACGCCCGTACTTGTCGTGACCCGATCCGCGTATGAAGTACGCGCCCTTGGATGCGGAGCCCGGCAGGGTGCGCGGCGTCACGAACTCGTCGTCTTCGTTGGTGTAACGGAAGAACTCGGCGATCTCGGCCAGGTCGTCGTCGTTGAGGACGCGTCCTCGGTCGGGCACATAACTGTCGTCCCAGGTGAGTCGGGGAACGACCCAGTCGTTCATCCCGATGTCGAGGTCGCTCAGCATGAAGACCGGCGTCTGGAAACGCTCGGCCAGGTCGAAGCTCTGCGCGGCGAACTCGAAGCACTCGTGCGGGTTGGCCGGAAAGAGCACGATGTGCTTGGTGTCGCCGTGCGAGGCGTAGGCGCACATCAAGATGTCGCCCTGCTGGGTTCGCGTGGGCATGCCCGTTGATGGGCCCACGCGCTGGACGTCGATGATGACGGCCGGAATCTCGGTGTAGTACCCGAGGCCGAGCAGCTCACTCATCAGCGAGATGCCCGGGCCCGACGTGGAGGTGAAGGCGCGCGCGCCGCTCCAGCCCGCGCCGAGCACCATACCGATGGAGGCGATCTCGTCTTCGGCCTGGATGATCAGATAGTTGTTCTTGTAGGTGGGTGGCGCGTCGGGATCATCGCTCTCCACCTTCTCGCGCCGATACGCCGCGCAGAGCCGAGTGAAGTTGTCCATGACCGCGGTCGCGGGCGTGATGGGATACCAGCCGGCCACCGTGGCTCCGGCGTAGAGGCAACCGAGTGCGGTCGCGGTGTTGCCGTCGATCAAGATCGAGTCGTCGTTGGCGTTCATGGGCTCGAGATGAAACTCGAGCGGGCACTCGAAGTTGTCAATTGCAAAGTCGTAGCCCAGTCGCAGAGCTCGCTGGTTGGACTCGCGCAGCGCCTCGTTCTTGGCGAAGGTCTCGGTGAGCAGGTCAGCCGCGACGTCCACGTCCACCCCCACGAGGGCCGCGACCGCACCCGCGTACACGATGTTCTTCATCAGGATTCGCTCGCGCGGCTTCTGGAAGTTCTCGAGGCACATCGTGGCCAGTGGCACGCCGAGGAACGTGACGTCGTCGCGCTTGAGGTCAGTCGCGAGGGGCCACGACGAGTCGTAGAGCACGTACCCGCCAGGGTGCACGTCGGCAATGTCCTCGGCGTAGGTCTGTGAGTTCATGGCGATCATCAGGTCGTAGTCGATCGCGCGCGCCGTGTGCCCGTGGCCGTTCACGCGGATCTCGTACCACGTGGGTAGGCCCTGGATGTTGGAGGGAAAGAGGTTCTTGCCCGAGACGGGAATGCCCATGCGAAAGATCGCCTGGACGAGCAGGCTGTTGGCGCTGGCCGAACCGGTGCCGTTGACGTTGGCGAGCTTGACGGCAAAGTCGTTCACACGAACGTCGCCGCGATGGGTGATCGTCATCATCGCCCCGCTCCGCCGAAGCCGACAGCGACGGGAATGAAGTTCGACGAACCGGCGTAGGGGATCGCGAGATCGAACAACGCCATGTCCCAGGCGGCGGTCGGGCATCGTTCAGCGCACAGTCCGCAGTGCACGCACACGTTCTCATCCTTCACCATGACCCGGCCCGTCTGAGGCAGCGGCTCGGAGACGTAGAGGTCTTGGCTCAGGTTGTTGGCCGGGGCGAGAAGACGACTGCGCAGGTCCTCCTCGTCGCCGTTGGACGTGATGGTGAGGCACTGGACGGGACAGATGTCCAAGCACGCATCGCATTCGATGCACAAGGGCGCGGTGAATGCGGTCTCGACGTCGCAGTTCAGACATCGCTGCACTTCGCGCGCGGTCTGTTCCGCGCTAAATCCCAGTTCGACTTCGAGGGTGAGCGACTCGAAGCGCTTCGTGAGTTCAACGTGGGTCATCTTCTGGCGCGAGGACTGGTTGTAGTCGTTGTGGTAGCTCCACTCACTCATACCCATCTTCTGGCTGATGAGGTTCATGCCCTCGGCCGGGCGATCCAGGAGGTCGATGTCGCGGCAGTAGTTGTCGATCGAGATGGCCGCACCGTGTCCGTGGGCGACCGCCCAGATGATGTTCTTCGGCCCAAAAGCCGAGTCGCCGCCGAAGAAGACGCCGGGAACGCTGGACTGCATGGTCACCTCGTCCACGACAGGCATGTCCCATTCCCCAAAGGTCATTCCGAGGTCTCGCTCAACCCACGGAAAGGAGTTTTCCTGACCGATCGCGAGGATCACGTCATCGCAGGGGATGACCACGGTGTCGAGGGTGCTGGAGTGTCGCGCTCCCTCATCCCACTCGAGCACGTCGAACTCCATCCCAACGAGTCGGCCACTCTCGAGCACGAAGCGCGTGGGCGCGTAGTTCACCAGGATCTCGACGCCCTCTTCTTCGGCGTCATCGAGTTCCCATGGCGAGGCTTTAAAGAACTGGCGGGGTCGACGGGCCATCACTTTGATGTCGCGGCCCCCAAGGCGCCGGGAGGTGCGACAGCAGTCCATGGCGGTGTTGCCCACCCCGATGATGAGAACTCGCTCGCCGATCTCGCTCACGTGGCCAAAGGCAACGGACTCGAGCCAGTCGATGCCGATAAATATGTGTGGCTCGTCCTCGTCGTGGCGCCCCGGCAGGTCCAGTTCCTTGCCCCGCGGCGCGCCCACGCCGACGAACACGGCGTCGAATCCATCGTCGAGCAGCGAGCGCAGGCTCGTGACGGGGGAGTTGTAGCGGATATCCACCCCCATGTCGAGAATCATGGCCGTCTCTTCTTCGAGCACTTCTTCGGGCAGACGGAACGAGGGGATGTTCGAGCGCATCAGCCCGCCGGGCTTGTCGTACTGCTCGAAGATCACGAGGTCGTAGCCCAGCGGCATCAGGTCGTTGGCGACCGTCAGTGACGCAGGGCCGGCGCCGATGCACGCGATGCGCTTGCCGATCTTCACGCGCGGGATCTCGGGGAGGCGATCGGTGATGTCGCCGCGAAGGTCACTCGCCACGCGCTTCAGGCGGCAGATCGCCACGGGGGATCCATCGACGCGCTCGCGCCGACACGCCGGCTCGCACGGCCGGTCACACGTGCGACCGAGGATGCCCGGAAAGACGTTCGACTCACGGTTGAGCATGTAGGCGTCATCAAAGCGCCCTTGGGCGATCAGACGGATGTAGCCCGGGACATTCGTGTGAGCGGGACACGCCCACTGGCAGTCCACGACCTTGTGAAAGTAGTCCGGCGACGAGGTGTCCGTCGGTTGCACGCCTACTCCTTTCGACCAGGCGATTCGGTTCTCATCTGCGAACCACTCGCCAAGCCCCCCGAAGACCAACTGTAATGCGGAGAGATCTAGGTCTCGGACCGGGCTCAGGCAGTAGCGTTCGGCTCACGTGGCGAGAGCCATCCGACGAGAAAGGCTTCGCCATGAGCACCGTTACACGACTTCACCTCGCCCGTTCCCTCCATCGATCTCTTCTCGCCCCCACACTCGTCGTGGCCCTCGGGAGCGCGAGCGTGCTTCTCGCCTCGCCGATCACCGCGCACGCCGCCTCACGGGTGGCGCACGCGTCGTCGGTCTGCGACAAGGTGAGTGCGGCGAGTGTGTCGGCCATCGTGGGCTACAAAGTGCCAGCGGCCACCGAGTACACCGTTCCGGTCAAGCCCAGCAAGACCGACTACGAAGTCACCGGGTCTGACGTGATCTGTACGTACGGTCCCGAGACGTCCATGGCGACCATTGTCAAGGCAATCTCCCTCTCGTACGAGGACATCAATAAGCCGCTGACCTCGGCCGAGATGCAAGCGTCGATCGCCAAGGCCACCAAAGATGCAAAGTTCACCTTCTCGCCCTACCCCGGTCTCGGCGGACCGGCGTTTTATTTCAAGCTGGTTGAAGCGGGCATCACGGGTCAGGGTTTGAGTGTCGCAACCACCAGTACGCACTTCGCCGGCGCCAGCGTTGAGTCGGCGAAGTTTACGAAGTCGCAGTTGGCGGCACTCGTGAAACTCGCCGAAAAGTTGTAGACACACCGGGCGTCGTAAGCCGGTTATTGAATCTCACGCGACTTAGGGTCATAGGAAAAGGCCACTCGCGCCTTTCCTAGAGGGGGGTCTCGTGACTTCAATTTCAGGCGCAGTTTTCAGCAGCGTCGCCGATCTGTTCATCGGGATCGTGTTCCTGCTGTTCATCTCCACCGCTGGATCGCTGATGACCTACGTCATCATCGTGATCGCTAACCGGGCCGACCCAGACCCGTCGGGCAAGCGGCCAATGGCGGCGTACCTATTCGGCGGCGCGTTCTTCACGCTCTGGCTCTCCTACGTCGGATCGATCATCATCGTCGAGGCATTGGTGAGCCTCATGGACACCGTTACTCCCAGTTCCAACACCATTGCGCGAATCGTCGTGGTGGGCTTCCTCATGGTTCTGGTCGGCGGCGTCGCCCACATGATCCACCGGCAACGTGGCCTAGCGCTGGCCGATTCGGAGTCTGATCCATCCAGTCCAACCAAGCGAGTCATGCGAAGCTACGTGGCCGCGGTCAGCTTCATCACGGTGCTCATTGCCCTGATCTCCGCCATTGTCCTCGGGTACCTGATCTTCCAGCTCGTGGCACCGGGCGTCTTCGGGGCGAGCGGCACGCGCGTCGACGTACTGTCATCAGTCATTGACTGGCTGTACATCGTGGGAGCGACCACGTTCGTCTTTTTCAGCCACCAGGCGTTGGCACCCGATACCTTGCGACTTCTGCCGCGCGGTTGGTCGATGTCGAACGCAACGAAAAACGTCGCGGAGTGACTATCGCCAACAACGTGGCTGTGCGTCCTAACGATTGCCGAGTCTGGTCTTTCCGTCGAGGAGTTCTCGGGCGATCTCGAGGTGGCCGGAGTGCGTCGCCGTCTCTTCGATCATGTGCAGCATGACCCAGCGCACGGTGGGCACCTCATTGTCGAAGTGACGATTGAGGGGCTTCGAGGACATCGTGACTCCGGCGATGACTTCGTCGGATCGATCGCACTGGTCGCGATACCCGCGAAGAACCT
The DNA here is from genome assembly GCA_963840595.1 of uncultured Acidimicrobiaceae bacterium. Lineage (GTDB taxonomy): Bacteria > Actinomycetota > Acidimicrobiia > Acidimicrobiales > RAAP-2 > RAAP-2. The sequence continues at coordinate 386,235 of CAWIZQ010000008.1, forward strand.
CACTGGAGGAGAGCTCGGATGTGAAGGCGGCGTACGGGTCGTACGGCACGAAGTCCTCGTCCTCCGGTGGCTCGAACGAGATGCCGGCGATCACGTCTTGGAACCAGTGGTACTCCGCTCCGGCCAGATGTTCGACGAAGCCCGCGGGTGTCCACCCCGAGGGAACCGCCGAGGTATGCCACGCCTCCTCGCTGAGTCCCTCGACGATGGATCTCACGGATGATCGCTGGGTCTCCAAGAACTCCCACAGCGCCGTCTTTTCATCGTCTTGTTCGCTCATGCGAGCATCATTCCACACCTGTACGGATTCTTCAACGCGACAACCCGCCCACGTAACGCACGTCATCTAGCGTGCGTTTCGTGACCGCTCTCTCATCGCAATCGGATCTGGAACGCGTGATCAGTGCCGCGCGCACTCCTGGCTGGAGTATCGGGTTGGACCGACAAGGCCGGATCATGGCGACGAGTGAGGCCGGCGAGATCGGGATGCCGTGGGTGGTCGTAGCGGCCAAGACGGGTCGCGGACTGCGGATATCAAGGTATCAACCCGGTGACGACGTGGACGCCGAAGGCGAGGTCATCGCCGACGTTGCGGGTAATCCCCGCGAGATGGGTCGTCAGCTACGCGAGTTGCTGAGCGGCTTCGAGTGCTCGTAGCGGGTCGTTAGGGCCACTGCAACGAGTGACTCGCGCCCGATTCGGTGAGTTGGAAGTAGCCGTGCAGAACGTTGCTTTGGACGGCGTCCACGCGCGCCTCGCACAGCGCGTACTCCACCGGCGCGAAGGAGCCCCCTTCGTAGACGCTGCTGTAGGTCGCACAGGCGTCGCGCCGATACGTGATGAACTCACTCTCGGTCGCGACGAGCTTCTTCTTTTGACCGGTGGGGACGAGCGAGAAGAGGAGTTTTACTTCCCGGTCGATGCGATGATCGGCCTCGAGCAACTGAGTCTCGGCGCATCCTTCGAGCCCGATGGTGTTGGAGTGATTGCACGGTAGGCGTGTGAAGTGCTCGGCGATTACCGGCGACGTAAGTCCGATGCTGGTGGAACTCTTGGGCGAGGATGATCCGCACGACGCGAGAGCGATGCCGGAAACAACGAGGGCGCCCAGTACGCCGAGGCGTTGAGCCCACCGGCGACGATCGCTGCGACGAGTCGAGCGAGCGGGCGTTAGAACCAGTGCCACTGCGACAGAGGCCAGAATTTGAGAAAGACCTTGCCGATGATGTCCGAGCGAGGCACCGTTCCCCAGTATCGGCTGTCACAGGAGTTCGCGTGGTTGTCGCCCATCATGAAGTACTGGCCCTGGGGCACGGTGACATGTCCGATGGCGGGACCGAGCGGCTCGTAGTGCGACCACTTCTCCTTGAGGGCAACTCCGTTGACGTAGATCGTATTGCCCTTCGAGGTGAGCACGTCACCGGGCAGGCCGATCACTCGCTTCACGAGATCGGGAAAGTCGTCGCCACATTTGATCGCGACTTCCGGCGGGGCCTTGAAGACCACGATGTCGCCGATGTTGATGTGCCCGAACTCCACGGCCAACTTGTCCACCATGATGCGATTGCCCACGTAGAGCGTCGGTTTCATGGATTTAGAGGGAATGAAGTAGGTCTGGACCACGAAGGTGCGCACCAGTAGTGAGGCGGCCACCGCAACGACAAGGACGATGAGCCACTCAGTCAGTCCGCGCTTGCGCGAACGCTTCTTGGGTGGCGCGGGAGCGTCATCCGTCGGCTCCATTAGGTCTACAGCCACGTCGTAACAGTACGGGAAGAGCCGCCCAGCAACAATCGCACGTCCTACGAGCGCTTATTCGGCGTCGAGGACGATCTCGCCGTCGAGGGCTTCTTCCATTCCGCGGGCCTCTTCGCTTGCCAGAGTCGGTCGCATCGTTGAACTCGCACTTCGAAGGAGGAATGAACAGATGAGTCCCGCGATGACGGCCGAGGACGCGATGAAGATCCACAAGTGCCGAAAGTTGTGCAGTGCGGCCGACGCACTCACGGGCGTGCCGAGAACGACCACGAGAATCGCGATACCGAGCGCTCCACCGATCTGGCGTGCCGTCTGGTTGACCGCACTCCCGACTGAGTAGCGCGCCGGATCGAGACTGGACACGGCGGCGGCACTCATGACCGGGAAGGTGAGCCCGATGCCGAGTCCGACGATGAGCGTGCCGGGCAGCCACCGCGTCACGTAGTGCGGGCTCAGTCCGACGCGCCACACGTACCACAGGACACCCAGAGAGAAGACGACGAAGCCGATCGACAGCACCCGACGAAAGCCCACGCGCGCGGCGAGCTTCCCGGCTGGACCCGAGACCACGGCGACGACGAGTGGACCTGGCGTCACGGCGAGTCCCGCGCGCAGGATCGTGTAGTGCCACACACTCGTGAGGAACAGGATGTTGCCGAGCAGCATCGCGAAGAAACCCATCGAATAGAGGAAGGCGGCGGTGTTCGCGACGCTGAACGATCGCGCCCGAAACAAGGTGAGGTCCAAGACCGGTTCAGGGTGCCGACGTGAGCGCACCAAGAAGATCACGAGGAGTACCACCCCGCCGACGAATCCCGCCACCACGCGTCCGTTGCTCCAGCCCCACGTCGGACCTTCGGAGATCGCGAGAACGAGTCCGGCGAGAGCGAGACTGAGGAACGCGACGCCGGGATAGTCGGGACGAGACGCAGAGTCGGTACCCGGCGTGCGCTCCAAGGTTCGCCGGCCGGCAATCCACGCGACGAGTCCCACGGGCAAGTTGACGAAGAACGCCGCGCGCCACCCGAAACCGGTAATGAGCAGCGCGCCCAGCGATGGTCCGGTGGCGACGGCGAGCGCGCCGATTCCGCCCCAGAGACTCACGATCTGAGAGCGGCGTTCCTTGGGGTACGCCCCGAGCAACAGACCGAGCGACGAGGGCAAGACCGCCGACGCCCCGACGCCTTGGACGATGCGTCCGATGATCAACGTGACGACCGATGGAGCTACACCGCAGAGCAGTGAACCAAAACAGAACACGCCAAGTCCAAAGAAGAACACGCGTCGACTGCCGACACGATCTGCGGTACGCCCCGCCACGACTAGCAGCGAACCAAAGACGATCGCGTATCCGGTGAGCACCCACGACAGGGACGCGGCCGTGTCGTGGGGGAACGCACGTTCGAGCGCGGGGAAGGCAACGTTCACGATCGACAGGTCGAGCGATCCCATGAATGCGCCTAACGCGGTCACGAAGAATATGGTGCGCCGACGCCGCGAACTCGTCACTGCCGGATCCTCAGTAAGTTGTGTCACGCAACGAAGACTAGCCATTTGCGTTGCATGATGCAACTGGCTAACATAACCGCATGGAACGAAAGAGTTTCTCGGGGATGGACTGTTCGGTTGCTCAGTGCCTGGAAGTCGTTGGCGAGTGGTGGAGCATGTTGATCATTCGAGACACGTTCCTTGGAGTGACGAAGTTCGAGGACTTCCAGCGGCGCCTCGGTATCTCGCGCAATATTCTGCGAGACCGACTCAACAGTCTCGTGGAGCACGAGGTGTTGCGCCGAGTTCCCTATTCGCAACACCCGCCGCGCGATGAGTACAAGCTCACCCCAAAGGGTCGAGATCTGTGGCCGGTGATCTCAGCCATGCGACAGTGGGGCGATCAGTACGCCGCACCCAATGGACCGCCCATCGACGTCGTGCACGAGTCGTGCGGTCACTCAGGCCGCGCGGTGTGGTCATGCTCGTGGTGTGCGACACCGATGGGTCCTCACAACGTTCACGCGGTGCCGGGTGAGGGACGAGACGGCTCCATGATCGTTGCCCGCTCGTAAGGGATCAGTCGTCGAAGGCCAAGTTTGCGGGAAGTTCAGCAATCGCGAACGTTGAATGCGCCCGGTGGTGGCGACGAGCGCTCAGAGTCGCGATCGACAAACTGACACTCGCGCTCACCGCGGTCACGATCAACACCGCCCATAGATGCGCACCCACGTAGTAGATGACCCACAAGATGCTCACGACACCGGCGGTCAACCATGAACTCGTCGAGACGCCGACGGCCGTCTTTGATCGCACCAAGGTGTGCAGTTGGCGACCCCGGGAGACCCAGCCAGCAACTCCGACGCCGATGACGGCGCCGGCCCAACCCCACCCGATGGCGGGGAGGAAGCAGAACGCGGACAGAAACACCAGCGAACCGAGACACACGCCGAGCCGATCTCGCGGCGAGAGACGAAGCCAGATCATCAACTGGAAGGGAATCGGTGCGGCGCAGCCAATAATCATCTGCCAGGACCCTGCATCGATGCCGTAGGCGACCCAAAAGGCACTGATGTACAGCAGAAGCGTCCACGTCACGAAGGACACGCCCTCCACGCCTCGGCGCGTCATACGCCGATACTGCTGATAGGCGGTGAGCGAGCCCAGCACCACTGCGATCCACCCCACAGCGAGGGTGAAAGTAGTGAAACTCACGATCTCACCCTAGGGGTGTTGACGCGCGAGACATGGAAAAGCGGACTCGCGATTTGTTCATTCACCCTCCACGAACCAGACCAATTGGAATGTGGCACACGTCGCTCTCGACACGCGCGACAGACCTTTCCAACACGCCGTGAAAACGATTGGCGACATATCGATCGACGACGCGACAGCGCGGGACAGCACGTTGTGGTGGTCCTCGCCTCGTGGGCATCATCCTGACGGGTTTCTCCCCGGCCCAAGAAAAATCGACACTCGGCTCAGGCGGGCGAACCTACGGAGATATGAGCGCGTCCGATAGCGCGTCGAGAGCCCCGAACTGATGGGCGAGATCGTCGCGGAGGTCGTAGCGCGCGGCCAGCGCGGAGGGTGAGAGGTAACTCACTTTGGTCGCACCGCCGTCTGCCCAGATCAGCACTTTGAGCGGCAGGTCGAGCGCGGCGAGAGGTTCGGCCGCCATGACCGGCGTCCCGGCGCGGGGGTTGCCAAAGATGATGAGTGTCGTCTCGCGTAACTCCATGCCCACGCTCTGCGCTTCCTCGCGCTGATCAATGACGGCAAAGACTTTGACGTTCTTGGCACTCGCGATCTCAAGAAATCGTGCGACCGTCTCGCTCACCGATCGCGGGCTTGGCTTCGTCACGATCCCGAGTTCGTCCTGCAATGGCGACATTACGTGGTGAGGGTTCTAGCCCCGCATGTCGACCGCGTTGACGCGGCTCAAGATGATGTGGACCTTGACGCGCATGTCGCCGGGGGCGTCGTACCCACGAACATTCGTCGAGTACTTCTCGCTGACCTGACCCGCGAAGCTGAAGTCGTCATCGGCCATGATCTCGGCGTCGCCTCGTAGTTCGATGTAGCGCATCGGTGAGGTCGGATCCACGATGAGCAACGAACACGCGGGGCGAGACATGAGGTTCTTGGTCTTCTGGCGCGTGGTGCTGAGCGAGAGGGCGACGCTCTCGCCGTCCTCGTGAAACCAGACTTCGGTCTGTTGGGGCCGTCCGTCGGGTCCGACGGTGGCGAACGTCGCGACCATTGCCTGGAGCAGGTCACGGTGGGAGGCGGGGATCTCGGGCACGAATTCCTCTTTCATAAAGCGTCGGGGGTGGCTATCGCGGAACCTATCGGAGTGAACTGACCGGTGTCAACGTCGCGGGCCGATTAGAAGTCAGGCTCGAAGTTGCTACGAAGCGGGAACCTCGAGGCGCCGTGATCGGGTCGCACGCACAACACTTGGTGAATCTCGAGCTTGTGTCGCTCAAACCCCACCGCCGAACCGGTCATGTAGAGCCGCCACGCACGTGCCCTCTCCTCGCCGACGTCGTCGCTCGCCTCGTCGAAGCGCTTGACGAGGTTGTCGACCCATCGGCGAAGAGTGATGCCGTAGTGCTCGCGCAGACTCTCGAGGTGACGAACCTCGAATCCGTGGGCCTGGAACATTGATACCAACGCGCCGACTTCGTGGAGCTCGCCGTCGGGAAAGACGTATCGTTCGACGAACGCACTGCGATTCTTGGAGGGACCGCGCGCGCCCACCGCGATCTGGAGTTGACGGACCAACTCCGAGGCGTAGGTGGGTCGAGGGTCCTCCTCAAGCGAGACCGGTCGGGCGATCGCATGGTTGAGAAATCGTCCACCGGGGGCCAACAGATCCCAGATGACCTGGGTGTACCGGGGCAACGACCGTCGCCCCACGTGCTCGGCCATGCCGATGGAGCTAATGGCGTCGAAGGGCTCATCGGTGATGTCGCGGAAGTCCTGGATTCGAAACTCCACGAGATCCTCCACGCCCGCGAGATGAGCCCGCTCGGTGGCGTAGCGCTGTTGGGGTTCCGACAGCGTGACGCCGATCACTCGAGCCCCGTAACGCTGGGCCGCGTGGATGCCCATCGTGCCCCACCCGCACCCGATGTCGAGCAGTCGATCGCCGGGCTGTAGGTCGAGCTTGCGCGCGACCAGATCCACCTTGCGTGACTGGGCCTGCTCCAGGGTGTCCTCGGGGGTGGCGAACACGGCGCACGAGTAGGTCATCGAAGGACCGAGAACCATCTCGTAGAACCGATTCGACACGTCGTAGTGATGAGTGACCGCCTGGCGATCGCGGGCGCGTGAGTGCAGGAGCCCTCGAGGTCGCGCTTCGATCGACGGCGGGGCGAGCGGCTTCATTCCGGTGACGCCGACACTCGAGAGCAGTGAACGCACCACCTCAGGAGTGAGGGCCCGGCGAAGTGGCGGCGGCGTGATCTCAAAGAGCAGGTCTAAGTCACCGTCGACGTCCACGTCACCCGCCACGTAAGCCCGCGCCAATCCCAGCTCGCCCGGGTGCGTCACGACACGCGTGAGGGCCTCGCGATTCAGAATTTTGAGTGTCAACGTGTTGGCAGCCGAGTCGATGGTGGGCAACGCGACGCTGCCGTCGTAGGCCTCGACGCGAAAGGGGAGTTGGTTGTCAAAGACGGTGGCGACAAGGGTTGCTACGTTCACGTCTCTCCCTTCTCAACTTTCGAGCCGAGGCCTCGCAACTCCGTTCTACCAGGAACTTTGTGGGAAATTCCAGAGAATAATTCCCGCGCACAATTCGCTGGCACGTCGTCTGGCCGGAGGAGCGAGCGAGTGGTCGTGAGCGTGGGTTGGCCATCTGACGCGATTGGCCCTCAATTACACTGCAACAACAGCACCGGGAACGAGTTCAGTTAAGGCAACTGCACCAACGCTTCCGCGGAGGTGCCTCTATGAACACCGGCATTGTCATCGCGATTATCGCGGCCATCATCGTTCTCCTGGTCATCGTGACGATTTCCAGGTCGGTGCGAATCGTCCAGCAGGGTTTCGAGGGCGTCGTCACGAGGTTCGGTGAGTTCAAGGACATCCGGAACCCGGGGCTCACCTTCATTGTCCCCTTCATCGAAGCCATGAAGATCGTCGACGTACGCGAGACGCCGCGCACGGGGGATCGCCAGCAAGTGATCACCCGCGACAACGTGGCCGTCATCGTGAACGCCACGATCTTCTCTCAAGTCGTTGACGTACGCCTCGCGCTCTTTACCAACTCCAACTACCAGGTGAGTGTCGACAACCTCGCGCGAACCTCGGTGCGTGCGGTGTTCGGTTCGATCACGCTGGATGACGCGTTCTCCCAGCGCGAGCGCATCGGCACGTTGCTCCAGACCCAGATGGAAGAAGCGACCGACAAGTGGGGCGTGCGCATCAACCGCGTCGAGGTCCTCGAGATCACTCCGCCCGATCAGATCCTCCAGGCGATGGCCCTCCAGAAGCAGGCCGACCAGGAGAAGCGCGCGCGCATCTTGGAGTCCGAGGGCCAGCAGCAGTCCGCGGTGAACGTGGCCGATGGTCAGCGACAAGCGGCGATCAAAGAGGCCGAAGGTGCCCAGCAGTCACAGATCCTGCGCGCCGAAGGCGCGCGCCAGTCCCAGATCCTCGAGGCCCAAGGTCGCGCCCAGGCGATTGCGTTGGTGTATGCCGCGATCAAGGAACAGGCGCCCGATCCGACGCTGGTGGCGATCTTGCAGCTCGACACGCTCTCGAAGTTTGCCGAGAGTCCCAACACCAAACTGATCATTCCAGCCGAGAGCTCGGCGCTGTTGGGTGCGGCTCAGGCGATCAGGAGCGTGCTCGACGGGGTGCCGTCCACGCCCGCGACGTAGTTAGGCGACCGGTTCGACCCACAGGGTCGTGCCGTAGGTTTTGCGCACGATCACCTGGGTTCCCACCGGAATGGTGTCTTTGGCTTCGGTCGCCGCGCGCCAGGACTCGCCCTTGATGCGCACGCGCCCGGGGTGACCTTCGTCACCCACCGTGTCTTCGACGTACCCGGTGAGATTGGTCATCGTGCTCTTGGAGGGTGCAGCGAGGTCGGTCACGCCTTTGTGGTGAAAACGATGCAGCGCGGCCGGGCGCAGAAAGCCGATGAGCACACCCGAGATCACCAGCCACAGAATCGCCTGCAGGGCGAAGGGGACAGAAGCGAGGGCCAAGAAGAACGGCACGATCGCCCCGACGCCAATGAATACGGCCAGGAAGGCGTTGGTGTGGATCTCGGCGAAGATGCACACCAGGATGATGATCAACCAGAACAGCACGGCCATATCGGCAGTATAAGTCTGGGGCCATGCGATCGGGCGTTGCCACTAGAAGCCCGCTGAGTCTGATTCAGCATTACGTTAGGCGAAGAGTTTTGGAATGAGAACGGAGCACAACGTGGTGCACGAAGAGGGCCGTGGTCTGATGGCCCCGGTGACGTCGCCGGCGTTCAGCGAGATCGACGAGTTTGATCCGCGACGCGAGGAACTGCGTCGGTGGCTCGCCGAGCACCCCCATCCCACGGGCCGCGAGTTGGCCGACGTCGGCCTGGTCGCGCCGTCGTGGCCCGAGCCGTGGGGTCGCAGCGCGACAGTGGACTACCAACTTCTCATCGACGACGAGCTGCGTCGGGCGGGGGTCACGCGTCCGATCAATCCGATTGGTATTGGCTGGGCGGGACCGACGATCCTCGTGGCGGGCACGCCGGAGCAAAAGGATCGCTGGTTAAGCAATCTCTTGAGCGGTGAGGAGTTCTGGTGCCAACTCTTCAGCGAACCCGACGCGGGCAGCGACCTTGCGTCCCTCAGCGCGAGTGCGACGCGCGACGGCGACGAGTGGGTGATCAGTGGCCAGAAGATCTGGACCAGCTACGCCCACCTCGCCACCTGGGGCATCCTGCTGGCCCGCACGTCACGGGAGGGCGCACCCCAAGACGGCATTAGCTATTTCATCCTGCCGATGCACGCGAAGGGCGTGACGATACGTCCTCTTGTCGACATGACCGGCGATCACGCCTTCAACGAAGTGTTCCTCGACGAGGTTCGCTTATCCGACGACTACCTACTCGGCGAAGTAAACCAGGGCTGGCGCCTCGCCAAGGTGACGCTGGGCAACGAGCGCGTGGCGCTCTCGGGCGAAGGCGTGCTTTGGGGCCGAGGCCCCACGGCCAACGACCTCGTCGACGTGGTGCGAAAGCAGGGAAGCCATCTGACGAGTCGAGAACGTGACGACCTCGTGCGCTGCTGGTCGCACGGCGAGATCCTGCGTTTTTTGCGCCTGCGTCTCACCGAAAACGCTCTGGCCGGTCGAGCCACGGGCTCGGACGCCTCACTTCGTAAGGCCCTGGCCGACGATCACGGCCAGGAGGTCATGGGGCTCGCGAACCGACTCGCCGAGAGCGCGGGCATGTTGGCCGATCACGGCCCGGGTGGGCTCGAAGGCGAAGAGGGCCGCTCGTGGTACTGGGGATTCCTGTACTCCCAGGCGCTCACCATCGGTGGGGGAACCTCGGTGGTACAGCGCAACATCATCGCCGAACGCGTACTGGGTCTGCCCAAGGACGCGAGCGCGACGCCCTAACCTGCGAGCCCGCGACACACGGGCTTCGGACCAGCGTGCACGTTGCCGTAGCGGTGATTGGTTATCGCCACGCTCTGCTCGAGCAGCCACCTGGGAAGTTCGATCGTTCCCGCCTGGGCGAGTTCGCGCACGTCGACGCTGACTCCGCGTTCTAACAACGCGAGCGTTGGTGTTGTTTCTTTCGAGAGCCAGCGCACCTTGGTGGTGGGCGGCACACGGGTGACGAGAGCGTCCACACTTTCGATGGTTGTGTCAAGAAAGCCAGGCGCGGGTGACTCCGCGCTCACGTCCAAGGGGAACCCCGCGAGCGACTGGAGCCCGCGCAGGTACGCGATCTCTTCAGACGTTGTCGAGTCGTCGACTCGAAGCACGATCGGAGTGACGTAGTGGCGATAGCGCACAAAGTTTCGCTCCGCTGCGAGGCCGGTTTCATCGAGCGCCTGAGCGCCGGTGTCGCGCCACCACGACGAGGCCGCCGCGAGCGCTTCGTCGACGTCGCGCACGCGTGGCCAGTTGCGAAGGCAGTTGACGTAGTTGTCACCTCCGGCCTTGGCGGTCGGTCCCACGCTCGATCGTTTCCATCCGCCGAAGGGCTGGCGGTGCACCACGGCCCCCGTCGTGCCGCGATTCACGTACAGGTTGCCTCCGTGTACCGCGTCGATCCAACGCTCGCACTCGGACGTGTTCAACGAGTGCACTCCCGCGGTGAGGGCGTAGGGCGTCTGGTTCTGCCAACTGATGGCTTGATCGAAGTCTTTGGCCACCATGACGCCGAGCACCGGCCCGAACCACTCGGTGAGATGACTCCACGAGCCCGGACGAACCCCGACCTTCACTCCTGGGCGCCAGAGTAAGCCGCTCTCGTCGACCGGCTGGGGTGCGACGAGCCACGACTCACCGGAGTCAAGTTCGTGCAGGGCGCGCTCCAGCGCCGCCTCGGGAAGGCGGATGACCGGCCCGACATCGCTCGAGAGTTCGTATCCCGGACCAACCCGCAAAGTCGAGACCGCATCAACCAGTTGGTCGCGGAACCGAGGGTCGTCGTAGATGGACTGTTCGACGATGGCGAGGCTCGCCGCGCTGCACTTCTGGCCCGCGTGGCCGAAGGCCGAATGAACGAGGTCCTTCACCGCGAGGTCGATGTCCGCACTCGATGAGATGATCATGGCGTTCTTGCCGCTGGTTTCGGCGAAGAGGCGCAGCGATGGCTTCCAGGATGTGAACAGGGTGGCCGTGTCGAAGGAACCAGTGAGAATGACCGCGCTTACCCCGACGTGCGTAACGAGGTGCCGACCCGTCTCGTCGTCGCGCGTAGGAATCATCTGGAGGACGTCTTTGGGCACACCCGCTTCCCAGAGTTGATTCACCAGAGCCGTGGCGACGGCCACGGTCTCGGGCGCGGGCTTGAGCACGACAGCATTGCCCGCCGCGAGGGCCGCGAGTACCCCGCCCGCAGGAATGGCGTAGGGGAAGTTCCATGGCGGCACGACCAGCACAACTCCCGCCGGCGTCGAGTCGTCATCGCCGAGCGCGTGACTCGCGTAGAAGCGTGCGAAGTCGATGCCTTCACTCACTTCCGGATCGGCTTCGGCGACGGTCTTTCCTCCGTCGCGCGCCATCACGGCGATCGTCCGCTCTCGGTGCTCAGCCATCACGTCGCCCGCGCGCAGCAGGATGGCCCGGCGCTCCTCGACGTCGCGGTCGTGCCAGGAGGCAAAGCCCGAGCTCGCGAACTCGAGGGCTTGGTCAACTTGCTCGACGGTCGCCACGCGATAGCGATACCAGGGACGAAATCCGTCGTTGGGGTCGTGTCCGTCCTCCCACTCATACGGCCCTTCACCCTCGAGGTGACGCAACGTGTCGATCGTGGCGTCGCGGGCCGCGCGCACCTCGGCGAGGCTCGCGCGCACGCGCTCGACGTAGGGATGCGAAGTCGGATCGCCGTCGGGCTCGTTGTCGAAGTGACCCGGAGTTATCTCATGACCGTGACGACGCGAGGTGACGTCGACTCCGTGTCGCTCCTCCAGCGCGCGCACGAAGCGATCTTCCTGTTCGCGGTAGACCGCGGGATCGTCGGCGATGAAAAGTGCCGCGCGCAGGTAGTTCTCGGGGGCCGTGTTCTCGTCGAGTCGTCGCACGAGGTACGCCACGGCGGAGGCGAAGTCGTCGCGCCGCGTGATGGGCGCGTAGAGCAGGACGGGCTGACCGCTGCGGGTGAGAGCGAGCGCCTCGGCGTTGGCCATGCCCTCGAGCATTTCGACGTCGAGCTGTTCGTGCACGCCCCGGTACTTGGCGAGCTCGATCGCCCACGCCACATGAAACAAGTTGTGGCTGGCCACCCCGACGCGCAGAGACCGCGCGTGCTCGGCGCGCAGCGCCACGTCGACCAGGCGCAGATAACTGGCGTCCACGTCGGCCTTCGTGCCGTAGGGTGCGGCCTGCCAGCCGTGCAGTTCGGCCTCGACGTGTTCCATCGCGAGGTTGGCGCCCTTGACGAGTCGCACCTTGATCTCGCCGCCGCCCTCTCGGTGCCGACGCTTAGAGAAGGTGATCAACTCCTCGAGTGCGCCGTGGGATTCGGGTAAGTACGCCTGGAGCACGATGCCCGCGCTCAGCGGGAGGAACTCGGGTTCATCGAGCACGCTCATGAAGGCGTCGAGGGTCAGACGCAGATCGCGGAACTCCTCCATGTCGAGGTTCACGAACGTGTCGTGGGCGGCGGCGTCGCGATACAGCGGGCGCAACTTCTCCGCCACCCGCGCGAGCGACCCGTCGTGGTCGATGGTCTGGAGTTGACTCACGATGGCGGACAATTTGACCGAGACGTAGTTCACGTCGGGTCGGCGAATGATCTCTCGCACTCGGGTAAGTCGTTCGTCGGCTTCGCCTTCGCCGAGGACCGCTTCGCCCAGGACGTTCACGTTGAGTCGTAGCCCCTCACTCGCATGTTGGGCGAACTGTTTGGTGAGCTCGCGAGGGTCGGCGTCGAGAATCAGGTTCTGGGTCAGCGAGCGAACCTTGGTGGCGACGATGCGTTGGGCGCCCGGCGCCGAGATCCGTGAGGCCTGGGCGAGTGCGCGCAAGCCGACCAAGTTGAGAGCGCCAAACCCCTTGCTCGAGGCCTCACTGGCCGCCTCCTGGAGGGCCGACCTGGTGCTCTCGGGGGTGTGGAATCGCATCACCTCGTCGGTCAGGGTGATCGTGACGTCGACTGCGCGCGGATCGCTAAAGAGCCGTCGCAGGCTTCGTCGTGTGGCGCGCTCTCGTCGACTGGCCGGTCGAGCGGCCACGTCGATCAGGGTGCGAGCGCGCGCCAGCGCGGACTCGCGCACCGAGGCGGGTAACTGGTCGTCGGACAACATGCTCACGTGATTGGACCGCTAACTACTCGGAGGCCGCGGGATCTTCTTCGCTGGCCGTGCTCACGACGAACCCCGTCGGTGCTCGCGTGAGATTCCATACCTCTCGCGAGATTACGTGGGCGGAGGCAGCGGCCGGTACGGCGAGCAGAACGCCCACGAGGCCGCCAAAATCGCCCGCCACCCAGGATCCGACCTCGGCGCCCACCAGGATCGCGATGAAGACAGTGAGCGGATTGATCTTGACTGATCGGCTCATCACAATGGGGCGCAGGACGTGGTTCTCGAGCTGTGTGTAGATCATGAACACGATGAAGGTGATGACGCCGGCCGAGATGGAGTGAACGAGAGCAAAGAGCACGACCGGGATGCCGGCGAGCGCGCCGCCGATCTGAGGGAGAAAGTCCACGAGGGCGACCCACAGGCCGAACACCAACGCGAAGGGGACCGAGATCACGAGCAACGTAATGAAGATCACGAACCCGGCCAGTAGCGACATGACGAGGCTGCCCAGCATGTAGCCAAAGGCGACCTTGGAGATCTCGTTCCCGACCCGAGCGAGCCAGGCGCTCTTGGCCGGCGCCAAGTTCGAGAGGCCAAACTTGCGAATCTTGGGCGACTCGAGCAAGAGCAGGATCACGAAGGCGAAGAGGGTGACGAAGGCGAGCACGAGCGTGGCCGCCCCTTCGCCGAACTTAAGGGCGGGCTTCGAGAGTCCTTTCGCGAAGGAGATCAGCTTGGACGAGTTCTTCGCGACCCAACGCTGCACGTGGTAGCGATGCAGGAGGTGGCCGATCCACCCTCGATTGTGCTCCGCGGATTTCACGTAGCTGGGCAGATTGTCCGCCAAGTGGGTAATCGAGTTAACGAGTGGGTACCCGAAGGCGAAGGCCAGGCCCATGAACGCCAAGACTGCGATTCCCATGACGATCGCGACGGCAAATCCACGCCGCGCCACGTGATGGTGCTGGAGCCACACGACCAGGGGATTCAAGATCAACGCGACGAACCCGCCCACCAGCATGCCGAGCAAGATGTCACGCAGCCGGTACAGCAGCTTGCCGGAGAAGTACACGAGGATGAGCACGCCGATCGTGACCAGGATGGTCATAAGGGGAACGCCCCGGGCTTCGGCGCGCTTGACCAACATCGATCGGCGGGTGGGAACCCCCTCGTTGTCGGACTTACCGAGCGACATCACCCTCCCTCACCATGGTTCACGCTACTGCCGGGATTATTTCGACAAGGGATCTAAGGGGGGGACTCGTTCGGTCTGCCGCAGTTTCCCGTACCGGCGCCGATAGAGGAAATAGCAGACGCCGCCGGCGATCGTGGGCAACCAGTACGAGCCGAGGCGAAAGGCGAGGGTGGCAACCACCGCGTTCGCGCTCGGGACGTCGGCCAAGACCAGGAGTCCACTCAAGCTCGCTTCGACCAGGCCCAGTCCTCCCGGGGTCAGAGGGAGTAAAGCAATGACCGCAGTGGCGGCGTACGCGAGCAAGACGAGCGCGGGATCGGGACGAGCACCCGTGGCGCGCAGCACCGCGAGCAGACTCCCGAAGTCACAACCGATTCGCCCCGCCACAAGCAACAGCGCCTTCCACCAGTTCTTGCCGAGATCGGCTTTGACCTGGTTTCGTTCGTTGATCAGGCGATCGCCGAGTTCCTGGGCCGGCCGCTTGGCGTTCTTGTGCCGAGAGAGTCGATTGAAAAGCCAGTCGATGACCGCCGCCACTTGGCGCAGGGGCTTGTCGGTCGTGAGGACAACAACGCCGATGGCCAGTATCAAGACAAATCCCACGGCGCCGAGTTCTCCGGTGTGCACGAGGCCCGGGCTCACCGCCTCGCCACCGAGCAGGAGGGGCAGGGCGAAGATCGGCAGAGCGAAGAGAGCGCCGACGCCGATGATGGAACTCACGGCTAGGCCACCCGCCGCTTGGACCGTGTCGATGCCGCTACCGGCGAGCATGCGGTACTGCACGCTCGCACCTACCGCGTCGCCACCGGGCAGCGTGTTGGTGACGGCGTTGCCGGCAAGGAAGGCGGTGATGATGGCGAACCAGTTCTTGGTGCGCAGCACCAGGCGCAGCAACGCCATCTGACAGACGAAGCTCAACGTCTCGGCCACCACGGCCACGACGAGCCACCACGGTTCAAGCGTGAGCAGTCGCGGCCACGAGGAGATCACGTGCACGAGCCCGGGCATGAGGACGTAGAGACTGAGCCCCGCGACGACGACCGCGATCACGGTCCGGATTCGATGATTGGACGGCCGAGCCGGTACGTCGGTTGCTATTGAGTCAATATATTCGAGGCCTCGTTTTCGACCCGACCTCGACGTCAGGTTGCGTTCAAAGAACGGTGATCGCTCGTCGGTACGCTGAATGAGTGGAGCGCGTCGCGGTCGTCGGATCTCCGGGCGCGGGGAAGACAACTTTCTCGAACGCTCTCGCCGCGGCGACGGGCCTGCCCCTCATTCACCTTGACGAGCAGTTCTGGACGCCCGGCTGGGTGGAGACGCCCAACGAGGAGTGGGACCGAAAGCAACGCGAGCTCGCCCAGCAGCCCCGTTGGATCATTGATGGCAACTACGGGCGTACCGTCGACGTTCGTCTCGCTCGGGCCGACACCGTGATCGTGCTGTCAACGCCCCGACGGGTGTGCCTGTATCGAGTCTTGAAGCGCGTTGTCGTGAACTGGCATCGCGAGACACAAGCGCCGGGATGCCCCGAGCACTTTGACCTCGAGTTCCTCAAGTGGATATGGAACTTTCCTCGCAATTCGCAACCTCAACTCACCGAAGCCCTGGCTCGCTTCGAAGGCAAGCTCGACGTCGTGAACTTGGCAAATGAGTACGCCGCGCGCACCTATCTAACGAGCCTCGCTCGATTGGCGCAACCAGAGTCGTAGCAAACTCGCGACCCGCCGCCTAGTAGTAGGAAGATCCGTTCAGCGAACTCGTGAGTACCGTGGCGCCGGAACTATTGACCACGCGCACGCCGGTGATCTTGTGTAACGACACCGCGCACGCCATCGTGGCGAAGACCGCTTGGCCATTGGCCGGACGATACGTACCCGCGGTCCACCAACGCCCACTCTTGGTCTCCATCGAGACCGTGTAGACCTGGCCGCCGGGTAGACCACGCTCGCGAAGCTGTAATGAGGTTCCCCATGGCTGGGCGACCAAGAGTGCGCTGGCGCTCACGCTTGGTGCGCCACCGAGGGCCAGGGCTCGCTCACTGGGCGCCGAGGACGGCGACGACGAGAACACCGTCACCAGAATGAGAGCCGCCGCGAGCGCACCGACGAAGCCGCCCGAGACCACCGCTGCACGACGTCGGCGGTGGCGGGACACACCGACGTCGTGCAGCTCGCCGAGCACGCGCGCAGTGAGGTCCGGGGGGACCGACGCGGTGGGCTCGATTGACGAGGGATCGACAAACTTCAACATGGCTGCGGTCTCGGTCAACTCACTCGCGATGGCCTGACAGTCGGCGCAACCATCCAGGTGCGCCAACAGGCCCGTCATCTCGGCAACCGGCTGGTCACCCAACAGGTGCATCGCGAGGGCTTCACGCCACTGCTCGCAGGTGTTGTCGCTCATTGATCCCATCCCGACTCCTCGAGAAGGATGCGTAACATGCGCAGCGCATAGAACGCACGACTACGTACCGTGCCTTCGGGCAAGCCGAAGAGTTCGGCCACCTCGCGACCGCTGCGCCCGTTGAAGTACAACTCAGTCACGACCATGCGGTGTTCGGGATCCAGTCGGGCGAGCGCCGACTCCATCTGCCAACCCATCATGGCGCGCTCGACGTGGTCCTCACCGAGAGGTTCGTGCGCGGCGTCAAGGGGAAACGTGCTGTCCTTCATCCGTTTGGCGCTGAGGTCGAGGATGACGCGTCGTTCGATCGCGAACAACCAGGTCCGCAACGAGCCGAGCGATGGATCGAAACGGGATCTAGAACGCCACGCCCGCGAGAACGTCTCCTGCACGGCGTCCTCGGCGTACTCCTTGGAGTTGAGTGATCGCCGAGCGAAGCCGAAGAGCTCGCCGCCGTGGGCCAGGAACGCTTCACGTAGTCCGGCCTCGTCGGCGGATTCGGTGTCGCCGAGGGCACGTGATTGCATCGAACTCATTTGACCACCGTTCGCGCGCGAGACGCTAGTCACGACTAAACCCGTGACGAATCAACGATCCAGGCCTGGTCGTTCGCCGAGCGTGGCGCCACGTCATTAGTAGGCGACGCCTCCTCCGCCGGTGGGCGTGGTCGTCGTCGTGGTGGGAGGGTTCGTGGTCGGGGTGCTCGGGGGCGTGGCTGTGGCCGCAAAGGGGGTCGCGGCCGCGGTCGCGGCTGTCGATCGTACGAGGGTCCAGGTACCACCGAACGCCTTGATGCCCTCACCGTGGGACTCGCGAGCGCCGCTGTCGCCCACGAAGGTGTACAGCGGATACGAGTTGAAGGTCACCTGCTTCTTCGACTTTCCTCGAGCGACGAACCCGATCTTCCCCTTGACACCGGCGCCAAGCGACACCGTTTTCGTAGCGGTCGAAACCTCGAGAGGCAGCCACGACGAGAGGCACGCGGTGGTGCAGTGGAGCTTGGCCCCGCGTTCGTCACTCAAGATGTACAGCGAGCGCGAGGACTGATTCACCAGGGCGCCCGCGAAGTGGGGCACGTTGGCTGACTCGATCGTCGGCGCCGCGGCGCTCGACAAGGTCGCCACGGTGGTCGCTCCCAGCGCACCGGCCGCCAGAGCGACGACTGCGAAGCGTGCGGTTCGTGACGTTGCTTTACGGTGACTCAGTTTTTCTGACAAAGGATTCATGGGGTTGTTCTCCTGTGTGAATGCGAGCGCGAAGTGGCATCGCACTGACGTATACCTCGGCGTTCCACCCGATGTTCACGAATATTTGAAAAATGTGACGGAAACCCCATGAACAAATCGTCCGACCCTCGGTATACCTAGACAAGGCGTGCGACATATCCCCGAGCCACGCAAAGAAAGAGGTATCGATATGAAACAGGCATCGAAGTTCATGGCCGTCGCCGTAGGCGCATCGACACTCCTGGGAGTCGCCGCACTCCCACTCGTCAGTGGCGCGTCCTCCTCACCGATCACGATCACCGTGTCGCAGAACAAGACGTGGGGAGCAACTCTCACGCTCAAAGACGGCGACACGCTGTACCGCCTCACGAAGGATTCGAAAGACAAGAGTGTCTGCACCGGCAAGTGCACCACGGTCTGGATACCGGTGGTGCTGGCGGCCGGTCAGACGGCGCCCGTGGGCGTGGGCGTGAGTCACCTCGGATCGTTCACCCGAACCGGTGGCGCCAAGCAGGTTACCTACGAAGGAATTCCTCTCTATCGCTTCGTGGGTGACGAAAAGGCGGGCGCCGTGACTGGCAACATCAAAGACACCTGGGGCCAGTGGTGGTCGATCAACCCCAAGAGCCCCTTGACGCCGCCCAAGAAGAAGTCCGGTACGGGTTCCACCACGACCTCACCGATCGCGTACTAGCCATGACGGAGGTCAACTCGAACTACGCCTTTCAAGGCACCACAGGACGTTCGCCGACGAGCGTGACGTCCAACAGGGGCACGCAGCGCCTGCGCGCGATCGGTCGATTCATCCTCTTCAAGGAGGCCGGTCCCACCAAGGCGTGGTACGGCGTGCTCTTTCTCGGTGGAGTGACTACCTGGCTGGGCGTCGTGGGATACCGCGTGCTCGCGGGCGAAGGCAGCGTCTCTGCGGCGTTGACCTCGGCCCGGGGGCGCACGGTCGGCCCCGCCCTCATCATCTTCATCGCGGTGATACTGATCGCCGAGAGATTCTGGCCCGCGGTACCGCGGCCGATCTTCTCGCGAGCCCAAGTGGTTGACGCCGGATACCTGGCGATCTTTGCCATCGTGGTGCTGCCCTTGCTCACGTTGGTCGAAACGGGCTTCGCCCAGGAGATCAGTCAGCACGCGAGCTTTCTCGTGCTCGGTCGACTCCCGCTCGGGCCACAGATCATCGTCTCGGGACTGATCCTGATTGGTATCGATGCCATGAATTGGGGTGCGCACGTGGCGAATCATCGCTCGCTCACGCTGTGGCGACTGCACGCCCTGCACCACTCCCAAGAGGACTTGACTGTGCTGACGACGTTTCGAACGCACCCCCTCGTGCACGCCTCGTACCTGCCCTCGCTCTTTCCCGCTCTCATCCTGGGCGCGAGCGGCACGGTGCCGGCGGTGGCGATCGTTGCGTACAGCTGTCTGGTCACCCTGCCCCACGCCAACCTGCGCTGGACCTTTGGCCCGCTGGGTCGAGTCTTCGTGAGTCCGGCCTATCACCGGATTCACCACGCCGCAGAGTTCATTGACGAGCGCGGCACGGTGAACTTCGGCTTCGTCTTGGTGGGCTGGGATCAGCTCATCCACCGCGCGGCGTTCCCGACCGGCACACCCGTCGCCACCGGAATCTACGGACGGCCGGTGCCGGTGGAGCAGTCTTCCTCGGTCTTCGCGATGCCCAAGGTCGTCTTGGCTCAACTGGCCCAACCCTTCGCGGTACATTCAAAGACGGACGGCTGATGGCAGCGAACATGATGAGTCGAACACTGGAGCGCTACGAACAGGTGCGCGCAACCGCGCACTCGATCGCGGCGCGCGATCTCGCTCTCCTCGTGGTGCGGCTGTGTCTGGCGTGGATCTTCGTGTATCACGGGGCCGGCACGCTCTTTGGTGCGTTCGGGGGAGCGGGGCTGCACAACGAGGCCGTCTTCTACGCGAACTATGCCCACCTGCACCCGGGAACCCTGTTTGCCGTGTTGGGTGGGACCATCGAGTGCTTCGGTGGTGCCGCGATCGGACTGGGCGTCTTCGGTCGTTTGGCTGGCGCCGGACTCGTGGGCGACATGGTCATGGCCATGATCACGGTGACCTTTACCCAAGGGATCGTGGGCAACCCCGTTGTCCCCGGCGACATTGGCTACCAGCTCAATATTGCCCTCGCCGGACTGGCCGCTGTCGTGGCCCTTCTGGGAACCGGGCGACTGTCGCTCGATTACGCGCTTCGTAGCTGGTTCGCCAAATCGCGCACCGCTCCGATGTCAGCGAGCGTGGCGACAGCGTCTCACTAGACGTTTGTATGAGGCATCGTCGCGTGTGCGAGCGACGACGGGATCGGCGGCCCGACTGATGTTGAAGTAGCGGGTCGAGCGTGGACGATCACATCGCTGCTCGGCGACACGTAGAGCCACACGCCGAGCGTTGCAACGACCACTAGCGCCGCCGCGGCAGCCCAGCGCGGTACTCGGGTGAGAAACCACGCCGCGAGTAGCGCCGTGAGACCGAGGGTGGGCATATAGAACCGCACGACGTGAATCGCGATGATGTGACCGACCGTTTGCCCGACGGTCCAGGTGTAGGCGGAATATAGCGCCCAGAGCGCGGCCCACGACACCGCCAGGACGAGCCCCACGACTGCGTCGGTACGAGCGCGCGGCCGTACCGAAGAGCCTCGATCGCGTACGAGGCGACAGACGATCCAGACCAGAGCGCCGAGAGCGAGCGCGATCATGGGAACGCCTTGCAACAAGGGCCAGGGGAGTCGCTCGATGTTCGGTGCGATCGCACTGGCCTGGAACGAGACGACGCCCGCACCGTACCCCGAGGAGAGGTAGCCCCCGTAGAGGTAGTGATTGAGAGCGCCGTCAAAGACTGCGAAGAGCGCGACGACGCCCAACCAACTCACGATCATCGCTCGACTCAGCGCGCAGCGTCGCGACAACACGAGGACGCTCACGATCGCGGCACCGAGCAGCACGACGTCGGTGTACCGAATGAACGTCGCACCGTCGAGTGCGAGAAAGGCGAGCAGTCCCAAGACGAGTCGTCGAGTCGGTGGGCTCTCGCGCGAGAGCAGAACACCGAGCAGAAGTCCGGCCGCCGCCGCGACGAGTGACATATCGGTGAAGGTCGGCATCGTCGCGCGCCAGGCAAAGATCAGCGCGTCACCGGCGCTGCAGTACAGAACCACCGCGTACGCCCCGCCCCACGCTCCGAGCCAGCGCCGCGCGCCGTAGAAGAGCCCGCCGCACGCCAGAGCGCCGTAGAAGAGAGGTGCGGCGCGCAGCGCGTGAAGCCACTGGAAGACCACGGCGAAGAACGGATAGCCGGGGTTCTTCTGACTGATCCACTTGCCGTTAGCCAGGTGCACCCACTGATAGATCCCCGGTAGGCCGTGGACAGACAGTTGCGCGTTGAGGCGCATGTACTGCACATTCGTTAACAGCAGGTGTCCCTGCGAGAGAGCCACGATCGACGCGCGATAGGCGTAGTCATCGGGTTCGAGCAGCTGCGGTGCTCTCACTAACACGGCGACGCACAAGCCGACGAAGCCCGCGAGCGCGAGCGCAATCTCGCCGCGACCCACACTCGGCAACGAGGTCTGCGCTTCAGCGTGACCTTGCGCATCGCTCATCGTCGGAGCCTACAAAGACACCGAGCCCCTGAGAGTGGTACTGCTTACAGGCTCGGCATCTCGGCGGCGGCGTCGTCACTCAGACTGACGTGCGCGCGGTCGCGCAGCGGAATCTCCTTCAAGAAGAAGCAGGTGATGAATGACGCCACGGCGAAGGGGATCGCCACGATGAAGACCGTCTGGAGCGTATGGCTAAACGCGGTCGTGATCAGGTTTCGTTCCGTCGCCGGCAGTTTGTGAATCTGCAGGGGATTGAGGAAGATGTTGTTGCCGCCGATGGCCTTCAACACGGCTGGGCCCGCCGCCTTGCGCACATTGCTCAACAGCTGCGAGTTGAACACGGCGCCCAAGATGGCGACGCCGAAGGCACCGCCGATCGTGCGAAAGAACGTCGCGGTCGCGGTCGCCGTTCCGAGTTGGGAGTGCGGCACGGCGTTCTGTACGGCGACCACGAGGACCTGCATCACCAGTCCCAGACCGAAGCCCACCACGAACATGTCGATGGCGGCGACGCCGTACGAGGTGTGCGCACCGAGCATCGCCAACAGGATCAGACCGAGAGTCGTAATGGCCAGGCCCAAGATCGGAAAGATCTTGTACCGCCCGGTTTTGGACACGAGTCGGCCGCTGATGACAAAGGTGATCAACATGCCAGCCACCATCGGCAGCAGTTCGAGTCCCGAGGAAGTGGGCGTGGCGCCGTGCACGACCTGCAGGTAGAGCGGCAGGTACACGATCGAGCCAAACATGGTGAAGCCGATCCCGAAGCTCACCCCCGAGGCAGCCGAGAACGTCCGGTTGCGGAATAGTACGAGCGGGATGATCGGCTCCTTCGCCTGAGTCTCGACGTAGACGAAGATGGCGAGCGAGAGAGTGCTCAAGATCATCATGAGCACGATCGCGGTCGAGCTCCAGGCCCAGCCGGGGGTGCCACCCAAGGTCGTGGCGAGAATCCACCCGACCACGCCCGCGGAGAGGAACGTCGTGCCCCACCAGTCGACCTTGTGGTGCTTGCGGTTGACGGGGATGTGCAGGACCGCAGCGATGATGAAGAGCGCGACGATGCCGATGGGCACGTTGATGTAGAAGATCCAGCGCCACGACAGGTGCTGGGTGAAGAATCCACCCGCGAGCGGGCCGAGGATGCTCGACAGCCCAAAGACGGCGCCGAAGTACC
Organism: uncultured Acidimicrobiaceae bacterium; assembly: GCA_963840595.1. GTDB lineage: Bacteria > Actinomycetota > Acidimicrobiia > Acidimicrobiales > RAAP-2 > RAAP-2. The sequence goes on from CAWIZQ010000008.1 coordinate 409,117, forward strand.
CCATGTACCGGCCACGTTGGCGGGGCGGGATGACGTCGCCGATAATGGCCTGGGAACCCACCATGAGGCCACCGGCGCCCGCGCCTTGAACGGCGCGGAACAAGATGAGTTCGAGCATGTTCTGCGAGACGCCCGAGAGCATCGAACCAATGAGGAAGATGACCACGGCAATCTGGAAGAACTTCTTTCGTCCGTAGAGGTCGCCGTATTTACCCCACAACGGCAACGTGATGGTTGACGTAATTAGGTAGGCGGTGACAACCCACGACAGGTGGTTGAGGCCGTGCAGGTCACCGGCGATCGTGGGGAGCGCGGTCGAGACGATGGTCTGGTCCAAGGCGGCCAGGAACATGCCGAGCATCAACGCTCCGAGGATCGTCAGGATCCGACGGTGCTCCTCCTTGGTGAATTCGTGGTCCTCGGGGGCGGCGACGACGTCGGCGAGGTCATCAGTCACGGTCATTCTCCATTTCGTTGCGAACTGCCTGGGCGAACTTGTCGAGGGAGAGCGAGAAGGTCGCGATCTCCTTTTCGCTCCAGCCTTCGAAGAGACGAGCGAAGCGGTGGTTGACGGCGAGCATGATGCGATCGATCGTCTTTTCCCCCGACTTGGTAAGGGTGATGCGCTTGGCACGCTTGTCTTCGACGTCGGGCGTAATCGCCACGAAGCCCTCGCGTTCGAGTTGTTGAATCTTGCGGGTCACCGCGGGCGTGTCGACGTCGAGCAACTCCGCCAGGTCACTCACGCGGGCCGACTCACCGAGTGAGCGCAGTTTGAACAACAGGGCCGATCCCGCACGATCCAGTCGCACGCCGGCCTCCTTCAGCATGTTCTCGTGTGGGCGCGCAAGGGTAAAAGCACGCGAAAGGATGGACATGCTCGACGCCACCCGCTTGAGTTGATCCTCTGCGAGGTTCACCACGACGGGACCGTCAGGAAAAGTTGCTTTCGGAATACAACTAAATTAGCGGGTCTCGGCCACGCCGCGACCGCGCCAGACCTCCTACCATCAGGAGCGAAGAACATTTGAGGAGGAATTGTGGCGGACATCTCCTTTCCCTTCGGTTCACGAGAGCTGCGTGGCTACCTCGCCGTGCCGGCTGGTGACGGCCCGTGGCCCGGGGTGGTAGTCATTCACGACATCTTCGGTCTCACGCCCGATCTGCGCTCTCAGTGCGACTGGCTCGCGGCCGGAGGGTTTCTTGCCTTGGGCCCCGATCTCTATTCGCGCGCGAACACATTCGCCTGCCTTCGATCCACCGTGATGGATCTTCGGGCCCGGCGCGGCCCGACTTTTGACGCGATCGAGGCCGCTCGTGCAGGACTCGTCAGTGACGAGCGCTGCACCGGACGAGTCGGGGTGATCGGCTACTGCATCGGTGGGGGATTCTCACTTCTGCTGGCAGCTGCGGAAGATAGCTACGGCGTCTCGGGGGTCAACTACGGCGACGTGCCCAACGACGCGGCGAGTGTGCTCGCCGGGGCGTGTCCGGTAGTGGCCAGCTACGGAGCCAAGGATCGCCGACTCGCCAAACACGTCGCTCGACTAGAGAACGCGCTCGAAGTGAATCACATCCCTCACGACATCAAGGTGTATCCCGACGCCGGGCATGGATTCCTGAACGAGCACGTGGGAAAACCCGCGCTGTTCCTCGCTGTCGCGGGTCGGTTGATCGGCGTGCACGCCGATGAAGAGTCGGCGACCGATGCGCGTCAGCGAATCATCGCCTTCTTTACTCGATATCTAACGGATCAGTAGTCGGCGACGTCGTGTGGCCGAGGAAGAGATCGGTGACGATCGTCATCGCGACGGGATCGTCGCGGCGAGTCAGAACGGCTCGCACGTCCTCGAAGAGGTGCTCTCGATCGCTCTCTTCTAACAAGCGGTACGCGGATGTCGAGTCGAGCAGGTCGATAAATGTCTTGGCGTCGTAGTCGAGATGGCGGCGGTAGCGACGACTGACGAGGTCTTCAAACCTTGAGTCAGTGACCAGGTCGTAGGCGGGCCAGCCTTCTTCTAGTTCGATCTCGTCACTGTCAAGGTCGTCTTTCGTGACGCCGTAGTGCCTGGTGTCGACCGAGTAGCGCTCGTCGATCTCTCTGATCTCGTCGCGCGTGGCGTCGTCGGCGATGACGTACGCGTTCCAGAACAACGCGATGGTCCCGCCCTCGCGCAGGGTTTCGTACGCCAGGTCCCAGCGACGAAGACGATCAACCCAATGCCAGGACTGGCCAGCGACGAGGGCGTCAAAGGCCAGCGGACGAGAGTAGCTCTCGAGGCGACTTTCTTCGACGGTGACGTTGGGAAACGCCGCGCACTCCTGTCGCAGGCGCGCGGCCATCCGCGGATCGGGTTCCAGGCAGGTCATGTTGACGCCTCGCGACGCGAAGGAGACGGTCGCCTTGCCCGTTCCCGCGCCCACTTCGAGAATGTCACTAGCCGGATCGGCGTAGGCGAGGATGTCCTCGATCATCGCATCGGGGTACCCCGGGCGTGCCCGCGCGTACTGCTCTACGGCTTCGCCGAATACGTCTCGTCGCTCTCGCGCCACGTCGCCTCCTCGCTTGTGTGCAGGATAGTTTGCGCGGGCAGTAGTCGTCCCGTCGCATTTGGCCAGGCGTCGTGGTCGATACTTATTTATGGTCCAACTGCCCGATCGCCTCAGCGCCGGTGACCTTGAACTGCGGCGCGCTCGCGTTGACATGGGTGACGAACTGTTCGACGCGGCGACCGCGAGCTACGCCGAACTCAGACCCTGGATGATCTGGGCGGCGCAACCACTCACGCGTCAGGGAATACGGGACTATCTGCAAGGAGCGGAGTCGCGCTTCGACGATGGCGTGGACTGGGCCTTCGTGTTGGTGGAGTCGGGTAGCGGCGACGTGGTCGGTACCAGCGCTCTTCACTCCCAGGGCGATCCGCGTTGCGTGGAGATCGGCTACTGGGTGCGAACCGACCGCACGAGACGCGGTTACGCAAGCAGTGCGGCGAGAGCTCTCACTGAGGCGGCGTTCACCTATCTGGGCGTCGATCGAGTGCAGATTCGCATGGACAAGGCGAACGTTCCGAGCGCGTCGGTACCGCCCAAGATCGGATTCACTCTGCTCTGTGAGGAGAGTCGACCGATTCAAGCACCCGGTCACTCGGGCACCGGTCTCATCTGGTTCCGCGATCGCGCCGAGGGATCCTCCGATACGCTTTCGCGCTGATGAACATTCGTGACGCCCGCGACGAAGATTGGCCGTCGTTTTACCCGATCTTCACGGCGATTCTGGCGGTGGGCGAGACCTACGCGTATCCACCCGGCGCTTCCATGGACGAAGCTCGTGTGCTCTGGATGGAGAAGCCACCGGCTCGGGTGATCGTGGCCGTCGATGACGGTCGAATCGTGGGTTCAGCCAAGGCTGGACCCAACCGCCCGGGGCGCGGCGCGCACGTAGCCACCGCCAGCTTCATGGTCGATCCCAATGCGCGCGGACGTGGCGTGGGTCGTGCTCTGGGATTGGAGGTTCTGAGTTGGGCGCGTCGCGAGGGATACGCCGCTATGCAGTTCAACGCCGTGGTGGAGACCAATACCTCGGCCGTGCGGCTCTGGCAGAGCCTGGGCTTCGAGATTCTGGCGACGGTGCCGGAGGCCTTCGACTCGGCCTCTCACGGGTTAGTCGGGCTGCACATCATGTATCAAAAGCTCTGACGAACTCCGTTACTCAGGTGCGAATGACGACGTTGAGGGGTTCCTCGCCGCTGCGCAATCGTTCGATCTGTTCCTTCACGAGGCGAATGAGCCGCGGGATGGCCGCGGTCGTGGCTCCCCCCACGTGGGGTGAAACTAAAACATTCGAGAGCCCGAAGAGTGGGTGACCCTCGGGTAGCGGCTCGGGATCGGTGACGTCCAAGGCAAAGCGGAGTCGTCCCGAACGAGCGTGATCCAACACCGCTTGCGTGTCAGCGACCTGGCCGCGTGCAATGTTGACGAGTAGCGCCCCGTCGTGCATGGCCGTGAGGAAGGCGTCGTTGACGAGATGAGTGGTGCTGTCGTTGAGCGGAACGGCGATGACCACCACGTCGGCGCCGGGCAGCAAGTCGGGGAGCGACTGGAAGCCGTGAACTGTTCCGATTTCATCGGTGCGTTCGTGCTGGGCCACGCGGGTGAGTTCGATCTCAAAGGGCAAGAGGCGTTGCGCAATGGCCTTGCCCACCCCGCCGTAGCCCACCAGCAGGACCCGTCGATCGGCCAGGCTCTGGCGAAACTCGCGCTTCCACTCACCGCGCTCGGCCGAGCGCACGAAGTCGGGAATCCCCCGTTGCACAGCCAGGATGAGAGCGAGCGTGAGTTCGGCGGTCGAGGTCTCATGGACTGAGGCCGCGTTCGCGAAGACGACCCCGGGCGGTAGAAGTTCGGCAATACCGTCATAGCCGAGCATGGTGCTTTGCACGACGCGCGTCGTCACGCTGCCCATCTGTTTGGTCCAGTCGGTGCCTCCGAGGTACGGCGGGACGACCAGGTCAATGTGGGCAAGTGGTGGCGGACCGCTCATGTCCCACACCACGACGTCGACACCGTTGAGGTCGCCGAGGGCGCCGGCCAAGTTTGCGTCGGCGACACTGACGACTAATGGATCAGGACTGTGAGCCATACGACGCGTCAGCCTACGTGGACGAGTTAGATCGCGACCCGCCCCGCGGGCGTGACGCGGTGAGTCAACTCGAGTTCGTCGCTGAGGATGAGGATGTGCGCGGGGGACCCCGGGGTCATTGCGACCAGTGCCGCCGCGCCCAGCATCGCAGCCGGTCGAGTTATGACCGCATTGAGCACCTCTGAGTGAGAAAAACCAAGCGTGCGCAGCCGCACCAGACTCTCGCGTAGTCGTCCGGTGCTGCCCGCAATCGTCCCGTCGTCGCGTCGTGCCACGCCGTCGCGCACCGTGACCGTGACGTCGCCGAGCTGCACGACGGGTTGATCGTAAGCGGCGGCGGCCAGGGCGTCGGTCACCACGATGCACCGATTCGCTGCCGCGGCGAAGGCGAGGCGCATCATGGCGTCCTCGACGTGCAGACCGTCGGCGATGAACTGGATCGCGACGTCGGCGCGGGCAAGGGCCGCGCCCGCGAGGCCCGCCGAGCGCGCGCTCATCGGCTCCATCGCGTTATAGAGGTGTGTGACGGTGGTCGCGCCGGCGGCGAAACCGCGCTCGGCCTCCTCGGCGTTGGCCGCGCTGTGGCCGAGCGAAACACCCACGCTTCGTCGACGGCACTCGACGATGAGATCGAGTGCACCGGGCAGTTCGGGCGCGATGGTCATAAAACCGACGTCCGGCAGGTCGAGGAGGCGGCTGAGCAGTTCGAGATCAGGAGTGCGAAGAAGTGATAGCGGATGCGTGCCTGCGCGCTTTGGAGACAAGAAGGGTCCCTCGAGGTGAACCGGCAGGATGAAGGCACCATCGATACGGGCTTCTCTCGCGGCCCGCAGGCGTCCCGTCGCTTGTCGAGTCTGGTCAAACTCGCTGGTGATCAGCGTGGGTTGGTAGGCCACGACGCCGTCGCGCTCAAGCGCGCGACCCATTTCGAGGATCTCATCAACCTCGGCGTTCAAGAGATCGACGCCGGCGTACCCGTTGACCTGGGCGTCGACGAGCCCCGGAATGGCAATGCCACTGCCGGGGCGCGAGAGTCCGACCGCGACAATCTCGCCGTCGTGGATGGCGACGTCGCCTTCGATGACCGAACCGCCCACGAAGGCGGCCGCGACGCCGAGTCGGGTCCAGTGATGAGTGTCGCGCGACACCCGCGAGGGAGCGCGGAACGAGTCCAGGGCGGGGCGCAGGCGTCCGTCGTAAAAGTCGAGTCGATCGGTCGCTTCGTTGGCGTCAACGTGCCCGACCAGCATGACGGAGGCGACTTTGACCCGCCAGCCACTGGCGATCAGAGTGTCGCGCGCTTCTTCGAGTGAGGCACCGGTGATGCGCGCGACAATGCGCGCGGAGCGGTCGCGAAGCTTTTCGTTGGTGGGTCGAAGGTCGACCATCAAGTTGCCGTACGTCTTGCCGAGACGAACCATGGTGGCCGTCGAGATGACGTTCAGCACAATCTTTTGCACGGTGCCCGAGTTCATGCGCGTCGATCCGGCGATGAGTTCGGGTCCCACGGCGACCTCGATGGGACGATCGACGTTGAGAGCGAGCGGGGTGCCGACGTTGCAGGCGAGCCCCACGGTCAGGGCTCCCGCGCTGCGCGCTTCATCGATCGCACCCAATACGTACGGGGTGCGCCCGCTCGCCGATATTCCCACCACGCTGTCGGTGTCCGAGATCGAAAGTGATCGCACAGCGTCGCGGCCGCCCTCGTAGTCGTCCTCGGCGTTTTCAATCGGCACGCCAAAGGCGGTGCTGCCGCCCGCGAGGATGCCCACGACCTGACCGTCGGTGACGTTGAACGTCGGTCCTGCTTCGGCGGCGTCCAGCATGCCCAGTCGGCCCGCGGTGCCCGCGCCGACGTAGATGAGTCGTCCGCCCTGCTCCATGCGTCGCACGATGTCGGTGACGGCACTGGTGATTTGGTCCTCGGCGGCGATGAGGGCCTCGGGTACCTGGCGTACGTCGGCGCACATGAGGTCAACGAGCTCAGCGACCGAGAGTTGATCGAGGTCCGCGAGTTCGTGGCGAACCTGCTCGGTGCCGAGTTGCTCTAGAAACTCAAGGTCGGTGGGTTCCATCAGGTCAGGCTCTTCGCCACGATCGAATGGAGGGACGCGCGCATGGCCTCGTGGCGATCGAGTTGACGCTTGGGATGAATGGCGTTGGTCAAGAGCACCACGGCCAGGTTGGCGCTCGGGGCGACGAGCAGCGACGTGCCCGTGAATCCCGTGTGCCACAAAGTATCGGCGGGCCAGGGACCCCAGGCGTCCGGGTCGAGGCGCCACCCCAGACCTCGCACATCGGGCTGGGTTCCGACTGGTGTTCGAGAGATCGATGCAATGCTCGTCGCGCTCAACACGCGATGTCCGCGTGCGCCGAGCAGAGACTGCACGAATCGAGTGAGGTCGTCGCCGGTCGAGAAGAGCCCGGCGTGACCGGCCACCCCGCCGAGCGCCCACGCATTGCCGTCGTGCACTTCACCCCACACCAACTCCTTAGTGAGACGCTGGTCTCCGTTTCGTTCGGTCGCGGCGATGCGACCTTGTCGGCGGTGCGAGGGGCGATAGCGAGTCTCGCTCATGGCGAGGGGCTCGGCGACAACCTGCTGGAAGAGTCGCTCGAGTGATTGATGGGTGCATCGTTCGATGGCCCAGCCGAGCACCATGAAATTGAGGTCACTGTAGAGCACGTCACCGGTCGGGCCGCCAGTCTTTGCTTCGGCGTAGACGGCGCGACGGATGGCCCGCGGATCGCGACCCAGGTGAAAGAAAGGCCGGTGAGGGATGAGTCCCGATGTGTGGGTGAGGAGTTCGTACAGCGTGAGGTCGCGACGAGGAAAGTCGGGGAGCCACACGGATACGGGGTCGGTGAGGCGCCACTGGCGCGTCTGGGCGAGCCACAGCGCGATCGTGGTGGTGGAGACGACCTTGCTGAGCGACGCCAAGTCGTAGATGGTGTTGCTCTGAGTTGCAATGACGGGTTCGAGTGCGTTGGCGAATCCACCCCACGCGCGAAAGAGCGTCGCCGTCTTCGTCGCAACGGTGAGATTAAAACCGGCCGGGAAGTCGGCCTCGGTCATGGCGAAGAGGGCTTCGATCAGTTCGTCGCGCACGTCGCGGGGTAGCCCCTCCGCTGCGCGCGACAACTCGACGTGCAGGCGGGCAGAGCGAGCGCTCATGACGCGATGGTTGTGAAAGGGGAGTCGAGGTCGGGCGGCGTCGCGCGACGCGGACCACGTGCGGCACGACGGGTCATCGAGATCTCCTGGGCTTTGTAGAGTTCCTCGACGCGTCGGTCCCCGTCGGGCACAAAGCCGGCCGCCTGGTACAGGCGCCGCGCTCGTTCGTTTTCTTCAAAGACCCAGAGAGTGACGTCGCGCGTCGACATGGGATCGAGTTCGCCGATGGCGCGTTCGAGGAGCCGTCGGCCCACGCCGCGTCCGCTCTGTGTCGGGTTGACGTAGAGCGCAAAGAGGTGTCCGCGAGCGGCGTTGCCGGTCTCGTCGCCGAAGCGTGCAAAGCCGAGTACCTGTCCGTTCCTTTCGGCGACCACCGTTCGCGCTGCGGTGTTCTCCACCAGATTGCGCAGCCAACTCGCGACGTCGGGGTGATACAGGGCGTCGATGATGGCGTCTTCGACGACGCCGCGATACGAGCCGCGCCACGCCTCAATAAACACCGTCGCGAGTTGATCCGCGTCGTCTGGACGCGCGACGCGCACGATGAGATCATTCGACGCCGCGGGTGCGGCACCCCAGGTTCGGGGTCGCTGCAAGCCCGTCTGGAAGCGGTAGCGATCGCCGCGGTACAGCGATCGCACAAACTCGGTGGGCTGTCCGCTGGTGTCGAGGGTGCGTCTTGACAGCATCAACAGCGGCATGCCGGGCTGGCACTTGAGAAGTCCGGCTTCGCGACCCTCGGCGACGACCGCTTCGATCGTCTCTTCCGCCGAGGCCAACTCCACGCCGTAGTTGGTGGCGAGGAGTTGGTAGAGCGACGCGTTGTCACTGAGAGCGGCGGTGATGCCGTCGAATCGATCGGCGTTGAGGTAGACGACTTCGATCGCGATCGGTTCGCCGTCGGCGAGGCGCAGTCGTTCGATGCGCAAGACTTCGGCCTTGGACGAGAGGTCCAACTGGGCGCCAACGTCGAGTCCCGCGGGGATGCGTCGCACGTCGATGAGTTTGGAGCTCGGCGAGATGCCGCGCTCCTTCATCCCTTCGGTGTGGCTCGTAAGTTCGAGGCGCTGGTCGATCTTGGGACGTGCGACGAAGGTGCCCTTACCTTGGCGGCGAAAGATGCGTTGTTCGATTTCGAGCTGCCCCAGCGCCTGACGCACGGTTGCGCGCGACACTCCGTACGTCGTGCAGAGTTCGCGTTCGGTGGGCATCGCGGTGCCCGCGGGAAGGCCCTCGATGGCGAGCAGGAGCGCGTCGTGGACGCTTTGGTACTTCGGACTGCTGATGGCAGTCTCTCCAAGTACGCCTGGTTCTTCAATCACGACACTCTCCACAAGGGACATCGCACCTGATTCGGTGGATCTGGCTCAATCTACCAATATCGATTGGTCCGGTCAATTGATAAGTCCATTATTCGAAAGTTCCCTTATTTTCAGCATGAGATTCCTACTCGTACCGTACAACATAGAACAACTGGCGACTTGACTGGACCAAAGGTCGCCGATAGTGTCGCAATCAGGAAAGAACTTTTGACTGCAATCCAAAGGGGAACAATGAAGCGAATAATCGGATTACGAGGCGCAGCCTCGGCACTCTTAGCGGTGAGCAGCGTGGGCCTGTTCTCGACCGCGATCGTGAGCTCGGGCTCATCGTCGGCGGCGAGTTCGACCTTCGTGATCGGCACCGTGGCTAGCGTGCAAAAAATCGACCCAGACGTGGTCACGAACTTCCTTGACTTTGAGGCGCTCGGACTGATCTACCAGACGCTCGTGCAAGAGAACGCGAATCTGCAAATCGTTCCCGACCTCGCGACGAGTTGGGCCTTCTCGAACGGCAACAAGACACTCACATTGCAACTTCGTCAGAATGTCAAGTTCGATGACGGCTCGACGATGACGTCGGCTGACGTCGTAGCGTCGCTCAATCGAGCAATAGCGACTGCGACAGCCGACCCGTCCGCGTCCTTCATCGGCTCGGTGACGAACATCGCCGCGTCCGGACCCAACACCGTGGTGCTCACCATGAGCCACCCCGACGTGTCGGTCTTGGAAGGTCTCGCCACGGTCAACATGGCGATCATGCCGGCCGCGGCGATCACCGCCGGTACCATCGCGACCCAACCCGATGGCACCGGACCCTTCGTGTACTCCTCATTGGTCGCCAACACCTCCTTTACGATGACGGCCAACGCGAACTACTGGGGCGGCAAGCCGGCTCTTTCGAGCGTTGAGTTGGAGACCATTCCGAGCGAGCAGTCCATCGCGGCCGCGCTCGAGGCGGGCACCATTCAGATGGGCCTGCTCAACGAGCCGACCGTCGTGAACACTCTGCCCAAGACCTACAAGGTGCAAAAGGTCTTGGACCTCTCGTACCGGGCCCTGCAACTGCAGGACAAGCACGGGATCCTCGCGAACAAGGACGCTCGCCTGGCGATCGCCTGTGCGACGAACCGCAAGCAGATCCTCCAGGACGCTGTCTTCGGCGAAGGCAAGGTTGTCGGCCCCGTGCCGCTTGGACCGTACGCGACGAGCCCCGTCTCGTCGGTCTGCCCGACCACGAACGACAAGATGGCCAAGAAGTACTTGAAGTTGGCGGGCAAGTCCAAGGGCTTCACGTTCGATGCCATCACGTCCACGGACCTCGACTCGACGAGTGCGGCCCAGGCCGTGGCGATGCAGAGCGAGTTGGCTAAGGTCGGCATCAAGATGAACATCACGAACCTCGCCTCCAACGCCTACATCCAGGACTGGCTGAAGGGCAAGTTCCAAGCGGCCTTCGCCGAGAACGGCGCCGACCCGGACCCGTACGTCATGTACGGTCGCTACTTCGGTGCCGGAGCAGACCTCGGGGTTCCCGCGGGCTACAGCTCCAAGACGCTGCAACAGGAGCTGCTGGCTGGTGATGAGAACTCCACGGCCGCGGGTCAAAAGGCTGATTGGCAGAAGCTCAATAGCACGCTGACCGGTAACGCCGTGTGGATCTGGCTCTTCGACGCCAACGACTTTGCGGCCTTGTCGCCGTCGGTCAAGGGATTCACGTTGTCGCCGGTGAACACGACGCAGCTCTCGAGCTTGGCTAACACGAGCCTCTCCTAGGCGTCATTAAGACTTACTGAGAGTCCGCCGCACGATGCGCTTCTTTTTAGCCATCGTGCGGCGGATTCTTTCGATGGTGGTCACGCTGCTTGGTGTGTCGATCATCATCTTCGTCGTTCTGCGACTCCTACCCGGCAACGCCGTCACAGCAGCGCTGGGCGTGAGTATTGGCCTACTCACCAAAGGCCAGGTCGCCGCGCTCAACCACTACTACGGCGTGGGCCAGCCCGCCTTCCAGCAGTACTGGTCGTGGCTCCACGCCCTCTTCAGCGGGAACCTCGGCATCTCGCTCGTCTCTCGCGAGCCGGTCTCCACGTTGATCGGGACTGCACTGCCGGTGACCCTGGAGCTGGCGTTCTTCGCCATGTTGCTCGGCATTCTGATCGGCGTGGGCTTTGGCATGTGGAGCGCGCTGCACCCGGGTCGCTGGCAAGACGACATCGGTCAGGTCATCTCGGTGATCGGGCTCGCCATTCCGACGTTCATCCTCGGTACGGTGCTCGTGGTCTTCATGTCCTCGAAGTTCCACTACTTTCCGTCGTCGCTGCCCTTCGCCGGGCTGTTCACTAATCCGTGGCTCAACTTTCAACAGATCATCATTCCCGCCTTCGTCCTGAGCCTCGGCATCGCGGCCGCCATCCTGCGCACCACGCGGGCCGCGGTGCTCGAGGTGTCGAACCTCAACTTCGCCCGAACGGCCCTCGGCAAGGGTGTCTCGCGCCAAGCGTTCATTTGGCGCCACCTGTTTCTCAACGCCCTCACGGCCGTGACGACCATGAGCGGCATTCAGCTCGGGTACCTGCTCGGAGGAACCGTCATCATCGAGCAGATCTTCATCCTGCCCGGCATGGGGCGACTCCTCATCACCTCGATCAATAATCGCGACTTTCCCGTCGTGCAGAGCGAGGTGCTGATCTTCGCGGCGGGCTTCGTCATCGTGAACATGCTGGTGGACGTCCTCTACAACGTGATCGACCCTCGTACGAGGCCGCGATGACCATCGAACTCACCGAGCCGGTGCCAGCGAATCCCGTCGTGGAAGAAGAGACGGTCACGCGACGCGGGGGCTGGATCCGCGCCACGTGGCGCAGTCGCAATGGCCGCATCGGCATGATCGTCGTCGCGTTGGTGGTGATCGGCGCGATTTGCGGGCTCGCCGGATGGACGCCGTATCCGCCCGACGCCCAGAATCCCAACGCGGTGCTCAAGGGAGTCTCGTGGGCGCACCTCATGGGCACCGACCAGTTCGGTCGCGACGTCTTTTCCGGGGCCCTCCAGGGTCTTGGGGTCTCACTCGAGATCGCAGCATTAGCGGTGGCGATCGCCGGCGTGATCGGATCCCTCGGCGGCATCGCCGCGGGATTTCTGGGCAAGTGGACGTCGGCTTCGATCATGCGCGTCACGGACATGATGTTTGCGATTCCCACTGTGCTCTTCGCACTCGCCATCGTCACGGCCCTCGGACCGAGCGTTCTCGACAGCGCCATTGCGATCGGCGTGGGATGGGTACCGATCTACGTGCGGGTCGTGCGCACACCGGTGCTGGCGTTGCGCGAGTCCGACTTCGTGCGAGCGGGCAAGGTGCTGGGATACTCCCGGACTCGACTCCTCTTTCACCACATCTTGCCCAACGTGACGGGCGTTATCGCGGTGCAGACGAGCCTCGCGCTCGCGTGGGCGATTCTCGCCGAAGCCAGTTTGAGCTTCCTCGGACTCGGGCCGCCCCCACCCACTCAGTCGCTCGGTGAGATGGTGAGTAACTCGAGCAGTCTGGCTGCTATCGCGTGGTGGACCCTGGCCGGGCCGTCGCTCGTGATCGTGATCGCGGTCATCGGTTTTAATTTTCTCGGAGATGGGCTGCGCGACGCGTCGGACCCACGCACTCGAACGAGGTCGGGATGAAAGTCATTGGAATGATTTCGGGTACGTCCTTCGACGCGATTGAGGCGGTGGCGATGAATATCTCGCTCGCCGACCACCTCATCACCGCTGAACTACTTGCTCATCACTCGGTCGAGTACTCGAGTGACGTGCATCGTCGCGTCGAGTTCGTCCTGCCGGGACACGCCACCACGATTGAAGAAGTCTGCCAACTTGACACGCTGATCGGTCAGAACTTCGCCGAAGTCGCGGGTGATCTCGCCGATGAGTTCTTTGACGGCGAAGCCGACGTTGTGTGCTCCCATGGTCAGACCGTCTTTCACTGGGTGGAGGGCGGCCACGCGCTGGGCACGTTGCAGATCGGACAGGGCGCGTGGATCGCGGAGCGAACGGGAGCCACGGTCGTCGAGGACGTGCGCATTCGCGACATCGCCGCGGGGGGTCACGGCGCACCACTGGCGAGCCTGCTCGACGTCCTATTGCTGGGTGTGCACCCCGTGGTCGTACGCGGCTCGCTCAACCTCGGCGGCATCTCGAACATGACCGTCGTGGGACCCGAGAGTGATCCGATCGCCTTTGACATCGGCACCGCGAACGCGCTCATGGACGCGGCTGTGGGCTGGCTCACCGAGGGCCGCGAGGCGTTCGACCGTGGTGGCGAGCGCGCGGCGCGCGGTACGGTCGATCGCGACCTGCTCGAGCTCCTGCTCGCCGACCCGTACTACGACATGCCGGCACCCAAGTCGACGGGCAAAGAGCACTTCCACCTGGCGTACCTCCAAGGCGCCGTGGGAACCCGTGAGATCGCGCCCGATGACCTGCTCGCCACACTCGCGGCACTCACCGTCGAGACTGTGGCGCGCGCCGTCGAAGAGTATGAGGTTACCGAGCTCTTCGTTGCCGGAGGTGGCACGCGCAATCCGGTCCTCATGAACGGGCTCCGCGCGCGACTTGCCGACGTGCCGGTCGCTCTCATTGACGAGTTCGGTGTTCCCGAGGAGGCCAAAGAGGCCTGCCTGTTCGCGATCATCGGGTTCCTGAGCGTTCACGGGCTGCCCGCGGTTGTGCCGTCGGCGACCGGAGCTCATCGCGCGAGCGTGCTGGGGGCCATCGTGCCCGGGCGCCAGGCGATCGTCACACTGGCGCACAAGGACGCGCCGGGCGCGATTGTCTTTCACGATGAGCGACTCTCATGAGCGCGCTGCTGTCGATTGAGGACCTGCACATCGGTATCAAGCGCCGCAAGGGCGCCGAGGAGATCGTGCGCGGCGTCACCATTGAGGTGGAACCCGGCGAAAAGGTGGGCATCGTCGGCGAGAGCGGTTCGGGCAAGACCCTCACCATGCTCTCGGTGCTGCGACTTCTCGCGAGCCCGCCCTTGAGCGTGCTCAGTGGTGAGGTACTCCTCGACGGCGAGGACCTCGCACGAGTCGATGACAAGCGCCTGCGCGCGGTGCGCGGCGGCGACATCGCAATGGTCTACCAGGATCCGATGAGCTCACTCAATCCGCTCTTGCGCGTCGGAGGTCAGATCGAAGAGGCGTTGCGCGCTCACGGTGCCAACGTGGCGACGGCCCAGTCGCGCACGCGCGACGTTCTCCTAGAGGTCGGCCTCGACGACCCCGAACGCGTGCGCACCTCGTTCCCGCACCAACTCTCGGGTGGCATGATCCAGCGAGTCATGATTGCCATGGCGCTGGCCACTTCGCCGCGGATCCTCATCGCCGATGAGCCCACGACGGCCCTGGACGTCACGATCCAGCGCCAGATCCTGGAACTCGTGACATCGCTGCAGGCCACCACGGGTATGGCGGTGCTGTGGGTGACCCACGACTTAGGGGTCGTCGCGAGCCTCGTCGATCGAGTCATCGTCATGTACGCCGGGCGCATCGTCGAGACCGCTCCCACCGAGGAACTCTTCGCTCGACCCACCCACCCCTACACCAAGGCCCTGCTGGAGTCGCTGCCGGGACGCGAGACACCGCATCGTGCTCCGCTGCACCAGATTGGCGGCACGCCGCCCGACCCCACGCGACTGAGCGCGGGATGCCCGTTTCGCTTTCGCTGTCCCTACAAGATCGCCCAGTGCGAGGTCGAAGAACCGCCGTTGATCGATCGCGGCCAAGGAAGCTTCGCCGCCTGTTGGCGGGATCCTTCCGAATGGTAGACATCGTCCTTCGCGCGACCAACCTGGTCAAGGTCTACGGTCGGCGCGGACGACATCCGGTCTACGCGCTCAACGACGTCTCCCTGGACCTGGTGCGCGGCACGACCTTTGGCATCGTGGGGGAGAGCGGGTGCGGTAAGTCGACACTGGCGCGACTGCTGGTGGGCCTGGAAGCCCCCACCGCGGGTCAGCTCGAGATTGACGGCGAAGTGATGACATTGCACGAGCGCCAACACAACAAGGCCCTGGCGCGCAAGATCCAGCTCGTCTTTCAGGACCCATTCTCCTCGCTGGACCCTCGCCTCAGCGTCGAAAAGGCTCTGCGCGAAGTGCTGCGCGTACACGACCTGCACCGTGGTCACGAGAATGAACGCGTAGCCCAGTTGCTCGCGATGGTGGGACTCACCGGTCGCTTTGCGACGCGCTATCCCCACGAACTTTCCGGGGGTCAGGCCCAGCGCGTCGCGATCGCGCGCGCCCTCGCGGTCGAGCCCGAAGTGCTCGTGCTCGACGAACCGACCTCCGCTCTGGATGTCTCGGTGCGTGCCGAGATCGTCAATCTCCTCGTGCGCATCCAGGACGAACTCAACCTGTCGTACGTGTTCGTGAGCCACGACCTCTCCATGGTGCGCCACCTGAGCGACGAGATCGCCGTCATGTACTTGGGCCGCATCGTCGAGATGGGCCGCTACGACCAGGTGCTCGATCACCCGCTGCATCCCTACACCGTGGCGTTGGGCGAAGCGATCCCGATCCCTGACCCCGTGCGCGAGCGCGCGCGTCATGTCGCCCTGCGCTCCGAGGCGCTGGAGTCCGCCCCGGCCGTCGTCGTGGGCTGTCCGTACGCGCCGCGCTGCCCCCTCGTTGAGCCCTACTGCCGCGAGGTTGCGCCCACTCTCCTGGACAAGGTCGACGGCCACTTCGTCTCGTGTCACGTCGCGATGCGCGAGCCGATCGCCGACGTCTCGCACATCTAGCCGCCGCCTCGAAGAGTGCGCGGCGATTCGTCGGACATAATCGAGGGACCGAGCAGTACGAGGAGTTGCGAATGCCCATCACCGTCACACCCATTAGCGAGCTGAGCGACGAGGTCAACGACGTGCGACGGCGCACCGCTGTGATCGTCAACGACGAGATCTTGCCGAATGAAGCCTCCCTCTGGCGCTCGGCGCACGCCGCGGGTACTAACGACGACGAGCGCGCCGTGGCGCGCAACGAGAGTCGCGCGCTGAAAGAGTCCATCAAGGACAAGGTGAGAGCAGCCGGTCTGTGGGCGCCGCATCTGCCCCAGGAGTACGGGGGCGCGGGTCTCGACTTCCTCTCGCTCGCCTACATGTACGAGATCCTCTCGTACGCGGTGGGGGCCAGTGCACTCTTTGGCATCGCCGCGCCCAACTCGGGCAACGCCAGCATCTTGTTGAAGTACGGCACCGAGGAGCAGAAGGAGAAGTGGCTGCTGCCCCTTATCGCGGGCGAGATGGAGTCGGGCTTCTCCATGACCGAGCCCGAGCACGCGGGCTCGGACCCTCGGTCACTCGCGACCGAAGCCGTGCGCGACGGCGACGAGTGGGTCATCAACGGACACAAGTGGTTCACCTCGAATGGCATCGAGGCCGACTTCTTCATCGTGATGTGCCGCACGGTGGATGCGAGCGGTGAACTGGGCTCGAACGGACACATGAGCCAGATCATCGTGCCCAAGGCCACCGAGGGCGTCCACATCATTCGCGGTATCGGCATCTTTGGCCGCTCGACCTCCGACCACTGCGAGATTCGCTACGAGAACGTGCGCGTGCCGATCGAGAACACACTCGGACTCGTCGGACAGGGACACCAGGCGGCTCAGGACCGACTCGGGGCGGGTCGCGTGTATCACTGCATGAACTCGATCGGCCAGATGCGCCGGGCCTTCGATCTCATGGTGGAGCGTTCGCTCGTGCGCGAAGTGCACGGGGGACTGTTGAAGGACAAGCAGTTCATCCAGGGATTCATCGCCGAGAGCTTCATGGACGTCCAGTCCGCCCGGCTCATGACCATCGACGCGGCCAACCGCGTCGCGGCCAACGACCCTGACGCGCGCACCGCGATCTCGGCGATCAAGGTCTTCGTGCCCGCCGCCTACCACCGGGTGGTCGATCGCGCGATTCAGGTCTGGGGTGGTGCGGGCGTGAGCAACGACCTGCCGCTCGCCCAGATGTACCTGACCGCGCGCATCCTGCGCATCGCGGATGGACCCGACGAAGTCCACAAGATACTGATAGCCAAGAACGTCCTGCACCGCTACGAGCAGGGACAGGGTTGGAGCTTCTCGTAACGGGTACCGCTTCGGTAGAACCGGACAACTGGGACGTCGTCGTCATCGGTGGCGTGGCGTGCCATAGTGGGACCCCAGGGGGTACAAGGAAATGACGGTCGCCAAAGAGCCCGGCGGAACGAGGCAACGCATCATCGAGTGCACCGAACAACTGCTGCTCGAGATCGGCAGCAGCGACCTTCATCTCACCAAGGTCGCCGAGCGGGCCCAGGTCGGCTTGCAGACCATCTACTACCACTTCGAGTCGCGCACGCAACTGATCGCTCGCGCCCAAGCGTCGGCCTACCTTCGTCTCATCGCGCCACTACACGGATACTTAGAGATCGTCGAGCGCGCGCTCGAAGAGCGAGACGAAGAGACGTACTGGCGCGCCCTGGGAGAGAACACGGCGTTGTCCTGGTCGTACGCACACCACGACGACAAGTGGCAGACGACGACACTGCTCATCGACATCTGGGCCGACGACTTCACGCGCGAAGAGTTTCGCGCGGCTCTCGACGTGCAGGTCGAACGATGGGTCACCGTCATCGACGCCGGTAAGCCGCTCGGTTGGGTGAGAGAGGATCTGGATACCTACGCCTTAGTCACCACGTGCTGGGCCGGGTCAATCGGTCAGTCGATCTTCGCGAACTCGGAGAAAAACCACTACTCGCCCGAAAGCATCAATGAATTCTTCCTCTCCGTGGTCCGAGCGCGGCCGGAGTATTCAGGTCATTCCCACCAGTCTTTTCTCAGCCACGGGGAAAATCTGTAAGCCGATTACAACTTTTGCCCCCTCCTGGGTGCCGCAGAATGTAGTCAGTGAAAATGGCGTCGCCCGTTAAGAGCATGACGAGCACGTCCAATCGCCCAGCACGGGTAATCAGCAAGGGGCATGAGATGGCAAAAGCGGAGGTGTCGGCAATCAAACTGTCGCGCGCGACGCGCACGCCCCTGGGCACCTACGAAGTCGGCGGCAAGGCGGCGGCGACCAGGAAACGAATACTGGACGCGGCGGCCGAGGTCTTGGCCGAGCGAGGTTTTTCGGGTATGCGCCTCGCGGACGTCGGGGAGGTCGCCGGCATTCAGGCGCCCGCCATCTACTACCACTTCTCCAACAAAGAGGAACTCGCGGTCGAGGTTTTTGTCACCGGGTTGGTGCGGTCCCGCACCAACCTCGAGGGAGTGCTCAAGGAGTACGAGGTCGACGATCCCCTCGAGCGACTCGCCCTCGCGATTGACGCCCACCTGCGACAGTGCGCTCGCTACCCGGAGTACACGCGAGCCTGGATCCACCGCATCGCCGGCGGTGCTCCGGACCACGTGCAAGAGCAGTGTCGCGCGGACGAACGCGCGTACACCAGGATCTGGACACGACTGATTGGTGACGCGAAGGCCGCCGGATTGCTGCGCGACGACGTGGACCCCAAGGTGGCTCAGCAACTCATCCTGGGCGGACTCAACTCGCTGGTGGCGACGTGGCGCGTGGGTCGCAGTGCGCCCGTCGACTCCTTCATCGTGAGCGCTCAACTGATTCTGCTCTCGGGACTGTCGAGCGAAGGGCGCGAGTGGTCTCGTTTCGATATCGACCGCGAACCCCAAGCGCTGCCCTAACGCCGCGGCTCCTCTGCGGGCGATGGTAGGAAAGACTGGACTATGTCTGAGTTTTCGCGCCCTGTTGACGTTGCTTCCGGTCCACTCGCCGGAATCCGTGTCGTCGAACTCGCCTCGGTCGTGATGGCGCCGTACGCCGCACAGATTCTGGGTGACTTCGGCGCCGACGTGATCAAAGTGGAACACGACATTATTGACAACAGTCGCCTGATGGGGGGAGGGCCACACCCCGAACTGTCGGGAATCGCGCTCAATCTGCACCGCAACAAGCGCTCTCTCGGCCTGGACGTAAAAACACCCGAAGGCCATGAGGTTCTCCTTCGTCTGCTGGCCGCGAGCGACGTACTGATCACCAACATTCGACCGTCCGCCCTGGCGCGCCTGAAGGTGAGCTACGACGATCTCGCGGCGTCGATGCCGCGCCTGGTGTACTGCCAGTCGCAAGGCTTCGCCACCGGCAGCGTCGACGAAGACCGTCCCGCCTACGACGACATCATTCAGGCGATGACCGGACTCCCGTGGCTCAATCAACAAGTGCTCGAGACCACCGCGTTTGTGCCCACTCTCGTGGGCGACAAGGTCACGGGCCTCACGATCGCCTACGCGGTGCTCGCCGCACTCGTACACCGCGAACGTACGGGAGAAGGTCAGCGAGTCGAGGTGCCCATGTTCAACTCGGTTCTGTCCTTCAACCTGGTGGAGCACCTCAGTCGCGCGGCCATCGAGGGCGGCAAAGCGGGCTACGGGCGCATCATGTCGTCCAAGCGCGGCCCGCATCGAACGTTGAACGGGTACGTCGCGATCATGCCCTACACCGACGCCAACTGGGAATCACTCTTCCGAGCGATCGATCGACTGGACGTGCTGGAGCGACCATGGTTTGCCAACTACGAAACGCGCACTCGTGAGGCGGACCGCGTGTTCGGTGACCTCGCCGAGATCGTGGCGGAGCGAACGACCGAGGAGTGGCTCGCGATCTGCGAGCGTTTCGACATTCCGGCGAGCGCGGTGTCGTCACTCGATGACGTGGTGAACGACGGCACGCTGAATCGCGGTGTGATCACGACGGCCACTCACCCGGTGATTGGCGAGTATCGCGAGATCGCCCCGCCCGTCACGATGTCCAAGACACCCGCGTCGGTTCGTCGACCGGCCCCACTCGTGGCCCAGGACACTCGAGAGATTCTCGACGAGCTGGGTTACTCGAGCGAAGAGGTCACGTCCCTCATCGATCGCGGCGTTGCCGGCGTCACCAATGAGCGCCTGTCCCCGGACGTGGCGTGAGCGGAGTCATCGGTAGGCTCGTCGCGTGAGTGGACCACTGGCGGGGCTACGCGTACTCGAGTTCGCGGGTCTCGGTCCGGCGCCCTACGCCGCGATGCTCCTCGCCGACCTGGGAGCTGACGTTCTGTGCGTCGAGCGCCTGGACGTGAGTTCGAGCGCCGCGAACGGCGATATCTTGACCCGGTCTCGTACCGGCGTCGCGATCGATCTGAAGAGCGACGAGGGTCGGGGCTTGGTTCTCGAGTTGTCGACACGGGCCGACGCGCTCATCGAAGGATTTCGACCGGGCGTGATGGAACGATTGGGACTGGGACCGGACGACCTCCTGGAACGGAATCCTCGTCTGGTGTACGGGCGCATGACCGGATACGGCCAAAGCGGGCCACTGTCACAGCGTTCCGGCCACGACATCAATTACATCTCCATCTCGGGGGCGCTATGGCCGCTCGGGCGGGCGGGAGATCGACCGACGCCGCCCATGAACCTGGTCGGCGACTTTGGCGGCGGCTCGCTCTTCCTCGTTCTGGGCGTCCTCGCAGCCGTCTGGTCGGCGCGCGAAACCGGCGAAGGCCAAGTGGTCGACGCCGCCATGGTTGACGGCTCCGCGTCGATGCTGTCGATGATGCACTCCTTTCTCAATATGGGTTTCTGGCACGAAGAGCGCGGCACCAACCTTCTGGACACGGGTGCCCACTTCTACGAGGTGTACGAAACGAGCGACCATCAGTTCATGGCGGTGGGAGCGATCGAGGCGAAGTTCTACGCCGAACTACTCCAGGGCTTGGGTCTGGCGTCGGCGGATCCTGCCCGCTCAGATGGACCGCGCTCAGTGGCCCACGATGAAAGAGCGTTTCGCCGCGGCGTTTGCGACCAAGACCCGTGACGAGTGGACCAGCATCTTCGAGGGCCTCGATGCGTGCGTTACCCCGGTGCTGTCGCCGCTCGAGGCAGCCGCTCACCCCTACAACACCGAGCGCGAGGTGTTCGTGAGCCAACCTGAACTCCAGCCCGCGCCCGCGCCGCGTTTTTCGCGCACACCGGGTTCGATCCGCCCGGCGCTGTCCGTGAACGACGCGTTGGGGGGCTGGGGCGTGAGCGCCGAGCGCGTAGAAGAACTTCGCCGTACTGGCGCACTCGGTGACGGAAACGCGGCGTAACGCACCCGTTACGCCATCACGATTCTCCGTAAAGTTACGCCGCGAATGGGTCACGAAACGATCTGACACACTGGAGTCAGAACGTTATTTGATACTTACGACGAATGAGGGGACTCATGAAGCGCATCACTCACTGGATCGACGGCAAGCCTTTCGTCGGTGACGCCGAGCGACACGGCAAGGTCTTCAACCCTGCCACGGGCGTGCAGAGCGGTGAAGTCGACTTTGCCACCATCGACGAAGTCGACGCCGCGGTCGCGGCTGCGATGTCCGCTTTTCCCGCGTGGCGAGCGACGTCTCTCGCCCGACGCAGTGGGGCGATGTTCGCGTTGCGCGAGTTGCTCGTTGCCCACTCGGGCGAGCTCGCGGACCTCATCGTGTCCGAGCACGGCAAGGTCAAGAGCGACGCCGCGGGCGAAGTGGCGAGAGGTCTTGAGGTGGTGGAGTTCGCGTGCGGCATCGCCCAGCTCCTCAAGGGCGAGTTCACCGAAAACGCGTCGACCGGCGTCAACGTCCACTCGCTTCGCCAGCCGCTTGGCGTCGTAGCGGGTATCACACCCTTTAACTTCCCCGCGATGGTGCCTTTGTGGATGTTCCCTCTCGCGATCGCTTCGGGCAACACGTTCGTCCTGAAGCCGTCCGAGAAAGACCCCTCCGCGTCACTGCTTCTGGCCGAGCTCGTCGCCGAAGCGGGCGTGCCCAACGGCGTGTTTAACGTTGTCCACGGTGACAAGGTCGCCGTCGATCGCATCCTCACGCACCCCGACATCAAGGCCGTGAGCTTTGTGGGCAGTACCGCGATCGCGCGCTACATCTACGAGACGGCGGCCCGCGAGGGCAAGCGGGTCCAGGCTCTGGGTGGCGCCAAGAATCACATGATCGTGCTGCCCGACGCTGACCTCGCCGACGCGGCGGAAGCGGCCGTGAGTGCCGGGTTTGGTTCAGCGGGCGAACGCTGTATGGCCGCCTCGGTTCTCGTTGCGGTGGACGGTGTGGGCGACGAACTCGTTCAGCGCATTCGATCGCGCGTCGACCGGTTAACCGTGGGCGACGGTACGAACGCCGAGTCCGAAATGGGCCCCTTGGTGACCCGAGAGCACCGCGACAAGGTGGCTTCGTATCTGGGTATCGGCGAGAAGGCGGGTGCCACGGTCGCGATTGACGGTCGCGAGCACGACATCGCCGGCGACCCGAACGGATTCTGGCTGGGGCCGTGTCTCATCGACAACGTCACCGAGGACATGCAGGTGTACACCGATGAGATCTTCGGCCCGGTTCTGTCGATGGTGCGAGTCGACACAGTGGATGACGCGATCGCGCTCGTTGAGCGCAACGGGTACGGCAATGGTGTGGCGATCTTCACGAGTGACGGCGGCGCCGCGCAACGCTTCGAGACCGAAGTGGAAGCCGGCATGATCGGTATCAACGTCGCCATTCCGGTGCCCGTCGCGTACTACTCCTTTGGCGGGTGGAACAACTCGCTGTTCGGTGACCTGCACGTCTACGGACCCGACGGCGTCAAGTTCTACACGCGGGGCAAGGCTGTGACGAGTCGCTGGGCGAATATTGGCCAGCACCACGCGACACTGAGCTTCCCCGCCAACACCACGCCTGATCGGCCGGCGAAAGGCAAGTAGCCCTCCGCCTCCTCGTGCCCTCGCCGCCATCCCACCCTGCGCGCCTCGGGACTAAGGGCGCCGCCCTTGGCCTGGGCGGATCCGCAGCCGCGGCCGTTCTGTGGGGGTTTGGCGGCATCTTTGTCGTACTCACGTACGCCTCGGGGCTGGTGGTGGCTTTCTATCGCCTATGGCTGGGCGCGGTGGTGCTGAGTGCACTGGTCTATCTGACCGGAAAGCGACTGTCGTGGTCGACAGTGCGAGCGACCTGGCTCGGGGGACTGTTCCTCGGCGGCGACATGACGATGTTCTACAGCGCAGTGCGCCTCACGAGCATCGTGGACGTGTCGGTGATCGGAGCGCTGCAACCCGCGCTCGTGCTCATCGCCGCTCGACCGCTGTTCGGCGAGCGGATGAGTCGGCGCGACGTGTCGTGGATTGTGCTCGCCATGGTGGGTGTCTCGATCGCCGTGATCGGTCCCGGCGGTACGGCACCGCACCGCGTGCTCGGTGACCTGCTCGCGGCCGGCGCCCTCTTTAGTTTTTCTGCTTACTGGCTGGTGTCAAAACACGCACGCGAGGTAACGAGCGCGATTGAGTACACCGCGGGCGTGATGATCTTCGCCGCACTTCTCTCTACGCCCGTGGTATTCATCGCTGGTCAGTCCCTTGGGCGCATTCACGCGGGGGACTGGACCTGGATTGTGCTGCTCACGGTCGTGCCCGGCAGTGGTCACCTCGTTATGAACTGGGCGCACCGCTACATCGACGCCTCGATCTCGGCGGCGATTAGCTGCCTGGCGCCCCTGGTGGCGTCGGTCGTCGCCATTCCGATACTGAGTCAGTCCTTGACCTGGCTGCAGGTGACGGGGGTTCTGATCGGACTCGCGGCGATC
Organism: uncultured Acidimicrobiaceae bacterium; assembly: GCA_963840595.1. Lineage (GTDB taxonomy): Bacteria > Actinomycetota > Acidimicrobiia > Acidimicrobiales > RAAP-2 > RAAP-2. Next base: position 432,934 of record CAWIZQ010000008.1, read on the forward strand.
GCCGTCGTCGCGGCGCGCCATCGCGAGCCCGCTCAGCCCCCGGTTGAGTGAGTCGCGTCCGCTCGACGCAGTTTTTCGATCTCCTTGAAGCGAAAGCAGTCGTGAGCGTGGTCGTTCACCATCCCCGCGGACTGCATGAACGAGTAACAGGTCATGGGGCCCACGAAGGCAAATCCGTCTTTGCGCAGCTGCTTGCTCATCGTCGCGGCGGCGGTGTGCGCGTCGTGGTCAGAGGTACCGAGCGACCAGACGTAAGAGTTGAAGTTTCGATGTTGATGCTGCATGGCGAGGACCGCGCGAGCATTGGTGATGACCGAGGTGATCTTGCCCCGGTGACGCACAATGCTCGCGTCGCCGAGCAGTGTGTCGATCTGGGGGTCGCCGAAGCGCGCGACTTTGGCGGGATCGAACTTTTTGAATGCTCGCCGGTACCCCTCGCGCTTGCGCAAGATGGTGATCCAACTCAGCCCGGCCTGGGCGCCCTCGAGGCAGAGCAACTCAAAGAGCTTGTTGTCGTCGTGCAGCGGAACGCCCCATTCGAAGTCGTGGTACGCGACGTACAACTCGTCGTCCCCGCACCAGGCACAGCGTATCTTTCGGCCACTCACGTGCTCGACGTCGCTGCTTAGATGCTCGGTGTTTGGAGGCCCGCGATCACGATGCCCACACATCGTTCCAACGACTGATCGTCGGAGCCGGGGTGTCCCGCGAACTTGCACGATCCCATGACCAGGGTCATGATGTCCTGGACTTGAATGTCGGCGCGAATCGCTCCGGCTTCCGCGGCGCGACGACGAAGTTCTTCAACCCGCGCAAAGAGCACGTCGACGCCCTCGGCGAAGGTGGCCTTGAAGTCGAAGCCCGACTGCTCGAGTGCCTCAAAGAGGTGTTGCTTGGCGGCCGCTTGCCGTGCGAACTCTTGGAGGAACGAGTTGAAGGCACCCTTGGGGTCGGTGTTGGCGTCTCGTACATAGGCGTCGGCCGTCTCGATCAGTTCCACGAGGCGCGCGGCCACGATGGCTTCGAAGAGGGCCTCTTTGGTGGGGAAGTGTCGATAGAGCGTGCCAATGCCCACGCCCGCGCGTTCGGCCACGAGGTCGATGGGCACGGCGACGCCTTCACGAGCGAATACCTCTTCGGCGGCCTCGAGGATCTTGTCGTGATTTCGCTGCGCATCGGCCCGCATCTTCTTGGGGCCGTCGGGCGTCGCGGTGTCGGGTGAGACCTCTGTCACCTGCACCATAAAAATTCCTCCGTCGAGCGCTTGACAACCGGAACGCTCGTTACTATTATCTTAATCGGAACCGGAGTTCCGAATCCGTTTAAATCTCCGGTCTCCGAATTGTACCGCAGTTTCCCTTAAAAATCGCTACTTTTCAACCCCCATAGCAAAGGAGAGTCCCGTGAGTATCACTCAACTCAGAGACGAATCACTCGCCAAAGTCGGATCGCTCGACCCGAAGAGATACTGGGCGCTCGCGGTCATTGGCATCGCCCAGCTCATGATTGTCCTCGATGCGTCGGTCGTCGTGGTGGCCCTGCCGTCGGCGCAACACGCATTACACATCTCGGTGGCCAATCGTCAGTGGGTCCTCAGTGCCTACACCCTCGCCTTCGGCAGTCTCTTGCTGCTCGGGGGTCGCATCGCCGACTACGTGGGACGTCGACGGGTCTTCATCATCGGCCTGCTGGGCTTCGGCGCGGCGAGTGCGATCGCCGGGCTTGCGCAGAACCAGGCGATGCTCTTTGGGGCGCGCGCGCTCCAGGGTGGATTCGCCGCGCTGATGGCGCCCGCCGCGCTCTCGATCCTCACGGTGACCTTCACCGACGTGCACGAACGTGCGCGCGCCTTTGGCGTCTACAGCGCGATCGCCGGCAGTGGCGCGGCCATCGGTCTGGTACTCGGTGGCGTGTTGACCGAGTTCGCCTCGTGGCGCTGGACGATGTTGATTAACGTGCCCATCGCCTTGATCGCGGCCGTCATGGCGATACGCGTGGTCCGCGAGAGTCGCGTGGAGGAGCGTCATGGCTACGACATTCCCGGCGTGGTGACGTCAACCGGCGGTCTCTTCTTTCTGGTCTACGGATTCACGCTGGTGGCGACGCACGGTTGGTCTTCGCCGCTGGTGATCGCGCTGCTCGCCGCCGCCGGCGCGCTGCTGGCAAGCTTCGTGGCGATCGAGATGCGCGTCGCGCACCCGCTTTTGCCAATGCGTGTGGTCTTGAATCGAAACCGAGGTGGTGCGTTTCTCTCCTCACTCTTGGTGGGCATGGCCCTCTTGGGGACGTTCCTCTTTCTCACCTACTTCCTGCAGGGAATATTGGGCTACAGCGCGCTGCGGGCGGGATTTGCGTTCCTGCCCTTCTCGGGCGGCATCATTCTGGGCGCGGGACTCGCGAGTCGCTACTTGCCCCGATTTGGTGGACGCGCTCTCATGGTCGCGGGTCTCGCGATCTCGACGCTCGGCCTGATTGGCTTTACGCGAATCGGCGTGGACAGCTCGTACCTCACGCGCATCTTGGGCCCCGAACTCCTCGTGAGCTTCGGCCTCGGGCTCAGCTTCGTGCCGATGAACTCAACCGCCCTGCTCGGCGTCGAGGACGACAGCGCGGGTGTCGCGAGTGCTCTGGTCAACACGACTCAGCAGGTGGGTGGAGCCCTCGGCACGGCCTACCTCAACACGGTGGCTGCGTCGTCCACCGCGGCGTTCCTCGCTACTCGCGTGGCTTCGACGAACGTGCTGCGTTCGGCCAGCGTGCACGGCTACACCACGGCCTTTGAGGTGAGCGCACTACTTGTTGCCGCGGCCGCGGTGGTGGCTGCCATCTTCGTGGGATCCAAGCGCGCACAGTCGGTGCACACCGAGATCCCGTCAGCAGTAGAGCGCACGCTGGCCTTCGTGGGCGAAGAAGTCTGAACCGAAACGAAGCGCCGCCGTCAACATTGACGGCGGCGCTTCGTTAGCGTCCGGGAAGTTCGTCGAGCATTGCCACGAGGTCGTCGCGGTGATACCCGTGTTGGCGCGCCACGTCCACTAGCTCCTTGAGCTTGAGCGCGACGACGCCACGCTCGGGTTGAGCGGTGACACGAATCGATCGGCCCCGACCCATCTCGATGACGCCCTCGTCGCGCAGTACGCGCAGGGCCCGCAGCACGGTGTTCGTGTTGACGCCCAGTTCGGCCGCGAGATCGCGGGCCTGGGGAATCTTCTCGCCCGGTCCTGCTTCCCCGTCGGCGATGGCTCGTCGGATCTGTGCCGCGACCTGTTCGTGGAGCAAAGTAGGGTCTCGCCGGTCGAGTCGCGGCAGGTCGAGAGTCGCTTCGTCATCTGACTTGCTGACACTCATGAAAACAATTATAGTGGCTTCATGACCACCCACACCGACACCCCCCGTGAGCTCGCGCCCGACTACCTTGAGGCGACCCACGCACTCGAACTTCTCTTCAAAGAAGCGAAGGCGCGCCAACGACGTCGCCGACTTCGTTGGCTGGCGTTCGCTCTCGCGGGCGTCGTGGCGATTGGCGTGTTGGTGGGAGTGACATATCGCGCGGGCGGATCGCCGCCGCGCGCATCGAGCGGCGAGGCACCTCTGGCCGTGAAGACCAGCGCAAAGGTACTCACGTGCACGGGTGCGAAGGTGGTGCGCCCGGTCGACTACATCGTGACGTGCGCCGACGCGGGCGTGCAACTGACCAAGACCACGTGGTCGACATGGAACGCGAGCGAAGCGATTGGCACGACAGACTTCGCGATGAACTTCTGCAAGCCCTACTGTGCGGCCTCGCCGATCACGTACTTCCCGAATAGCCCGGTTCACTTCAGCGCGCCGCTGTCCACGAAGAACGGGACGCTCTTTTCTGTTCTGACGGTTCGCTACGAGTACAAGGGCGCGTCGCACCTCTTTCGCTTCTCCTTCAAGGGAGATCCTTCGTTCGCGAAGTGATTCTGGTGCACCGAATTCGGCTCTCATTTCGGGGTCATCTTAAAACCTACGTTTTCTATTGACAAAGTAGAGATATTTCCGTAGCGTGGACCTAGGTCCGTTCGGATCGTGGCGCGCAGCGGTGATCCCCCTCTCCACGCGCGACCGAGACGAGAACGTGCGGATCGAAAGGGTTCGTGGATGGATCCGGGACGTCGTGGCTCCGGATCCATCCACGAACGTCGACGTCCCGCGGTGCGCGATTGCTCATTTTCTTACGTTCTGACGGTAAAGTCATCACCACTTGCGCGTGCGCAGAAAGAAGGAGTTTCAATGGCTAGTCCTGCCTTAGCGGATCGACGACTGCGAGAGATTGAGCGAGTTGACGACACCGGACGAGCCATGACTCGTGGCGGCGTCGCGAGCGCGCTGGCGATCCTCGGGCTCTTCGGCATTATCGGCGCGGCGTTTGGCTGGCACGAGGGAGCGGGCGGTTATGTCACGAACCGCACGGAGACGCTGATCATCGTTGCGATCATTGCGGCTCTCGTTTTGTCCTTCGTTATCATCTCGCGGCCCAAGTTGGCCAAATCGCTCGGCATTGTCTACGCGATTCTCGAGGGCTTTGCCGTGGGGGTCATCTCGGCGTCCTACAACGCGCAGTATCACGGCATCGTGCTGGAAGCAGTTGGCGCGACGTTTGGCGTGGCCTTGAGCGTGTGGTTCCTGTACGGCACTGGCCTGATCAAGGTAACCGCACGCACGACGCGAGTGATCACGATGGCCGTGATTGGAGCGATGGTCTACTACGGCGTGACGCTGCTCGTCTCGCTCTTGGGGGGCCCGAACTTCAACAGCTCCGGCGGCGTGCTCGGGATTGGCATCTCACTTGTGCTCGCCGTGATTGCCGCCTCCACGTTCCTGTTGGACTTCGATCGCATCGACAAACTCATCGCGATGCGCGCGGACCGCGAGTACGACTGGTACGGCGCCTTCGGCCTGCTGATCAGTTTCATCTGGCTCTACCTCGAGATCCTCAACATCCTCGGGCGACTTCGCGGCGGGGGCGGGACTATTCGGCGCTAACCAGTCGAGTGAGCCGCGCAGAGTACGGGCGCCTGTTCCTTTTGCGGGGTCTTTGGGCGAGTTAGCCTCGACTAATTAGTTCCGACTAACCTTGGTGGACCCCACCGCCAAGGAGAATCTGTGACAACGCCGCACGCGACCGCCTGGTTCAAACGGGCCGGCGTCGCTCTGGTGGTCGTCGCTCTGGCTTCGGTGACACTTGGCGGCCTGTGGATCGTCGTCGGGTTCGACTGCGACCACAATCACCCTCTACAACGGTCAACACGTGCAGACGACCGATGCCCTCGTGGCCGCCTTTGAGAAGGAGTATCCGAATATCTCGGTGGCCGTGCGCAGCAACGACGAGGACACCCTGGTGACCCAGATCGTTCAAGAGGGTTCTCGCTCGCCGGCCGACGTGATCTACACCGAGAACTCACCGGCACTCGAGTACCTCCAGCACAAGGGACTCCTCTCCAAGGTCGATGCGGCGACGCTCGCCAAGACCCCCTCCAAGTACAGCTCGCCCCAGGGTGACTGGGTGGGAGTGTCGGCGCGCGTGAGCGTTCTCATCTACAACCCGTCGCTGATCAAAAAGAGCGCTCTGCCCACGAGCGTGCTGCAACTGGCGAATCCCAAGTACCGCGGCGAGCTGGCCTTCGCCGCGGGCGAGACGGACTTCCAGCCCATCGTGACCTCGGTCCTGCAGGCGTATGGTCAGTCGGCCACGCTCAAGTGGCTCGATGGCATCAAGTCGAACGCGCAGAGCCACGTCTACGCCGACAACGAGACGATCTCGAACGAGGTCAACCGCGGGGTCGTCGCCTTCGGTGTGATCAATCAGTACTACTGGTATCGCCTTCGCGCCCAACTCGGAGCGTCCAACATGCACTCGCTGATTACCTACTTCAAGCCACGTGATCCGGGATATGTCATCGACGTCTCGGGCGCGGGCGTCGTGAAGTCCTCCTCGCATCAGGCGGCCGCCCAAAAGTTCGTGAACTTTCTCGTCTCGAAGAAGGGCCAAGAGGTGATTGCCCACTCGATCAGCTTCGAGTACCCCATCGCTTCGGGTGTGACCACGGTGCAGCACGAGACACCTTTTGCGGATCTGCAGCCGTATCCCATCGGGGTTGGGCAACTCGGCACCGGTGCTCGAGCGATCGCGTTGTTGCAAGAGGCCCAACTTCTTTGAGCGATCGCGCTCGGCGGTAGCGTTCGCGGACCAATTCGCACATATCTTTAGGGGAGGGGGCGACCGAAGGAGGAAGTCCGTGTCCAATATCCAATTCGATCCCGCTCGTTCTCGTGCGACGGTCAATCTCGAGCGTCACCTTGAGTCCACCCCGGCCACGGTCTGGAGCGACCTCACCGACCGAGATCGACTGCGGACCTGGTTTCCCTGCGACGTCATCGTGAAAGGTGGGGCGTGGCGGGTCGGGGCCACGATTTCCTTTCCCTTCCCTGCCGACGTCATCGACATGACACTGCACGGCGAAGTACTGGAGTGCGAAGAGGAGACGCGACTTTCCTACACGTGGGGCGAAGACGTACTCACCTTCGAGCTCCACCACGAAAAAGAGTCCACGACCTTGGTGCTGCGGAACGAACTCGCTCCGTCAGCGGCGGCGCGCAACGCAGCCGGTTGGGACGACTGCCTCGATCGACTAGTCGGACTCCCCGTTGAGCCGGGTGCATGGAAGACGCACTTCGATGAGTACCGACAGAGGTTTGAGGGCATTTTGGGACCTCAAGAAGGTCCGCCCGCGGGATATAAGGGAACCGATCACCTATCTCAGTAGGCGGCTAGCGGTCCTCGGTCTCGGCCAGAGCCAGATTGACCGGCACGACGATGTCTCGTGCGTGGATGCGCCGCAGTGCGAACCAGCCGATCACACACGCGGCGAAGCACGACGCGGCACCCACTCCCAGTCCGGCGCGCGCGCCTAAGGAACTCGTGATCCAACCGATCAGCGGACCGCCAATAGGAGTAGAACCCATGAACGCGACCGCCCAGAGGGCCATCACGCGCCCTCGCATCTGCGGGTCGGTGCCCAGTTGCAACGTGGAGTTCGCCATCGAAAGAAATGACACGCTGGCAAAACCCACCATCGCGATCGCGACAAGTTCCACCGCGAGTAGCGGCGAAAGTGCAGCAAAGGTCATGCACACGCCAAAGGCGAGTGATGCCCGGACCATTGCCCGCGATCCCGTCCTGCCGCGGGCCGCGGTGCGAAGCCCGCCGACGACCGCGCCAAACCCCATAGCCGCGAGCAGGATGCCGTATGTGGTCGAACTACCGTGGAAGACCTTGCCCGCCACGACCGGCAGAGTGACCTGAAACTCGTAAGCGAGACATCCGACGAGGGCCATCATGACGAGCGGAATGGCCAGCTTGGGAGTCCGGGCGACGTAGCGGAAGCCCTCGCGCAGTTGGCCCTTCGCACGCACCGTGGGTGGGCTGGGCTTTAACTGTGAGCGATCCATGGCCATGAGCGAGCCCACGACCGCGATGAAGCTCAGCGCGTTGAGGGCGAAGCACCACCCTTCGCCTACCGCCGCAATCAACACGCCCGCGACGGCCGGTCCCACGGCTCGGGCCACGTTGTTCGACGTGGAGTTGAGACTCACGGCGTTGCGCAGGTTGTCGGGACCCACCATCTCGAGCACGAACGCCTGGCGTGAGGGGTTCTCGAAGGAGTTGTTGAGACCGAGCACGACGGCGAGTGCGCAGACGTCGAGGTACGTGATGACGTGAGTGAGTGAGAGCACCGCAAGGGCGGCGGCTTGGAGGCCCATCATCGACTGGAGGAAGATCATGAGGCGGCGCTTGTCGACGCGGTCGGCAATGACTCCGCCGTAGGGGCCGAGGAGAAGAACGGGCAGAGTCTGCAGGGCCACGACGAATCCGATGCGCGTCGCCGAGTGGGTCAGAGTGAAGACAAGCCACGACTGGGCCGTCATCTGCATCCACGTGCCGATCAGCGAGGTGCTTTGACCGTAGAAGTATTTGCGATAGTTGGGGTTAGAGAGCGATGAAAAGGTCCGCTGGGCGGACGCGTGAAGATTCACTGAATTCGAGTCCTTAGATTTTCGTCGAGACGTTCGAGCGCCGGCAGGGCCGCGAGTACGGCCTGACGCTCATCTTTCGTGAGCTGGTCGAGTGCAACCATGAGGGCTTCGGTGCGTTCGCGCTTGATCTCATCGTGCAGAGCCGATCCGGCCGCGGTGACCGCGAGGTGGACGACTCGAGCGTCTTTTTCGTCAGGTGTTCGGGTGACCAACTTCGCCGTTTCCAGGTGACCCACGATGCGCGAGAGCATGGTGGGGTTGAGACCCTCCTCGGCCGCCAGTTCTGACAAGCGAAGCGGACCGCGCCGCACGATCGTGTTGAGCACCTCGCGCTGGCTGGGCGAGAGACTGGCGTCCACGTGGGTCAGGCGCAACGCCCGGCCAAGACGAGCCACCACGCGTCGCAGTCGCTCGGCTCCTTCGACGTTGCCGCGACGGGGTCTAAGAGCAGTGGACGTGGGAGTCATGACACCAGTTTAGCATTAGTTGCCTGCCAGCAAGCAATCTAATTTAGGTGCCTGTGACCCCCAATGCCCGGTCGCTCCATTCGCGACCGGGCATTGGGAAAACTGCTGACCAGCGGGTTTTACTCGAGGTCGAAGCGGTCCAGATTCATGACCTTGTCCCAGGCGGTCACGAAGTCGTTGACGAACTTCGCTCGCGCGTCGTCGCTTGCGTAGACCTCGGCGAGCGCGCGCAACTCTGAGTTCGAGCCAAAGACGAGGTCGGCCCGACTCGCCGTCCAGCGCAATGCGCCCGTCGCCCGGTCACGTCCCTCGAACGACTCCTCATCGGGCGACGAGGGTGACCAGACGGTTCCCATATCGAGCAAGTTGCGAAAGAAGTCGTTCGTGAGCGCGTCGCGTTGCTCACCGAAGACTCCTTGGTTGCCACCGTCGTGATTCGCACCCAAAGCGCGAAGCCCACCGACCAGAACGGTGAGTTCTGGTGCGCTGAGCGTTAACAGGTACGCTCGCTCCACCAGCAGATACTCGGCCGGCAGAACGTGATTGGCACCCAAGTAGTTGCGGAAACCATCGGCGACCGGCTCGAGATACTCAAACGACTCGACATCAGTCTCGTCCTGGGAGGCGTCGGTGCGTCCCGGTGCGAACGGCACGACGATGTCGAAGCCGGCGTTCTTCGCGGCCTGCTCCACGGCTGCGACGCCACCGAGGACGATGAGGTCCGCCAGGGAGATCTGAACGCCGCCCGCGTGCGCGTCGTTGAAGCTGGATTGGATCTCGTCGAGCTTCGCCAGCACGCCGGCTAGTTCGCTCGGGTTGTTCACTGCCCAGCTCTTCTGCGGCTCGAGGCGGATGCGCGCGCCATTCGCGCCGCCGCGCTTGTCGGTACCGCGGAACGTCGACGCGGACGCCCAGGCCGTACTCACCAGTTGAGCAATCGAGAGACCCGATCCCAGCAGAGTTGCCTTCAGTGCACTGACGTCCGAGTCGCTCACGAGTTCGTGCGCGACGGCGGGCACCGGGTCCTGCCAGATGAGAACTTCGTCGGGCACCTCGGGGCCGAGGTAACGCGCGCGAGGTCCCATGTCCCGGTGGGTCAGCTTGAACCACGCTCGTGCGAAGGCGTCGGCGAACTGGTCGGGGTTCTCGTGGAAGCGTCGCGCGATGGGCTCGTAGATCGGGTCAAAGCGCAGCGACAGGTCGGTCGTCAACATCGTGGGCGCGTGCTTCTTACTCGCGTCGAAGGGATCGGGTACTAAGTCCGCTCCCGCGCCGTCCTTGGGCTTCCACTGCGACGCTCCCGCTGGGCTCTTGGTGAGCTCCCACTCGAAGCCGAAGAGTGTGTCGAGGAAGCTGTTGCTCCACGTGGTGGGCATCGGGTTCCAGATGCCTTCGAGGCCGCTACTAATCGCGTGCGGGCCGGCACCCGACTCGTAGTTGCTCTGCCAGCCCAAGCCCTGGAGCTCAATGGGAGCACCTTCGGGTTCGCGTCCCGCGTGCACGTTGGGGTCAGCCGCGCCGTGCGTCTTGCCGAACGTGTGTCCGCCCGCGATGAGCGCCACCGTCTCTTCGTCGTTCATCGCCATGCGCTTGAAGGTCTCGCGAATGTCGCGTGCGGCGAGCAGGGGATCAGGGTTGCCGTTAGGTCCTTCGGGGTTCACGTAGATGAGACCCATCTGCACCGCGCCCAGTGGCGTCGCCAGATCGCGATCGCCGCTGTAGCGCTGATCGCCCAGCCACACGGTCTCGGGTCCCCAATAGATGCTCTCGTCGGGCTCCCAGACGTCGACACGACCTCCGCCAAAGCCAAAGGTGGTAAAGCCCATGGACTCCAGAGCGACATTGCCCGTAAGGATGAACAGGTCGGCCCAGGAGATCTGGCGGCCGTACTTCTGCTTGATCGGCCAGAGTAGTCGGCGAGCCTTGTCGAGACTGACGTTGTCGGGCCAGCTGTTGAGTGGCGCGAAACGCTGGGCGCCCGAGCCCGCTCCTCCGCGGCCGTCGTGAATGCGGTAGGTACCCGCACTGTGCCACGCCATGCGAATAAAAAACGGTCCGTAGTGACCGAAGTCAGCCGGCCACCACTCCTGGGAGTCGCTCATGAGCGCGGCCAGATCTTTCTTCAGGGCGCCAAAGTCGAGCGCCGCGAACTCTTCGGCGTAATCGAAGTCCTCGTCCATCGGATCCGCCGCGGGGGAGTTGCCACGAAGCACGCGCAGATTCAGTTGGTTGGGCCACCAGTGTTCGTTGGGTTGGGCCTGGGTGTTGATCCCGTGGGGGAACGGGCACTTGTCGTCAGTCATGCTTTCTCCTTTACGTCGTCATCGGTGGGTGCAGACGAGTTCTCTTGGCAGGCGGGACAGAGTCCCCAGTACGCCACTTCGGCTTCGTCAATCTCATAGCCGTGGTCGTCGGATGCGTTCAGACACGGAGCCGAGCCCACCGCGCAGTCAACGTCGACGACCGACGCACATTCCCGACAGATGAGATGGTGGTGATTGTCGTTGACGCGGTCTTCGTAGCGAGCGGGCGAACCGTCGGGTTGGATGCGGCGCACGAGTTGGTTGTCCACCAACACCGCGAGTGTGTCGTAGACGGCTTGGCGCGAGATCGTGCCGATGTCGAGTTCCACGATGCCCACGATCTGCTCCGCGCTCACATGGGGGTGAGTCGAGATTGCTCGCAGAACCGCCAGTCGTTGGGCGGTCGCCTGGATGCCGTGCTGGCGCAGTTCATCCACGGGACTGAGGGTCACGCCCACCAACGTAGCCTCGATTCTGGGAGGTGTCCATTTCTTGAATGTGTCCAACCTGTGCGCAGCAGGCGATGTTTGCGAGAACTCCCTGGTCCTCGCCTGTTTAAAAATTACTTGCGTTTGACATCAGAATGATGTTAGGGTGATGTCATGCTGATATCAGAACTGATGGAGAGTATCCGAAGCGACTTTCGGACCCTCGGTGAGTTGGGCGGGCCCGAGACCCAAGCAATCGCCGAACGTTTGGGGGTCGCCTTGGAGCCCGCCTTCCAAAAGCATTTCCTGGACTCACTGAATGAGCTCATTCAGGAGTTCAACCTGAACGACTCCTCGCCCTTGGGTCTCAACCTGGAGGGTGATGAGGTCCACCTGAGCCGACTGGTTCCCGGCGGAGCCGACGTACCCACGTCAACGCCGCAGGATCTCTCCGCGCGAATCGCCCTGCGACTGAGCGATGAGCTGAAGGAGAACATCGAGAACCTGGCGACCGACGTGGGCGCTTCGGTGAACACCTGGATCGTGCGCAACTTGGAGCGCTCGGTGCGGGGTGACACCCCAGGACCATCATTTAAGTCCCGCAATCAACTTCGCGGCAAGGGCCGCGCCTAACCCGAAAGGCACATCATGCGATACCTTCCTCACACTCAAATCTCTTCGCTCGAATCGTCCTCCTACGTCGCTCGTCGCCGTGAGACGATCGACTTCGAAGCGACCGGCGGCGAGCGGTACTACGAGCACGACGTCGAGGCTCGACCCCTCGCGAAGATCTACCAGTTTCCACTGCGCGCCACGACGCGACTCTCTCTTCGACTACAGCGAAAGGCGTGAACGACCATGGCAAGTGAGAAGATTCGAACAGAGAACTACACCGCGAGCGGACCCGTCGACGTTCTGGTGCTGACCAAGAGCGGCGACGTAGTAGTTCAGGCGGTGCCCGGTCACGAGGTGCAGGTGCGCCTCGTGACCAGCGGGAGTGAGGCGGCCACCGTGCTGGAGAACGCCGAAGTCGACTTCGACGCGGCGACGAACAAGCTCATCGTGCGCACGACGCGCGACCAGTTCGACTCGCTCACCGGACTCAAAACACTCTTTAAGAAGAGTGGGTGGATGGGCTCGGACCCCGACGTGATGATCACGGTGCCCGAGGAGTCGTCTCTCGAAGTCAAGACCGCCTCGGGCGACACGCAGTGCCGCGGCCCTTTGGAGAGCGTGGAGCTGCACAGCGCCTCGGGCGACATTCGCGTGAGCGACCCGGTGGTCAACCTCGAAGTGAAGACCGCCTCGGGGGACGTGGTGGTGGGTCGCGTGGTCGAGTCGTTGGAGTGTCGTAGCGCCTCGGGCGACGTTCGCTGCGCGAGTGCGGCTGTGCGCACTGACGTGATGACCGCCTCGGGTGACGTTACGGTCACCGCCGAGCAGGCCGGCGAGATCTCCGTAAAGGCGGTCTCGGGGGATGTTCGCGTGAATGTCGCCAGCGGTCTGGTGATCGACGTCAACGGAACCACGGTCTCGGGCGATATGGGCTCGTCGATCCCGCTCGATGGGAGCGGGGATGAGGATGGCAACGAAGAAACGGTGACAATCAAGGTGTCGACCGTCTCGGGGGACTTTCGCATCACGCGGGCGTCGTAGCTCGATTTGTATATCGATTATTGAAAGAGCATTGCTGGTCAGCAGATTTGCTCAGTTGTTGTTCGATTGTCGTTAATAATCTGGCATCTAGCCAACAAAACTTGGCGTATGGCGATTTCGATCCTGCGACGGGCAACGCACGGTGTGGCGCACGAGGGTGCGAGTCTCTCCGTGTTAAGCCTCGAGTCGGACGCGTACCAAGGTGAAGTAGGGGATTTCCCTCCCTCGCTACACCGAATGCTCTCGGTCCTGACCGATGGTGTCGTCGTGATCGATGGGACAGGCGTGGTGCGCCACGTCAACGACGACCTGATTCACCTTGCTGTCCAGTCTTACGACGACCTGATCGGCCAGCCCGCCAAGCATCTCTTTCCGAACTGGGATCGTTACTCGGGTTCACCTCCTGGAGAGTTGAACGAGGGTCACCCCGCCCCTGGGGCGATCGATGTGCGCTTGCCGCTTCGCTGCGGCGATGGCCGCAAGATCGACGTCCTGGCCGCTATCTCGCCCTTCGTGTTCGACGCCGAACGCTGGGTTGTCGTGCTGGTGCGCGACGCCCGGCTGATCAACGCCGCCGAACAACTGCGCGTGGCGACCGAACTGCGATTTCGCCTGGCCTTCGAGGGCAACATGGCACCGATGACCGTGACCGACCTCGACGATCAGATCACGGCGGCCAACGGGGCCTTCTGCGAGATGGTGGGATTCTCCAAGGAAGATCTCATCGGGCGCGACTCGAAGGGCTTCACCTTCCCCGACGACATCGGGATTACCGAGGAATCGCATCGCCGCGCCATCTCCGGTGAAACCGAGCAGTCGCGCTACATCAAGCGCTACCTGCGCAAGGACGGCAAGGTCATCTTCGTCGAGGTGCTGCGCTCGGCGGCCCGTGACGACGCGGGTGAACTGCTCTACTTCGTCTTCTCTGAGCGCGACATCACCCAAGAAAAAGCCCTGACGGCCCAAATCACCCATCAGGCGCTGCACGATCCCCTCACCGGTCTCGCCAACCGAGCGCTCTTCATGGACCGGTTGTCCCAAGGGATGGCGCGGGCCGTGCGAAAGGGTGGAACCGGGGCGGTTCTGCTCCTCGACCTCGACAACTTTCAAGGCGTGAACGACACGTACGGCCACGTCGTGGGCGACCAACTCCTGGTCGCGATCGCCCACCGCCTGGACGTCGTGGCGCGCACTTCGGACTCCCTCGCGCGCTCGGGCGACGATGAGTTCTTGTACCTGGCCGAGGGCATGAACGCGCCCGAGGAAGCGGCGATCGTCGCCAAGCGGATGCTGGACGTGTTCGCTCAGCCCTTTCTGATCGATGGCACCATGCTCGAGCAGCGCGCGAGCATGGGAGTTGTCGTCTGGGACGCGTCGAATACCGATCGCGCCGAGATCGTCCAGAACGCGGACGTCGCGCTCTTCGAGGCGAAGCGAGCGGGCAAGGGCCGCTACGTGACGTTCTCTCCCGACATGCACGAGCAGGCGGTTGATCGCTTTGAGCTGGTCCAGGACCTTCGCCGAGGTTTCCACTCGGATCAGTTCGCCATGCACTACCAACCGATCGTCGATCTCGCGACCACGACGGTGGTGGGCTTTGAGGCTCTCATGCGCTGGCAACACCCCGAGCGCGGCATGGTCCCCCCAGCCGTCTTCATTCCCCTGGCCGAGCAGAACGACCTCATCCTCGAGCTGGGCACGTTCGCGCTCACGAGTGCTATCGAGGCCGCCAGTTCCTGGTCGCGATCGGGAGATCCGTCGAACTGGCCTTACGTGAGTGTCAACCTGTCGGCTCGCCAGTTCTACGACCCGAGTCTCGTCACCACGATTGAAAACGCCCTTTACGCAAATGACCTCGGGCCCGAGCGGCTCATCATCGAGGTGACCGAGAGCGTGGCCCTGGCCAACGTGGCCGAGACGATGAACGTGATCGACTACCTCAACCGCCTCGGCGTCGGCTTTGCTCTCGATGACTTCGGCACGGGATACTCCTCACTGTCGTACCTCGCTCTCATGCGACCGCGGGTCATCAAGATCGACCAGTCCTTCATCAGTCCCGCCTTCGAAAGCGCGCGCAACGACACCCTGCTCGAAGCGATCGTCACGCTCGGCCAGAACCTGAACATGTCGGTGTTGGCCGAAGGGATCGAGACCCAGGGCCAGTACATCCGGCTGTGTTGCTTCGGGTGTGAGTTGGGCCAGGGCTTTCTCTTCTCGCCCGCCGTCTCGGCCGAGGGCGCGCGCACGATGGTCGGCCGGGTTCTCGGCACCTAGTCGAGGCTCTAGCGCCCGAAACGGCCACTTGGCCGCAGGTCATTCGCCCAGTAACGTCAAATCACCCAGGACGTGACATCCAAAGTCGCGCGGGCGCCGTACTAGGAGTTGTATGGGTGATCTCGGCGAAGCCAGCGACGCACAGCTGGTCACCCTTGTCGCGCGCTACGACGAGATCGCACTGGCCGAGATCTATCGCCGTCATGGCGGGGCGGTGTTTGGACTCGCCAGACGCGTCCTCGACAATCAGACCGAGGCCGAAGACGTGACCCAGGAAATTTTCCTGCGCCTGTGGAATCAGCCGGAGCGATTCGATCCCTCGCGGGGCACGTTGCGCTCCTTTCTCCTCACGCAAACTCACTCGCGCGCCGTCGACGTCATTCGATCGCTGACGTCGTCGCGGCGTCGCGAGATGAACGCCGCGGCCCAAACCGCCAACGCGAGCTATGACGTGCACCGCGAGGCGTGGGACGTCGTCGTGTCCGCCGAGGTGCTCAAGGCGCTCCAGGAACTCCCGATCGAAGAGCGTCGGGCCATCGAGCTGGCTTACTTTCAGGGCCACACCTACGTCCAAGTGGCTCAGATCCTGAATGAACCCGAGGGAACCGTCAAGGGTCGCATTAGAAATGGGATGCGCCGAATGCGCGGAGAACTCTCGCGCCAGGGAATCGAAAGAGCGGACCAATGAGCCACGACGACGCGTGCGAACTTCTCGCGCCGCTGGCCCTGGACGCGCTGGATGCCGACGTGCGCGCGAACGTCGAGGCTCACGTTGACACGTGCCTTGAGTGTCAGGCCGAGCTCGACGGGCTGCGCGAAGTGGCGAGCGCCCTGGGTACTTCGCTCGAAGCGCCGCCCAAAGATCTGTGGGACAAGATCGCGGGTCGCCTCTACGAAGGTGAGCGTGGCGAGGTGCCGGAGCTACCCCCACTCCTCACGGAGTACGCCAAGACCGAGCGTCGCCGACCCCGCCATCTCATTCGGCGAGTCCGCGTTGTGGTGGGCGCGACGTTGCTCGCCGCGGCCGCGGCGATCGTGGCACTCGCCCTCAGTCTCTCGAGCGAAAGTGGGCGCGTGGCGAATCTGCAGAGCGCGCTCGGCGCTGGCGTCGTTCATCAGGCCCTGGTGACGCCGGGACATCGCCTCGTTGACCTGAGTGGGAGCGACAACAAGGTGCTGGCGACGTTCGTTGTCCTGCGTAATGGAACGGGCTACCTGGTGAGCTCGAAGATGCCCACTCTTCCCGCGAGCGAGACCTACCAACTGTGGGGTGTCGTCGCGGGCAAGCCCGTCTCGATTGGCATCATGGGATCGCACCCGCGTGAAGTTGCCTTCACCCTGGCGAGCTCACCTGCACCAACAGCTCTGGCGGTGACTGTCGAGCCCGCGGTCGGGGCGACAAAGCCGACCTCGCCGTTGATCGCGACCGGCGAGGTGTAGACGACAGACTCAAAAAGTTTCTCGAAATCGACATCCACACTCCTGCGTGCTCCGAATAGATACCAAAACCAGTATCGGAGGACGTATGGAACCTGTAAGCAGAAGGCAGTTCTTCAAGCACGCGGGCTCGGCCGCCGCGATCGCCGTCGTTGCCGGAGGCGCCATCTCCCCGCTCGGCCTGGCGGGCGCGGGAGCGAGCACACTCGCTGGTCGCGAGGGCCGCGACGCAGAGATGCCACTCGAGGCGCACGAGGAACTCGCCAAGGACGAAAGCCTCGTAGCCCACGTGAAGAACTCGCGGACCGGCGAGATCAGCCTGTTCATCGGACAACGCGAAGTGACGCTCAACGACCGCAAGGTCGCCGCCCGCCTCATTCGCGCGGCGCGATAGGAGCCGGCCATGTCATCACACCGCGAAGCCCCAGAAATCGCCAAGGACCCCGTCGCCGACAGCACGGACCTCTACGCGTTCGTCAGCCCCGACGACCCCGACACCGTCACCCTCATCGCGAACTACATCCCCCTGCAGTCACCCGACGGGGGACCGAACTTCTTTGAGTTTGGCGACGATGTCCTCTACCAGATTCACATCGACAACAACGGCGACGGTTCACCCGACGTCACGTACCAGTTCCAGTTCCGCAGCGTCAACACGATTCCGTCCACGTTCCTGTACAACGACGGACCTATCGAGTCGCTGACGAGCAAGAGCTGGAATCGACGTCAGACCTACGACGTCACGCGCCTGGGCAACGGCAAGAGCGAGGTTCTCGCCCGCGACGTACCCTGCCCACCGTGCAACATCGGGCCGCTGTCGACCCCGAACTACGCGAGCCTCGCCAAGTCGGCGGTTCACTCGATGTCCGGCGGACGCAAGGTGTTCGCAGGTCAGCGCGCCGAGGCGTTCTACGTGGACTTAGGTTCGATCTTCGACCTGGGCGGCCTGCGTCCGATCGCGAACCTGCACGCCACGTTCGGTCTTCCTGGACTCTCGGCTATGCCCGGAGTGAACTCGACTGCGGCCATGAACGTGCACAGCATCGCGATTCAGGTGCCCATCTCGGACATCGCTTCGGGCGGCAGCAAGCCGACGACGTCGTCGGCGGCGAGCGCGAGCGTGGGGGTGTGGACGACGGCCAGTCGCCGCAAGGCCCGCGTTCTCGACTCCGGCAAGGGGGCGAGCGTGGAGACCGGTCCGTACGTCCAGGTCTCTCGTCTGGGGAACCCGCTCATCAACGAGGTGCTCGTGCCGCTGTCCCAGAAGGACAACTGGAACGCGTCGGCACCCAAGGACGACAGCCAGTACGCGGCCGGCGTTGCGCACCCCGAGTTGGCGGGCTTGCTCAACGTCTTGTACCCCGGGGCGTTCCCCAACCTTGCGGCGTACACGAAGTCACGTGCGGACCTTGAGGCGATTCTGCTCACCGGCATTCCCGCGGGCGTCGTGTCCTCGTCGTTCTCGACCTTTACCGGAACGACGCAGGCTGACATGCTGCGCCTCAACCTGGCAATTCCTCCCGCGTCGACACCCAATGCCCTGGGCGTCATCGGCGGCGACGTGGCCGGCTTCCCCAATGGCCGACGCGTCGCCGACGACGTCGTGACGATCGAGCTGCGTGCGGTCGCGGGAGCGACGATTCCGCTGGTGGACAAGACGTTCACGCCCGACAAGGCGATCGCTGACGTGAGCGATGGACTTTCGGGCACCGGCATCACGTTGCTGTCGAGCTTCCCCTACTTGGGCACGCCCTACAGCGGCTACAGCGTCACGCCGGGTAAGGCGAGCGTCGCGTGAGCGAGACGTTGATGCCCGCGAGTTGGAATGGCAGCGTCATTCTGGACATCGGCGGTGACATCGGCGCCCTCGTCCTGCGAACGACTCGCGGGTACTTCGGTCATGAGATCAATCTCATCCCCGACGAGGCGTCCACCCCCCAGGTGCACAGCGCGGTGCGCGAACGGCGGGCCCTAGAGGGCTCGTCGTTCGCCGCCGTGTATCCGCAACTGAAAGAGGGCGCGTACACCATCGAAGGATCAACGCAGCGCCTCGTGGTCCGAGGAGGTCAGGTGATCGACGTAATCCTCGACGAGGTCGCCTTCGTCCACGACACATCTACGCATAAAGGAGAACACCATGTTCATCAGTGAGATTTTCGGTCCCGACCTCGTGGTCGTAATCATTGCCGGAGCGATCCTGCTCTTCGGAGGAGCAGCGATTCCAAAGTTCGCGCGCAACTTGGGTCAGTCCAAGAGTGAGTTTGAAAAGGGTATGAAGTCGGTCAAGGATGTCGCCAAGGTCGACACCACCGGCGTCTCTCACTCCGCGGGCACTGAGTCGACGGACTAGTCCAGCTTCGTTGGTCGTTGACGAATCGGCCTCCGCACAACGTCGACACCTACGTCCATCAGGTCTGATGTCCTCGGCCAGCCACGCTGAACGCACGCGCGAACTCTCGGCGAGCGCGGCGTAGTTCGACGAAACGAGTTCGGACTGCCAGAACAAAGATCCATCGGAACACCTGGCATGATTGATTGCCAAATGGCGAGCATGGATCAACGAAGCGGCGAGTCAGGGGACTCTAGTCAAGGAATCCTGCTGCGGGGCATCACGAAGCGATTTGGTTCGAGCGTGGCGGTGAACGATGTCGACCTCGAAGTCTTTCGTGGTGAGTTCTTCACCATGCTCGGACCGTCGGGATCTGGAAAGACGACGCTGTTGCGGCTCATCGCGGGGTTCGAAGTACCCGACGCGGGGACCATTTCGCTGCGGGGGGTTGACGTCACGGGTGCCCCGCCGTACCAACGAGACGTCAACACGGTCTTTCAGGATTACGCCCTGTTCCCTCACTTCAGCGTGGCCCAAAACGTAGGGTACGGCCTTCGCGTTCGACACACGCCCAAAGACGAGCTCGCGCGACGTGTGGGTGACGCCCTCGAGATGGTGCAGATGACCGAGTTCGCCGAGCGCCGACCGGCTCAACTCTCGGGCGGACAGCGCCAGCGCGTGGCCCTCGCTCGCGCCATCGTCAACGAACCCCAAGTGCTCTTGCTCGACGAACCGCTGGGCGCCCTGGACCTCAAACTGCGTCAGGAGATGCAGGTCGAGCTCAAGCGCATTCAGCGCCAGATCGGCATCACCTTTATCTACGTCACCCACGACCAGGAAGAGGCGCTCACTATGAGCGATCGCCTGGCCGTCTTTCGCAGCGGTCAGATCGAGCAGATCGGTGCCCCCGCCGAGGTCTACGAGCGACCGGCGACCGAGTTCGTCGCGTCCTTCGTCGGAACCTCGAACGTGATCGAGACACCGACCGGGCGCGCGGTCCTTCGACCCGAGAAGATCGAGATCTCACAAGGCACGAGCCTCGCCGGTCGTCCGGGCGCCGAGGGGCGTATCGAGGACGTCGCGTACCTCGGCATGGTGACCAGGTTCACCGTTCGCCTGAGTGACGGTTCGACGATGACCGTCGCTCGTCAGAATCGGTCCGGCGGCGCAGAACGGAATAGCCTCGACCTCGAGAGTCCCGTGGTTCTGACCTGGGACCCCGACGACGCCTTTGCACTTGCATCACACAGTGTTGCTGAAGCTCAGCCGCACTAAACAACAGGGGGAGAAATGAAGAGATCACGGTATGTGAGGTGGGCGAGTGCGGCCGCGGGCGTTGCGCTGCTCGGTTCATTCGTCGTGCCGATCGTGCTCGGCGGCACCGCGGGTGCCTCGTTGGGCACGCCGCCGACCCAGGGCATGAAGCCGCCGACGTCCATCGGCAAGGGCGAGGGCAAGTTGAACATCATTGCCTGGGAGGGCTACACGCAGCCCGAGTGGGTGAAGCCCTTCGAGAACACCACCGGGTGCCAGGTCAACGTCAAGTACGCCGGTTCGTCCAGCGAGATGGTTTCGCTCATGGCCAACGGCGGGGGTCACCAGTGGGACCTGGTCTCCGCGTCCGGCGACGCCGACCTGCGGCTCATCTACGGCGGTGACGTCAAGCCGATCAACATCAAACTGATCCCCTCGTGGAGCGAGTTTCAGCCCTTCCTCAAGTCGCCGTCGTTCAACACCATCAACGGCTACCACTACGGAGTGAGCTTCGAGTTCGGGCCTAACGTCCTGCTCTATTCGACCAAGACCTTTAAGACGGCCCCCACGTCGTGGTCGGTCATCTACTCCAACAAGTACAAGGGCAAGATCACGATTCCCGATAACCCGATCCAGATCGCTGACGCCGCGCTGTACTTAGAGTCATCGAAGCCGAGCCTCGGGATCACCGATCCGTACGAGTTGACCCAGCCCCAGTTCAACGCGGCCGTCAACCTGTTGAAGGCGGAGCACCCGCTGGTAAAGAAGTACTGGGACCTCGCGAGTCAGGAGATCTCACTGTTTCAAAACGGTGAGACCGTCGTGGGAGCAGCGTGGCCGTACCAGACGTCGACGCTGAAGGCGGCGAAGGCACCGGTCAATGACACAATCCCCAAGGAGGGGGCGACCGGTTGGGCCGATACGTGGATGCTCGCCACCAACGCGCCGGACCCGAACTGCGCATACAAGTGGATGGCGTACATGTCCACACCCAAGATCCAGGCCGAAGACGCGATCTCCTACGGTGAGACCCCGGCCAACACGCTGGCCTGTCCGATCATGAACACGCTGCAAAAGGGCGGGTGTGCCGCGTACCACGCGAACGCGCCCGCAGTCCTACTTCAAGACCATCAAGTTCTGGAAGACGCCACTGTCCACGTGCGACAACGGGCAGAACGACTGCGTGGACTTTACGCAGTGGCAACAGGCCTGGACGCAGATAACGGGATAACGCTTGTCCTCAAGCTCGAGAACTCGCCAACGACTGGGGGCGGCGCTGTGGCGCCGCCCCTGGTTGCGTGGGGCCTTCATGTTGACGCCGCCACTGATGTGGTTCCTGGTCGTCTACATCGCCTCGCTCGTCGCGCTACTGGTGACCGCGTTCTTCAGCGTCAACTCGCTCACCGGCAACATCATCTACCAGTGGACGTGGGCCAACTTCTCCCAGATCTTCACGCAGTCGGTGTACGGCTCGATCATTCTGCGTACGTTGCTCATGGCACTGCTCGTAACGGTGACCGACGCGGTGATCGCGCTGCCCTTTGCCTTCTTCATCGCCAAGATCGCCCAGCGCCGCGTGCGTCAGGCGTTTCTCGCCTTGGTGTTTCTCCCGCTGTGGGCGAGTTACCTGGCGCGCGTGTACGCGTGGATCAACATTCTCTCGAACCACGGAGTGCTGCCGGACTTTGAGCGGCACTTGGGTCTGCCGATCACCAACGTGGCCTACACCAACACCGCGATGTGGATTGTCTTTTCGTACCTGTGGTTGCCGTTCATGATCGTGCCCATCTACGGCGCCTTCGAGCGCGTGCCCGACTCGTTCCTCGAAGCGTCCTCGGACCTTGGTGCGGGAAGTTGGTTTACGTTTCGCCGCATCCTCTTTCCCCTGATCCTTCCGGGTGTTGTCGCGGGGTCGATCTTCACGTTTTCACTCACACTGGGCGACTTCATCACACCGCTCTTGATCGGTGGATCGAACTCGAACTTCATTGGCAACGCGATCTACGACAGCGCGATCAACGGCGGAGACTTGCCCTTCGCCGCAGCACTCGCCTTCGTGTCGATTGCCATCATGGCTATCTATCTCTTCTTGGCGCGCGCGGCCGGCGCCTTTGACGCCATATGAGACTCTCGAGACTTTCGCGGGGCGGGCTGGCGGTCTTGTCAGTACTCGTCGTGCTTTTCCTGCTCGGGCCGTTGCTGGTCATCGTGCTCTTTGCCTTCGACAAGTCGAACGTCCAGTCACTACCGATCCAACACTGGACTACGCACTGGTTTGCGGTTGCCTTCGACGACCCGGCTGTGCGCAGTGCTCTGTGGCTGAGCGTGAAGGCCGGCCTCGCCGCGACGGCCATCGCTCTCATCCTGGGCACGTTGGTGGCCTTTGGCATCCATCGCTTTCGGTTCTTCGGTCGCGACACCGTCTCGCTCATGTTGGTGCTTCCGATCGCCCTGCCCGGCATCGTCACCGGACTCGCGTTGCAGTCGGCGTTCAATCTCACGCACATCGACCTCTCGATTTACACGATCATCGTCGGACATGCGACGTTTTGCATGGTCGTCGTCTTCAACAATGTGGTGGCCCGCCTGCGTCGTACTTCAACATCGCTCATCGAAGCGTCATCCGACCTTGGGGCCGGACCGGCGCAAACGTTTCGACTGATCACGCTGCCGATGCTGAAGACCGCCCTCATTGCAGGCGGTCTGCTCGCCTTTGCCCTCAGCTTCGATGAAGTGATTGTCACCACCTTTACAGCGGGTGCGCAGAACACGTTGCCCCTGTGGATCTTCGGCGCCATCTTGCGCGGTCAAGAGCTGCCCGAAGTCAACGCCGTCGTCGTGTTCGTGTTGATACTGACAATTGTTCCCATTGCCTACGCCGCGCGGATATCGAGCGGCGAGGGGTTCCTCAGATCGTCGGAGTCGAAGTAGAGGGCTGATTTAGGATCGCGCCGGCGTCGCAGCGCCCTGTTGCATGGCCAGTTGCCGTTCGCACTCTTTGCCATTGAGCAGTGACAGGACGAGGATGATGCCGAGAACGGCGAAGCCGGTCGCGACGAGGTAGGACAGTCGAAAACCTGTGGTGAGCGTGGCGCCCGCACCGCGTGAGGCGGCCGCGGCGATCGTGGCGAGGATCGAGAGTCCGACGGCGGACCCCACTTGTTGGCTTGTGTTGAGGAGCCCGGCTGCGGTTCCCTGCTGATTGGCGGCTACGCCGGCGACGGCGCCGATCGATGCGGCAGGAAAGGCGAGTCCCATGCCGAAGGCCGTGAGCAGTAGTCCGGGAAGGACGTTGGGCCAATATGCCCCGCTGGAGGTGATGTGCGACAGCCATAGCTGTCCCAAGCCAACGCTGATGAGTCCAGCCACGAGTAGCGACTTCACTCCGACGCGCGAGAGAAGTCGTCGCGTGAGAAGGGTCGACGTACCCATGACGGTCAACGTGGCGGGGATGAAGCACAGCCCGTGACGAGAGGCTCGAAGTGCAGCACCCGCTGGAGATAGAGAGACGCGAAAAAGGTGTAGGCGACGGTGATGGATCCCATCGTCAGCATCGCGCCGTCAGCCGCCCGGCGGCTGCGACCGGCGAGGACAGCAAACGGGAGCATCGGATTGGACGAGCGTCGCTCGACGACCACAAACGACACGCCGAGTACGACAAACACGATCAAGGCAACCATCGACTGCGCGGATCCGAATCCTCGCTCTTCGCCTTGACTCAATCCGAAGATCAACGACGCCAATGAGAACGTGATGAGGGTCGCGCCCGGGAAGTCGAGGTTGACGTTTCGCTGACGCGGGTTGGCAGGGATCAGACGTGGGACGAAGAAGACCAACGCGGCCACGATGGGCACGTTGATCAGGAAGATCGCCCGCCAATTCACGTATTCGACGAGCACTCCGCCGAGCACCACGCCCAGAGACGCTCCGCCGGCGGCGGCGGCCTGCCACAGTCCAATGGCTCGATTCCGCGCGGGGCCTTCGGGGTTGTTCGTTGTCAGGAGAGCTAGCGCGGTTGGGGAAATCATCGCCCCGCCAACGCCCTGGACGATGCGCGAGATGACGAGCATGACCGCGTCCTGCGCAAGTCCGCACGTTAACGAGGCCACCACGAAGACGATGAGGCCGATGATCAACAGTCGGCGCCGACCCAGCAGGTCGCCGGCGCGTCCGCTGAGGAGTAGCAAGGAACCGAACGTCAGCGCGTAGCCAGTTACGACCCATTGGAGATCGCCCGGTGAAAAGTGAAGCTGACGTTGTATGGTCGCGAGCGCGACGTTGACGATACTGAAGTCCAAAGTGAGCACGAGCTGAGCGGTGCAGAGCAGTGCGAGTAGTCCATTCGGTGAACTCGTGATCGCCCGAGGCGGGTCGCTAGGGGCCTGCTCGCTCACCGCGTTTGCCTTGAGCGCTGAGTCGACATCACGGCAGACCTTTCAACCACATAAAGACGGCATCGTGAAATTATTGCGCAACGCTTCGACGTCGCGCTGAGGGACGTTCGAGATGCTCTGGAGTCCGACCTACTGGTCTGACGAGGCTCGTGTCGGACTGTTCGCGCGCCACTCAAGGTAGGGACTGTCCTACAAGAAGTCGAGGACCACGATGTTCAAGTTTCACTTGCGACCTGTGTGGCGGCTTGTCATAGTTGGTGAGTCAGGCCGACTGCGTCGTTGAAGGAGAGCTTGGCAATGAGCGTGCCGCGGACGTTAAGCGGCCTACTGAAGAGGAGAACAGCATGCCCTACGTCACCACCGACGACGGAACCGAACTGTTTTACAAGGACTGGGGAAGCGGACAACCAATCGTCTTTCACCACGGTTGGCCTCTGAGTTCGGACGACTGGGACGCGCAGTTGATGTTCTTCCTTCAGCACGGGTATCGCGTGGTGGCTCATGACCGCAGGGGTCACGGTCGTTCCACTCAGACATCGACGGGTCACGACATGGACACCTACGCGGCGGACGCCGCAGTTGTAGCCGACCATCTCGACCTTCGCGACGCCGTGCACATCGGCCACTCCACCGGAGGCGGCGAAGTGGCGCGCTACGTCGCTCAGCATGGTAAGGGTCGCGTGGCCAAGGCGGTTCTCATCAGCTCGGTGCCGCCGCTCATGCTCAAGACCGAGTCAAACCCCGAAGGCACTCCGATTGAAGTGTTCGATAGTTTCCGAGAGGGAACCGGGTTCAATCGCGCGCAGTTTTTTCTCGATGTGGCGTCGGGTCCGTTCTACGGGTTCAACCGTCCGGACGCGAAGGTCTCCGAAGGTGTCATTCGGAACTGGTGGCGTCAGGGGATGATGGGCGGCGTCAACGCTCACTACTACGGCATCAAGGCCTTCTCCGAGACCGACCAAACCGAAGACCTCAAGTCGATCGACGTACCGACGCTCGTGATGCACGGTGACGACGACCAGGTGGTGCCGATCGCTGACGCGTCGCTCAAGACGATCAAGTTGCTCAAGAACGGCACGCTGAAGGTGTATCCGGGCTATCCGCACGGCATGTGCACCACGCACGCCGACGTCATCAACAAGGACCTCCTGGAGTTCATCGCGTC
>CAWIZQ010000009.1:0-19477 GCA_963840595.1 uncultured Acidimicrobiaceae bacterium
GCTAGATATTTCCTGGTCAAGGTATTTTTCTCCTCTCGGCCCAAACTTCGAATTTGGCATGATTCGGCGTCAAAAATTCTGCGCTCAGCGCCCATTGACGCCGGTGACGCGCAAGGGGCTAATGGAGTTACCCGCGGCGACCAGCGAATCCGGGAAATTTAGGCTCTCACCGCCGGTACCAGCACAATTCCCGCCAAAACCGCCACCAGCTCTCCTGGGAGGTGTTCACCATGTCGCGACACATGCCCTCGAATCCTGTAAGCGCAGAGGTTTGGATGGCCCAAATTTTGCCTCAGTTGTGACCACTTCGGGCGAACTCAACGGCACACTTCGGCGGACTGACCACTGACCAGAGGCCCGCCGATGTTGAGGAGGAGCCCTACGATGGAACGATGCCGTGGAAAGAAAACTCTGTACGTGAGCTAGCCGAGGAGGTTGCGGCTTGCCTCTCTAAGGGGGACTCCAGCGCCGCCACTCGATTGGCCTTTCGCTTCTTAGAGCGCTATGACAAGTCTGATTGGGAGACCCGAGTCCTGATAACGGCCGATCCGCCCCAAACCACGGGTAGCGATCGCTATGACGCCCTCGTGGCCGGAATGGTCGAGTTCGCGTGCGCGTCTCATGGCGTTGTCGCCCCGGCGTGGGTAAACAATGAATCCTTCTTTCTAAACGAATGGTGGTTTGTCTCGGGCGTCTCGTCTCTGCACGCCGATGCACTCGTCCACAGCCCAATTTCGCTCGCCCGTCGCGGTGTCTTCGTAACGCAGGGCGCATTGGAATACGCATAGTGGCACTTCTCGGTCGTCGAGAGTTGCTTGAAGCACTCGGGGAACTTGACGAGGAACTGAAGATACTCAACGTTCGAGGAGAAGTATTCATCGTCGGCGGGGCTGCGATGGCAATTGCGTACGACACACGAAGGTCGACAGCCGACGTTGACGCCGTTTTCGTGCCCTCCAGCGAAGTGCGGACCGCGGCGTCTCGAGTGGCTGAACGAATGAACCTGGAACCCGACTGGCTTAACGACGGCGCGAAAGCGTTCCTGCCGGGCGAGGATGAAAATCAAATCGGTGTTTACGAAGGGCAGCACCTCAGTGTCGCGGCCGCGTCGCCCCAATATCTGCTGGCCATGAAACTCATGGCGTCGCGAGTCGAGCGCGATCAAGACGACATCCGCGAGTTGTACAAGCTATGCGGGCTCACAACGGCCGAGCAGGGACTCGATCTTTTGGTGTCTTACTATCCGTCACATCGGATATTGCCGAGAGTTCAATTCTTGCTTCAAGAGATGTTCCCAGAGGAGAACGAGAAGAGTCGCGACACTGGAATGTCGCGGTAGAAGACCGTCTCGAACGAAACAGCCGCCCAAATTGAACGTGAGTCCTGAAATATCACGGCCCTGACGCCCGTCGAACGCCCGCGACAGCCGTAAACGGAGACGCGACAATGAAAATTGTCCTGTGATCAGCACTTGCGGCGCACTTCCCCGCGAGTAATGTCCACCCTTTCAAGGTGGCGGCACGGGTTCGAATCCCGTTGGGGGTGCTTCGTAATGCCTGGTAAAGTTAGATTTCTCCATCGAGGCAAGCACTCGAAAATACTCCGTTTGGGCCTGAAAAAGTGCTCCTTTATGCCCGCGTTATGCCCAAGGCGGGGCAAAGTCGATTATTTTGGCGTTCGCCCGGTTTGTCTTGCGACGTTTGGAAGCTGATGGTGGACTCGAATAGCCCTAAAACTAAAGGCGTTTCGGCGTCTGGCTGGGCCGATACAAAGCCACCACCCTTCACAGGTGGTGTCAAACTCTGGAAGCGTCGCATCTGTCTTAAAGGGAGAATCTTGAGAAATACGCGCAGGTCGGCCATGCGTACCACTGGTACACCTGGTACCATATAAACATGGAGCGAATTCGGGCATTTGAGGCGATGGGGCAGCGTTATAAGTCACGCTCAGCGAGGGACAACTTCAGCGATCTCCTGACCGCGGCGGAAGCAGGCGTACCTTCGGTGATTACTCGCGATCGTCCCGTGGCAACGATCGATGCGCAATTATTGGAGGAGTTGCTTGCGACGCGAGCCCCCTTTGAGGTTCTGTCCTCAGTAACTGACGACCAGGTTGCCTTCTGGTTGGCTGACGGTTCGGCGCACGCGGTCGGCCCGGACCTGGATTCTGCGACCGAGGATTTTCTCGACGCATTGATTGATTACGCGCAAAGTTGGTACGAGGACCTGCAAGGGGCTCCAAACCACGTCCAGAACCGATGGCTTGCATTGCGCATTGCACTTCACGCAGGCGACCGAAAAGAGCTTGAGCATGCAGTCTTTGGGGATTGATGCCCCGGCCGCTCGCGCATTCCGATCATAAGAAATTTGTCGAAACTGAAGGTTGGACCAAGAAGGGAACCGCGAGCGCTGAGGGCAAAACAGGCAATCATTTTCGCTATTCACTCCGCCTGAATACGGGCGAGATTTTGTACACGAGAGTCTCACACGGTTCCGGATCCATCAACGATCCCTCGCTCGTGGCATCGATTTTGAGAGAACAACTTCACGTTTCAGAGCAGGACTTCTATCGGTGCGTCAATGATGGAGTATTGCCCCCACGCCCTGCTCCTGAAAACTTAGAAGTTCCACCTGAAGGTCTTGACGCGAAGCTAGTCAGAAATCTCATCACCAAGGTTGGCCTTTCTCAGTCTGACGTTGCTGCCCTGAGTAAGGCCGAGGCCGTTGAGAAATGGAACCAATATCTATCCAATCAGACATAGCAGTGGGACCAAACGTCTTCCGAAGTTGACCATTTATCGTTGCACGTCGACTTCAAATCCCTCCTGCCGTAATGACTCCACGACGCTCGGAAAGCGCTCGGCCAACGCCTGTTCGGAGGAGCGAAAAAAGTCCAGGTCGTTCGTTCGCCGATCAACCAATCCCTGCGAAATTAGCGCCCCACCACCAGGAAACTTCACGCGTGATGGATCGCCAACGAGCACTACTCATCAGCCTGTGAAGTCCGGTAAGGAGGAAGTGCTCGTCGATCTAGCGGCGTTAGTTGAGGCGTCGAGCAGTCAACAAGAGGTACTCCCAGTCCATTATCGTGTCGCCACTACCTCGGTCGTATCGTCGAGCGAGGTTGACGAGCTCGTGTTCAAGCGCGCTGGCTCGGTCGGGATCGTTCGCCAGTCCCCGGAAAGCAGCAACGGTCGGCCCGTAGTTTGCCTTGAAGTAGGCGGGAAACTCCTCCGGCGTCTGGAACCGGCTCACCGTCGCCACCCGAAGGGACGTTACGACGTCGCTCACTTTGTCCCCCAAGAGCCCGCGCACGTGACGCTCGTCACCCCACAGTGGTGGCGCTTGCGCTCCCGGGGGTGGGGGTGGCGTGTAGGGCTTCATGACGGAGAACATCTCACCGACGAATCCCCCCGGGGTCCAACTCACGAGACCGATCGTGCCGCCAGGGCGACACACTCTCAGCAGCTCATCGGCGCTTGACTGATGATGAGGAGCGAACATGACCCCCACGCATGACATCACCACGTCAAACTCGTCGTCATCGAACGGCAGCGACTCGGCGTCGGCCTCTCGCCAAGAGATCTCGACTCCCCGAACCGCGGCCGCGCGACGTCCGGCTTCGATCAAGGTCGGAGTCAGATCACACGCGGTGACCCGCGCGCCTCGAAGACCGGCCGGAATGGCGGCGTTACCCGATCCGCACGCCACGTCAAGCACTTTGTCACCCTTTCGCACACCACAGGCGTCTACCAAAATGGATCCGAGGTCGGGTATTACCTCGCTCGCCACTGCCGGGTAGTCCCCCATCGACCACATCGCACGGTGCCGTGCCTTGAGCTCGTCGTCCGCGGAATCCTTCATACCATTCATAACGCTTCTCCTCCTCTTGGTAACTCACTGGGCCTTGTTGTCCTGAATCTCGATAGGGCGGGCTGAACGGTTTGCGATCACCACGCGGATGCCGCGAACTTGCAACCGCCGCGAAACCTGAACAGAGCGAGCAGCACGGACGTCAATCGGGCCATTGTCCTACGACGATGCTTACCCTGAAAGTACAAATAGTGGAGCGCAGCGATAGTGTCGAGATCTGTGGACGGGTATGGCCAGTTCTGTCCGGTCTCTAAGGCCGCCGAGTTACTCTGCCAGCGCTGGACGCCCTTGATTCTGCGTGAGTTGCTTGTCGGCAGCACCCGATTCAACGAAATTCGACGTGGAGTCCCCACCTGCTCGCCAACACTCCTTTCCAAACGACTGAAGGATCTCGATCGGGCCGGGATCATCGAGCGCGTCGTCGACAACCACGAGATCACGTACTCCTTGACGGAGGCCGGCCAGGAGCTACTACCAATCGTTCTCGGCCTCGGCGAATGGGGTCAACGGTGGGTCCGCACTGACTATTCGCTCAACGATCTAGACCCCGGTTTACTGCTCTGGGACGTTCGGCGTCATCTCCAACCAGGCGGGCTCGGCGACAGGCGTCTCACGATTCAATTCGTCTTCGCGGCTCTGCCAGCCAAGCACCGTTATTTCTGGCTTGTTGTCGACGCGCACGACGTCGATCTCTGTCTCACTGACCCGGGTCGCGCGGTTGACGTGATCGTCGAGGCCGACCTCCGCACCTTGAGGGAATAGGACGGGCATCAAATCTTGTTCGGGTGAAAGTTGATTAGGAGTCGATGAAGGATTCTTTGAATGACGTCCGATCAAACTGTGGCTGAGAAAGAGGCTGCCCGCCGTTCCATCCCCGGCGCGGTTGTGGCCGTGTACGGAGCGGCAGGACACACTGGCTGCTTTGTGGCGTCAGAGTTAGTGAAGCGCGGAATACCCCCGCTGTTGTGCGGCCGCAACGAGGCGAAATTGAATGTCGTCGCAGAGACTACGCCGGGCTCGGCGGTACGCGTGGCCTCGATCGAGGATCCCTTGTCGCTCGATCGAGCATTCGATGGCGCACTCGCTGTCATCAACTGCGCTGGCCCGTTTTTGGACACCGCGTCGCCGGTGATTGAGGCCGTGATTCGAGGACGAATCCATTATCTGGATCTCACCGCGGAGCAGGCGTCTGCGGCTGCCACTTTCGAAAAGTATGCAGTACAAAGTGAGACTGCTGGCATCGTCGTCGCGCCGGCGGTGGCCTTTTACGGCGGGTTAGCAGACCTTCTTGCAACCGTCGCGGTTGGCGATTGGGATGGAGCGGACGACGTCCGCATCGCCACTGCGCTGGATAGCTGGCAGCCGACACTGTGTACCCGCGCAACAGGAGAACGCAATACCGTGCCGCGGGTGGTGTGGTCGGGAAATCGATTGCAACTTCTCGAAGACCCGCCTCCGAGCCGGATGTGGGACTTCCCCGATCCATTCGGAGTTGAAGAGGTCGTAGAAGTGCCTCTCAGTGAAATCATTACGCTCTCGCGTCATCTGCCGACACTAGAGATCCACTCGTATTTGAACCTGACTCCCCTTGCAGATCTCACCGACCCGAACACGCCCCCGCCGGTGGCGACGGACGAGGCGGGCCGCTCGTCCCAGACTTTTCTGGTGGACGTCATGGCGCGTCGTGGTTCCGAAGTACGTCGAGTCAACGCGACAGGGCGCGACATCTATGCCGTCAGTGCGCCGATCGTCGTCGAGGCTACGATGCGAATTCTGGGCGGTAACAACAAGAAGATCGGTGTCGCCGCAGCAAGCGAGCTGTTCGACGCAGCGGAGTTTCTCATGTCGCTTGAACCAGATCATCTCGTCGTCGAGAGGATCTGAAGAGGGTTGTTCGTCCGCGTCGGCCGTCGAAGTCAGGCAATCGGAATGCAGTCGTGCGACAGCCTCCTCCAACTTTCAACCATTAGTAACTCTCGCTGTCACAATGTGTGACGCCGCGTGTGAGTGCACGACTCCATTTACGGTGATGTGACGCGAGGCTTTCTCCACCGCTGCGGCAAGTGCCGACTGGTCCGCATCAGAAAGTAGGGCGAGGGTCGTTGCCACCGAGGCCGCGTGCAGCGTCAACAGCAGTTGACCAGGACCGCCCTCGAAGACAACCGGCAGTTCGTATCTGCGCACCTCCACGTCCGTGAATCCACCGTCGCTCGCAAGTCGGGCCAACACTGTCGAATCACCGAATCCCCACGGGCCGCCTTTGTACGTGTCTGCGACTTCAGTACCAAGGACCTCTTCCAAGGCGGTTGCGAGGGCGAGGAACGGAGGGCAGTCTTCGATGGCGCACCACACAGAGACGCCGAGCCTGCCACCAGGACGCAACACCCGCTGCATTTCGGCCAATGCCAAGCCTCGGTCGGGGAAGAACTGCAAGCCCTGCTGACAGGTCACAAGATCAAAGCTGTCGTCCGGGACGTCGAGTGCGTCGGCTGAGCATTGCAGATACTCAATTGGCGCGCACTCGTCAATCGAGGCCTTCGAGCGTGCGAGGTCTAGCATCGCGGGACTCAAATCGCAACCCGTGACGCGCCCGCTGGGACCCACGCGTTGCGCGGCAAGTCGAGACACCGTTCCAGGTCCACATGCGACGTCGAGGAGAGCCTGTCCACTCTCAGGATTCAGCTCGTCGAGTAACAGTCGAGCCCAAGGTTCGAACAGCCTCGGCACCATAATCTCGTCATAGAAACTCATGGCGCCGGTGGATGCCTTTGCAAAAGAAGCACCCCATTCCAGGTCGCTGGTCATTCCCTTCCCCCTCTTTCTCCGCCCGTCCAACGTGACCATCAGACCGCAACCGCATGCCACTTTGCAAGCGGGGGCCATCTTGTCGAAGAGAGAGGCGATGGAAACCGTCGCGCCGAAGCGTGACAAGTAGTCGGTTAGATCCTTGACGGATACATCGCTTATCGATATAGTCGTGCGATGACCAATTCTCTAGAAGGACTTGGACGAAACGCCGGCGCTGCGGCACTCGTGCTCTCGAGCCTCGCGGGCGGCGAGAAACATGGGTACGCCCTCGTCAAGGATGTCGAGGAATTCGCTGGCGTCCACCTGCCTCCTGGCACGCTCTATCAAGTGCTCGCTCGACTCGAGAGCCGGGGACTGATTACCGCCCTGAAAGCAGATGATCGTCGACGCCCCTATCGCTTGACTGCGCTCGGCGCCTCGGTGCTCGCCGACTACTTCACCGCGCAGCAGAAGATCCTGAAGACCGGCCAAGCTCGTCTCAAGCGTTCTTGGACTCTGGCGTGAAAACCACCTACGACGGTGATCGCCGCGCGACGCGGCTCCTTCGCTGGTATCCACCCGCGTGGCGCGAGCGCTACGGCGAAGAGTTCGTCGCCCACCTAGAGCAAGAGTTCGCTGACCGGCCCACCGATTTTCGACGAAGCGTCAACATCGTGTTCAAGGGGCTCGTTGCTCGTGTGGGTGACCTCGGTTTCTCGAACGCATCAGTCAGCGCCGGTAGCCAAGCTCGTGCGGCGCTTGGCACAGGTTTTGCGCTCATTGCGCTGATGGTCGTCATCATGCTCGACTTCTGGTCGAGAGCCATGCTTGCATGGAGCGGTCGTCGCTACCACCCGATACCAGTCTCGGCGACGACCGGGGTTCTCACGGTGGCGATGGGGCTCCTCTTGTTGGTGCTCGCGGCGATCGTTCTCTTTACCGTGGTGTGCGCTGTGCGACAGATCGTCCACGGACGCGGTCGACGACTGGCGGGACCATCGATTCTCGCCGCGGGTGCTGGCGGCGTTCTCATTTATGTCGCGCGGCTTTTCCCGACAATGCTTGGGCAGTACATCAGCGGCGCTCATGGCTTCAAGGGCATCCGGTTGTCGCATCCTGGTCAAGTCATCGTCGCTCTAGCGCAGATCGCGTGGGAACTAACGCAAAGATGGATGGCCGCGTGGAACCAAGGAGGATTCCCCGGCACGTCCACCGCCCAGACCGTGCTGGACGATTGTGTCCCATTCCTCATGTTGGCCTTTGGCGTGGCGATCGCGTTGCTGATACGGCGCGTCGAGTTTCCACGCGCAGGTGCGCGCCTCGCACTGCCGACGGTTGAGACCCTGAGCGCGCTCACTGGTGTGTTCTTCGTCACCTATCTCGCGTGGAGCGCATTCGGCGGTCCATCGAACTATGAGTACTTCTTTCCCGAGACCCGCTGGCTCGGTTACGTGTACCTGATCCTCCTGGCAGTCGTGCCGATGGTTATCGGAGGGTCGGGACTTCTTTCCAGGAGACTGCAGCCTCGCCAAGGACGAAATCGGATTGAGATCATCAGCTGAGAGTGAGCACGACAGCCCGCGCATCACGGAGGTGCGCTGCCGCTGAATCGGACTTGCCAACTTCGTCTCGTGGAGCAAGTATTCTCACGCCCGGATGTGAAGAAACACCGAGTTAGCATGAACATCTTGAAGAGCCACCGACGATTTCTGGGTTTCGAAGATACCGAACGTGGCTCGTCTCTGCTCGCTCTATTGATCGTTGTGCTGATCTTGGGCCTTATGGCCGCAGTCGCCCTCGGGGGTTTGGGGTACACCCCAAATTCGACGATCACGGGAATACCCTCGACGATGCCTGGTGGAGGAGCGATCGTGGCCACCACGCCCACCACTGTCGCTACCAAGGGCGGGGACAACGGTGCGAGAGAATTGGCGATAAAGGCCTGCCGAACCGACTACGCGATGGTGAGCGCGGCAGTTCAGAGGTACAAGACGCTCAACGGTTCACTGCCCCGGTCGGGAACGGCCTGGGCGCGAGCTGCAAGAGACGGCGGTCCGTTCCTGCGTGTGTGGCCGCGAGACAATAAACGCTTCGTCATCGTATGGAACGGGTTAGCGCTCTCCGTCGTGCCCGCCGAGGGAGCGATCGCGCATAACTCACTCGGCACCAGTTCACCGGCAACCGGGTGCTTCGCGGCCTAGGACTCGCTGGTCATCTCATCTTGATGTCAGGCGTTGACCGGATGGAGCTACGCGGTGGCACACGTAATAGTCGACTCGGTCAATTGAAGAACGCCCTTTTTCCATATTGCGCTATTAGTAACGACGTATTTCTCGAGTTTGGTCAGGCTCGTGGCGTGCTCCTCGAACTTCAGAATTGTCACGATTTCCGTCAGCAGCTTCTTCACTGACGAGCTGGGTGCTTCCGACGCCAATTTCTCGTATGCGGGAAGGTACAGCTTTGCCCACACGTGATACGTGGAGATGGTGACGTAGGTTGGCGGCTCGGCCACTGCGAAGGTTTTGATCGTCTTGCAAAAATTGCCGGAGCTCGCAGACTGGTACGAACCGGCGGCGCCGCTTCCTGCAACGCAGGCGCCCATTGTGAACAGCGCGATCGATGCGGCAACGAAGGCGGTCATCGCAGATCTGGCCACGAATCCCTTAGGTGTGGGTCGATGGTTCAGAGTTCCTCCCCGGTGTGGACGTTGAAGCCTGAGTCGCTTGCCCTACAGAACCTACCGCTCAGTCATTATCGCCACCACTGTGACGACGATGGCAGTACTCACGAGTTTCAATCTGTGTCTCGTAATTGCCATTCTGAGTTGACCTCAATCTCAGCGCGCGCCTATCGGATTCGGATTGTTGGCCATCATGGGCGCAACTCCATGAATCGATGAGGATCAACGTCGTTGAATCCAAAGCGCGCATACAACCCATGGGCGTCTCGCGTAGCGAGCAAGCGAATACGAAGTCCGTCAACACCAGGATGTTCGATCGCCGCTTTGACCATGAACTCGCCGAGGCCGAGACCGCGAGATCCGACGTCGACGAATACATCGCAGAGCCACGCGAACGTCGCCTCGTCGGTTACCCAGCGTGCGAGACCCACTTGACCTCCCTCGGGTTCGTAACACCCAATCACAATTGAGCGCCGCATTGACGTCTCCACCTGCTCGTACGTTCTGCCAAGTGACCAGTAGCCCTCTTCGCTCAACCACCGATGAATCTGAGGAATGTCAAGACGTGCCTGGTCATCACTCACCACGTATCCGTCATCGCGTACGCGTTCCATGCGCAGTCAGAGTAGTTGACGCGCGTGATTTCAAATCTCTAGAGGAGCCGAGTTGGCGAGTACGTCGTCTCGCCCAACACGATGCGGCTCTGCACGTCCCTCGTGCCAATGTGTTGGAGCGCGTCGAGCACCGACTGCAGCTCATCGGTGTTTCGACTGACGATGCGTAGCTGATAGTCCAACCCGCCTGTCGTGTGGACCGCGCTCAACACCTGCGGCACGCCTTCGAGATCTCGCTCGAACTCGTGACGATCGACTGACTCTTTGAGGCTGACGTCGGTCAGCGAGTGCAGCGTGTGCCCCAGGACGCCAAGGTCGATCTCCGCGTGAAAGCCGGCCAGCACGCCCGATTGGCGCAGCCGGCGAACACGGTCAGCGGTGCTGTTCGAGCTGAGGTGGACCAGCGTCGCTAGCTGCTGGTAGCTGAGACGTCCATCGTCGCTCAGCGCTACAAGAAGCGATCGATCGATGTCATCCATGTGATATTCCTTCTCTACCTCGGCTTTAGAGGTTATACAACCATTAACTTATCTTATCAAGGCGTAAGTGGGGTTTATGCACTGGTTTTCCGAGTCATTTGAGGCTCCACTGCCCGTAAAATTAATGCATGTTGTTCCTCGCACTTCGCATTGTTATTGGCCCCCTGGGGGTCCTCGGCGGCACGGTGGCTCAGCGCCGCCTCGGCCCGGCCGTCGCCGGACTGGTCATCGGCCTTCCCCTGACCAGCCTGCCCCTTCTCTGGCTCGTGGCGCTGCAGCACGGCGCCGCATTTACCGGTTCGATGACCGATGCCATCCTCATCGGTTCCATGGTCGAGGGACTTGTCCTGTGGTGCTACGCCAAGATGACGACGCGGCTCTCACCCGTGCTCGCCCTGCTCAGCGCCTTCGCGATCTTCGCCAGCGCAGTGACGCTCGTCAGTATGTTCCACTTCTCAGCCGTGATCGCTGGCCTTCTCACCGCGGCCGGTTTCGCTCTCGCACTGCGCTGGTGGCCCGAGACATCGCCAGAGGAAGTCGAAGGAAATGGCCGCACTCGGCTGGTCATGCGTGTGGTCGCAGCGACAGTCTTCACGATCATCATTGTGACGATGGCCGCGAAGCTTGGCGCACTGCTCGCGGGGCTCGTCGACGCGCTCCCGATGACCACGATGCTGATGGCCTTCATGACTCATCAAGAGCAAGGGCCCGATGCGACATCCCAGTTCATTCGCGGCGTCCTTCGCGGCTCATTCTCGTGGGTGATCTCGACGGTCGTGCTTGCCGAGGTCCTTCGGACCGGTCACGTGCTGCTCGCCTTCGGTGTGTCACTCCTGTCGGCTCTCATCGTGCAGGCCGCAGTTCAAGCAGCCGACTCATTTCCAATGATCAAACGCAGCTTGCTCATCTCCTAACCGGGCGGCGGTCGACCAAGTCACCGTATGGTGTTGACTCATGGTCGATCGCTTCGTCCAGTGGCTGCAGCAGCACGACCCCGGCTACGCTGCGCTGCGCCGAGCCGGGCGCACCGCCATCGTGCTGCCGGGCCTACTCGCGCTCGACGTTGAGGTCTTTCACAATGCAACGATGGCGCTCTTCAGCGCCTTCGGGTCAATCGCGCTCTTGCTGTTCGTTGACTTCTCCGGCCTGATGCGCAACCGTCTCGAAACCCAGGCGGCGCTGTCCGTAGCCGGGGCAGTGCTGATCTGCCTGGGCACACTCGCGTCCCAAGCTGTCTGGTCGGCGGTGCTGCTCATGGCGGTCGTCGCCTTCATCGTGATCTTTCTCGGCGTCGTCAGTTCGGTGATCGCGGGGTCAATGACTGCTCTCCTGCTTGCGTTCATCCTTCCCGTCGCAACGAAAGTCCCCCTTTCCTCTATTCCGGATCGACTCGCCGGTTGGGGACTCGCGGCCGGTGTCGCGTTGCTGGCCGTGCGGTTGCTCTGGCCTGCCCCTGAAAGGTTGCCGTTGCGCACCGGTGCTGCTGTCGCGTGCCGCGCCCTCGCGTCGCACCTTTCCATCGACAGTGACCCGGCGGACTCGGCACAAGTCCACGCACCGACGCCCGACACGCTCGCTCCGGTGACCTCGCTACAGCGTCAGTTCCTTGCGACACCGTGGCGACCGACCGGACTCGGCGCGTCAGCGCGCGCCGTTGTTCGTCTAGTGGACGAGATCTCGTGGATGCAGACGGTCGTCGCCGAACTCGACGACGACCCCCGTCCGAGTTCGCTGCAAACACAATCGATCGACGTCCAACGCGCGTCCGAAAAGGTTCTCCTCGAGTGCGCGACGCTTCTTGAGATGCGCTCTGCGCCTCTTGCACCGCTCGCGACCGCCCGAACTGCCCTCACGAGCGCGATGAGTGAGATGGAACGTGACCTCGAGCATCACCTCTCCACAGCCCTCAGCCCGTCCAAGGGCGCGACGAATCCGAACACTACTGACAGTCCGGTCGCCCGCTTGTTCTCATCACTCGATTTCAGCTTTCGCTCACGCGAGGTCGGCTACGGCGTGGAAAGGATCGCCACGGACGTCGATCAGGCCATCACGGCGGAACGACGAGGGTTCTTCGACCGGGTTCTTGGTCATGAGCCAGGGGACACAACGCCCTTGGGCAGTGCTCGAGCGAGGATCGCCTCGCACCTCCAACGCCACTCAGTTTGGTTGCACAACAGTGTGCGCGGTGCGACCGGTCTCGCCCTGGCCGTATTGATTGCTGAAGAGATCAGCGTTGAGCACTCCTTCTGGGTGATTCTCGGCACGCTCTCGGTGCTGCGATCGAACGCGCTCAACACCGGACAGAACGCGCTGCGAGCGGTCGTCGGGACGCTTATCGGCTTCATCATCGGTGCAGGCGTCGTCGAACTGGTGGGCACCAACGTCACGCTGCTGTGGTTTCTCCTGCCCGTCGCACTCCTCATTGCCGGATTTGCGCCCACGGCGATCTCCTTTGCGGCCGGTCAGGCCGCCTTCACACTCACGCTGGTGATCCTCTTCAACGTCCTGGAACCCGCAGGATGGCGCGTGGGACTCGTCCGCCTGGAAGACGTCGCGATCGGAACTGCTGTCAGCGCGGGTGTGGCTCTCCTCTTATGGCCGCGCGGCGCCGCCGCTGAGCTCGGGGCCGCGTTGCGCGACGCCTACACGACGAGCGTCGACTTCCTCGCGAATGCCGCCTCAGGCGGGGAACGTTCTTCGGCGCGCCCTCACTCGATGCCCTCCGATGACCGCGAACGTGCGGAGGCGGCGTCGCGGCGACTTGACGATGCCTTTCGCACGTACCTCGTCGAGAGAGGGTCGAAACCGGTCCCACTCTCCAGTGTGTCCATGCTCGTGACGGGAGTGACCATGCTGCATTTCGCCGCTGACGACATCGCCGATCTTTGGTATCACCACGCCCAAGATGATGACAGGTGGCGCCCCGCCCGCCAACGCCTCGACACCAGGTCCAAGTCGATCGCCGAGTGGTACGACGAGTTCGCGGGCCGCTTCGAGGGCCTGAACGCCTCGAAGGATCTCGCGCCGCAGTCGAGCGACGACCGTGAACTCGTGAGCACTGTTCGCCAACAGTTGGCGGCTGGCAAGAAGCCAGACCTACAAGAAGCGGTGCGGATCCTCTGGACGGCCGATCACCTCGCCACCGCCCAGCGCCTCGAAACCGCGGTGATCACTGCCGCCCAGGCTGCCACGACGCTTTGGGCTCCGCCTCATCACCGGGGCGGGATCGAAAGGCGCCGTGCCGCTTCGGCCGCCGCGTAACTGTAAGAATGTACCCAGATTCACCCCTGACGTACCATTCGTGCCAGCCCCACGAGACTCATCCAAGGAGATGCTCATGGCTCTTCGACGAACGGCGTATCGCTACTACGAGCGCCGTTTGGCGCGCGCGCTGCCGCCGGAGAACTTGCCGCGCCACGTGGGCGTCATCCTCGACGGGCACCGACGCTTCGCGCTCGAAGCGACGAGCGGTGAGTACCGCGCGAGCTACGAAGCCGGCATGTCCAAGCTCGAAGAGCTCCTCGAGTGGTGCACCGAACTCAACATCAAGGCCGTCACCGCCTGGGTTCTTTCCACCGAGAACTTGCGTCGACCTTCGGCCGAGCTCAGCGCCGTACTTCGAAGTGCTCACCGAGCTGTTCAATCGACTCCCCGCACTCGCCCAACGCCTGCACTTCTCGCTGTCGGTGAGCGGAAGCCTCGACCTCCTCCCGCCCCAGTTGTCGCACGCCGCCAAGCGCGCCGTCGAGCAGGTAGAGCTCGTGCCCAACCCCCATATGAACGTCAACATCGCGCTGTGCTACGGCGGTCGCCAAGAGGTCATTGACGCGTGCCGCTCGCTCGTCAGCGAACTGCTCACGAGTGGGGTTGACCCCGATGACCTTGCCGAGTCGATCGATACCGAGGGCCTTGCGCGCAACCTCTACGCCGCGGACCTGCCCGACATCGACCTCGTCATTCGCACGAGCGGCGAGTCACGACTGTCGGGATTTCTCCTTTGGCAGTCGGCCTTTGCCGAGTACGCCTTCGTCGACCCATACTGGCCGGCCTTTCGAAAGGTCGATCTGTTGCGCGCACTCCGCGACTTTTCCAGGCGAGAGCGACGTTTCGGGGCGTAAATCCACCCCCTGATGCTTTGAATCACCCGTCCATCTGCTAACAGTCTGAGACTTCCGGGCGACAATCAGAAACTTGACATGGTGTCCGTTTTCTGTGGTATTCATTAACTAATTATGGCTATAGATAGAGATAAAGTCGCTGGCTCCCGTGAGGACCATGACGAATCGCCGATCTCGTTCGCCCTGGACGTCCGCTCCGGCGTTCCCACGTACCTTCAGATAGTCCAGCAGGTCGAGTCCTCGCTTCGACTTGGCCACCTCCAATCGGGTGACCGCCTCCCGAAGGTGAAAGACGTCGTGTCGGCCCTCTCGATCAACCCCAACACCGTGCTCAAGGCCTACCGCGAACTCGAGAACCGCGGCATCACGATTGGACGGCCGGGAGTGGGCACGTTCATCATCGCCGCACCCCTCACCGTCAACGCCGAGACGTTTCTCGAGCTTCGTTCGCTGCTCATCGAAGGATGGCTGCAATCGGCTCGAGAGAGAGGCTTGCAGTTCGATGAGATCGCTGCGCTCTTCAACAACGCCCTCGGTGAAGTCGAAGGACTTTCTTCGCACCAACCCACAAGATCAGTGGGTGGTCGTGACGCGTGAGCCAGTCGTAACCGAACTGTAACCATTGGACCGCTGTTCGCATTCTGTGGATACCACGTGGTGATACGCGGATCCCACGGGGCAGTTACTCGCTCGATATCACGCAACGTTCATTGGGCAGACATCTCACTGACACGGTGAGCACGCAACGTCGCTGTCGACGCGCTCTTCTGTCGTTAACAAAGCGCTGAGAATGCGCCGCTATACTTAACTGCCCGCATTGTCCGTGAAAAAATGGCTACGCCACGTACGGCAGTGCACGCCCCGGAAGGAGTCAGCATGGACACTTTTGAAGAGCTCGAATCGAATGTGCGCTACTACTGTCGGCGTTGGCCGGCCGTGTTTTCGACGGCCCACGGCTCAACAATCACCGACGAGGACGGTGTCTCGTACCTCGACTTTTTCGCGGGCGCGGGTGCGCTGTCCTATGGACACAACAACCCAATCTTCGTCGAGGTCGCAATCGACCACCTGCGCGCGGGC
The DNA here is from genome assembly GCA_963840595.1 of uncultured Acidimicrobiaceae bacterium. Classification (GTDB taxonomy): domain Bacteria; phylum Actinomycetota; class Acidimicrobiia; order Acidimicrobiales; family RAAP-2; genus RAAP-2. The sequence goes on from CAWIZQ010000009.1 coordinate 15,631, forward strand.
AAGGTCCTGCACAGCCTCGACACCTTCACGGTAGAAAAGCGTCGCTTCCTCGAAGCTCTCCAGCGTCACATCCTCATCCCCCGCCAGCTCGACATGGTCGTCCAGACGGTCGGACCAACGGGCGCGACAGCCGTCGAAGCCGCACTGCAGCTCGCCCAACGCATCACTGGGAACCGCGGCGTCGTCGGCTTCGCGGGCGGTTACCACGGCATGACCTATCGCACCGCGTCCATCTCGGCGTCTCTCGCCGGACGCGAGACGAGTGCGCACTTGAAGGACTTCGTCGCACTCCCCTATGTCGAGAATGTCAGCGACCAAGACCTCGAGCTCCTCTCGCGCACATTGCGCAGCGACGTGAACGGCCAGCGCGTCGGCGCACTCATCATCGAACCGACGCAAGGTGAGGGCGGCGCGCGGCCGTTCGACCCAGCGTATTTGCGCGCCATTCGCGAGCAGTGCCGCGAGCTTGGCGTGCTCGTCATCGCCGACGAAGTGCAAGCGGGTGTCGGACGCACCGGCCCGTTCTTCTCCTTCGAAGGCACGGGGCTTGACCCGGACATCGTGTGTCTGTCGAAGTCGATCAGCGGCCTCGGCCTGCCCATGGCAATCAACCTCGTTCGCCGCGAGCTCGACACGTGGGCACCTGGAGAGTTTTCCGGCACGTTCCGTGGCAACAACCTCGCCTTTGCAACTTCGGCCGCCATGCTCGAGACCTACTGGGCCGACTGCAACCTGGAAAAGGGTACCGAGTCGCGAGGCCACATCGTCCGTTCCACGCTCGAGGAACTCGCGCGCGAGTTCGGCCGCGGCACGTTCAAGGTCCGCGGCAACGGTCTGTTGCAAGGTCTCGATGTCGCCGACACTGAGCTCGCGACCAACATCTCGAAGGCAGCGTTCGAGCGTCACTTGATCGTTGAGACGTGCGGCGCCGGCGATACGACGGTGAAGATGCTGCCACCGATCATCATCAACGAAGATGAATTGACCGACGGGCTCGCTCGTCTGGGGGACTCGGTCGCACAGGCCATCTCGCTCCGTTGAGCGACTCGGGCAACTGGCAAGATCTCATCGTCACGCTCGATGAGCGTGGAGTAGAACACCTGGCGAAAGCGGCGGCCGCTGCCGCGATGAGTCTCCGTGCGCCGCATGGTCCTCGTTCGCCACTGTCGCCTTCTGAGCTGCACGAACTCATCACGTCGATCGAGATCTGCCCGGCGACTGGTGTCGGTCTCATTCAAGTGCTCGAAGAGCTCGGCAATGACCTCTGGTTCAACGGCGTCCAACCGAGTGATCCGGCAACCGTCGCCCATCTGCACCCGCCCACGTTGCTGCCCGCCGTCGTGACCGATCTCTCGATCGCCGCAACCAACCAGTCCATGGACTCCTGGGACCAAGCACCCGCAGCCACCGAGCTCGAGCTTCACCTCATGGCCTGGCTCGCGGGCCTCATCGGACTACCGAGCGCGGGGTCGGGCGTCATGACGTCCGGCGGTACGGCGTCGAATGTGCTTGGCATCACGCTGGCGCGTTCGACGGCAGCTGCGCGCATCGGCGTCGACGTCCTGAAATCGGGCTTGCCCGACGTTGCGCGCCGCTGGCGAATCGTCTGTTCGGACCAGGCTCACTTTTCGGTGCAGCGCGCCGCCGCGCAGCTCGGCCTTGGACGCGACGCCGTGGTCGGCGTTGCCACGACGCCCTCGGGCGCGATGGACGTCCAGGCTCTCGACGCAACACTTTCTGACTTCGCCGCCGACGGTCTTGAGATGATCGCACTTGTTGCGACCGCGGGCACGACCGATCTCGGCGCCGTCGATCCCCTCGACGCTTTAGCGGAGCGCGCTCGAGGTGTTGATGCGTGGTACCACGTCGATGCCGCGGTCGCCGGCGCATTCCTCCTCTCCGATCAACTTCGTCTTCGCCTCCGCGGACTCGAGCTCGCTGACTCGATCACCATCGATTTTCACAAACTGTGGTGGCAGCCCTTCAACGCGAGTGCGCTCGTCGTGCGCGACGTCGAGTCGTTCGATCTCTTACGCGTGAAGTCGAACTACCTCGATCGCGGCGACGAACTCGAAGGGATGGTGAACCTCGTTGGGCGATCACTCGATACGTCGCGACGCTTCGACGCGGCAAAGGTCGTCGCCACACTGCGCGCGGTGGGGTCGACGGCGCTTGGCGAAATGCTCGAGCATCTCGTCGAGCTCACGCGTTATGCGGGATCGGTCATCGAGTCACACGACGTGCTCGAGCTCGTCGCCACGCCCGAGTCAGTCATGTGCGTCTTTCGCGCGAAGGATGCGAGTGATGACGACCTGCGTCTCGTCCAGCAGCGCCTCCTTGCTCGCGGCGAGTTGATCCTCGGTCGTACCGAGATCAACGATGCAGCAGCGCTCAAGTTCACCTTCATGAATCCACTCACGACCCGCGACGACGTCGATCGGCTCGTCGACCTCGTCGCTCGCGAGCTCGCCGCGCTCGACCGATAGTCGACGATCGCTCCTATCAAGAACGCGTCGTTGTTCAGGGGATCTGATCGACTGCGGCCTGAAGGACCGCAAGATCGAGCTTGCGCATCTGGAGCATTGCAGCCATCGCTCTTTCGGCCCGCTCCGGGTCGGGGTCGCCAAGGAAGCGCTCTAGTTCGGTGGGGACGATCTGCCAGTGAACGCCGTAGCGATCGCTCAACCAGCCGCACGAGCTCTCTTCGCCGCCCTCACCGAGCCGATGCCAGTAGTAGTCGACGTCTTCTTGGCTCTCGCAGCTGATTCGAAACGAGATCGACTCGTTGAACTCGAAGGCGGCTCCGGAGTTGATCGCGGTGAAGTCCTGACCGTCCAGCTGGAAGTCGACCGCGAGCACCGTGCCCGCGGGCATCGGACCGGCCTCGTTGTAATAGTTGACCCGGGTTATCTTCGAATTGGGAAAGATCGTGACATAGAATTCGGCGGCCCCGCGACTCTCGCTCGCGAACAGGAAGCTCGGGGTGATCCGCGGCATAGGCCTCCTTCTCCGACTCGGCCCGATTGTAGGCGTCGGTCGCGAAGTGGTCCAGGCCTCTGCCAACGAACGACGCGGCGCGAGCTCTTTCATGATCATCTTCGCGCCGTGGACGTTCCCGGGTCACCATCCCACCGCTCAACGTCACGACCATCAATTTGTCGGCGCATCTGATGTAACGAGCGCACTGAGCGACCTCTCGTGTCAAGAATCGTCGCTCAGTGCACCGAAGGCCGATCGCAGAAGTCGTTCGCGATCGAAGCAATAAACGAGCCCCCGAACGCGACTGGCTGCGTCGCGCCCGAGGGCTCGAATGGTCACGCTAGAAGTAGTGCCGTAACAACCTCCCTATCGTCGTTCCTGGTGAACGACCGTCCGATTGCCCGTCGAGTCAATGACCTCACGGTTCAGCGTCTGCGTTGGCATCGACGGGGCTCGACGTGAGGACGCGAAGACGAGCGCCGAAATGATGAACCCGATGGCTCCCGCGATCATCAAGATCACGCCGAGCGTCAACAGACTCAATCCGTGATTCTGCACGATGGCTTTGCTCTGCGCTGTGACCGCGAAATACATGATCGCGCCGAGTCACGGCCGATATTGCGCTGATGAACCGTTCCTGCCAAACCCATGATCATTCCTCTTTTCTTCGATGAGAATTGAGAGAAAACGAGCAGCCCTGTAGTTGGAATGCCGCCACCTCAATTTTAAAACGCGGTGCTCTCCTCGGGAAAATGAAACGCCGTCACGCGCATGTTGGGATATGTCATACATTCAACAAACGCGCGCCAGATTCGGCTTTATTTTGAACGATTTTCGACGTCGCGCATGCAATGAATGCCCGCGCAAC
>CAWIZQ010000010.1:0-156174 GCA_963840595.1 uncultured Acidimicrobiaceae bacterium
GAAGTCTCACCACCCGTGTCACGTTATGGCTTCGGGACCTATGCGACATCTTTCCTCCTTTTTCTTCCGTTTGGTTGAGCCAGCGCACTGAACTCTTTGGACTTGTCGTGGCGCGATTGGTGCGTGCGAATGAGGACGCCGTCGACAGTGATCTGCACGGTGTCGCCCACGATTCGCACTCCGGCTAAGCGACCGCGATAGCCGTTGCCCACGCGATAGTTGGAGCCGGCGAAACTCACTGCGCCGGTGGGATCGACCTTGCGGATCACCTCGTCACCTTTGGTGGGAGCCTTGGCTTGCGGTTGGGCCAAGAAGGCAACGTCGTCGTCCACGAGGTGGCGTCGAGCGTGGGTGGCGATCAACACGTCGCGGTGGTGCACGTAGAGCAGCCCGTCGTCGCTCGAGACCTGGACCCGTTCGCCGCTGTAGACGCGCCCGACGTGATAACGGAAGTTCAGCACGGTCACCCGGCCCTTGTCGTCGACGACACGGTGCAGACTCTTGCGCGTGGGGATGACGGGTTCGGTCTCGACATCGCCGTCGACGATCTCGACGTCGTCGCGACGCGCGAGCTCGAAGCGACGTAGCGGCACGGTGTCGCCCAGGGACTGATGCTCGCGCTCGGTGTTGTAGGTCACCACCCACGCGTCGAGGGCCGCCTGGGTCTCTTCGATGGTGTCAAAGCGATGCTCTGAGAAGAACTCGTCGCGCATCGTGCGGTGCAGTCGTTCAACCTTGCCGGTCGTGGTCGGATGGTAGGGGGCGGTGAGACGGTGCTTGATGCCGTTGTTGAGACAGATCCGGTCAAAGAGCACCGTGGCGGGCGTGGTCTGGTGTTTGCCAGTGAAGACACGACCGTTGTCAGTCAAGATCTCCTGGGGCGCTCCGTAACGCTGGAGGGCGAGCAGCAGCGCGTCACAGACCGGCCGGGCCGTGGCGCGCTCGACCAGTTGGGCACTCACGCAGTAGCGACTGTGGTCATCGATGCCGGTCACGCAGCTGATCGACGTGCCGTTCGTGAGATAGATCCGTCCGACCACGTCCATCTGCCACATCTCCATCGAGCGGGTGCGCTCGAAGCGCCGGTAGTCCTCGGCGCGACGACGGCGCGGGGCGGGCACGATGAGTTGATGACGCACGAGTGCCCGGTAGACCGCCGAGCGACTCGGCGCGCGGTCGCCAAACTCGTTCACCAACTTCGTGCGCAGCGTGCGCGGTCCCCAGCCCGAGTGTTGACGTCGCATCATCACCAGGCGCGCCTCGATCCTCGGATCCATCTGGGTCGGGCTCGTGTCGGGACGCGACGAGCGATCGGCCAGCGCCTCGAGTCCGCCGTTGGCGTAGCGGGTGAGCCAACGGTGCAACGTCCGTCGATCGACACCGTATTGCGAGGCGACCTGGACGATCGTCGCGCCAGAATCGAGTGCTTCGCGCACCGCCAGATAGCGCTGCTCAACCACGGACAGCTCGCTCAACATTGCCGCCTCCTCGAACACCGGACGCACGTCCAGAACTCGAGTGACAGCGTGTCAAAAAGGTGGAAGCAGTGAGACAGAGGTCCCGGAGCCACCGGGACAGGGGAAACGAAGCCGGGCCGGAAAGTGCGACACACGTCCCGGAGTCAAAGTGAGACACACGTCCCGAACTTTCACATGAAATATGGCTTCTAATGAGTGGAGGTAAGGGGATTCGAACCCCTGACCCCTTGCATGCCATGCAAGTGCTCTACCAACTGAGCTATACCCCCAAAAGGTCTGCCGATCTTAGCAGTCGGGTCCCCGAGGCGATTTTGCCGTATGGCCACTCGTGTCGAACCAAACGTCAAATGTGGACCGGTTCACTCGCGAACGAGACTTTCGCGCAGGGATTTGGGAAGACCGCTTACGACCTGGTCGTACGAGTGGCGAATCATCGATTTCAACTCACGGGTAGGAACAGTGCCGTCAAGTGTCACCGTATTCCAGTGGTCTTTGTTGAGGTGATAGCCCGGAATTACCGCCTCATACTCTTGACGAAGTTCGACGGCGAGGAGGGGATCGCACTTGAGTGAGATACGGCGCGGCTTTGTATCGGGCGAGAGAATGGCAAAGATCTTTCCGGCAACCTTGTAGACGTCGACGTCAGGACCAAAAGGCTGCTCCTCAATCGTTTCAGGGAAACTCAACAAGTACTCGGCGAGCACTTCAGACTTCATCGCGAACCTTCAGGTTGCGGCCAAGATGAGATCGCAGAGCGCCTCGGGCATCGAGAACATGGGGGAGTGACCACTCTCAAGAGTGGCGTACTCCGTGCAGCGCGCGGCCATCAGTTCTTGCACACTGAGGTCAACCGCGTTATCAAGCGTGCAGCGCACGTAATACGAAGGAACCTCGACGTCGAAAGAGCTTCGCGGACTTCGAAAACTTGCGATGGTCTGTGGCGTGAGTTGGGTCAGCGCCCAGTCGGTCGTCTCGTCCGTGCAGTCCTGATAGAGCGCGCTCTTCGCGAGGTTCGGTTCAAGGGTGAGAAAGTCGCCGTCTACCTGAATCGCCTCGTCGAGAACGGTGCGAGCCTGCACCTCTCGTACCGACTCGGTTGCGCTTTCGCCCAGCAGCGGGACAAGCGCGGCGATGTACACGAGTCGCTGGAGATGCGTCACGTCCTGGGCCGCTTCGCAGAGCACGGCGCCGCCGTAGCTGTGCCCCACCAAGACGACCGGTCCTTCGTCGTTGGCGACGACAGCAACTTCGCGCGCGTCGTCCGCGAGAAAGGTATTGGGATGCGCGCCGTGGATTGCCGACGGAAGGTCGACCGCCGTCCAGGGCACCTCGCGCCGCGTCAACTCTTCGCCAAGGTCTCGCCACACCCACGCGCCACCCCAGCCTCCGTGAACGAGTACGTACGTTGGGTCTGTCATCGGACCTCCTTGCGGGAGAGGTTACGGCGAATTTCCGTAGAATGTCCTAATGAGCCGCCCCTTTGACGTCGTCGCCATCGAGGAGAAGTGGCAGGCGCGCTGGCTGGACGAGGGCACATACGAAGTCGACAATGACGATCCCCGTGAGCGGTACTACGCCGTGTGTATGTACCCCTATCCCTCGGGGTACGCCCACCAGGGACACGTGCGCAACTACGTCTTTGGCGACTTGGTCGTGCGCTACCAGACCATGCTCGGTAAGGCCGTGCTCTCGCCCTACGGCTTCGATTCCTTCGGTCTGCCGGCGGAGAACGCGGCCATCAAGGCGGGCGCGCATCCGCGGCCCTTTACCGAAGCCCGGATGCACGAACTCAAGACGTCGGTGCGCCGACTAGGAGCCGTGTACGACTGGCGACGCGAGGTCTATAGCCACGATCCGGAGTTCATCAAGTGGTCGCAGTTCATCTTCCTCGCCTTCCTCAAAGCCGGTCTCGCGTACCGCGCGAAGGGACTGGTCAACTGGTGCCCCGGGTGTCAGACGGTGCTCGCCAACGAGCAGGTGCACGCCGATGGCACGTGTGATCGTTCGGGTGACATCGTCGAGCGTCGTTCACTCGAGCAGTGGTACTTCCGAATCACGGACTACGCCGACGAGCTCTTGACGAGCCTCGACGACCTCGACTGGCCCGAGCGCGTCAAGTTGCAGCAACGTAACTGGATCGGGCGCAGCGAAGGCGTCGAGTTCGATCTGCCCCTCGAGTTCGATACAACCAAGTCGCTGCGCGTCTTCACGACTCGACCCGACACGGGTTTTGGCGTGACGTACGCGGTGGTCGCACCGGAACATCCCATGTTGTCGTTACTCACGACCGACGACGAGCGCGCCCGAGTGGAGGAGATCGTGGAGCGCGCGACGTCGCTGAGCGAGATTGATCGCACCACCACGTCACAGACCGGGGCGAGCGCCGACAAGCGCGGTGCCTTCACCGGCAGCTTCGTCATTAATCCATTTACCAACGAGAACGTCCCGGTCTACGTGGCCGACTACGTGCTCGGCAACTACGGCACCGGCGCGATCATGGCCGTGCCCGGCGAGGACGAGCGCGATTTCGCCTTTGCCACTGAGAACGGTCTCTCGGTAATCGAAACGGTGCAGCGACCCGAGGGTTTCGAAGGCGACGCCTACAGCGGGGACGGGCCTCACGTGAACTCCGGTTTCCTCAACGGACTCAACGTCGTCGACGCGAAGGTGAAGGCCAGCGAGTACCTGGTGGAGCACGCCCACGGCGTCGCGAAGGTCAACTATCGCTTGCGCGACTGGTTGGTCTCGCGCCAACGTTTCTGGGGTTGTCCGATCCCGGTGGTCTACTGCGATGACGACGGGATCGTGCCCGTTCCCTTCGAGCAACTTCCCGTTCTCGCTCCCGACGACGTCACGCTCGGACTCTCCGGCCAGTCACCGCTCGCGACGCACGAGGGATTCCTCATGACGACGTGTCCGATCTGCGGCAAGCCCGCCCGGCGCGAGACGGACACCCTCGATACGTTTACGGACTCGTCCTGGTATTTCTTGCGATTCACCGATCCCTTTACCCCGACCATGATGTTCGACCCTGCCCAAGCAGCCAAGTGGATGCCGGTCAATCAGTACATCGGCGGCATCGAGCACGCGATCCTTCACCTCCTATATGCGCGCTTTTATCTCAAGGCCCTCGACGACCTCGGTCTCGCGCCGGGTCTGCCCCGAGAGCCCTTCCAGCGACTGTTCACTCAGGGCATGATTCGCTTGGATGGCTCCAAGATGTCCAAGTCCAAGGGCAACCTCATTGCGCCCGAAGAGTTCTACGCCACTGTGGGGGCTGACGGGCTACGCCTCTTCCATCTCTTTGCCGGCCCCCCGGGTGACGATCTGGATTGGACGGATCAGACCAACGACGTCATTGAGGGGTGCGGTCGATTCATCGACCGCTTCTATCGACTCTGGAACGGATACGACGTGACGCTGCGCGATGAGGACAACGCGAGTGACCTCGAGGTGCGCCAAGCCACTCATCGCACCATCGCCCGGGTCACCAACGACTTCACCCGCTGGAGCTACAACACCGCGGTCGCGGCGGTGATGGAACTGCTGAATGTGGTGTCCAAAGCTGCACGCAGTGACCATGGCATCTCTCGCGCCGCCTTTACCGAAGCGACCGACACGATGGCGATGTTGCTCGCGCCCATGACGCCGCACATCACCGCAGAGTTGTGGGAGCAGCGCTATCCCGGGCGTCCGAGCGTGCACGCGACGCCGTGGCCGATCGCCGATCCCGCTCTCGTCGCCGAAGAGCAAGTGATCATGGTGGTCCAAGTGAACGGAAAGCTCACGGCTCGGGTCTCGATTGCGCCGTCGGCGAGTGAGGACGAGGCGTCGGCCGTCGCCCTGGCTAACCCCGACGTCGCGGCCGCACTAAACGGCGCCACGCCGACGCGGGTGGTCTCACGCCCGCCTCGACTCGTGAACATCATCCTCTAATGTCCAAAGGCTCGTCGAGCGACACCCAGATCACCATCGAGCCCCCGCGCTTCGACCGACCAGAAGTCGAGATTCGTGCGTCGACGCGTCGCAAGAAGACTGGCAACGCGCACTGGTCGGGTAGCCGCATCATCGTGCAGATTCCCGCGCGCGTACGTGGTCGTGAACGCCGGGCTTTTGTCGATGAACTGGTGGAGCGCTTACTAACTCAGCGTCCCCAAAACGCCGGGGGAGACGGCGCTCTAGAAGAGCGAGCTCGGGTTCTCGCCGAACTGTACAACGACGGCATCATGCCCTCATCGGTGCGTTGGGTGACCAATCAACAGGCCCGCTGGGCCTCGTGTTCACCAGGATCCAAAGAGATTCGAGTCTCGAGTCGACTGCGTCAGTGTCCCGAGTGGGTGATTGACGCAGTCCTGGTTCACGAGTTGGCCCACCTCCAGGATGTTGATCACTCGGCGCGGTTCTACGAGCTGGCTGATCGGCATCCCCGTCAGCACGACAGTGCCCTCTACCTTGATGGGTACGCTCTCGGTCTTGGACTTCGCATCGAAAGCGACGTGGAGGCCGGTTCGTAGTCGTTGTACCGAAGTGAAGAACAGAGGGGGGTGACCGGTGACGAGGGTGACGGCATTCATTCGCGGCCTGCCCATCTTGAGCGTTCGCCGCGCACTGCGTGTCACCCTGATCGCCGCGGGCACCTTCGCGTTCTTCTACGAGGTCGCGCACAACCCCATCGCCGGATTCTTTGCGGTGTTTGGCGCGGTGGTGACGCTCGTGTACGTCGAGTTCGTGGGTCCGAAGCGCCAGCGCTACGAACAGCACGTGAGCTTGATACTTATGACCTTGGTCTTCGTGATTCTCGGAACGCTCTGCTCCCAGGTTCTGTGGCTCGCCGTCGCCTCGACCATCGTGGTGAGTTTTTGCGTGCTCATGACGGGCGTCGTGAGTTCGTCGTTTGCGGGTACGTCAAGTGCCCTGTTGATCAGCTTTCTCCTTCCGGTTGCCTTCAAGGGTCCGGTGTCCTCATTACCCGACCGAATGCTGGGTTGGACGGTCGCCGGGGCGCTCTCGCTCATCGCGATCGCCCTGATCCTGCCGGCCCCCGCGACCGAACCCTTCGTGGACGTCACCTCAAGCGCGGTGGACAAGATCGCTCGGTACTTGCGGGCGGTCGCCGACACGCGTCCCGCTCTAGATCGCTCGGATACCGCACTGATCGCTGACTACGCGAAGGCGGCGAGCGCGACTGAAGCCATGCGTCGAGCATTTTTCACCGCTCCCTTTCGACCTGCGGGTCTGAGCGCGAGCGCGCGGCGTCTCATCAAGGTCATCGAGTGGACCTTGGAGCTCGATCTGCTGTTCACGGGCAATGTGTCGCACCTGGATGACTTTGGTGACGAAGTACGAGCGTTAATTGCCACGTGCTCCGACGTGCTGAACGAAGTGGCGATCGCGCTGCGCTCGGAGCGCGCGGACGCGAGCGTGCTCGAGACGTCTCTGCGAGGACTGCGTGAGAACCGCGCGTCGCTCGAGGACGCCGCCGTGCGGTCGCTGCACCGCTACGACGCGGCGAGCGACGACGCGGCGAGCGACCACGATGGGGATTTGATGGTCTTCTTGGATCAGAGTTTCCGTGCTGACGCGGTCGCAGATTCGGTCCAGAACTTGGGGGAGGACGCCGTCCAACTCGTCGCGGCCCGAGGACGAACGTGGTGGCAGCAACTACTGGGACTCGAGGCGAGTGGGAGCGACTCTCGACTGCGCGCCGCTCGACGGCGACTTCGTTCGCACCTGAATCTTCACTCGGTCTGGTTGCACAACAGCGCGCGCGGCGCGCTCGGACTCGGTGTCAGCGTCCTGGTCGCCTACGAGTTTGGCGTGCAGCACGCGTTTTGGGTGGTCTTTGGCACCCTCGCGGTGCTGCGCTCGAACGCGCTCAGTACGGGTCAAACCGTCATCAAGGCGCTCACCGGAACGATCGAGGGCATCATCATCGGCTCGATCATCATCGCCCTGCTGGGCACACACGAAACCGTCTTTTGGATCTTGTTGCCCTTCGCCATCTGTTTCACGGGCTTCGCCCCCTCGGCGATCTCCTTCGCCGCGGGCCAGGCGGCGTTCACGATGACGATTCTCATCATCTTCAACATCGTCGAACCCGACGGTTGGAAGCTTGGCGTGATTCGCGTCGAAGACGTTGCACTCGGTTGTGCCGTGAGTCTCGTCCTCGGCGTGTTGCTCTGGCCCCGGGGTGCGACCGGGCTGCTGCGGCGATCAATTGCGGACGGCGTCGAAGCGGGCGCGGTCTACCTCGAGGCGACGGTCGTATACGGTCTGTCGCGCTGCGATCCCGACCAGCCCGAGGTACTGGATCCACAAAAGTCGCGCGACGCCGCGCAGGCCGCCGCACGCCGGCTTGATGACGCCTTTCGCGAGTACCTCTCGGAACGCGGCGCAAAGTCCGTTTCTCTCGCTGACGTGTCAGTTCTGATCGCCGGCGTCACGGCGATACGCACGACGGCCGACAATATTCACGTGCTGTGGGGATCGGCGAGACGAAAGGGTGCCGGAGATCGTGCCGCCATCGTGGGTGCACTCAGCCAAGCCACGGACTCGGTGATTCAGTGGACTCACAATCTGTCGCACGTGATGATGTCGAGTGGTAGCGAGCTGGGCGAACCACAGGACTTCACCGCCTCGCCGCAAGATGTCGTCACCCTGGTACGTCGCGAGTTGAGCGACGCGGCGGGTAACGGCACGACCGCGGCGTTCAAGATCGTGTGGACCGACGACTACCTACGACGACTCCACGACTTGGAGCACCGCATGCTGCCGGTCGTGAAGGAGATCGCGGCGGCGAGCGTCGACTCGTCGGCGTCTCGGTCGTGGCGGGCGCACGTGTCGCTTCGTCCCTCCAAGGTTGCGTCAACCTAAGAGCGACGGAGAGCCGTGGGCTTGAAGTTGATGCTGATCCGCGCGCCGCTCGGCGTCGCCTGCTTGGGTACCGAGTGGACCCACTCGACCTGGCACCGTCCGCCCATCACGATGAGATCTCCCGCGCCGGGGTGAAATGTCCTACTCTTGCCGCCCTCGAGGGGTCGAACCAGGAATCGCCGCGACGCACCGAGGCTGAGCACGGGCACGATGCAGTTCGGTGTGACGCGACCGATACGATCGCCGTGCCACGCGGTTGAGTCGTGCTCGTCGCGGTAGAGGTTCATCCACGCCGAGCGATAGCCGCTGTGATAGCGGCGGGTGAAGGTCGCGGCAATCTCGCGCAGGATGACTTGGGGCGTCGTGGACAGGCTCGGGTACTGGGCGGTCAGTCGTGGTTCGATCACGTCTTGGGTGTACATCCAACGGCTGCGCTGTTCCCAGGGTGCGGTGCGCAAGATGTCGCGGAACAACTGGTCACTCCCGGTGACCCAGGACGGTACGAATTCGATCCACGACCAATGGTCGAGATCGATGCGCAGCGCATTCCGAAACGTGGGATCGATGCTCAGCGGTAGATCGTCGAAGAGACCAACTTGGGATGAGGCAAGGAGCGCCTCGAGATCCGAGCGAAGAGCTGACTGACTCACTGCCGCCACGAGCCCTCCTTCAGTGTCCGTCGCGCGACGAGGCTAGCGAGAAACTGTCACACGTAGCGCCAGAAACGAACCTTGACCTGCAGTTATGAGGAGCGATCTGCGGCCGCTAGGACGATTCGCCCCGCAAGAATCTCTCGAGTTCGGCGGCCAGTTCGTCGCCGCTCGGAAGTTCTTCGCCAAGGGAGGTGCCTTCGTTCTCATCGGCCGCCGCTTCCAGGCGCTCCACCATGGTTAAGTGATCCGGATTGTTCGTCACGAGATCATCGATGCGCTGGCGAGCATCGTCGGCGGCCGCGCGGAGTGATCCCGCGTCCAGCGTCAGTCCCGACATGCGCGCGAGGCCGTCGATCAAGGCCGCGGCAGCTTGGGGATACGGCATCGACGCGACGTAGTGCGGCACGCGAGCCCACAGCGTGATCGTGTCCATATCAACCTCGGCGAAGCCGAGCTCGAGCGCGGTGCCAATGCCGGCCGGAACCTCAAGTTCGCCGGTGACCGAGCCGACGGAGGCGAGCAGATGGGAACTCTGTGCGGGAGCCGTGCCGATAATTCGAATCGGTCGCGTGTGGGGTGTGGGGGCGGGGAAGGCCCCGAGTCCCACCACGAGTCGCACGTCGAAGCGACCGGCGGCGTCGGTGACGACATCGACGAAGTCACTCCAGTGAAAGTCGGGCTCGGGTCCCACCAGGAAGAGCACGTCGGCTCCGTCCCCGTCGCGGCCGTAGCGCAGCTGGATTTCGGGCCACGTGAGTTCGGTGGTGACGCCGTCGACGATCCGCGCGAGAGGGCGCCGGGCGCGCTGGTCGATGAAGTACTCAGTGTCGAAGGTGGCGAGTACTTCCGTGGGAATGGTCTCCAGCAGCGTCGCCACCGCAGTGCTGGCTGCGATGCCCGCGTCAATCCACCCCTCCAGCCCGATGACGAGAACCGGCTCATTGAGATCAGGATCGGCGAGGAAGATGATGCGGTCGTAGATTTCGTCGTCCATTACTTCTCCAAAGTTCGCTTCGCCGTTTCGGCGAGCAACGCGATTAGTGCGGGATAGCCGTCGACACTGCCCTGGTCACCTGCCGTGGCCCCCGCGCGATACCGCGCGAAGACGCCTTGCATGATGCAGGCGAGCTTCCAATATCCGAACGCTTGATAGTAGGCGACATTCGACAGGTCCAGGCTCGAGTGGCGGGCGTAAGCCTCGAGCACCTCGTCACGGCCCAGAAAGCCCTCGGCGGTCGAAGGGGCCGAGCCAAGAAGGAAATCGGTCGGATCGTCGCGTTCAGACCAGTAGCACAGCAGCGTGCCGAGGTCAGCGACGGGATCGCCTAACGTGCAGATCTCCCAGTCGAGGATGGCACGCACTTCGCCGCGTTCGTCGAGCACCGTGTTGTCGAGTCGGTAGTCGCCGTGCACGACTGAGACGCGCTGTTGAGGCGGGATCGCGCGCGCCAGTTCGTCACCGACCTCTTCGACCAAGTTCTCGTGGTCGACACCTTCGACCCTCATCTGCTCGAACTGACCACGCCAGCGGTTCAGCTGGCGCTCGATGTAGCCCTCGTGTCGGGCCAAGTTCGACAGGCCAGCCCTCTCAATATCCAAGTCGTGGAGCTGGGCGAGCGTGGTGGCCAGGTGATCACCGATCTGCGCGCGCGTCGCGAGGTCAAAGGTCACCGCGGCTTCGTGGCGATCCCGAAGGATGGCGCCCTCGACGAACTCCATGACGTAGAAGGGGCGCTCGTTGACTTCGGGGTCCACGCAGAGTCCGAGCGGTCGCGCCACGGGAATGCCCTGCGGGTACAGGGCGGTGATGATCGTGTGCTCGCGCACCATGTCGTGCGCGGTGGGCAAGACGTGACTGACGGGAGGGCGTCGCAGTGCGAAGGTGGCACCCGTCGCGTCGGTGACCCGAAAGGTGAGATTGGACCGGCCTCCGGCGATGAGCTCGAACGTCAGAGGAGCGATTGCGTTCACTTCTTTGCTCATCCACTCGGTGACGTTGGTCTCGTTGATCCCCGTCACCGTCCCCATAGTCGCCGAGGCTAACAGCGTCGGGCGACCTCACCATTTCGCAAAGACGGCCGTTAGGCTGGCGCGCATGAAGGATGTCACCGACGCGACATTTGCGACCGACGTGATCGAGCGATCAAAGACGGTGCCGGTGGTTGTTGACCTGTGGGCGACGTGGTGCGGTCCTTGCACCACGCTGTCGCCGATCATCGAGAAGGTCATTGGCGAGACGAGTGGGGCGGTGGAACTCGCCAAGGTCGACGTCGATGCGAACCCCGACATCTCGCGCGCGTTCCAGGTGCAGTCGATTCCCGCGGTCTTCGCGATCAAGGACGGCGCCATCGTGGACTCCTTCGTGGGCGCGCTGCCCGAGTCAGCGGTGCGCGAGTTCGTCGAACGCCTCGCGCCCGGTGCGTCGATCGTCGACAAACTCGTCGACGCGGGAGACGAAGCGTCTCTACGCGCGGCTCTCGAGCTCGATCCCACCAACGTCGATGCGGTGGTGGCCTTGGGCGATTACCTTCGCCGCGAGGATCGATACGACGAGGCCGAGGCGCTGCTCACGCCCGTGGCGAACGTGTTAGCAGCCAAGACCGTGCTCGCGCGCCTTCGCCTCCAGCGAAGTGGCGTGAGCCTCGACGGCGACTTGGATCTGACCTTGGATCATCTCCTGGAGCAATCGGCGTCCAATGAGGCCTCGAAGGACCAGTTGCTCGAGGTGCTGGACGCATTGGGTCCGGAGGATCCGCGCTACGTCTCGTACCGCCGGCGCCTGGCCAGTCGCCTCTACTAGTGGGGGTCTTTCGGCCCAGCGAACCGCTCATGCTGTCCCTGGGAGAACGACGCGTGGATGTCTCGCGGCGCGCCCTGGTGATGGGCATCTTGAATCGCACCCACGACTCCTTCTACTCACCGGCCGCCACCTACGACCTCGACGAGTTCTTCGCGCGCGCCGAAAGACTGGTCGATGACGGGGCGGACATTCTCGACGTCGGAGGAGTGAAGGCGGGCCCGGGCGACGAGGTGAGCGAGCAAGGGGAACTCGATCGCGTGGTGCCCGTCATCGAGGAGCTCTCACGGCGCTTCGATGTCGCTCTCAGCGTGGACACCTGGCGAGCGGCCGTCGCCAAAGCCAGTTTTGACGTCGGGGCCGTGGTTGGAAATGACATCAGCGGATTTGCGGACCCCGAGTACCTGAGTGTCGCCGCGGCGGCGAAGGCGACGGTCGTGGCGACGCACATTCGCCTTCGCCCTCGGGTGGCCGATCCGGATCCTCACTACGACGACGTCACGGCAACGGTGGGTGAGTTCCTCCTTGAGCGACGTCGCTGGGCGATGGCGGCCGGACTCGGGTTCGACCAGGTCGTTTTCGACGCGGGCTTGGACTTGGGCAAGACCGCCGCTCAGTCACTGCAGCTCTTCCGCGACACCCCGGTACTGGCGGGCCTGGGTTCGCCGTTGTTGCTTTCGGCGTCGAACAAGACATTCCTCGGCACGTACTTCGACTTAGACGTCCACGAGCGGGAGAGCGCCTCGACGGCGGCCGTGGCCCTCGGGGTCACACAGGGTTGTCGTATCGTTCGGGTTCATGACGTGGCCGGAGCGGTGCGAGTGCGCGACGTGTTAGAGCAGATCGCCAGCGCTCCGTGAGCGCGGCCACGCTCGCCGTCGTGGGTACCGACGCGACGATGGTCTACGACGCCCTGCACAACGCCATCGCCAGCGCCCTCGGCGACCTCGACCCCTCGTTCGCGCTTCAGGACTTCACCGCCAAGGATGTCACGCTGTCGGGCGAGTCCAGCGTGCCCTCGGTGCTCGAGGCTCTCAACACCCCGCCCTTTCTGGCCGAGCGCCGAGTGGTGGTGCTGCGCGACGCCCAGTTACTCGTCGCCGACGAGGTCGCCCGGATCACCGAGTGGATCACGTCACCCGCTCCGGCCACCCACCTGCTCCTCGCCGTCGTGGGTGCGAAGAGCAACAAGCTCGTCAAGGCGGCCGATGAAGTCATCGAAGTCAACGTGGGGACCCGCGTGGCTGACCGGGTGGCCTTTATCACGTCCAAGATGGACGAGTACCGGGTGTCGCTTGATCACCACACCGCTCAGCGCATCGCCGAGCAGGTGGGCGATGACGTCGCGCGAATCGACGCTCTGGCACGCACGCTGTCGTCGATCTACGGCAGTGCGCCTTTGGACTATCACCACGTCGAGGCGTACCTCGGCGACGCCGGTGACGTACCGGTGTGGGACCTCACCGACGCGATCGACGGGGGAGATGCCACGAAAGCGATCGTCGTGGCGCGTCGGATGCTCGAGTCGCGCGGTCGCGCGGGCCTGCAGATCATCGCCTCGCTGCAGCGTCACTTCCTGAATATGAGCGCACTCGAGGGATCGGGGGTTCGCTCGAAGGAAGAGGCAGCCGCGCTGCTCGGCGTGAACGCCTATCCGGCGGGCAAATCGCTCGCGATGGCCGAGCGTCTGGGACCTGCTCGCATCACGACGGCCGTGCACTGGATCACCGAGGCCGACCTCGATCTCAAGGGAGCCGTGAGTTACGGCGGCAAGGATCTCGAAAGCGATATGGACGTGACCGAACTGACGGTCATCGAGGTGCTGGTCGCGCGCCTGGCGCGACTGAGTTTCGGCGCTCGGCGCCGCTAACTACTCTTCGGTGCGCAGAGCGTTAATTCGCTTCATCAGGCCGCTCTTCTTGTTGGCGGCCTGGTTCTTGTGGATGATGCCCTTGGAGGCGGCCATGTCGATGCGCTTGACGGCCAGGCGCAGGGTGGCGGCCTCGTCGTCGCTGCCCACCGCAGCCACGGCGTTCTTGGTGCGGGTGCGTAACTCGGACTTGACGGCCTTGTTGCGCTCGCGGTCCTCCGCGTTCTGTCGATTGCGCTTGATTTGGCTCTTAATGTTCGCCACGGAAAACAACCTCGTTCTTTTCGTACAGCCACTCGCCGTACGGGCCTATCGATGCTACCAGAGGGGCCCAGAGCGTCTCCACTCTCACGAATATTGGCGTGCGACCGATAGCCTGAAGTGACCGTGGCCACCTCTCTGACGACCGTCGATTCCTCCAAAATCCGGAATCTGAGCATCATCGCTCACATCGACCACGGCAAGTCGACGCTCTCGGACCGGATCCTCGAGATTACTGGCGCAGTGGACCCGCGACTCATGCGTGCCCAGTACCTCGACTCGATGGACATCGAGCGCGAACGCGGTATCACCATCAAGGCCCAGAACGTGCGCGTGGGCTACCACGGGCACCTCATCCAACTCATCGACACCCCCGGTCACGTCGACTTCGGCTACGAAGTCTCTCGGTCCCTCGCGGCCTGTGAGGGGGCGGTGCTCCTGGTGGACGCCAGCCAGGGCATCCAGGCCCAGACATTGGCCAACTGTTATCAGGCCCTCGAACACGATCTCGAGATCGTGGCCGTGCTGAATAAGATCGACCTGCCCGCGGCCGACCCGCAGCGCTGCAAGGAGGAGTTAGAGCGCGTGTTGGGCATCGATCCCAACACGGTGCTCTCGATCTCGGCCAAAACCGGCCAGGGTGTGCCCGAGTTGCTGGATGCGATCATTGCGCGAATCCCCGCACCCTCGGGCGACCCCGACGTTCCGCTGCGCGCTCTCATCTTTGACTCGTACTACGACCAGTTCCGCGGCGTGATCTCCTCGGTGCGCATCATGGAGGGCACGATGGTCGATGGCACGCGCATTCGCATGATGCGCGCGGGCACCAATCACCCCCTCGAAGAGCTCGGCATACGCACGCCGGAACTGGTGAAGGTAAGTTCGCTCGGTCCGGGCGAGGTGGGCTACGTCGTTGCGAGCATTCGCGACGTGGGAGGAGCGCGTTCGGGCGAAACGATCACCGAGGCCGCCCGTCCCGCCGCCGCGCCCTTGGAGGGATATCTCGATCCCAAGCCGATGGTGTTTTGTGGCATCTACCCGATCGACGGCGACGACCTGGGTAACCTGCGCGACGCGCTTGACAAGCTCAAGCTCAACGACGCTTCGATCACCTACGAGCCCGAGAGCAGCCACGCGCTGGGCTTCGGATTCCGCTGCGGGTTTCTTGGCCTCCTGCACATGGAGATCGTGCGCGAACGCTTGGAGCGCGAGTTCAACCTCGCCATCATCGCCACGGCCCCCTCGGTCGTCTACCAGGCGTTTCTCACCGACGGCTCAATGGTGCTCGTAGACAATCCGACCGACCTGCCCGATCCCAGTCGTCTCGATCACGTCGATGAGCCGATACTGGATGTGACCATCCTTACGCCAGTTGAGTACTTGGGCGCGGTGATGGACTTGGGCCAGAGTCGGCGTGGCGAGATGATCAAGATGGAGTATCTCTCCACCGAGCGCGTGGAGCTGCGCTACACCGTGCCCCTCGCTGAAGTGGTGATCGACTTCTTCGACTCCCTCAAAAGCCGCACCAAGGGTTACGCCTCACTCGACTACGAACCCGCCGGTTACGTGACGAGCCAGGTGGTGCGCGTCGATGTCTTGATCAACCACGAACCCGTGGACGCGTTTTCTACCATCGTGCATCGCGACAACGCCGACTTCTATGGTCGCAAGATGGCCGAACGTCTGAAGGAACTCATCCCGCGTCAGATGTTCGACGTGCCGATCCAGGCCGCCATCGGCGGACGAGTGATCGCGCGCGAAACCGTCAAGGCTCGCCGCAAGGACGTGCTCGCCAAGTGTTACGGCGGCGACATCACCCGCAAGCGCAAGCTCCTCGAGAAGCAAAAAGAGGGCAAGAAGCGCATGAAGAACCTGGGTCGCGTCGAGGTTCCCCAGGAGGCGTTCGTGGCGGCACTGCGGCTCGAGGAGTAGTACTAGTAGCCAGTCGTGCCGTCGATGAGTTCGCGCATGAGATCGGCGTGCCCGCAGTGCCGCGCATACTCCTCGATGAGGTGGATGTAGATCCACCTCAGGTCCACGTCGCGTGTTCCGCGCGGTCGCGCGCACATCTCATCGAGGTCGTGACCGAGGGCGAGTTCGCGCGAGAGCGCACACGCTCGGTCGTAGCGAGCAAACACTTCGTCGACGACTTCACCGTCCAGGTCGGTGAAGTCGAGTTCGCGATCGGACTCGGTCTTGTAGTACGACACGACGTCGCGGCCGGCGAAACAGTCCTCAAACCAGACCTGTTCGACGAACGTGAGGTGGCGCACGAGGCCGAGCAGGGACATGGTTGACGAGGCGACGGGACGGGTCTTCAGTTGGGCTTCGTCCAACCCGTCGCACTTGCCCAGCAGTGTCGCCCGATAGAAGTCGAGCCACGCATCGAGTTGGAGCCGCTCGGGTCCGGAAAAGGGAATACGCGGTCGCTCGGGAGCGGAATAGGTGTCCATTTGGCTCATCGTACGCCGATGGCCGAGTGGGCGTTAGCACTCGGTAAAATCGAGTGCTAACAAGGAGAGCCATGGCCCGGCGTGTGAACGCTTTACCACAGAACGCCGATCTCGACGTCCGCAAGGCCACCATCTTGGAGGCCGTGGTGGTCGAGCACGTCGACACCGCCCAGCCGGTCGGGTCCTCTTCGGTCGCCCACAACGCCGACCTGGCGGTTTCGCCGGCCACCGTACGCACCGAGATGGTGGCCCTGGAGCGTGAGGGCTACCTGGCTCAGCCCCACACCTCGGCCGGTCGCGTGCCCACCGACAAGGGCTATCGCTACTTCGTTGATCACCTCCAGTCCGGCGTTCTCGGCCCGGCCCAGCAGCGCCAGGTGCGCGACTTCTTTGCCCACGTGCGCGGCGAGGTCGAAGACGTGCTCGAACAGACCGCGACCTTGCTCAGCCGTCTTACCAGCTACACCTCGGTCGTCGTGGGCGCGGGACACACTCACTCGACGATCCTGAGCGTGCAGCTCGTCAACCTGGACGCGCGGCATCACCTGCTCGTCACCGTCTACTCTGACGGCACCGTCACCAAGAACAGCGTGCTGGTGGACTACGAGGCCACGCCCGCCGAAGTCGCCGAAGCCTCGAGGCAACTCAATGCCCTGTTGATCGGCACCACGCTTGACGTGACGGTGCAGGTTCCGAGTCGTTCGGATACCGTGGCCAAAC
Source organism: uncultured Acidimicrobiaceae bacterium (assembly GCA_963840595.1). Classification (GTDB taxonomy): domain Bacteria; phylum Actinomycetota; class Acidimicrobiia; order Acidimicrobiales; family RAAP-2; genus RAAP-2. The sequence continues at coordinate 17,106 of CAWIZQ010000010.1, forward strand.
TGGTGCGCGAAGGGGCATCGGTCCTGCACGCCGAGATGCCCACCACCGACGGCGAGCAGGTCTATATCGGTGGCTCCTCTCATGTCGCGGAAGTCTTCGAAGGCGTGGAGACCGTACGCCAGGTTCTCTCGATCCTGGAACAAGAACTCCTCGTGGTCTCGTTGGTTGAAGACATCCTCGAAAAGGGCGTGTCGGTTGCGATCGGCTCGGAGAACGGCTACGCCCCGCTGTCGTCGTGCGCGGTGATCGTCGCCCCGGTGGCGCTCGATGGTGAGACCATTGGTGCGGTCGGCCTGCTCGGACCGACGCGCATGAGATATCGCGAGGTCATGGCCGCGGCCGAAGCCGTTTCGCGCCACCTCACCACTCACTTCGGGGGGGACCCGCGTGCCTAGTACGAACCTCTACGAGATTCTCGAGGTCGACGCGAGCTGCTCGCCTGATGAACTGAAGGCGTCGTATCGCCGCCTGGCGCGCAAGTACCACCCTGACGCCAACACACACGACCCCATGGCCGAGACCCGCTTCAAAGAGGTCTCCCAGGCCTACGAAATCCTCTCGGACCCGGAACGGCGAGCGAACTACGACCGCTTCGGCTCCGACGTGGGTGCGGGGGCCAACCCCTTTGGTGCGGGCTCTGTCCAGGACATCTTTGACATGTTCTTTGGCGGCATGACCGGAGCGAGTGCCCAGTCGCGCCGAGGACCCCAGCCCGGGCCCGACGCCGAAGTCTCCCTGGATATCACTCTGGAAGACGCGGCCTTCGGGGCGACCCGCGAAGTCAGCGTGACCCTGCCCCAGCGCTGTGCGACCTGTGACGGGTCGGGCTGTGCGCCGGGAACGTCGCCCACGACGTGCGAGGAGTGTCACGGCAGCGGCGAAGTGCGCCGCGTGCGCAACTCCATCCTCGGCCAGATGGTGACCTCGACCATCTGCTCGCGCTGCAACGGCATGGGCTCGCGCATCGAGTCGCCGTGCGTCGACTGCCGGGGGGATGGACGTCGGTCCCAGAGCGTCACGTTGAGCGTGCAGATTCCCGCGGGCGTCGAAGAAGGTTCCACCATGCGACTGGCCGATCGAGGACCGGCGGGGGCGCGCGGCGGTCCCAACGGACGGCTCTTCGTTCATCTGCGGGTGGCCGATGATCCGCGCTTTCAGCGCCACGGCGACGACCTGCACCACGAAGCGCACATCTCCTTTAGCCAGGCCGCTCTGGGTGCGCGCATTACGGTGCCCGCCCTGCGCGAGCTGCACGACCTCGAGATCGAACCGGGCAGCCAGAACGGCACCGTGCACCGCTTGCGCCACGAGGGCGTCGAACATCTCCACGGTCGCGGGCGCGGTGACCTGTTCATCCACTTGGCGGTCGACGTGCCCACGGAGTTGGACGACGAGTCCGAGACGATGCTGCGCAGTTGGGCCGAGCATCGCGGCGAGGTCGTGAACGAACCGAGCGGCGGTTTCTTCCGGCGTCACAAGGCGAAAAAGTGACCCACACCGAGTGGCCGCGCCGCGTGGCCGCACTCGCTCAGTTCCACGTCGAGGATCCTGCGAGTCCGGTGCTCGATGCCGCGAGTGATCACCACCTGCGAAAAGTGCTTCGCGCCAGGGTCGGAGAAGAGGTGGTCGTGACCGACGGGCGTGGGCGCTGGTCGATGTGCGTCGTCGCCGAGCACGAACTCGACCGGGTGAGCGACGTCTACCTCGATGAGCCCACACCACCGACCACGCTGTATCTGGCCGCGCTCAAGGTCGACCACGCGAACTGGGCGGTCGCCAAGGCCACCGAAGTCGGCGTGTCGCGCGTCGTGCCGCTGGTGACCCAACGCGCCGTGGCGAAGTTCAGCAGCGACGTGAGCGATAAGACACTCGCGCGCTGGCGGCGCATCACCCGCGAGGCCCAAGGTCAGTGCCGGCGCACCTACGACGTCGCGATCGATGAACCCATGAAGGTGCTCGACGTGCCCGAGGACGTCGCGGTCGCTGACCTTGAAGGGGCCGGAGACTGGCGCGGCGTTCGGGCCGTCGCGGTCGGACCGGAGGGTGGCTGGGACGAAGGGGAGTGGGACGCGAGTCGTCGTCGCGTGGGTCTTGGACCGACGGTCCTGCGCGCCGAGACCGCTGGCGTGATCGCCGCCGCACTGCTGGCCTTTCAGGTGGGAAGTTGGGGATTGACTCTGGACGATTCGAGTTATCGGTAATGATGAGGGAACGAGATGACTGACTGCCTCTTTTGCCAGATTGTCGCGGGTGAGATTCCCGCGAAGGTGGCCGCCGAATCCGACGATGCACTCGCGTTCTACGACATCGCACCCCAAGCGCCGGTTCACGTGCTGGTCATACCCAAGGCCCACTTCGACAGCCTCAATGAGGTCACCCTCGAGCATCCCGGCGTCTTTGAGAACCTGATGCGCCTAGCCCAAGAGGTCGCCGAGATCGAGGGCATCAAGGACAACGGCTACCGACTCGTGATCAACGTCGGGCGGGACGGCCAGCAGACGGTGGGGCACCTCCACATTCATGTTCTGGGTGGTCGACGAATGACCTGGCCCCCTGGATGACCCCGCAAGCGCGGGCCGACGAGGCCCTCACGACCACGACGTACGTCGCGAATACCCACCTCATGGCGGGACTGCTCGGCGCGCGCGACGAGCACCTGCGCGTCATCGAACGCGCGTTTCCGAACTCCAAGATCCGCGTGCAGGGCAACCAGATCTCGGTGACCGGACCGGACGGCGCGATGGTGCTGCGTCTCTTTGATGAGTTGGTCGTGGTCCTCGAGAGTGGACAGTCGCTCGATGTCACCAAGATCCAACGAACCATCGACATGGTGGCCGAGGATCTCGTGCCGAGTGAGGTGTTGCGACACGAGATCGTGCGTGGGGCGAAGGGCAAGACCATCCGTCCCTCGACGGCGGGCCAGAAGCGCTACACCGACGCGATCGATGAGAACATCATCACCTTTGGCGTCGGCCCGGCCGGTACCGGTAAGAGCTACCTCGCCGTGGCCCAGGCCGTTCAAGCCCTGCACCGTCGCCAGGTCAATCGCATCGTGCTCACCCGACCCGCGGTCGAAGCCGGCGAGAATCTCGGCTTTCTGCCCGGCGACCTCATGGCCAAGGTGGATCCGTACCTGCGTCCGCTCTACGACGCGCTCTACGACATGTTGGGGGCCGACGGAGCCCAGCGACTGGTCGCCAATGGCACGATCGAAGTGGCACCCCTCGCTTTCATGCGCGGCCGCACGCTCAATGACTCCTTCATCATCCTCGACGAGGCCCAGAACACGACCCCCGAACAGATGAAGATGTTTCTTACGCGCATCGGCTTTAACTCCAAAGCGGTCATCACCGCCGACATCACCCAGATCGACCTGAATGGCAAACGCAGCGGCATGTTGGACATCGAGCGCATTCTGAGCGGAGTGGAGGGCATCAGTTTCGTCTTCCTCGGCGCCAAGGATGTGGTGCGACACCGCATCGTGGCCGACATCGTGGCCGCCTACGAACGATCCTCATGAGTGTCGACATCTACGCCGCCGACGAACAGCACGACCAAGACATTGATCTGGCGCGCTGGGTCGACCTCTGCCGGGGCGCCCTCGAGGACGAAGGTGTGCGTGGATTGGCCGAGGTGTCACTGATCTTCGCCGACGAACCCACCATCGCCGATTTAAATCAGCAGTTCATGGGACGCGAAGGCCCAACCGACGTCCTGAGCTTTCCCATCGACGCCGACGTCGAACCGTCGGGACGCGTGCCCGACGCCGGGGGTAGTGGTCCGGGCGAGCCGCCCGTGCCCGAGATCCCTCAGCTCGTGGGAGACGTCATTATCTGTCCCGCCGTGGCGGCGCGCAACGCGTTGGAGCACGAGGTGAGCTTCGACGATGAGCTCGCCCTTCTGATCGTGCACGGCGTCTTGCACTTGCGCGGCTGGGACCACGCGATCGACGAGGAGGCCGAGCGCATGGAGGCGCGCGAGAGAGAGCTGCTCGCTCGTCACTACCGCGCGTCATCGTCGTGATCGCGGCGGTCTGGCGGGCGAGCGACACCTATCTGTTGCTCGCGGTCGCGGTGCTCCTCCTTCTCTCGGGCTTCTTCGCCATGGCCGAGACCTCGCTCACGCGTATGAATCGCTCGCGCGCACGCTCGCTGGCCGACGAGGGCCGACACGGGTCCAAGGCATTGGTGGGACTCACCGAGGCACCCGAAAAGTTCCTCAACCCTTTGTTGCTGCTCGTTCTCATCTGTCAGTTGGTCTCGGCGACGATGGTCGGCGTGCTCGCCGGTCACCTCTTTGGCGCGGCGGGCATCTTCGTGGCGACGGCCGGCGAAGTCATCGTCATCTTCGTTGCCTTCGAGGCGATCCCGAAGAACTTCGCGATCTCGCACCCCGACGAAGCTGCTCTCGCGAGCGCGCCGGTGGTGGGACGGATCCTGCGCTTCTGGCCGATCCGCTGGATCTCGGTGGTGCTGCTCTCGATCGCCGATGGCGTGATCGGTCTGTTTGGTGGCAGCGGGCAGAAGCAGCGCATGACCGAGTCCGAGGTGCTCGCCATGGCCGACGTCGCCCACGAAGACGCGGCCATCGAGTCCGAGGAGCGTAACTTCATCCACTCGGTGATCGAGTTCGGTGACACCATCGTGCGCGAGGTCATGGTGCCGCGCATCGACATGGTCGGCATCGACGCGACGTCCAGCGTGCGCGACGCCCTGGACCTCGCGATTGAGAGCGGGCGCTCGCGGCTTCCCGTGCTGGGTGAGGGAGTCGACGACGTGGTGGGCATCGTGAACCTGCGCCACCTGGCAAGCCTGGTGGCCGAGGGGCACGAGTCCGAGGCGGTCCAAGTGCACATGGGAGATGCCCACTTTGTGCCGGAGACCAAGCGAGTGGCGGCGTTGCTGAACGAGTTCCGCAACGCCAAAGTGCACCTGTTCATCGTGGTGGACGAGTACGGCGGCACGGCGGGCGTCGTGACCCTCGAGGACGTGCTCGAAGAGCTCGTGGGCGAGATCATCGACGAGTCGGACCCTACGGACGTGGACGACGCGCAGCGCACCGTGGGTGGCGCGATCGAACTCTCGGGACGCCTCAACATCGACGACGCCAATGAGGAGTACGGTCTCGACCTGCCCAAGGACGGGTGGGACACCGTGGGCGGACTCGTGATCGACCTCGCGGGTGGGGTGCCCGAGGTCGGCCAGGTCTTCGTGATCGATCGTCACCGCGTCACGGTCACGCGCATGGACGGGCGTCGGGTGGAAGAGATCCTGGTCGAGCCCCTCGCCAGCCACTCGTGACCAGGGCCGGATTCGTCGCCATCCTGGGCCGGCCCAACGTCGGCAAGTCGACTCTTGTGAACGAGCTCGTGGGCGCCAAGGTCACGATCACCGCGGCCTCGCCGAACACGACGCGCTACGCCGTGCGGGGCATCGCAACCGAGGGGGACACTCAGGTGATTCTGGTGGACACCCCGGGTCTGCACCGACCACGAACGACCCTGGGCGGACGGCTGAACCAGACCGCGCACTCCGCGGCCGACGGGGTGGATGTGATCTGTGCGATTTTCGATGCGACCGCCGCGGTCGGGCCGGGGGATCGCCACGTGATCGAGACGATGCTGAAGCAAGGTCGGGTGCAGGGACCGCCCCAGCTGGTCGCCGTGGTGAACAAGATCGACCGACCCGGTCGCGACGCGGTGGCCGGACAACTGCTCGCCGTCTCGGCTGCCATCGATGAGGTCGCCGCCGAGATCGGTCGCTCCGAGGTGGCAGGTCGCGTTGAGTACTTCGCGGTGTCAGCGAAGAACGGACAGGGGACGGATGACCTGCTCGAGTACCTTACGGCGCAGATGCCCGAGTCGCCGTTCCTCTTTCCCGACGACGAGGTCTCTGACGTCACCGAGGCGGCGTGGATCGCCGAACTGGTGCGCGAACAGCTGGTGCGAAAGACCAAGCAGGAGTTGCCTCACTCGATTCACTGTCGCGTGTCGGAGTTCGAGTGGCCTCACGTGACCGTCGAGATCCTCGTGGAGCGTGAGTCCCAAAAGGGCATGGTGATCGGCAAGGGCGGCCAGCTGCTGAAGGACGTGGGCATCGCCGCGCGTCGGCAGTTGCCCGAGGGCCTCTACCTGGAACTTCGCGTGCGCGTCGAGCCGAGTTGGCAGAAGCGCGACGACATCTTGGATCGTTTCGGCTACTGATCGCTGGGCGCGCTGCGCGCCAACTCGCGCAAGAACTCGTGTACCGCCTCACGGTCGCGGGTTCTCTTCATGGGGGGAAGCTTCTTGAACATCTCGGCGCGATAGTTAGCAGTCGCCAGTCGCGTATCGAGCACCGCCACAACGCCCCGGTCGTCCTTCGTGCGAATGAGCCTCCCGACTCCTTGGGCGAGCAGCATCGTCGCGCGAGGCAGGTCGACCTCGAAGAATGGTCGCGTCGCGCGTTCGCGACGCGCTTCGGCGAGCGGGTCGCCCGGCACGGTGAAAGGTAGTCGGTCGATCGTGACCAGGCTGAGGGAGTGGCCGGGCACATCCACGCCCTGCCAGAAACTCGTGACCGCAAACAAGCTCGCTTCGTGACTCTCGCGAAAGGCCTCGATCAACTTCCCCCGCGAGAGAGATCCCTGAACCAGCACTTCGGTCGAGATCCGTGAGGCCACCGCCTCGGCCACTCGATTCATGACTGAGCGATTCGTAAAGAGGGCGAGCGTGCGTCCGCCGGCCGCGGTGATGAGACCCACCAACTCCTCGATGATCGCGGTCTCGGCCGCGGGATCGTTGCGATCCGGCATGCCGGGCGGCACGTAGAGCAGGCCGTGCTCCTGGTAGTCAAAGGGGCTCGCGACGCGCTCGACCGCGACGTCGTCGAGTCCGAGGTTGGCCGACAGCGCGTCGGGAATCGTCGCACTCGTGAGTATCCCGGTGACCTGTGGCCAGAGATCGTGGCGCAGCCGCGGGCCGACGTCCACCAAGGAGATCGCGACTTCGACTTCACGATCGGTGCGGGTGAGATAGAGGAGTTCGGAATCCTTCACGTTGCCCACGCGGTCGAGGTCGTTGGCCAGGTGGATGGCGGGGCCGAGCGCGCGAACCTTGCGGAACTCCTCGTCGGCGGCGGTCGTCGCAAGGTCGCGAATGCGTTCGACCAACGTCGTGACGTACAGGGTCGCCAGAGCCAGCTCGCCCCGCGCGGCCTCGTCGAGACCCTTGAGCTCGTTGCGCTCGTACTGGGCGAGCAGCAGGGCGGCGAAGCGATCGGCACTCGCCATGAGATGTTCCGCGGCTTCGCGCGCGCTCTCACTCAGAAGTGATCGCGCCACCGTGGCAAGGGCGCGCAGTCGCGCTGCACTCAGCGTCGTGCCGAGGAGCGTGGCGAAGATATCGAGGATCTCGTGGGCCTCGTCAAAGACGACGTACTCGTGCGCTGGCAGCAGCATCGCACCCGACGCGAGGTGTGACGCGTAGAGGTGCGCGTTCACGATGACGATCGATGAGTCACTCGCGCGGTCTCTGGCGAGTTCGGTGAAGCAGTTCTGGCCTTGTGGGCACTTGGCCCGCGTCAGGCACTCCTGGGGGGTCACCGACACGGCACGTCGCGCACGGGCATCGACTTCGAAAGGCAGTTCGTCCAGGTCGCCGGACTCGGTGTCGTTGCCCCAGCGCAGAATCCGGCGCATCTGGTCAGCCACGCCGCGCGGCACGTCGCTGCCGTCTTCGAAGCTCAGCTGGGCGCCCGCGCCCAGGCTCTGGGCGCGATTTCGGCACAGGTAGTTCGCTCGACCCTTTAACACCGCTACCTTCACGCCCCCCACGTGGGCGGCGACCTGGGGCGCGTCCTTGGTGGCGAGTTGGTCCTGGAGGTTCTTGGTGGCGGTCGCGATGACCACGCGCTCGCCCGAGAGCACGGCGGGTACGAGGTAGGCGAGCGACTTGCCCACCCCGGTCCCGGCTTCGATGACGTGGGACCGACGACGCGAGATGGCCGACGCAACTAGGCGCACCATCTCGCGCTGGCCCTCGCGACTTTCGCCGCCACCGGGCAGGTCGTGGGTGATGCGATCGAGCAGTGCCAGGGCGGCGTCCGCATCGACCGACGTGTCTCTCTCACTGACTTGCACGCCCTCGTCGAAGTCGCGCTCGACGTAGGGCGCGTCGTCGTCAGGGTCGAAACTGTTCACCTTGCGACATTACGGGTCACGGGGCCAGAAATAGGGGGACCAGGTAGTTTTGAGAGGTGCCCGATCCTCGTCCCACGCCACTTCCCGCGTCCCTGGAGCGCTCGGGCGTGCCCCGGCACGTGGCGATCGTCATGGATGGCAACGGCCGCTGGGCGCAGCGCCGGGGACTGGCTCGCACCGAGGGACATGCGGCCGGCGAGGCGTCGTTGCTCGACACCGTCTACGGGGCGATCAGCTGTGGGGTGAAGGTGCTGACAGTTTTTGCGTTCTCCTCGGAGAACTGGCGGCGACCGGTCGATGAGGTGCGTTTCCTCGTGAACTTCAACCGTGACCTGCTAGAACGCCGCCAGGACGATCTGCACGAGGACGGCGTGCGCATCGTCTTTTCGGGGCGCAGGGACTGGCGCGTGCCGCGCGGTGTGCTCTCGCGCATGGACAAGGCGGCCGCCCTCACGCAGAACAACAAGGTCATGACCCTCAATATTGCCTTTAACTACGGGGGACGCGCCGAGATCGTCGACGCGGTGCGGGCCTTGATCGATGAGAAGATCCCCGCGAAGAGGATCGACGACAAGGCGATCAGTGCGCACATGTACCACCCCGAACTACCCGATCCTGACCTTATTATCCGCACCTCGGGCGAGTATCGGCTCTCGAATTTCTTGCTCTGGGAGATTTCGTACTCCGAATTCGTCTTTAGCGACGTGCTCTGGCCGGACTTTCGTCGCGAGCATCTCTTTGGCGCGATCGAAGAGTTCCAACACCGCGAGCGACGTTTCGGGGGCGTCGAGGAGTGAAGGTCACTCGCGCCACGCTCATCGTGGCCGGGCTGGTGTACGTGACGCTGTGGGTGATCGCGGCCAACGGCGCGAGCGAACTGTACGTGCCCCTCGTCATTCCGCTGGCGCTGGTGCGTCATGATCATCCTCGGCGTGGCGCTGCAGCGCTACATGGGGATCGCGCCGCGCCGATCCGAAGTTCGACGACTCCAAGGACGAGCGCGAGCCGTGAACGAGATCCACGACGACGCCGTGGTGCTGCGCACCTATAAGTCGGGTGAAGCGGACCGCGTGGTGGTGCTGTGGACGCGCCACTTCGGCAAGGTTCGCGTCCTGGCCAAGGGAGCGCGCAAGTCGACGAGTCGCCTCGGCGCCACCCTCGAGACGCTCGCCTACGTGAAGGTCGACCTCGTCAAGACCCGCGGTGAGTTCTACATCGTGCGCCACGTGGCGCACCTCGAACACCTGGCCAACCTGCGCGGCTCGTACGCGCGCATCTCGGCGGGGTACGCGGTCGTCGAGGCGATGGACGCGATTCCCTCCGACGGGGTCGCCGATGAAGCGATCTTCGATCTGCTCGTGCGGGTGCTGAGCACGCTCGACGACGAGACCTACGACCCCACGCTCGTACCCGCCTCGTTCTTCTTTCGTCTCCTCAGCCTGGATGGATCCCAGCCCGTGGTCGACGTGTGCGTCAACTGCGGGCGCGAAGAGCCACTGGTCGCCTTTGACGCCGGCATCGGGGGGACGCTCTGTAGCAACTGTCGCCAGGGAGTGGCCCTTTCACACGACGCGCTGATTCTGATTCGTCGCATGCTCGGCGGCGACCTCGGCACCGTGTTGAAGAACGAGCCGCCCGCCGGAGCCGGGGAAGTGATGGCCCTCGCCCAGGGGGCGATCGAAAGCCACTTCGGGCGGCGACTGCGCGCGCCGGGCGCCTCGGCGCCCTTGGCGATACCGCGCTCCCCATAGGGTGGCTGCGCATGTTTGAGTACGGCGTCTACGTCCACGTTCCCTTTTGTGCGCATCGTTGCGACTACTGCGCCTTTGCCACCTACGAAGATCGCGACCACCTCATGTCGCGCTACGTAGATCGGCGGTCGCTGAGCGAGATCGAACGCGCCAAGGACGAGGGCCTCGCGACCGCGACGTCAGTGTTCTTTGGCGGCGGGACGCCCTCACGACTTTCGCCCGAGGCGTTGCTGATCGATCCTCGACGCCATTCCGCGCAGCGAGGACGCCGAGGTCACCGTCGAGTGCAACCCCGAAGACGCCTCGCTGGAGCGCCTCAGCGCGTACCGCGCGGGCGGCGTCACGCGGATGAGCTTCGGCGTGCAGTCCACCCAACCCGCCGTGCTCGCCGACCTCGGGCGACGGCACGGCACCATGGCCCATCGCGAGGTGTCCGAGGCGGTGAGCCAGGCGGGCTTTTCGACCTGGAACATGGACCTCATCGTGGGTTCGCGCGCCGAGACCTTGGACGACGTACGACACACGCTGTCCGATCTGCTCGAACTGGAGAATCCGCCCCCGCACCTCAGCTGCTACGCCCTCACGCCCGAACCCGCGACGCCGCTCGGACGAGATCCCGCTCGTCACCCCGACGAGGACGCCACGGCCGACGCCTACGACCTGGTGGGCGAGGTCCTCGACGGCGCACGGGTATCTCTGGGAGGAGATCTCGAACTGGGCGAAGCCCGGGCACGAGTGTCGCCACAATCACGTGTACTGGGATCGCGGCGACTACCGAGGCTTTGGCTCGGCCGCGCACTCGCACCACGCGGGACGTCGGTTCTGGAACGTGCGCACGCCCGATCGCTACATCGAACTCATCGAGAAGGGCGACTCGCCACTCGGGGGCGACGAGTTCGTCGATGAGTCGAGCCAAGCGTTCGAGCGCGACTCACTCGCCCTGCGCACCGCGCGCGGGGTGCCGCTCGAAGCGTTCGACTCACTCGACGAGATCGCCCACCTGGTGCGACGTGAGTGACGGGCGCGTGACGCTCACGCCGAAGGCCCGTCTCGTCGCGAACCAGGTCATCGTCCGTCTGAGAAGCGCGGGGTAGGCCTGTAACCTTGGTAGATGTCTGACACGCCCGAGCTCGACCCGGATCTGCTGGAAAAAGTCACGAATCTGGCCAAGCGGCGCGGATTCATCTTCCAGTCGGCCGAGATTTACGGGGGCTTTCGCTCGACCTACGACTACGGCCCGCTCGGCGTCAACATGCTGCGCAACGTCAAGAACGCCTGGTGGTACTCGATGGTCCAAACTCGGCGCGACATCGTCGGTATCGACGCGGCGATTCTCGGCCCGCCGGCCGTCTGGGCGGCTTCGGGTCACCTGGAGACCTTCACCGACCCACTGGTGGATTGCCTCAACTGCAAGGAGCGCTGGCGCGAGGACAAGATCGACGGGGTCTGTCCGAACTGCGGTTCCACCAAGTTCACCGAGCCCCGCGCGTTCAACCTGATGTTCAAGACCCAGGCCGGTCCGGTCGAGGGGGAGGGCGCAACCGCCTACCTGCGGCCCGAAACCGCTCAGGGCATCTTCACCAACTTCGCCAACGTCTTAGCGACCACCCGAAAGAAGCCGCCCTTTGGCATCGCCCAGGTCGGCAAGTCCTTTCGCAACGAGATCACGCCCCAGAACTTCGTCTTTCGCACGAGAGAGTTCGAGCAGATGGAGATGGAGTACTTCGTTGCGCCGGACGAGGCGCCCGAGTGGCACCGCTACTGGATCGACACGCGCTTCGCCTGGTACATCGATTTGGGCATTCCCGAGAACTGGCTACGCAAGTACGAGCACGCGTTGGCGGACCTCTCGCACTACTCCAAGGGCACGACCGACGTGGAGTTCTTCTATCCCTGGGGTTGGGACGAGCTCGAGGGCATCGCCAATCGTGGTGACTACGACCTCACCCAGCACTCGAAGCACTCGGGGGTGACCCTGGACTACTTCGATCCCGCGACCAACGAGCGCTACACGCCCTACGTGATCGAGCCGGCCGCCGGCGCCACGCGCGCCATGATGGCGTTCTTGCTGGCGGCCTACCACGAAGATGTGGTCGAAGGCGAGACCCGCACGGTGCTGCGCCTCGACTGGCGACTCGCCCCCTATCAGGTGGCCGTGCTGCCGCTGTCGAAGAAGCCCGATCTCGAAGGAGTCTCGGCCGAAGTGCTTGAGATCCTCCAGCCGCACTTCATGTGCGACTACGACGTGACCCAGTCGATCGGACGTCGCTATCGCCGTCAAGACGAGATTGGCACCCCGCTGTGCGTGACGGTGGACTTTGAGACGCTGAACGATCGCGCGGTCACCGTGCGTGATCGTGACACGACCGAACAGGTGCGAGTCACGCTCACCGACCTCGTTGAGTACATCCACTCGCGCACGCGCAACGTGGCGTGAGCGACGACGGTCGCGGCCAGAAGTTCGGCACGGTCGCCGAACAGTACGACCAGTACCGCCCGGATCCGCCCGACGAGGCGATCTCGCTGACCGGCGATCTCATCGGACTCAATGTGCTCGATGTCGGAGCGGGCACGGGCAAGTTAACACGATTTCTCGTGCGCCACGGTGCTCGGGTGAGCGTGATTGAACCCGACGAGGACATGCGAAAGGTCCTGGTGCGCCAGAGTCCTGAGGTGACGGTGTTGCTCGGATCCGCGGAGTCGGTACCAACTGACGACGCCTCCTTTGATGCGGTCTTTTCGTCCTCGGCGTGGCACTGGTTTCGCCAGCCCGACGCCGCGAACGAGTTCGCCCGGATCCTCGTGGACAACGGAGCGTTGCACGTCTGGTGGAACGGGTTCAGCCGCGACGTGCCCTGGATGCGAGAACTAAGCGCACTGCGCGAACGGCCCGGACAAGAAGGTCGGCGTCCGCGTGGCTGGACCGCGGAGTTGGATCCCGACGGACGCTTCATCGACGTCGAGAACTTTCAGCTCAACTGGATCTGGCCGCGCACTGTCGACGACGTGGTGCGTAACTTCACGACGTACTCGGGCGCGGTGATTCAAGACGAGGAGACGCGTCGTGATCTGGAGAGCAGCGCGCGGGCCAAACTTGTTGATCTCGTGGGTGAAGGCCCACTGGAGTTGGAGATGACGCTGCGAGGTACCAACGCACGACGTCGTCCGCGCTAAGACCCTTCGCGCGGCGGAATTGAGTAGGTGACCTGCGCCTTGGCGACCAGGTCGCTCGATCCGCGTGAGGTGAGTTCGACGTCGACCACGGCCAAGCGTTGGCCGAGTTTGATGAGCCGAGCCGTGGCCAGGAGATCGGTAAAGCCGGGCTTGCGCAGAAAGTCGATGTGCAGACTCGTGGTGACGGCGAGCAGCACCGGCCCAATGTGCGCGAGGATCACGAGCCACGCGGCGTTGTCGGCCACGGCCATCATGGTCGGCCCCGAGACGGTGCCTCCGGGACGTCCGTTGCGCTCCGATAAGGGCTGAGCGAGAACGAGAGTGTCACCGTCAATCGACTCAACGACGGGCACGTTCCAATCGGGGAACGCGTCGACGGTGATCTGTTGGAGTTCCTCAACGCTGAGGACGGGCTCCAACTAGGCAACCTTTCGGTACTTGTTCACCGCCAGAGGAGCGAGGACAACTATCGCGCCGACCGCCCAGGCGAGAGCGATCCAGGTCGAGTTTCCGTGAGGTCGGCCGAGCATGAGGCCGCGAACCGCGATGGCAGTCTGGCTGATTGGCTGGTTATTGGCAAATGGACGAAGCCATCCCGGCATCGAAAAGACGGGCACAAATATTGCCGACGCGAACGTGAGAGGGAAAATGACGGGAAAGATCATCGCTTGGGCGGCTTCGGCATTTGGCGCGGCCAGCCCCACGAAAGCGAATCCCCACGAGAGGCAATACGCAAATAGAAGCATCAAGAGGCAGGCCTGTAGGTACGGAATGACGCCACCATGGGGACGGAAAGCAACAAGAAATCCCACACCCGTGATGATGATCAGAACCAGAATATTTCGAAAAAGATCGGAGACGGTACGCCCGGCGAGCACGGCCAGTCTGGCCATCGGCAGAGCTCGGAATCGCTCGATGAGACCCTTCTGCAGATCCTCCGCCAGGCCGACGGTGGTGCCCACCGATCCAAAGATGACGGTCTGCACCAAAATTCCCGGAATCAAGTAGTTGACGTACGACACACCGGGAATTTGGATGATGTCCGCCGAAGACGTAGCGGAACAGGATGACAAACATGATTGGTTGAATGATCATGAAGACGATCGCAACCGGAATCCGAAAGAGTGCGAGCAAGTTTCGCCGAGCCACGGTCAGGACGTCGCTCACTCCCCAACGAAACGAAGAGTGGGTAGAAACCGACGAGGGAAGCGTGTCAGTGCTCACGCGCGACCCATGCTCTTTGCTCGTCGATCAGAAGGAGCGGCTCCATCGAGTGGTTGATCCTCGGCTTTGTGACCAGTCAGATTGAGAAACACGTCGTCAAGGCTTGGCTCACGCAAGGCCAACCCGCTGAGGGCGATTCCCGCACCATCGATCCGTCGCAACGCGTCTGCCGTGACAGACGGACCATTGTCGACCGTCATCTCAACGACGCTGCCTTCGATATTCGCTGGCTTCGATGAAAGATCGGCGACGAGCGCGGCCGCTCGTTGCGCGTTATCGGTCGAGGGAAAAGTTAGCGACAGAACCGTCGTACCGAGGTTCGCCTTCAACTGCGCCGAGGTACCCTCTGCGATGATTTTGCCGTGGTCGAGCACGACGAGTTGTTTCGCGAGGCGATCGGCCTCCTCGAGGTACTGGGTCGTCAGCAACACGGTGGTGCCACCTTCGACGAGGTGCTCGATGATGCCCCAGAGATCCTGCCGGCTCTGAGGGTCCAGACCCGTTGTCGGCTCGTCAAGAAAGAGAATCGGCGGTTCGGCGACGAGCGCGGCCGCCAAGTCAAGGCGACGTCGCATACCTCCGGAGTAGGTCTTCGTGATGCGATTCGCCGCGTCACTGAGTCCAAAATCTTCCAGAAGTTGGCGCGATTTGGCGACGACGTATGACTTATTGAGGTGATTGAGAAGTCCCACCATGCGGATGTTCTCGAACCCCGTGAGGTTTTCGTCGACCGTGGCGTTCTGGCCAGCGAGACCGATGTGATGACGAACTTGTTTGGGCTGCTTGACCACGTCAAATCCGGCGACAACTGCCCTCCCGCTCGTCGGCGAGAGGATCGTCGACAAGATTCGCACCATCGTCGTCTTGCCGGAACCGTTGGGACCAAGGAGTCCGAACACTTGTCCGGTGGGCACTTGGAGCGAGACGTCGTCCAGCGCTCGAACGTTCCCGGCGCTAAAGGTGCGCACGATGTTAAAGGCCTCTACGGCGTATTCGGGCATTGCGAGCAGTTTAGGTAAGCCGATGTGACGCTCGACGCGATCAGAACACGAAACCGGTACTTTCTTGCTATGGCCATATCGGAGACTGAGATCGCCCAGGTTCGCGCCGCCAGCGACATCGTGGCTCTCATTAGCGAGACCGTGGCCCTCAAGCGCTCGGGACAGCGCTGGACCGGCCTGTGCCCCTTTCACGGCGAAAAGACGCCCTCCTTCTCGGTCAACGCCGAAGAGGGCCGGTACTACTGCTTTGGGTGTCGCGCGTCGGGCGATCAAATTACTTGGGTGCGCGAGACCCAGCACCTCGACTTCATGGACGCGCTGCGACAGCTGGCCGAACGCGCAGGCATCGAACTGCACGACGACGCCCAGGCCGGCCCCGCGCGCAAGGAGCGCCAGGAGGCGATGGCCGCCATGGAGCGGGCCGTCACGTGGTACCACGAGCGCCTCCTCAGCGCACCGGATGCTCGTCCCGCGCGTGACTACCTGCGCTCGCGCGGCATCGAGGGGGATCTCGCGCGTCAGTTCAAACTGGGCTGGGCGCCCGATGAGTGGGACGCGCTGTCGTCGTCATTGAAGCTCAACGACAAAGTGCTGGCGGCGACCGGGCTCGGTTTCGTGAACAAGCGCGATCGGCGTCAGGACTCGCTGCGCGCACGGGTCATCTTTCCGATTTTTGATCCGAGCGGCAAGGCGATCGCGGTGGGCGGGCGCGTGCTTCCTACCACCACACCACGACCTGACGGTCGGGTGGAGTCGAAGTACAAGAACAGTCCCGAAACACCGATCTACTCCAAGCGGCGAACGCTCTACGCGCTCAACTTCGCCAAGGACGACATCATCAAGTCGGGCGAGATCATCGTGTGTGAGGGATATACGGACGTGATTGCCTTTTTCAGCGCGGGAATGCCTCGAGCCGTCGCCACGTGCGGCACGGCCCTCGGTGAAGAGCATTTTCGGCTCATGCGTAACTTCGCCAAGCGCATCGTGCTCGCCTACGACGCGGACGCCGCCGGCCAGAGTGCAGCCGCGTCGGTCTATCAGTGGGAGCGCCAGCATGAAGTCGACGTCGCCGTCGCCAAACTGCCCAAGGGCAGTGATCCTGCCGACTTGGCGCAGCGGGACCCCGCCGCGCTGCGCGAATCGATCGAAAAGGCCGTCCCCTTCCTGCGCTTCCGCCTCGATCGCGTACTGGAGAGCGCCACTCTCACCACGGCCGAGGGTCGCGCGCGGGCGGCGGAGCGAGCGATGGACGTGCTCGCCGAACACCCGAGTGAGCTAGTGCGCGACCAGTACATCCAAGAGCTGGTGGGTCGCTTGGGGCTGGATCAGGAGATGTTGCGGGCCCGGGTACGCGAACTAGCCAAGAATCCTCGCGAACGCGCGGTGCGCGAGATCGCGAACGAGCCGCCGCGCCCGCGAGCGCCCGCGCTCGTCGCACTCCCGCCCCGGCATGGAGGCGTTGCGACTGATCGTCCACGGTCCCGCGAGCGTGAAAGAACGATTCGTCGCGCCGTACTTCCTCGACGAAGTGCAACGCGACATCTACGACGCTGTGAGCACGGGAGCGACGAACGCGGAACTCATCGACGAGTTCGAGAGGCGAGGCGACGACGAACAGGCGCGTGTATTGAGCGAACTGGTCGTCGAAGAACTCGATAACACCTACGACGTGACCGCGGTGGTCGCCCAACTCTTACGCGCGGCGGTGCGCGCGGAGCGTAAGAATGTGAATCGCGACATGCTGGAGGGTCGAATCTCTCCTGAGGTCGCCATCGCGGTGGACCGCGACGTTGAAGAGCGGGTCCAACTGCTCGAAACCGACCAGGGCGAAGCCGCCGAGCGGGACCTTCGTGCGTGGCTGCTCGAACGCGCGTCACTGACGTCCTCGTGAGCAAAGGTACGCACGGCTTCATTGGGGCGATGGCGATGTTGGCGCCACTGTCCGTCGAGGACGAGCGAGCCCTCTATCCCATCATTCAAGAGGGGCGCCGCGCGAGTGCGGAACTCGCGACGATGAGCGGACCCGAGAGTACGCCCGAGCGCGTGCGTCTCCTGCGCGCACGCCAAGAGGGACAAGAAGCCGAGTCGACGCTGTTGCGCGCAACCTTCGGTCTCGTGCGAGCTCGAGTGCAAGAGCGGGGCTATCACTTCTACAACGAGGACCTAGAAGCCGCCGGCGTCGAAGGACTCGTCAACGCCCTTCAACGATTCGATCCCCAAAAGGGCAACCGCTTTGCGACGTACGCGAACTACTGGATCACCAAGCTCGTGAATCAAGCCGTTCAGCAGCAGGCCGGATTGAGCGACGCGGAGATGCGACTTATCTTGCAGTACCAGCGACTCCAGCGATCAAATCCCTCCAAGAACTATTCGAAGCGCGAGCTGGCCCAGGAGCTTGGCGTCTCACAAGCCAAGGCCCACGAAGTCGTGCAGTTGAGTCGAGAACTACAGTCGCGGCGCTATGCGTCGATTGAATTGGATGAGGTCGCCGACCCTCGCTCGTCGAGCGATCCGAACGACGCTCCGGCGTGGGTGATCGACGAACTTCGCCGTCTCACCGGCGATGATTTCGACGCGTTCTGGCAGTACACGTTCAAGACGATGTCGATCGAAGAGATCGCCAAGGCGTACGGAATCACTCGCCAGGGAATGGCCAAACGAATCGACCGGAGTCGACGGGCCGTTCGCGAGAGTCCCGAAGCGGAGCGCCTGCACGAGTGGTTCGCCCAACAGTGAGGCGGACCTCGGATGATAACGTAACTAGGCTTTTAGTTGCATTCCCAGATAGCTCAATTGGCAGAGCAAGCGACTGTTAATCGCTAGGTTGCAGGTTCGAGTCCTGCTCTGGGAGCCACTTTTTTGTCTTGATTCCGCAGGGCCGTAGCTCAGTGGTTAGAGCAGGGGACTCATAATCCCTCGGTCGTGGGTTCGATCCCCACCGGCCCTACCAGGTAAAACGCACTATCCGGGGCGTCTTGCGGCTCGAAAAACTCACAGAAACTCACCGTTTTTCGAGAATCCCCTGAGGTCCGTTGATTGGATGCAGTTTCGTCGTTCTGGTGTGCGATGTCGATCCACCAGTTACCAAGAAGACTCAGCGAAGTGGCATGCCCGGCGCGACAGGTTGTCCGGTCCCCAGTAATATTTTGGGAAAATTCCGAGCTATTCACGTTGGAGTCCATCATTAGAACGGGGATGGAAAAATCGCCAGGTCCCGTGCGGATGCGAGTAGAAACGTCAGTAAACCCTCAATCACCAGAGAGATGCAAGAGACACGAACCTACTTTCACGAGCACGTACCGGACACGTTCGTATCTTCGGTGAACCGGATCGTGTGAGTGAACCACATAAATCGATAGGTCACCGGCACTGCCAACACCCCTTCCTGGACTCCCGATGTGGCAGAAGAACCACAAGGGAACTGATAGAGCCACAAGATTGGTCTTACATCATCAGTGGCCAAACCAAAGGGGCGGAACTTGACACCCGTAAGGAGGCCTGTTCCCTCGTTTTGACCGCAGTTGTATGAATTCTTCACTGTGTAAGGGCAAAGAAGAGCTGGTGCAACCCGAGAAACCTCGTCTGAGACTGATATCCGCCCGCCTTTGATAGCGACGATGGTGATCCCAACCGGACCGGTGTTCTTCAGTCCAAACTCCTGAGAGGTCGAAGTCTCGCCTGTGCCCGCCGGATGATCGATCCCGATCAAACCTGATATCTCAAGTGGCTGATAGCGACTCGCGGCAAAGATGCCCACAACGAGAATTACCAGGAGGATCGCGGCGATTATCGCGGTCTTGCGAGAACGCGCGGATCTCGCATCGCTATGTGCTGTCGAATACTCAGTTTCAACTTCGGCCGACTGCGTATCCACTTGACTCCGATTCGTGTTGGTCGAGTCCTAGTCTCGCCTTTCCCGAAACCTAGTACTTCAGTCAATTGGCGACTACAGACACCACCAACTCGGACCAGACGTGCGGGTTCTGTTCGGGGAACCGACGCCACACACGCACCAAGCCTTCGGAGACTCAGGAAAGAGGTGGCGTCAAATTACCTAAGAGAACTCAGCGATTGGATCTGACGCAAGTTTGCGCATGAAACGAGTAGACAGGCACCCACCGGGGCAACAAATATCCCCACCAAGAAGGTGATGGTGCCAACAAATGCCCCGGCGAGAATCAGCACTCCTAAGCACCAAGCCGTCCACCAGAAGATTCGCCCCTGTGGGCCAACTTGGAGCAATAACAAAATGGAAAGGACCAGTGGAATGACGACAATGAGAAGTATCCCGTTGCCATTTCCGCGAGCTAACGAAACCCATCGTTCGACGGTTTGGCCGTCGACTTGATGCGAGAAGGCCTGCGGATTTTCAATTGGAAGATACAAAGAGGCCGGTAGCAAGAGCGCAGCCCAAACAATAGCGGCAACGAGAGGAATCCAAACGTTTCGCCTCATCGTTACTGTATTGCCGTGTCGAAGTGACGCTTGAGTTCATTGGCGTACGTGAGTCCGAGGCTGGCTTTGTGGCTGGCAAGCCAGTCGGACAGCGCAATGGACCCGGTAGCTGGCCCCTCAGTGTCGGCAAGGCCGCCGGCCATCGCGTGGTACTCGTCGCGAGTTAAGAGCACATCACCGAGAGCGACACCAACAATGCGCGAAATCGTCGTGAGTGCACTGCCCGGAAGATGCACGATGATTGAGTGACTTCCCACCGAGTCCTTCACCAGGTTGACTAGTTCGAGGAATGTCGGGCGCTCCGGGCCGACGGCATCGGTAACACTGTCGAACCGTTCGGCGCCTTTTGTAACACAGAGTTGGGCGAGGTCGTCAACGTGGATTCCTCTGATCCGATAGTCCCCTCGACCACCGATCGCGAAGACCGGAAGACGTCGAAGTAACCAGGCAATATTGTTCAGCAAAACTCCGTCGCCGCCAAAGAGAATGGCTGGTCGCAACACTGCGTAGGAAACTTCAGTCTCAGCCAGCGCGCGTTCGACCAGAGATTTGCCGCGGAAGTAGGGAAGCGGGGAGTCGGCGCTCGGGTGCGTGATGCTGACGTGCACGATGCGCTCAACTCCCGCGCGTTTCGCCGCCTGAAAGAGGGTTCGGGAGTTCTCGACCGCCAGTTCGTGATCGATTCGCTTATGGGCGAAGCGCACCCAGTACGTGTTGTAGAGCGTTGTCACGCCTTCGAGCGACCTAACTAATCCAAGTTGATCGTCGAAATCGAGCGGTCGAATATCAATGAGAGTGTCTGCGGGGGCCCTGTTGGGATGGCCAGTGAGCGTCCGTACGTGTCGACCGGAATTGATCAGGGCGTCACTGATCGCTTTCCCCGAGTAGCTAAAGGCACCGGTTACCGCGTCAATGCCGGTGTCAGATGTACCGCCTGACTGGTGGCGAGCGATCGGGTCCGTGGTCATGATGTCGCCCGAGGTCCGGATGCGATCAGTCCACCGAGCAACGTCACAAGCGCCTTGGCATGAGCGAAGACTCTTAATGCTGGCTCGCGGTTCCCGTCGAGGTGGGTCAGCATCTCTAGTCCGACATATAGCGCGACGACCACGAAGGCAATGTCGTCAGATGGGAGCAGCGAAGAATGAGGGGCGTCGCCGAACGACTTATCAATCGCATCCTTCGCAAAGGTGAACCATGGCCCTAAGCGAACGGCGACTTCAACGCCGAGACCTGGTACTGACGAAGCGCCGGCAATCATCTCAGCGAGGACAGTGACGTGCCCCGAATCGAGGTCTTCGCGGAATATTTGGCCTGCGACGTCCGCGAGCTCGGAGGGAGTGGCGGCGCCCTCGACGCTTGCACTGAACTTGATCATCCGGTCGTTACTCACCGCATCGAGGCCAGCTAAGAGGAGATTGACCACGGATCCAAAGTGATAGAAGATGAGCCCTTGGTTGAGCCCCGCTTGCTCTGAAATCGCTCGAGCGCTCGTTCCCGCAAATCCTTCACTTTTTAGGGTTTCAATGGCGGCCTCGACGAGGACTCGCCGGGTTTCAGCCGACCGCTCAGTGCCTCCTCCCTTGACTTTGCTCGGTGAACCAGACTTCGCCATTCCCGCTCTCCTTATATTGAGTGAATACTTTGAGCATACATTCAAAGACTGGTTACGGGTTTTGACTCGAAGAAACGGACCATACGAAGGAACGTGGGTTGAGCCATTCCTAGGTTGGGATTCATCGTCAGCACGGGAATGGGAAATCGCCAAGTTGGTGGAGGGACCATCCCGGGTGCATGTAGACCTACGGTTTCTATTCCGGGATCCCACCCAACAGGTCTGCGTTCAAGCATTGACGACTCAGAAACTAACTTCATAGCGGGCCCGTGACGATCGGTTCCTGACAGAGATCTAAGGACGGTGTCGCCTAATCTAATCGACAACTGGTCTTCCAGTCCGAATCCAACGTGATCTCCGGCTCCTATTGGACTACGAAACTCCAGCTCTGACGGTCGGTACTGCCGGAGATGACCGGTGAAATGTCGAAACCACCACAGTCGGGTTCTTCGACAGTCACGAAGATACTCTTCGAAACGCCCGGTGGCATAACCAGAAGACCAGTCGTCGACTTAGGACACGCCTTGTTTTGGACTGCATTCCAATCTGCTCCGTAAATGTTGAACGACGCCGTTTTCCGTGGTGACAGGCGCACCGGCGACGATGGCTTCGACGGAGGAGCATTCTGCCGTACTAGCGTCATCGGCGTCGACTCGACAACACCACCGGCCACTGTTTGCAACCGCGGCCATCCGCTGAGCTGACACGCACGTTGCGAAACGTTGGTGAAGGTAATGGTCTCTCTGAACTCGCCGGCCGCCGCATAGTTAGCGTGCCACCCTCCACGGTCCGAGGTGACTCTCAATTGCGACGAACTGCACCTTGGAGAGCTCGCCGACCCGGCCCCGTTCGCAGTCGCCACGCCCGTCGCGAGCGCGAACACGGACACGGACACCGACGAACAGACAACCAGCAGCATCAAATGATGTCGCATAGCGCCATTTCACCAATCAGGCTCGACAAAATAACAGGGATTGCCCAGGCAAAGCGGAAACGATCGTGAGACTTGGTCACCTGGGCATCGTAAGTCTGAGACTGCGCTGGAAGACTCACAGAAT
Source organism: uncultured Acidimicrobiaceae bacterium (assembly GCA_963840595.1). Taxonomy (GTDB): domain Bacteria; phylum Actinomycetota; class Acidimicrobiia; order Acidimicrobiales; family RAAP-2; genus RAAP-2. The sequence continues at coordinate 39,562 of CAWIZQ010000010.1, forward strand.
CTTGAAATTCTGATGACAACGAAATGTCCGGTGTCGGAGACCCCAAGCAACAAACAGCGCCATTCCATCGCCTGTAACCAAGGTACTATGCTTTACCTATGGTGATAGATAAAGATGATAACGCGTCGAAGGAGACTGGATCAGACTCCTATAGCTCCTCAATTGTTTTTCGGCTGCACTCACGCTCGGGTGTGCCCACTTATATGCAAATCGTCCAACAAGTGGAGAATGCTATCCGGCTCGGTTATCTGCGACTTGGGGACCAACTTCCCCGGATAAAAGATGTCGTGGCATCCCTTTCCATCAATCCCAATACCGTCCTCAAGGCATATCGAGATCTCGAACAGAAAGGTCTGATTGGAGGGCGTCCCGGCCTTGGCACCTTCGTAGTGGCGGCACCGGAGACGGTGGGACTCGCCGAACTGACTGCGCTACGACGCAGTCTCGTCACGGGATGGCTCGCCGAAGCGGCGGCGACTGGTCTTGATGAGGACGGAATCGTTGCCCTGTTTACGAGCGCGCTGGGAGATTTCCGGAATTGGTCGAACGAGCGTAAGCCGACGCACCATACGCGTCGCGCCGCGTCGAATGGCACGAGTGGAGGAGCCGCGTGAACGTCGTCGAGAGCTTCGGACTTGGCGTTTCATACCGTGGCAACTGGGCGCTTCGCGACTGCACCCTCGCGGTGCCCGAAGGTCACATCGTCGCCCTCGTTGGATCGAACGGTGCGGGCAAGACCACACTCCTGCACTGCGCTGTCGGACTCGCGACACCATCGGCCGGGGAAGTAGCCGTGCTCGGCGGCCTCGCGGCGGGATCCTCCGACGCACTTGAGCGCATCGCATTTGTGGCGCAGGATGCGCCGTTATATCGTCACGCCACGGTCCGAGCGATGCTCACCGTGGCGACAAACTTGAACCAGCACTTTGATCGGACCCTCGCCGAAGCTCGCCTCGCGACCCTCGACATCTCGCTCGACCGCCGAGTCGGCAGGCTCTCCGGCGGCCAGCAAGCTCAACTCGCACTTGCTCTCGCACTCGCTCGACGGCCCGACTTGCTCGTGCTCGACGAGCCACTCGCTCGGCTTGATCCGTTAGCACGCCATGAAGTGATGGCCGTCGTGATGTCCGCCGTGGCCGAGGAGGGCCTATCCGTCATCTTCTCTTCGCACGTCGTGTCCGAGTTAGAGCGAGTAGCTGACTATCTCATCTTGATGAGCCACGGCCGAGTCCAGATGATGGGAATGATTGATGAGCTTCTCGCGACGCACGTGGTGCTGAGCGGACCAACCGACGAGGCCGAAAGAGTTGCCGAATTGTTCACTGTCATTCAGTCACAGCACGCGGGGCGACAGACTCAATTCGTCGCGCGAAGCGATGAGTCGACAGAGCCCCCGAAGGGTTGGATGACCGACAGCATCTCACTCGATGAACTCGTGCTCGCGTACTTGCGTGATCCCTCCGCCTCAGCCTTTTCCGGTCCACTAACGGTGGCTGTGCACCGTACGGGGAGGTGATGCGATGACCACCACGTTTGCACCTTCTTCAGTCGCGCCGAGCGACGACGACCGATCCAAACAACGCGGCCCGTGGCTTCGCTTGATGCGGGTCGCTTTGATTCAGCATCGCGCTGCGCTGATCACCATTCTTGTGGCGTTTGTTGCCCTCGTCGTTGCCCTCGTCATCGGGCGTGACGCCGTCGGCGCAAGCTATGCGAATTACCTCGCGGCCGGTTGCACGCTCGCTCATCCGATCAATCAAGTCTGCGCGAACACCGCCAACCAATTTGCGGACATACCGAGCTTCACGCCGCTTCTCATCTCGCTGCGGCTCTTCCCACTCATTATCGGAGCCTTTGTCGGTGCGCCTTTGGTCGCGCGAGAAATGGAGTCGGGCACGTATCGCTTCGCCTGGACCCAGGGAGTGGGACGCATTCGTTTGTTTCTCGTAACGCTCGCGATGTTGGCTGTGGTCGTGACGCCCGTGGCGGTCGCGCTCGGGTTCCTGCTGGGCGGCTGGTATGTCCATCCATTCGCCGTCATCAACCCAGGGGTCGCCAGTCATTGGCAGGCGGGGCTGTTCACGACGACTTGGTGGATGACTCCGGTATGGACACTCTTCGCGCTGACGCTGGGGGCCCTCGTTGGGGCCGTCATTAAGCGCACCGTCGCAGCGATGGCGGCCACCATGGCCATCGTCGGTGGCGTGCTCGCCGCAGTAGCCCTGTTCCTTCCGCGGATCCTCGACATAGGGTCGGTCGCGTCGTCACGAACCCTTCTAAATGGGTTCGATCCGATCGGAGTTATCAACGCAGTCGGTGGTGAAGGCCAAGGGCCAACGGGAAGTTTTCTCGTTCGCGGATGGTTCACAGGGCCGGGTGGTAGGACGCTGAGCACACATGCAGCGAACAAAGTGCGTGAACACGTATCCGGCCTTTTAGAGATCAGTAAGGGCACTAACGATCCCGGCGCCGCGAAACGCTGGCTCACGTTGCATCACTATACGTACTGGATTGCCTATCAGCCGGCCGACCATTTCTGGATTCTTCAGGCAGCCGTTGGACTCATTTTGCTCGCCGTCGCTGCGCTCTGCGTTCTCGCGAGCGTGCGGAGCATCCGGCGTAACCGCTCGTAGCAATCAGGGTGTCGCATCGTCGAGCTAGTGAGACTGGCTCGATTATTGAATCCTTTCAACATAGACACCGCGGGTTCATTTCGAGGAGCCGACGTGCACAATCTCCGACTGGCGAATTACGACTTGGCGAACGTGAACCCGTATCCAGGTGGCAACTGGGAAAAGGAACTCTGGTCAACGTAATATGTTGTTGCGTTTTAAGTTAAAGGTCGGTTCACTGTTGAGGGTATATAGGCAACGGCAGGGAAACTTTGACGGTTGGCGTCGATTTACTGTCTGGATAGACGACGCACCGACTCGCAGGCTGTCTTCACTTGAATTAATCAACGTTCATCCGAAGAATTCATCGTACGATATCCAGTTCAGTCAAGGGTCCTATTCGAGTGCGAAGTTGCACGTTGAACCGGGAGAAACCCGGTCTCTGGTTGCAGTGACAACCGCAAACCCCAAAACAGAGGTCCCTCAAATTCGAACATATTGGGTGGACGCGGATGAGTTGAAACAGCAAGTGCAACGCTTCGATCGTCCTCCATATATTGGCGGGATCCGGGGAGGTCTTACCCAGGCGATAGGCGCTACCCTGTTGTTTCTTGTTGGTGGTGCTGCCTTCACGGTCGCAGAAATTACCAAGGGTATTGCCCAACCGAGCGTCCCCACGATCGCTTTTCTTGTCTTGGTAGGGGGAAGTCTCGACCTCGCGTTCGGCTTCATAAGCGCCTCCGGAATAAGAGCTCTTTACTACTACTTTCGAATGCCGAAGGACTTGCGGCCGCGAAACTAGGGATGCGAGTTCTCAACGTCGAGTGATGATGACGTGGCGGGTGCGCGCCCTGATGCTCCTACGTTTGTCAAGCAGCAGTCTGACTTGGTGTGGTGCGCCGGCCGGGACTCGAACCCGGAATCTGTTGATTAAGAGCGAGTTCCAAAGTGTTGTGCATTGTCGCGCTGGTCGATCGAGTCTTGAAATTTTCAGTAAACATGTGTTCCGAGTTGGTCTGGTTTATCTCAGTTGCTCTGGCGTGGGATTTCTCGCGGGAGTCGACCCCTCGAAGCGCGATACTACGAATTACGTAGTATTGTCTTAGCGAGAGCAAGGTCGGAAACGTGAATGGCATCTAAGCGATTGGGCAGGACACAAGATCCGACGATCCTTGTGCTGACAAGTCTCACCGGCGGGCCTAAACACGGCTACGCCATCATCAAGGACATCGAGTCAATGACAGGAACGGTGTTCGGGCCGGGGACGCTGTACGGCGTGTTGGTTCGATTAGAGGAAGAGGGACTCGTCGAGGCCCTCGCCTCATCCGATCGACGCCGCCCCTATCGGATCACTGGGCATGGCGCCGCGGTGCTGACTGAGCGACTGCAAACTTCGATGAAGGTCGCCGCCATTGGATTGCGCCAACTCGGAGCAATGGGATAGATGTGACGAGGCCTTCGCTTGTTGAAATCGCGCTGCGCTGCTACCCGCAGTGGTGGACCGAACGCTACGGGGATGAGATGCGCGCGACCGTGGGGGATCTCGCGTCCGAAGGTCGCTCTGAAACCGCCGTCGCTCTCAGTCTGTTCCGAGACGCTATACGTTCGAGAGTTCAGGGCCGCGGAATGCCTCAGAACTATGGTCTCCTCGCCACGAGAACAAGGATCTCAATCACGGCGGCAACGATCCCGTGGCTTATCGTCGCCCCGTTCGTGACCGTCATTACGGGTCAAGTTTTTCTTCGTTCGAATGCGAGCGGCGATCACTCTGGTATTCCCTACTACTTCTCGTTCTATGGCACGGGCGTTTTGGGTACCTCTGCGCACGGGTACCAACATCCGCCACTATCGACCGCCACGCAGGTGCTCGGCGTGTCGTCGCGTCTACTGTCGTTGCTCACCCTCATCACATTTCTGGTGCTGGCGTTCGGATGGAGCGCCTGTCGCGACGGGGTCAAACGCTCGAGAACTCCCCAACAGCGTCGACTTGGGCGTGCCACGCGTATGCCATTCATTATCGTTCTGCTTGCCATCTTGATGAAGATCATTCAGTCGGATCTCAGTCCTCACATTTTCCGCGGATCGAAGAATGGCCAGTCCGTTGCCTTCGGTGGTCACCCCGCGGCTGCGGCACTGTTGGGTGACGCGACCTGGGCGCTCGCTATCGTCGGTTGGACCCTCGTGATCGCACTTGCCGTAGTGATCGCACAAAAGGTCAACCTGCCGCCGCTCGCACTTCGCTTTGGGCGAACGGTTTCTGTCGTGACCGCTGGTTTGACAGCGCTTTCCTTTTTCGTATTTGCGACCTGGTGCATGGCGCTCGTAGCGCAAGGTCATCAGTTGCCCGTCGCGAGAACCATAACCGCGTCATATCCGCATGATGCGTTGTGGTTACCGGTGGCGTTGGCCTTTGGAATTGGCGTTGCGGTGTCTGTTCTTGGTGCAGCTAGCGCGAAGCGATCATGGCGAAACATCTCCTCGCAACCGTTGCGGAGTTCTCAGACGGATTGACGATGATTCGCGTCGAGTGAAGGAATCAGGTCTCGGACCCGACGTGACAAGTCTGCAACCTTGGACTGTGAAACGTAGTTCCGCCGAAGCCGATTCGATCTGCCCGCAACGAGATTGTTATCTCGAAGCCGCTCTTTCGTATTTCGATTATTGAATTCGCTACGAGGCTCCCGTGGTTTGCCTTCGGAATCGGCAAGCACGAAAACGGTCGTTTAGTCACACAGGATCGGTAACGGCGGCACGATAGTTTGGCGAGGTGAGTGTCGCGGACTCGTCCATCGAGTTTCATCTGTGCGTAGGCGAGCAGAGTCGTCCGGAGTTGCGGGGCGCGCTAGCCGGGTTAGGGGTACTGCTCAACGCCTCAGCGGAACTTCTTCTCAATAATGCAATCTTCGACCGGCAAAGGCTCGAATCTTTCCACGTTGTCCAGTGCACGGTCGGGCAACTCGGACTTAAAAATGGTGCGACTCTGACCTCAATATTCCTGAGGGCACACGAGGAGGGGCTCTCGCTCTGCCCGAATATCACCGGCCCCTATCTGCGCCTAGCCATGGCTGGCCAGGAATCCGCTCCTGACTCAGTGATGTCCAATGGTTCAGCTCCGTCAGGCTCGATAACAGTCGCATCGATTCCTCTCGACGACAACGATGTCTTACCGAAGGGCTTCTATTTGAGAGCGGTAAATGGCGTCTTGTGGCTTCGCGGATATCGCGCCACCGAGGAGCACATTTGGTCCCCAGACGATCGCTTCGCCTTCAGGAAGGCAGGCTCGTCACGTGAACCTGGCGTATGACCGTGGGCGCCGAAACAATAGATCTGATACCGGCGGCGACTTCGAAGCGAAGCTCTCAAAAAAACTCACCAAAAAACTCACCAAAAAACTCACAAACCGAAGCGTTTCAGAAAAACGAGGTCGACAGGATCAACCAAGAGCCTTGAATAATCAAGACAAGATAGTCGGCATCAACCTATTCGAAAGGGTTGGCCGCCCTCATAATCCCTCGGTCGTGGGTTCGATCCCCACCGGCCCTACCAGGAGAAATACGAGTTCCTGAGGCGCTGGATTACTCATCCTTTGCTACTCAAATGGAGTCGCCCGACTCACCCTCCCCACCAGCGACTATTCTTTACAAGTATGGAGAAAGTAAAGAACGCCGGTCGCGGTGCCAAGATCAGCTCTAAGCACCAGATAACCATTCCTCAAGAGGCAATGCGAAACGCCGGACTCGAAGCTGGTGAGAGGTTGACGGCTCGGGCCGATGGCCCGGGTCGCGTCGTACTCGAGCGCGAAGAGGACATTCTGAAGCTGTACGCGGGAGCGCTCACGGGCGTATATGACGGCGAGACACTTGATCAACTGCGCAACGAATGGGACTGACCGTCATCGACGCAGGCGTACTCATTGGATTCTTGGATGAGAGTGATCTTCACCACGGTACGGCTACACGGGAATTGGACAATGCTCGCCACCGAGGAGACGAAATCGTGATTTCTGCGTCTGCGTTGGCGGAGTCAATGGTGGCTCCAGCTCGAAATGGCGAGGCTGCTCTCCAGGCTTTGCAAGAGTTCGTTGAACGACTGCCAGTCGGTGTCGCCCAGCTCGATGCTGAAGTAGCGATCATTGCCGCTCAGATTCGTGCTCTGCACGGACCGAAGATAAAGCTGCCTGACGCTCTCGTGGTGGCAACCGCAATCAACCTGGAAGCCGAGGTCTTGGTAACTACCGATCGAGGTTGGCCCTCGAAGACGACGTTGGGCTTCTATGGAAGCATCGTCACGATCTGAGGTGCTACTCCTTTGCTACTCCAATCCATAAACGGGATGAATTGCGAAGCGCATCGATGGAATTTCGAGACTACTGAAGGACGCGGAGTGGAAAATACCTCATCAAAGCACTAATTGAAGTAAACCGACCAATCGGTATGTTTTAATGTAGTGGTGCCGACGAGCAAGTCCGGAGTCCGACAACAGCGCGCCATCCGAACACGATCGCAAATCATAGACACCGCCGCTCGCGCGTTCGCCGACAGCGGCTTCGATGGCGTCTCGCTCAACGATGTCATCTCCTCCACTGGGATGAGCAAGGGCGCGTTCTACTTCCACTTCTCGAGCAAGGAGGAACTCGCTCTTGCCACTTTTCGCGTCAAGCAGCAGGAACTGATCGCTCGGCTACTGGAAGATTCGAAGCCTGCTGCATCGGCAGGTGACGAACTTCGTCAGGCCTTGCGGCGCCGCGCGAGGCTAATTGCGGACGACCCGACGATGCACTGCGTCGTGCGGCTGGGCGCCGATTTGAGCGTTCGTTCGGGGCCTGGCTCGGAGTATGCATCGTTCCAAGAGCTGGGGGTGCGCTCCATCGCCGAAGTGATCGAGCGAGGGGTTCATTCGGGAGAGTTTGCGCAACTGGATCCGAACGCGTCAGCCCGGGCGATCTTTGCTTGGATCGTCGGAATGGACTCGTTGTCGCTTCTGGATTCCGGTTGCAAGGACCTCACGGAACGAACCGAGGAGGTTTTGGCACTACTGATTCCGGCTCTCCGAACCCGACTTCCTACCGGGCCAGCAAGCCGACCCCAACCCAGTGCAAGACAGAGCTAGCACAGAGGATACGAGAGCGAGGAAGCGATAACCAAGAAACCCGATATAGGGAACGGGAAGTTGCCGCCACTCATCCCCAGAATGTTGAACAAGTTCACCGCCCCCAAGAGTGCTCCGGCCGGATTGTTGCGGATTCAAAGATGGATCTACGTTCACACTGACGGCCGGGTTGGTCCCGGCATGATCGGTGCGTGGACGCTCCTCCTGCGTACCGTGGGGCGCAGAACTGGTCGGCCTCGACTGACGGTTTTGGTCTTCGCTACGGACGGAGGGAAGTTCATTCTGGCCGCCTCGAACGACGGAAAAGATCTTGCACCAGCGTGGTTCCTAAATCTGTGCGCGAGACCGGAAGTCGAGGTTCAGGTGGGCCGCAAACGATTCTCTGGCAATGCCCTCGTTATCCATTCGACGGATTCTGACTACCGGCGGCTCTGGGAACTCATGAACCGAACCAACCACAGGCGTTATGACGCGTACCAATCGAAGACCTCTCGATCGATACCTCTAATCGTTATCGTCCCGAATGTGGAGATGCCGGGCTGTTAGGCCCATGCGTACGCGGCCGTACGGTGTGAGTGCGCGGTGCATGACTCCGAGCACATGCTGGACTTTGAAGGAGACGTGAAAGCATTCTCTGGATACAGATAAGCCAAGAATACGTTCTCGCTGCCCCTCATAATCCCTCGGTCGTGGGTTCGATCCCCACCGGCCCTACTCACTTCATTTCTCGTAGTGGTAACGCGCTTGAAGGATGACAAGGTCGTCGCCATCTATGAGATACACGAGCCGATGCTCCTCATCTATTCGCCGCGACCAGCAGCCGGCTAAAACGTGTCGCAGGAGCTCGGGCTTGCCGATTCCTTCCGTGGGGTTACGCACCGACTCCTCAATGAGACGGCTAACACGCTTCAGCATTGCCTTGTCGTGCGACTGCCAATGGACGTAGTCCTCCCAGCCGATGGGGGTGAAGACGACGCGCACTATGAGAGCTTGTGAGCACTACGTTCGCCGGCTTTCGCTTGAGCCAGGCTCTTCATTAGTCGACGCGCGTTCGCGGGCGAGCGCAACAACAAAGCAGTCTCGTTGAGTGCGTCAAAGTCGGCTCGAGACATCAACACGGCGTCGCCTCGCTTTGAAGTGATCTCGATAGGTTCACGATTTTCGTTGACCTGCTCGATAAGAGGGAAGAGGTTCTTTCGTGCTTCACTCGCGGTAATGGACACGGCTTAGTTCTCCTGGAAGGAAGTGGTACCGTTTATCGTACCAGACGTCTGACGTTGCAATGCGACACTTTCTGAATCCTCAAGGTTCGGAGTCGCCTCGACTTGCTACTCCCTTGCTACTCCAATCGGTGGACGGAATGGGCCAGCATGGACGATGGTGGAATGTGAGCCGAATCAGAACGAACTGTGTGGAATTGAAGACACCTAAAAGACGATGGGCGAGCCCCTCATAATCCCTCGGTCGTGGGTTCGATCCCCACCGGCCCTACTCGCGTTCCACGTCTTTCAAGAAGTGATTGTGACGCAGTGTGGTCGATCGTGCTATCTCGTGCTCAGCGAGTCAAGCCGCTCCAGGGTTGCCGTCATGCTTGTGATCCAAGTTTCACCATTTTCGGTCGCCTCGCGCAACTCTTCTGGTGCCGACGTACAGTCGAAAATCTCGGTCACAATCGTGGCATTCGGTCCATCGGGTGCTAGCTGAAAGCTCCATCTGTGACCTGCCGGTACGCCGATGGGGTACTCGCCGTCCTCAGACGCGACAGCGTCGCCAGGAGCTGGCTCCCATCCAATGCATCGATTGAGTTCAAACTCGACGACATAGTTCATCATCACGTAGGCGCCGACCTCCTCCATATACATGTTCATCGAGAAGACGTCCCCCACGCCAGTGATCACCTCGTCGGAGATCGCGCCCCGGAGCATTCCGGATCCGTCAAGTTCCAGGTGACGATTTGGATTGGCAAGGATGTCGAAGATGTGCCCGGCCGGGGCTTCAATTCTTCTAGAAACCGCCGTAGCAATGCGGTCATCTGTCATATTCCTAGGACTCCATTCCTCCGTCGCTCATGTGGAAGTACGTCCACTTAATGGGACTCAATCCTTGACCGAAAATAATCGCCCAGGGGGAGAGGCAGTCCGAGATTGTGTACATCAGAGTCCCAGGTTCTTTGCGGGATGGGGGACACCTTCGGACATAAGGTAAGTAATGGCGGCTGCAGATCAAGAGATGGAGCGGCGTCTGCGGAGACTGGCTGAGTTGCACTCGCCAGCTGTCGCTACGTACCTGCGGCACCGAATTTATCCGCTCCCGGCTGCGGACCTGGACGACCTCATCGAAGAAGTCCTGATCGTGGTGTGGAAGAGAATCGACGATTGCCCGGTCGGCTTCGAGAGAGCTTGGATGATCGGCGTGGCAAGAAACGTGCTTCACAACGCTCACCGAACGAACCGACGACGCTCACGTCTCGCCTCGGCTCTACGGACTTTAGAGCCAAGCCCATCTGCTGAGATGTGGGTGCTTGCCCGAGAAGAAGTGCGTGGGGCGATGGAACAACTGGAAGTAGTCGATCGTGAAACCTTGGTACTTCACCACTGGGACGGGCTGACTGCCCGGGAGATATCAATCACACTCGGCATTGGAGTGAAGGCAGTTGAATCGCGCTTGTCGCGAGCCCAAGCGCGTTTTCGGAACGCCCTGGGCGCGAACGCCGACAGGAATCTGACCGGATCCGGACAGTAACTAATCGTATGGAAGGGATCGACATGAACATCAATCTGCTGGGCGAAGATCCACTCGCCGCTGACGCGTATTACCCGCGGGACTTTGAAGAGATCCTCGCTCGGGTTGTTCTCCTTGACCAATCGCCGAATGAGCCAGCCGTCATTGCACGCCGGAGGCTTCGGCTCAATTCTCGAATGCCAATTATCATCGCGGTCGCCTCCCTCGCGGGTGCGAGCTTGGTAGGTGGCTTTGCAGCCGCTGCCAACAGCGGGAGTCATGCGCCGGGAATCGATCCCAACCACCGTGCAGCGCCAAAGATTTCCAGTGCGTCCCTCCCACATTGGAGTCCAGCGGGACCGAATTCGACACCCCCGACGGGAGTCGTTTCTGGTCCCCCGCATTGGAGCCCAACGGGGCCGGGGTCGGTGCCGCCGTCGCCTTCGAGTTGATTGTTGAGCTAGTGCCGGCTGGGGACTGGGTGATTGTTTCTCCTAGGGGAGTTGTTGCCCCTCGGATAACAGAGCAGCGACTATCTCGTTCCAGTGTGGCGGCACTATCAAGTGGCCCTCGTCGGCAAAGACCGTCGCCTGGAATTAGGGATACGTTCGGCGAGAATTCGCATCGACGCAATGGGAGCGTGAATGTCCTTGTCCCCGTGCCAGAAGTGCACCGGAGATTCGATGGCAGTTGGATCGAACCCCCACGGAGTGGCCGCAATGTGCCCCTCCTGAATGAATCCTCGTACGCCTTGACGGAACGATTCGGGGCCAGCTGCAACCATAAGGTCGCGCGTATGAGGGTATGACAGAACTTTTCGGTCGGCTTCAGGAAGGTGCTTATCTCTCGCAGCCTTGTCGAGAACCTTCGCGGGATCGCGTCTGGCTTGACGCGCGTGCGCTGCAGCTATGAGACCCAGTGCGGCGGGCACGGTGCGAGCCATCGCGAAGATCACTTTGTTTAGGGGATTCATGCCTTTACGAGCCTCGGGGCTGTCAAACATTCCAGCTCCGCTCATGGCCGCCGTGGCAATGACACGATCTGAAAGTCCATGGGCAACGGCCAACGCATAAGGTCCCCCTGCGGAGAATCCCGCAACGAAGAAACGCTCAACGTCAAGCGCGTCAGCCAACTGACGCATATCGTCTACCCAGTCCGTGAGGCGCCTCTTCGGTTGAAAGGTGGACAGGCCCATGCCTGGCCTGTCGGGGGCAATGATCCACACGTCGGATGGTGACGTGCTCCACATCTCCGGTACGTCGAGTCGCGATCCAGGTAGGCCATGAAATATGAACAGCGGCGGCTTTTCACGCGTCCCGTATTCGGCGTATCCGAGTGATCTTCCATCGACGAGGTGTAGTACTTGATGGAATGGTGCACCTGATTCCTCCATCGGCGAAGACTAACCCGTGCGTAATGTGGATGATTCTGACTCGCAACCGCTTTTAGGGGACGACCTAGGTGTATTGACCACGTAGGTGTGATGCGACCGTGACTGCTACTCCTTAGCTACTCCATTCTTCAGATTCAGTGGACGCAGTGCTACTCCTGGCCCTCGAACGCGACGTTGGGTTTCTACGGAACCATCACCACGATCTGAGTTGGGCGATTAGATGAAGAGATGCTTGTGATCACCCGGAACGTTGATCTCGGTTCTTCGTCGGGGAGGTGGCCATGAAGGATGCACTTTTCAGATGGCCTGATGCGGATCCGGATCCGAACCGCTCGAAGCGTTTAGTTCTGTTCCTCTTGGAGTGCCTTTGCCAGAGTATTTAGGAAATCTTTCAGTGTGCTTGAAGCGTGTACGAGGAATGCGCCACTAATGAGCGAGTCCCACTCTGCTTGATCAAACGATGCGTCCGCTTGCTCGTGCTGCCATCGCGCGCGGAGATCGTCCACGGACCACTCTCGTCCGGTCTCCAGGTTTTCTATCCATTGGCCCAGGCACAGGGCGTGCATCTTCCTTAACGTCGTTGAGGCGGTTAGAGCTTCAGCCGCCGCGTGCATTCCGGGTGCATAGAGTTTTTTGGGGAGTAGTGGACTTTTTGCGGCTAGTTCGGTTCCGACGTCGCTGAGGCTATCGGCGAAGGGCTGAATTTGCTGGTTCGGCCACGTCGCGAAGTCAACCGGAATGTCATAAATCGAGCCATAATCCGTGACGGTGTTGGTCAACAGAACTACAAGTTCGCGCATCGTGGCTTCTTGCGCCGCCGTTCGAACTTGGCTCTGCTGGACTTTTACCATGCGACCGGTCAGCAGAACATACGCGGCCGTCACGAATACAAGCGTCAAAGTTGAAGAGGCTTGAATCGCCGGAATCCAAGATTTGCCGTTGTGATTGATAAGTAACTGCATCAACCATGTCAGTCCGACAATGAATAGAACTCCGCCTAACACCAATCCGGTCAGACGAGGACCATTCATTGAGAACACTCCGATCAAATCCACTGCGACGAGCAGACTCGCAGATGCTGATGCTATCGCTCGGACTCGGCGGCTCTACTTGGCGTTATCTCCCGTAGTGATACCGCGCTTGAAGAACCACGATGTCACCACCGTCGACGAGATACACGAGACGATGCTCCTCATCGATTCGACGCGACCAACATCCCGCCAGAACGTGCCGGAGCGGTTCCGGCTTGCCGATGCCCTCTGTCGGGTTTCGCACCGACTCTTCAAGGAGTCGATTGAGCCGTTTGCGCATCGCCTTGTCGTGCGTTTGCCAATTTAGATAGTCCTCCCAACCGAGGGGAGTGAAAACCAAGCGCACTAGGAGATCTTGTGGACGCTTCGTTCGCCAGCGTTTGCCTGGGCCAGGCTTTTCTGTAGCCGCCGAGCATTGGCGGGGGAGCGTAAGAGCAGCGCAGTTTCGTTCAATGCATCGAAGTCGGCGCGAGACATAAGCACCGCGTCACCTCGTTTGGAGGTGATCTCAATTGGCTCGCGGTTCTCGTTTACCTGTTCAATGAGGGGAAAGAGGTTCTTTCGAGCTTCGCTTGCCGTGATGGCCATGATCGTCAATCTCCTAGATTGTGGTACGACTTATGGTACCACACATATCGGCGAAGGCGCAGCACTCCGCTGTCCCTTGCCACTCCCATCGCTAGGGCAAGACCCGAGGAAGCCCAAAAGACGGAAGGACGTCCTTGCCAAATATCGTCACCGCGGCGATGAGACTGCCGGAAAATGTCAACACGGCGATTCCGCTCGCGTGGTACAGACCAGTCTGTGGATCACGGACGTAGGTCGCGAGGACGGGCTGGCCATTCGCTCGACTCGGTACGGTCCGCGTGGAGCGCCCGGGTCGGAACGACGTCTGGCGGAAGTATTGTCCCGCGTCTTCGGGACCCTTGCACTCCCCGGGTACTGGCGGCATGGTGACCGAGACGTCCTCGGTGAGGAGGGCGAGAAGCTCGTCCACGTTGCCGGATTCAAATGCAGCGGTGACGCGCTCGACGATTCCTTGTTCAAGTACGGAGTTGGGCGCGGGCGGAGGCTCGCGATCTTCTGTGTCGATGAGTCGTTCGTGCAAGGCCGCCCGAGCGCGTTTGAGGGCGCTTTCGACTGATGCCTCGGTGGCCTCAAGCATCTCGGCCGCTTGGTTGGCTCGGTAGCCGAGGACATCGCGGAGCACCAACGCCACGCGTTGCCGCGGTGGAAGAAGCTGAAGGATTGTGATGAACGCCAGCGACACGGACTCACGCAACTCGTACCGAGCGTCGGGTCCAAGGCTGTCGTCGGTTAGCCCGTCAAGGAGAATGTCGGGGTATGGCTCGAGCCAGGCAACTTCACCCATCCCAGTTGGCGCGGGGCGAGCGGCGTTGGGTGAAGACACCGCTACGGGCCGTCGGCTAGCGGCGCGCAGCATGTTTAGGCAACGATTCGTCGCGATGCGGTAGAGCCAGGTTCTGATCGAGGCCCGCTCCTCGAACTCCGCCAGCGCTTGCCATGCGCCGAGATAGATCTCCTGGAGCGCATCCTCGGCGTCCTGCCTCGAACCCAGGATCCGATAGCAGTGCAGCCGTAGCTCTTGTCGGTATCCATCGGTTAACTCCACGAACGCCTGCTGGTCCCCGGACTGGGCGCGACTCAGAAGGTCCATGCTCACTGCTCCACTCTCTCATCACCTCGCCGTCGGTCCCCCCGATCCCACTACACATACGGACACCGCTGCGAGCGGAAACTGGTCGCTCCGGACCGACCAATTTTCTTTCGATCCGGCGTCGGTATTAGGTGAGACGCCTGAATCCAAAGGGGTAACACCGTGCCAGAGATCGAAGCCACCGCAGTCGCTGACCGTGCCAGGAGCGTCAAACCATGCCTACTCACGTCCGGAGGGAAGCGGGCCATGAACTCATTCACGTTGGGAAAGCTTGCCGACATCCACATCCAAGGACTCGTCGATCGTGCCGACGAAAATCGCAGGGCTCGCCGCATCACTTCTCAAGGTATGACTCCACGACCCAAACATCATTTCCACTGGCGCAAGAAGAGCGTGATGAGGCCGGCCCAACTGTGTCAGTGACGAAAATGAATCCGCGACTCTCTGGCAAAACTCGGCTGTTTCTCGCTGGCAACACTCTGTCGATGCTCGGAACTGGCTTGGTTTTGCCCTTCATGATTATCTACTTTCACCAGGCGCGGGACATCGTGCTCCCGGAGGTCGGAGAGATGCTGGCGGCGGGTGCAGCGACCGGCTTAGTTGTCGTGATGGTGTGCGGTTCGCTGATGGACCGAGTGGGCGCCCGGCTGGTACTCGGAGTGATCCTGCTGGGTCAGGTCGTCGCCGAGGTTGCACTGGCATTGGCCCACAACACGATGACAGCGTGGCCGGCCGTCTTGTTCTACGGGGCGACCTGGACGCCGATGTTCTCTGGAATCTCGACGATGCTCCATGGTCTGACTCCGGAGCCTGATCTTCAGCAGCGTGCCTTCGCGGTGAACTTTACGGCTCAGAACATGGCGCTGGGCATCGGCGCCGCAGTCGCCGCGGTCGTTGTCAGGGCCCACCATCCCGGGACCTTTCAAGTGCTCTTCCTCGCGAATGGCCTCACCTGCCTTCTTTTTGCGTTCCTATTACCCGCACTGCCTAACCCGCGACGAACGCGAGTCGTCAACGAAGCCCGGGTCGGATACCGGGACGTCCTGGGCCACCGCGGACTCCGGTTGATGATTCTGGCCTCGCTGTTGCTCGCCTTTTCCGGCCCCTCCACCTTTGATTCCGGGCTGCCGGCCTTTGCATCGGTGGCGGACCACATCTCAGACCACGCGATCGCAGTCTCCTTCACCATCAACACTGCAGTCATTGTCGCCTTCCAGATGCTCGTGCTGCGACTCGTTCGCCGGCACCGACGAACTTTCGGTCTGGTCGTGGTCGGACTGTTCTGGGCGGTGTCCTGGACGCTTCTCGGATTTGCCGAAGTCGTGGATGGCTCAGGCTGGCGAATCGTTATTTTGTTTGCCTTCACCGGTCTATTCGGCGTGGGCGAGACCTTCGTGGCTCCGACGAGGGGCCCGCTCATCAACAGTCTGGCCAATGACAGGATCCGCGGTCGCGCAAATTCGATCTCAGGATTTGCCAGCTCAGCGATGTTGATCGTTTGCCCTGCGATGGTTACCAGCCTGGTTGCATCGCACCTCGAAGTGGTATTGATCGCGCTGCTCGGCCTTGGCTCCCTTGGCATCGTTGCGATCGCCGTCAGGCTCCGCGGGGCACTTACCGTCGAGCAGGATTTCGTCGTGCCAACGACCGTGGCTCCCGCGCCTCAGGAGCGGTCAGGCGAACCTACAAAGTTGGTGGACGACTTACGGCCACGCAACTGATCTCCACCAAAGCCTCTGGAATGATTAGCTCGGTCACTCCCACTGCCGTCCACGCCGGATACGGATCCTCTAGGTACTCAGCGGCAACTCTCAGAAGGGCTTCCGCTTGCATTTGCAGGCCAACGTGATACGAGTTGATCTCCACCACATCAGCCCACTCAACTCCCGCCTCGGCCAGCGTTAGCCCGATGTTGTGAAAGACCTGGCGAATCTGGGTCTCGACATCGGTCGGGAGTGAACCGTCGGCCATCTCGCCAGTGTGGCCCGTGAGACGAAGCGTCTCGTCGACACGCACTGCGGCGGGAATGCTCGTCTCTGCGTAGAACGCCGTCCATACCGCTGGCACGATCGCGTCACGCGATGGCCGATTGATTCCCGTAACCACTTTGTACCCACTCTCCGTGCTCTGCGCTGTCGTCGACCACTGGACCATTCCTATCGGAGTTGGGTCGAGTTGTGGGTCGAGTTACAGGCGTTGCCGTCTGATTAATCGAACCTTGAGCCGCGTAACCTCGCCAACCTAGGAAGGGCGGACTCACTTGCGTCGTTGCCCCTCGCTCAGATCATCCGACGGTGGTAAGTGCGTCGGATCTCCAGATCAAGAACTTCACTATGTTTCAATGATGAGCGCGACCCAAGAGGTGGACCTGGTCATCGTTGGCGGGGGCATCGGGGGCTCGTCAATGGGGTTGGTAATGTCCCGGGCCGGCTATTCGTGCACAGTCCTCGAGCGCACCACCACATTTCCCGATCGGACTCGTGGAGAGTGGCTGGCTCCGTGGGGCGTGCTCGAGGCGCGCCGTATCGGTATTGAAGAAGACCTGCGCTCCGCGCGTGGTCACGTTCTTCGGCGTCTTGTCATCTATGAGCCCGAGATCCCTCGTGAAGAGGCAGAGTCAGACGTTCTTGACTTCTCGAGGATGGTTCCTGATGTTGAGGGGCCGATGACCCAGCGACATCCTGACGCTTGTCAAGTTCTCTTCGACGCCGCCGAAAACGCCGGTGCGGACTGCGTACGGGGAGTTGAAGACGTTGTTATCACCGCCAGTGACGAGTTCCAGCGCGTCACCTTCAAAGTAGGCGGCAGCGAACGCGACGTGCGATGTCGACTTGTCGTCGCGGCGGACGGACGCCAATCGGTCATACGACGTCAACTCGGTATCGAGTTGCAGACCGACGAGCCCCACCACTTGTTCACCGGGCTCTTGGTCGAAGGCGCGGACGGTTTCCCCGAGGATCTCATGGCGATTGGATCCACCGATGACGTGCACTACCTGGCGATCCCTCAAGGATCGGGACGAATTCGGCTCTACCTCGGATTTCCATTTGCTGACCGTCATCGCTACACCGGTGAGGTCGGCGTCCGGAACTTTCTCGATGCCTTTGACACTCCTTCATTCCCCTATGCCAGAGACATCGTCAGCTCCACGCCAGTGAGCCCGCACGCGACCTACGCCAATGAAGATGGCTGGATCGATCAGCCCTTCGCCCCGGGAGTCGTGCTCATCGGCGACGCCGCCGGTTGGAATGACCCGATAAATGGACAGGGCCTGTCGATAGCGATGCGCGACGTGCGAATCACCTCTGAGATCCTGAGGTCAACGAGCGACTGGAGTCCCCGCGCATTCTCGGAGTACGCCGCGGAGCGGCGGGTGCGAATGAGCAATCTTCGCTTCGCCGGGAGAGTCGCATCGAGGGTGAACAACGAATTCGGTCCAGACGCGGTGGAGAGCCGGATACAAGCTCGCGCCCGCATGGCTGAGGATCCGGTGCTGGGACTGGCGCAGGCGATCATCATGATTGGCCCCGAGCACGCGCCGGACGGCCTGCTGGGATCCAGTACGTGGGAAGCCCTGTTCTCCTAAAACACCTGCGGTTTTTTGCCCCCTAATTCTTATGAATCGCCCGCATTGGGAGAGAGTGGTTGAGGTTTTGTGAGTTCGGATGCGAGGCGACGGTGCCCGACACGTCTCGCGCACTAACGTCGATTGGACTGATGAGTTCATGTGAATAGCGCGCCGTCTGCGCTGCGGTGGGTAGTTTTCGGAGAGTTAGCGTTTCTCTTCTTTATGGGTGCGGGTGTCGCACTCCATCCGGGCTTCGTGCTGGCCCGGCACGAAGGCGGGATCAGCGAGTATGGCGTGCACGTCAAAACGGCGGTGCTCTACACACTCGCTTGGGTATTGCTCGCCGTCGGCAATATGCGCGCCGCGCGCGTGTGTGGCGGCGGTTGCGTTCGCTCGAAGAAAGTGCGCAAGCTGCTCTTGTTCTATTGCGCCACCACTTTCTTCGTGCTTATCAGTACGTACTTCTACTCACTCGACGCGGTACTGAAGTACATCCACTACGGCTTCGGGGCCATACTCGTCGTGTTCATGAGCGCGGCGGCCTATTGGCTGTATCGACAGTTACCGGACGTCTCCTGGGCTAGAGCTGTTCTCTGGGTCCAGGTCCTAGGAAGTATCGCCGCCCTGTTGAGCATCGTGGGCGCGCTCCACGTGCTCTTTGGCGCCGAATCGATCTCCAATGTGGGGTGCGCGATCCTGCTGGCAACGACATGCAGCAGGGCGCTTGGTGCAGATACCAGCAAGATCTCGGTCGTTACCGTAGCGCAGTAGTCGGTTGCGGCGACGCGACACGCGGGTCTCCGCGCGCCAAGGACCTTGTCAATCATTCAGCGCGAAATAGTTCGGTGAATCGTGACGCCGTTTCGGATTGTGGCGCCCCACCACTATTTTCCGGTGACATCGTGGCCATTCTCTGCAGGTTCGCCAAACTGGTGACCATCGCTGGTCTCCAAAACTCTCCGTCCTCGATGAACTTTCGAAGGCCTTCTGGCAAACGGCTGCCCTCGAAGTACTCTGTCACGCGAGTCGTCCCGTCGCTCAGTGGTTCCAGTTGCCAACCCCACTCGCGAAGTCCTGGACCCCCAACCGCATCCTGGTACTCGGGATTCTCGTACGAGTGCACGACGGGCTCCCACGCGATATGACGATCTTGCACGAACGCGACAACATGATTGGCCATCACATAGTTACCTCGATCCCAATGCGTCATAGAGATATAGAACACGTCGCCCACTTTGGTGATGACTTCGTTGGCGACGGCACTTTGTAGCATTCCGGTTCCATCCACATCAGGCTGCAGCGCAGGATTGGACAAAATCGAGAAGATTCGAGCAGCGGATGCGTTGATGTCGCGAGACTCCGAGACCGACGGTTGGATCATGAGTGCAAACTCCTTGCAAGTGAATATTGCGGTGCGAACTGTTTCATGTCGCACCAGCTCGCGACTTCGATTGGTTCCCCGAGTCCCACGGTTCAGGCCACCGACGAGAGCGACACCACAGTACATAGGGATCCAACGACTGCGAACAATGGCGGAGACTACCTGGGTCTGCTCTCAGGTAACAACCTCTCGGTCGCAGCCCCGAACCCGACAGCCGTACTCAGTGACCAAGTTCCCCTATGCCACTGGGCAATATCCAATGCAGGTCGGCTGGCGCTCTCGTTGGTAAAGTGACTTTGTATCTCTACACATGTCGGTTGCGCTGCGATCAGGAGTGATATGCGAACTTCGCCACGCGTAGGTCAGCCATCGTCGCGACCGAGGATCACCGAAGTCAACGTCCGAGCAGCGGGCGTCCTGTCGTGATGATGGACCAACCCCTTCGCTCCGCCGCCGGCGGGCCCTGCCAATGCAGTCGCCATACGTGCGTCCACGCGAGCAATTGTCGCTCGGGCGGAGTTGTTCGAATCATTCGAAAATCCCGAAACTCCCGTTCGATGTCAAGCTCGTCGGTCGTGCTGTGCCGCGAGTGCGCGGCCCCTCACACATCGCAATCGCGTGGCGCGATTTTCCCGTCGCTCGCGTAACTTGTAGCGGTTGCCACTTCGGGCTCAATGGTTGCTCAGCCAAGCGACAGCATCACTCCTTTGCTCAAAGCCAACGATGTCAACGATGCGACCATCCCTCACTGTGAAGACTTGCCAACGAGCGGTGTGACCACCTGCCTCTTTTGCTCGTTGCACACCTCGTACGTTCAGACCGACCAGAACCCGATTTCCCGCAGCAACCACTTCGGTGACTTTCGCGCTTGCTCCTGAAGACCTCCCTCGCCCGTACCAAGTAAGAACCTGATTCTTGTTTCGGCACGTTGGAGTTTTAGCGCCGGGAGGTCCCCACGTCACGTCGGGGGCTAGCAGGTCACTGAAAGCAGCCAGATCCTTTGACTCGATGGCGACCCGCAACTCTGCAACCACCTCATCGATCGAGTCAGAGTGATTTGACATAACGGGCCTCCACCGATCGGCTCATCTCGATTAGAGCAGGCCGCGATGTCCCCTGTACGCGGGGTCGTTCTTGAGTCCACGCTCGTTGATGACGTCGATGGCCGCATTGAGCGCGGTCGACACGGCGGGGAATCCCACGTACGGGAGAGTTTGAATCAACGCTTCTTCGATTTCGTCGAGGGTTAACCCGTTGTTGAGTCCGATGTTCATGTGGATCGAGAACTCGTGTGGCTGGCGCAGGGCAACCATGACTGCCATCGTGACCAAGCTGCGCGATTTGCGATCGAGCCCTGGTCGAGCCCAGATCTCCCCAAATGCTTGATCAATGGCGTACGCCGAGATAGCGGATCCAAACGTGTTCGATTCGGCGGAGTTGATAAGTTTGGCTGCAGTCTCTTCGCCCATCATTTCGCGAATGACGTTTTGGCCCACTTCTCGTCGGTCAGAAGTCACCTGCGTCCTTTCTCACGTGGTCGATTTCGACCTCTTCTTGGTCCTGGAGCCGTCAGTACTGTTCGCGATGCCGCTCTTCGTCGATCAACTGGGACTCCGCAGAGTCGTCCTCGGGATCCGCCTCAGCACGGTTCCTCTTACGACTTAGAGGGTCGGTGTCGGCACCCATCAGTGCGATGCTCTCGGGCACTGGACTAGATCCCGTCAGATTTGGGAATCCTTTAAACCCGCGATGGGGTGTCGCTCCTTCGTCTTCGGCAACGTCCTCCAACGGCATCGCCGACTCCCGGTGCTTCTTGCGAAAGAAACCCATGACAGACGGTACCTCACGCATTCCCACGATGGGCGAGTCAGTTCGAGATGTGACCACGTCAGACTCGGCGGAATTTTGTGGGATGGCGTCGTTGCGCTCGTAGCATGAGTGAACTTCTGTGGCGCACCGACCACGGAAGGGAAAGTGAATGAGTCATGCCAACGCTTACCGTGATCATCGGATCGACGCGACCGGGACGGGCCGGACTACCTATTGCCCAGTGGTTCATTGGTCGCGCCAAAGACCACGGCGCCTTTGACGTCGAGGTCGTCGACCTGGCCGAACTAAAGCTGCCGTTCCTCGACGAGCCCAATCATCCACGACTTCGTCAATACGTTCACGAGCACACGAAGAACTGGAGCGCGATCGTTGATGCGTCGGACGCCTTCGTGATCGTGACGCCCGAGTACAACTACGGCATGACCGCACCCGTGAAGAACGCACTGGACTTCCTGAACCAGGAGTGGAAGGACAAGCCAATCGGGTTCGTCTCCTACGGCGGGATCGCGGCCGGTACTCGATCCGTACAGCAACTCAAACAAGTTGTCACCGCGCTCAGGATGTTGGCGGTATTCGAATCGGTCAATATCCCGTTCTTCACTCAGTTCATTGATGATGAAGGCGAAGTCCAGGCCAACGAGATCATGGTGCAAGCAGCCTCGGCCATGTTGGACGAACTGGCGCGCGTCGAGGCGGCTCTGAGCCAGTTGCGACAGGGTCAGTAGGTACTCTTCGGTGGCGACTTTCAGCGTGGAAAAACAACAGCCAAGGGACTTCAGATGACCAGAGACATAGTTTCGACCTCGGGTGCACCATCCTCGTCTTTCTACAGTCAGGCGGTGAGAGCGGGGGGTCTGGTGTTCGTGTCCGGACAGGTCGGTCAAGATCCCAGTACGGGAAAGTTGGCCGGGCCGACCGTCGAAGAGCAGACCCGACAATGCCTGAAGAACATCGAGGCGATCTTGGAGGCGGCAGGAAGCTCAATGGACAAATTGGTGAGCGCGACGTTCATTCTTCGCAACTCGGAGGACTTTGCCGGGATGAACGCTGAATGGGCCGCGTGGTTTCCCCACGACCCTCCCGCGCGTCAGGGTGCGGCACTTCCCATCGATGTCGAAGGTCTGCTCGTGTCTTTTGCGGCCATCGCCACGCAGTAGACGATTCATGATTTGACGTCGCGTGATCGCATTCGTGATCAGCACGTGACGTAATAATTGGCACCACGCGCGATCGTGCCTCTCGCGCGCAGAACTGATACCGTTCCGAAACCGAGACCGTACTGAGCTGAAAGAGGGATCGATATGGCGTTGGGCATTTACTTTGCGCACGAGGGATTTACACCAAAGAAGTACGACGAGGCCATCACGCGCTTGGACGCTGCGGGTGCTGGATCACCGAAGGGTCGATCGAGCCACTTTGCGTTGGAGTCCGACGGTGCAATCCAGGTATTCGACGTGTGGGAGTCCCAAGAGGACTTTGACGCATTTGGGGCGACGCTTGTTCCGATCCTCGCTGAATTGGGCGTTCAGCTAGGGGCTCCGATGGTCGCAACGGTGTACAACTCGATTCCGGGTTAGTTATTTCTTGGAATGAGAGGGCTGGCGACTACTTCGTCATAACTTTGTGGTGACGATCATCACCTTGCCGACGGCCGAGGTGGTCACGATCTTTATCGACACGTGAACCGAAACTAATCGCGCCAAGTAATTCGCCACGACCTCGGCTCTCTTGCGCGCGAGTGCCCTGTCGTCGTGCGCGTAGCCAACGATCGTGATGGAGCCTCCGGCAGAGAGTCTCTTCGCAAGCGCACTCAGCACGTCCTTCGATCGAAGTGAGAGGGCCGTCGAGGATCCCGCATAGGTGACCTCTCGCGGTGTCGGGATTGACACAGTGGGCGGCGTCACCGGGGGAGCGGGTGACGTGACGACCGGAGGGCTGGGAGGAGGAGTACTGCCGCCACCGCCACCGCCACCGCCACCGCCACCGCCACCGCCACCGCCACCGCCACCACCACCGCCACCGCCACCGCCGCCACCACCGCCGCCGGAGGATGCGGCGACGCCGAAGGACTGCTGGACCTGGGTGGCTGATTCGTAGGCATCACTCGGACCGGTACTGGGATCGTTGAAATCGATGATGCACGTACCGACTGCGGTGAAACTGACGATCCCGGCGTTGAGTGCACACCCGGTCGATGCGCTGTCGAGTGTTATTGCCACGTGGTCACCCGATGTCGCGCTCGCGCTCGGTGTGTATGTGGCACCGCCAACCGAGGCGTTGGTCGGGGCGCTGGTGGGTGAGATCACATCGGCAATCGAATCCCGCAAGACCAGAGCCACGTTGTACGTGAATGTGTCACCGCCGGTGGCAGTTAGCGCACTGGGCTGGAGCGTGGCGTACGCCGTTGTGATGGTGGCGCCGCACGAGGGGTCTGCGAGCACTTGGTAGGAATCAGCCGCGAGTCCGTAGACGGTGTAGGTACCATTGGCCGCGGTCGTTGCTGAGGCGCCAATTCCGCCGTCCGTCGAAGTAACCGTGACGCAAACTCCGGGAACATCGGTCAAGCCAGCATTAGCGGTCACGGTCCCCGTCACAGTGGCGGCGAGGGCCAATCCGGCATTAATGCCGTACGTCGGGGCGCTCACCGAAGCGGCAACGACCGAGGCTGTTGACTGGGAGGGCGCACCTGTCGCGGTGTTGTTGTACCACTGTGTGACGTAGTTTTTCCCGCCGCACGGATAGGTATAGAACTCGACGTCGTAGCTGCCCGCCGGCATACCGGAGATCGTGTACATACCATCGAGCGCGGTCGTCGCTTTGTCGGGCGCTCCGCCGCCGACGGGGTACGCCCACACGCACATGTTGCCGATGAGGGTTCCGCTGACGGCCGCGCTCACCGTGCCCGAGATGCTCGTGCTCTGGGACATCGCGGCGTTGATGCTGGTTGCGGGGGCCGCCACGGCCAACGCCCCTGACGCCGATGACGCGCCGCTCGAGGTGCCGTTGTACCACTGCGCCACGTAACTTCCACCACACGCGCCCGCGGAAAACTCGACGTCGTAACTGCCGGGTGAGAGACCTTCAACGGTGTACGTCCCATCGGACGCACTCGTGGCAGGTGTACCCACTCCCGCGGTGCCGCCAGGAAGGAACGCGTTGATACAGACTCCCGCGAGATCGACCCCGCCAGCTGCGCTCACCGTTCCCGAGATGCTCTCGCCCGCGGCCATGGTGGCGTTGATACTGGGTACCGAGGTCGTGCCGGTGATGGTCACCGAGGTACCCGGCGGCGACTGCGTTCCCGACGGCGTGTCGTTGTACCACTGCGTTGCGTAGTCACCGCTCCCACACCCGGGAGCGAACATAACGCCGTAGTTGCCCGGCGCCAGACCCGAAATCGTGTACGTGCCGTTGGCCGCGGTCGTGGCCGAGGCGGCAATCTCGGTGCCGTTGAGGAACGCGTTCGCGCAGACGCCGGCGAGGTTCCCGCCACCGGCGGCGGTCACGGTGCCCGAGATCGTTGCAGCGCTCGGTGAAGGAGTGCCGAACCAGTCCTGATACGCGCTGAGCGACAGCGGCGTCGTGCTGGATCCGAGCGCGATCGCGTCCCCTCCGGCGCCATCGAAATACGTTTCGAAAGCGAAGTTGCCATTGGCGACCGCTGATGCCATGCCGTCGATGTAGCCGGGATCGTCTCCGGACGGGACGCTGGAGAGACCCCACTCCGGGAAACTCATGGGCTTTCCTTGCGCGGCCGCGAACGCCTCGAAATAGTTGAGCCCGTAGGGCTCGTTGGCGAGTGTCGAAAAGGTGGTTGACGTGTTGGGGGTGTTGGAGTCCACGTCGTAGAGGTCGAGGCCCATGACATCGACGTAGGCATTTCCCGGATAGAAGTTGGCGTAGGGATAACCGCCCTTGCCGCCATTGACATCCCAGTCAATGAGGAAGTTCTGCCCAGATGCTGAACGCAGCGCGGTCACCTCGTTGGCGAAGCACGTCGCCCACAAGGTCTGCTCTTGGGTGGTGGTGCCTATGAAGTCGGCTTCCCAGTTGCCGTTCATTTCTGCGCCCAGACGAATGACCGAGTTCCCTAGGCCGGCTGCGACCAGGTTCGTGCCGAGCGTGGCGGCGTAGGAGTTGAAGTCACCCGCGGCACACGACTGCTCCCAACTCAACGGGTCGTTGACGTCCTCCAGACTGTCGGGGATCAGATTCACTTGCAGGACAAGCTGATTTTGGGGAGATTCGGCGACCCAGTTTGTGTACCCGTACATCGAGTTGGTGATCCATGGAGACTCCCAGTCGGTCCACGCCGTCGCGCCATTCAAGTACGCCGAGAGACACGTGACGGTGGAGTCCGTTAGGGAATCAAAGCTCGAGACCGCAGCTTGGATATCCGCGAGATCGGTGGTGGCGAGGTTTGGAGTGAGACACTCGCTGCGCGACGGACCAGCGGCAATCGGCGCTTGCGATGTCACGTGGGTCGACGTCACATTCACCGCGTTCAACGCCACTGCGAGGGTCGTCGGGATGAGCGTTAAGGCCAGGACAATTGCGCCCGTTCCCAACGCCGTCACTGCAATTTTGAGAGTCTTCATCGTCATGCCCCGAACGAGTCCGCCCTGGATCTCTCGGGGCATCCTTTCATAGGAATCCTGAGTTGACGTCAGTTTCCGCGGGTGGTGCACTCAAAGACTCATTTTTGACTTGGGGAGAGAATGAGAAAAAACTCATAAGTTCTCGTGGCGACGGCACGGCTTCGGTGATTGGTTTCGCACTGACTGGCCGCGGTTTACCGTAAAGACAGTGAATATAGGGATAATCGGTCAGACCAAGTATTTGAGAGTCGTCGAAGCCGACGATGTGGTGCGTGCAGGAAAGTTAATTCAACCGTATTTTTCCTAACAGAGAACCCGGTTTTCAACCTCGTCGAGATGGTGTTCAGCCGGTTCGTGAGTCCGTCGTCGCCATAGCGCGCTTTGCGGTCGCGGGGACGTCGACTAGTGGAGATACCCGTGCCTAAGAAGGAATGCTTGTAGGGCGAGGACGTATTTGTGATCACTTGGCGTGATGGGGTTGAGCGGACTATTGAGGTGGCCGGCTCTCGCTTGCGCGCTTAGAAAACGTGCCACTCCAGTTGAGTGTCCGAGCATGTCCTCGTCCGCCGCCCACGCGGCGACCACGCCCACGGAGTCTTGATAGTGGGTGCTGGCCTGGGATTGGAATGCCTTCATCCATTGCGATGCATCCTTGCGAATGAGACTCGGAAAGGACGTGGTGACGTTGTTAAACGCGTCGTTCGAAAAGCTGAATATCTCGATTGGCATACCGGACGCCGCGTAGTCAGTGAACTGGTAGGCGAAGTCGTTGTCGGCGCTCAAGAAGTCGTAACTCCCACTCGAACTCAACTTCTCGAGCCGAACGCCGGGATTGCCGAAGTTGTACTCCGTTTTGGTCACGTCCTTCGGGTTGGCGCCGAGTGAGTAGACCTGCTCCACGAAGCAGCAATGCGCACCGCCGGTGTACAGATCGAGGACGACGCTGGGACTGCCGGTACCACCCAGGCGCACGATGTGGACGACCTTTCGCGCCCGGGCGATGATGTTGGGCGAGCACTCAGTGCCGCACCACTTGGAGGTCACGGCTCCGTCGTAGACCACGGTGCCGTGTTCGGAGATCTTTAGGCGGGAATCGCGTGATAGCGGCGGTGACCCGTGATACGTATAGGCGACGGTGATGCCGTGCGAGCTGATCGTTTGAGTGACAGCGCCCGCCGGAAGCGTCCACGCGAGCAGCGCCACGGCAACAGCCATCACGAGCGCAGTGCTTCGTCGAATATTGGTGAGCTGTCGCATTAGGGTCCTCGAATCGCTGCCGGCTACTGGATATCTGTCGGACTACGTGAATATTTACCGGATTTCCAAACATCTTTCGTGGCGCCACGGTCCGTGCTTATCTGGAGTTATGCGCGAAACTCCCGATGACCTCAATCGTCTGCAAATGGTGCTCGACGCGAGTGCGGCCGCGGCCGGACCGCATCTGCGCGACGTGATCTCCGAGGACCGCCGGCTCACGGCGGCCCAAGTGTGCGAACGCTTACAGGGCATGCGTCTCCTCGTTCTCGCAACGTCGACGGCCGACGGGCGGCCTCTGGTGGGTCCAGTCGACGGCTACTTCATCCACGGAGATTTCTCGTTCAGTTCGGGCAAGGACTCCGTGCGCATGAGGCACATTGCCGCCCGCCCTCACGTGAGCGCGACCTACCTACCCGGCGAGCAGCTGGCCATCACGGTTCACGGACGAGCGGAGATCTTCGATCTCAACGATCCCGAGCACCCGGAGCTTCGCCAGGCCATGCTCGACCACTATCTGCCCACGGCGGGCGAGGGTTTTCGCGACTGGGTTGACAGCGGCGATTCCTACGGCGCGCGCATCAGGACGGACAAGATGTTCACCTTTTATATGCCCGCGACGTGATATTCGTCGCGAGAACTGTCGATTTTTCGATCGTCGCTCGACGTCTATACGTGACGAGGTGTCACGAAGGATAGAGGAGTAGAAAATGCCCCAGTACGCCATATTGCTATATGCGCCCATTGATGACGAGGACGAGTCACTCGTGAACGACGATGAGGCGCAACTGCGTCAGTCCGAAGGTATGCGAGAGCACGATCGCTATTCCCAAGAACTGCAAGATGAAGGCGTGATGATCGCGGCCTTTGGCTTGGAGTCCTACGAGGCGGCGACGTCGATCCGGGCGGAGGGATTCACCGACGGTCCGTTCATCGAATCGAAGGAAGTGGTTCTGGGCGTATGCGTGGTCGAAGCACCCGATCTTGACGCCGCCCTCGCGATCGCCCGGCGCAACCCGATCGTCCACCAGGGTGGCGGGGTCGAAGTACGACCGATTGAGTTCATCGTCGTTCCCTCTCGTGTGAACACCTAGATGTCCGACGACGTGCGCACGGCTGTGGCGAGTGCTCACCGCGACGAGTGGGCGCGGGTACTCGCATCGACTGTGCGCACGGCGAGAGACATCGACCTCGCGGAGGAAGCGGCTCAGGACGCATTCGCTGAAGCGTTGACGGGTTGGGCCCGCGACGGGATCCCCGACAATCCAGGGGCCTGGCTCACGACCGTTGCGCGTCGACGAGTGTTCGACGCGCAGCGCCGGGCGGCCACCTACCGGCAAAAGTTGCCGTTGCTGGTGGACTCGGGTGAGTCCGTTGTGGAGGAGAGCCTGTACTCCGAGATGGATAACGGCGACTTTGCGGACGATGACACGATCCGGCTGGTCTTTATGTGCTGTCACCCTTCGCTGTCGCGAGACGCCCAGATGGCTCTCACACTCCGATTGGTCTGCGGTACGTCGACGGCCGACATCGCGCGGTGCTTCCTGGTGAGCGAGACCACCATGGCCGCTCGACTGACCCGAGCCAAGAAGAAGATCGCGCTCGCTCGGATTCCCTTCAAGGTGCCGAGCGCAGAGGAGATGCCCAGTCGACTCGAGGGGTCGTTGGGGGTGATCTATCTGCTCTTCACGGTCGGGCACGCCTCGCCGTCGGGAGAGGTTCTGGTGCGACGCGACACGGTTCGCGAGGCCTTGCGGTTGGCCCGTCTGCTGCACGAACTGTTGCCCGATGAACCCGAGGTGAAGGGGTTGCTCGCCCTCCTCTTGGTCATTCAGGCGCGTCAGGATTCTCGGGTTACATCGGACGGCACTGCTCAACCGATTTCGGCCCAGGATCGATCACTCTGGGACCGCGACGCGATCGCCCAGGCCCACGAGCTGATCGTCGAGAGTCTGCGCACGGGCGCGGCGGGCCGTTACTCCCTCCAGGCGGCGATCGCGTCCTTGCACGCGCACGCGCCGACGTACGACGAGGTCGATTGGCCCCAGATCGTGGTCCTGTACAACCAGTTGCTCCTCGTCTGGCCGAGCCCGGTTGTGCGCCTTAATCGCGCTGTGGCCATCTCGAAGGTTGAAGGGCCCGAAGTGGCGCTCGCCCTAGTGAACGAACTGGAGGGTGAGGGATCTCTCGATCTCTACCACTACCTGCCCGCCACCAAGTCCTATCTGCTGGAGGAACTCGGTCGATCGGCGGAGGCGGAACTGTTCCGCTCTCGGGCCCGGGATCTCGCGGCGAACCAAGTCGAACGCTCGTTTCTCGGGGCCGCGTCCAAGCACGGTTCCTAAGGGCAACGCTCAGAGTCGTCTGGTTACACTGACTCCGAACTAGAGAGGAGTCGTCCCTATGTCCGAACGACTGAAGTCCCTACGAGAGTCCGTTGCCTATCTCGGCGACGTCACGTCGCAGATCGACCCGTCTGACTACACCGCGTCGGCGTACCCGAGCGAGTGGACGGTCGCCGACACGTTCTCCCATCTGGGCTCGGGTGCGGTAATTGGTGCGCGCGGCATCGAGGACTTCATCGCCAGGCGCGAGCGTGACCCCGGCTTCAACCAGTCAGTGTGGGATCTGTGGAACGCGAAGGCTCCCGACGCCCAGGTCGCTGATTCGATGGTGAGCGATGTGAAGTACCTCGAGGCGCTGGAGGGGATGACCGAGGAGCAGCGCAGCGGGTATCAGATGTCGCTCGGGCCGTTCTCATTCGACTTCGACGGCGTCGTCGGCCTGCGACTGGGCGAACACGTGCTACACACCTGGGACATTGAAGTGACCTTTCGCTCCGCGGCCACGCTGCCGTCGCAGGCGAGTGGTCTTATTCTCGACCGAATTAATTTCTTGGTGGGACGCACGGCTCGCCTTCGTCACGACGAGCGCCGCATCACGATTCGCACGCTCAATCCCGCCCGTACGTTCACCCTCCACCTCACGGCCGACTCCGCCGAGTTGGTCGAAGAGCCCCACGACGGAGTCGTCGATCTTGAGATCCCCGCCGAGGCCTTCGTGCGACTGGTCTACGGCCGCCTCGACGAACATCACATGCCCGACTCGCTCCTCGGCAACGCCGTCGTGGACTACCTGCGCGGCATATTTCAAGGTCTCTAACAGAGCGCGAGCTCGCGATCTCTACGAGTCCTCGTGTCGATGTAACTGAGCGCGATAGATGAGAGTGCGAACGAGCAGCGCCACGTTCATGACGATGTTGACGATCACCGCAACGGCGAGGGCGTCCAGCCACGACTTCTCGCCCGAGAGGTAGACGGCGAGAATGATGAGCGTGAGGGCCACCGTGACGAACGTGACGATGCGCAAGAACCGCCAGATCGGATCGGCCCAGTATGAGCGGAAGTACATCTGGCCTCCTTCCTATTCGATAGAGCGTGGTTATGAAGCGGGTGGCCGGCCCCGACGAGGGAGTGGACCCGGCTTCTTGGGCATGCGTCCCGCGTCCTTGAGCGACTCGCGCAGCAGCATCTCGATATGCGCGTTAAGGCTGCGCAGGTCGTCCGCCGCCCACTTCGCCAGGGCGTCGTGGACGGCGGGATCGATCCGCAGCAGGATGGGTTTACGTTCGCTCACGAACTACTGATAGAGCGATCCGGTGTTGATAATGGGCGACGCCGGCTGATCGCTACACAGAACGACCATCAAGTTGCTCACCATCGCCGCCTTGCGTTCCTCATCGAGTTCGACGAGGCCCAACGTCTGGATTCGCTCGAGGGCGAGTTCGACCATGCCCACCGCACCATCAACGATGCGCGAGCGTGCCGAGACCACGGCGTTGGCCTGCTGTCGGCGCAGCATGGCCTGAGCGATCTCGGGGGCGTAGGCCAAGTGGCTGATGCGGACTTCGACGATCTGCACGCCCGCGACCGTCACCCGATCGGCCATCTCATCCGCGAGCTCACCGGCGACGACGTCGGTCGACCCCCTCAGCGAGAGCCCCTGCACTTCGGGGTCGTCGTAGGGGTGAGTGGTCGCTACGTGGCGTAGCGCGGACTCGGCCTGGACGCGCACGAAGTTGCGATAGTCGTCCACGGCGTACAGGGCGCGGGCCGTGTCGGTCACCTGCCACACGACAATGGCCGCAATCTCCACCGGATTCCCTTCGGCGTCGTTCACCTTGAGGTGGTTGGTCTCGAAGTTGCGTACCCGAATGCTCACGCCACGGTGATTGGCCAGCGGCAGAATCCACGACAGGCCGGTGTGCCGGACGGTCCCCACGTAACTACCGAAGAACTGGACGACGCGAGTCTGTCCGGGCTGGACGATGACCAGAGAACTCAGAACGATCACTGCGAGCACGACGGGTATCGCCACGAAACCTCTGTCTTTTGCGGGAATCAAGATGGCAACGACGATCAGCGCGATGATCAACAACACACCAAACCAGCCGCTAACCAGCTTGGCTTCTCGCTCTTTGATGTCGACGTGCGCGCTCGTGATATTGAGCGACCTCGCGGCGGGTTCGCTCGTCGGAACTGTTTGACTCATGGTGCCTCCCATAGGCGATTGCGTTTATCTGATATCTAAGTGATATCACATTATCGTCAGGGGAACAAGCCTTCCCGCTGAACTCGCGGGCGATTCTGCCTTAGGGGGCCCAAGACTGAGAGTGGCCGCACTCCGAGCACGTCTTGCTCGGAAGACCGAATGCGCCCTGAAGCATCGCCCCGCACTTCTCGCAGTTGCTCGACAGGATTCCCATTCCCGTCCCGCTCTTGGGTCGCAGTCGGCTCCAGAGGATGGCTCCGACGATGACCAACACGACCAGGAAGAGGACACCGAGCAATGGTGACTCTGTCGCAACGATCACCCCCACCACAATGACCGCCAACATGATGAATGACATCGTCCGTCGGCTAGGAAGCCGTTTTCCCGACGGTGGACTGGTCATCGAGCGCCTACCAACCTGTTGCCGAATGCCGCGTCAACTCGATCCGAGTCCCACCTGTCTTTGGAGAAGCCGCCGCAGTGGGCCGGGCAGGAAGCGTTTGATGGCGTCTCGCTGGCCACGAAGATTGGCGAGGTCGCGCTCGTCAATGGCGCGCTGTGCTTCGTGTGCTTCGACCTGAAGAGTGAGTTGGTCGTTGCGCAACTGGAGAGCAACGTTGTACGTGGTCTGATCCAGAAGCTGGTCACTGAGATCGATCAGATTCAAGGACAGTTTGTCGACGGCGTGCTCGGCGTCGTCGCGCACCGCCCGCACGACAAACTGGTAGGTCAGTGCCTCGCGGTCTGCGGTGATCGCCGTGTACGTGGCATCGTCCATTTCGTCCCGGCTTATCCCAATCTCGGTGGCGAACGCCGGTACCGTGATGCGACTGATCTCGACGACCGCGAGTCCGGCTTCGCGCACGAGTTCAACAAGGCTCTCCTTGGTGAAGAAGCTGATGTGGGTTCGATCGAGGAGTCCACTCTCGCTGTACGGGAAGACGCCCTTGATGAGGGCAGCCTTGACGTCGGCGTGGGCGATGTTGGGCACCGAAATCACGACGACCCCCGAGGGCGCCAAGTGAGTGGCCGCTTCGCGCAACGGGGGAAGCGGATCTCGTAGATGTTCGAGCACGTCACCGAACAGGATCGCGTCGAAGACGTCGCCGTCGAGTTGCGTCCAGAGTGCCGGATCCTCGAGGTCGCCGATGACCACGCTCTCGAGCCACTCGCGAGCCGGTTCCACGACGGAAGCGTCAACTTCCATACCTACGACGGAGCATCCCTGGGCCCTCAGCAGCGCACTCATGTGACCCGACGCACAGCCGGTCTCCAGGACGCGCTTGTTGAAGCCCACCATCCTCAACATCGTGGTGTGCGAGTTGTTCTCCTCGTCGGGGTCGATCTCGGCGTGATAGTGAGAGAGCACGAGGCAAATCTACTCCTCATGTGCGAAATCGCCCCGTGCGACAGGCCTGGTCACGGCATTTGCCGGGCGCGCTGTGCGTTCCATCTGCGTCGTGACGAAGAGGAACGTGACCGATACTCTGTGGCTGATGAGCGGGCGATCTCTCGAGTCGTGGGACACACACCATGGCGCCTGACGACACGTCGCCCGATGAAGGCAGACCGTCTCGCGCGACTCCCTCCGCGCGGGCTCGCCAGCTCGAACAAACTCTGATCGACCAGGCGAAGACTGAGGCTCAACAGGTTCAGGTACAGATCAGCAAGACCGACTGGGGCGCGATCGCGACGTCGGTGCGGGTGCATATGAAGTCGGGCCGGGTCAACGTGGCTGCCCAGGCGTTCGCCTATCGCTGGTTCTTGTCAATCTTTCCGACGATCATTGCGTTGCTCGGCGTCGCTACGCTGGTGACCCTCCCGCAATCGGTGGTCATTGACCTGATTCATGGCGTGACGCGCGCGTTACCGTCCGGTGCGTCCAACGTCTTCACCAAGGCCATTACGCACGCCACCCACAACGCTCGTCGAGACCTGGTTGCGACGATCGTGGCCTCACTCGTCGCGATCTACAGCGCGGTCTCGGGAATGGTCGTGGTCCAGCAGGGACTTGACGTGGCCTACGGGATTGCCACCGACCGCTCCTTCTTCGGCAAACGCGTGGTCGGCGCCGTGCTGCTCGTGGGGGCGATCATCCTGGGCGGTGCCGCGTCGGCCCTGGTGGTCTTTGGCGCATCAATCGGCCGGTCCGTCAAAACGACGTCGCCGTTCAGTGGCGACGCGTTCGCCGGGGGGTGGACGGCCGCACGCTGGATCGTGGCGCTCGTGTTTGTCAACCTACTGTTCACACTGCTTTACAACGTCGCGCCAAATCGCCCGCACATCTCTTGGCGCTGGACAAGCGTAGGCGCACTGTTCGCCACGGCCGTCTGGGCCATCGTGTCGCTCGCGTTTTCGTTTTACACCTCGGACTTTTCGTCGTACTCGAGGACGTACGGTGCCTTCGCTGGAGTAGCGATTCTGATCTTCTGGCTCTACCTCACAGGCCTCGCCGTGCTCGTCGGCGGAGAGATCAATGCCGCCGTCGAACGCCAGAAGCAGGAGCCCGCACTCGTCTCCACGACCGTCGCCGACGAGCTCGCAACCCTCTCCCCCGGGGACGTCTCGGGCGTCGGGCGCCCAGAGTCGGAATCATCAACCTCGTAAGGAACGCGCAGGCTAACAGCGAATATTTAGGTGAGAGTCCTTGCGCTCTGGCTATATCCTACTAAATTAATAGAAATGATAGAGAATACGAAGACACTGATCAGCGAGGCGCCGGCGGACCGTGCCCTCGAGGTGCGTGAAATCCTGGGGGAGCTCGAACTCTCGGAGGGTCGACTATCGATCGCAGAGCTCGAACGAATCGTTCTAGCCATTGCGTCGAGGACAGAGCTGTTCGACGACCTGGTCGTCGACGATGAGACAAATCGGTGGTGGCTCCAACTCTTGAAGACTGATAACTACGAAGTTCGAATTCTCGGGTGGGAAGTCGAGCAGCGCTCCGACTGGCACGACCACGGCGGCTCCTCGGGCGTCTTTGTGGTGACGCGCGGGACGCTCTCTGAGATGCACCGTGCGAGTGACCACCTCAGCGTGGATTCACGAACTTACGCGGTGGGTGAGCACGGCTCTTTCGGTCCCGACTACGTGCACGACATGATTCACGAGTCGGGCAAGCCGGCAGTGAGCGTGCACGCCTATTCGCCGCCGCTCACCGGCTTCACCTCCTACGTACGGACGGACTTCGGCTTTGTGGCCGAAAAGTACGTGCGCGAAGACGAGCGCCGCGGTACCGCTCTCTAGCGGCGTTTGGCGCCGGAGCGAACGCCGCGTTTCAACATGCCCGGCACCTTGTCGGCGGGAATCGCGGGGGACCAGAGGAAGCCCTGGCCGAACTCACAGCCCAGGGCGGCCAACTTCGACAGTTGGCCCGCCGTCTCGATGCCCTCGGCCAACATCGTCATGCCCAGTTTGTGTCCCAGCGACACGATTGCTTCGAGGAGCGCGTCGTTACGGGGGCTCTCGTCGGACTGGCCGACGAAGGACTGGTCAACTTTGATGATCGTGGGGTGCAGGAGGGCGAGGTACGAGAGCGAGGAGTAGCCAGTCCCAAAGTCGTCGAGCGCGAAGCCGATGCCTAACGCGCCGATCTTCTCGATGACGTTCTTCGTTTCGGTGACGTTCACGAGCATCGCGCTCTCGGTGATCTCGATGATGAGTCGATCGGGGGTAAGCCCACTCGACTCGAGCACGCTCTCGATCACACTGACGAGGGCCGGGTCGTGGATCTGGTGTGCCGACAGGTTGACGGTGACGTAGGGCAGACCCTCGGTGGACTTGGTCGCACCCCAGGTGGCCGCGGCCTGAACCGCCTGGGT
This sequence comes from uncultured Acidimicrobiaceae bacterium, assembly GCA_963840595.1. Taxonomy (GTDB): domain Bacteria; phylum Actinomycetota; class Acidimicrobiia; order Acidimicrobiales; family RAAP-2; genus RAAP-2. The sequence continues at coordinate 75,109 of CAWIZQ010000010.1, forward strand.
CATCGCGAAGCGACCGAGATCCAAGATCAGGTCGCTCTGTTCGGCCAGAGGAATGAAGGTGCCCGGCGGCACCCAACCACGCTCGGGGTGCTCCCAACGCATCAGAGCCTCGAAGCCGACGATCCGCAACGTGTCGAGTTGAACGATCGGCTGATAGTGCATCGAGAGTTCATTCACGATGAGCGCGCGGCGAAGTTCTTGGACGAGTTCGAAATCGCTGATGGCTTGTTGATGCATGCTGGGCGTAAACATCGAGTAGCGGCCGCGGTTGAGGCGCTTGGCTTCGTAGAGGGCCACGTCCGCGCGCTGGATCAGTTCGGAGGAGTCCTCGCTGGAACCGTCGAAGATCACGAGACCGATGCTCGCGTGCTGCTCCAGGTTTAGGCCTTGGATCACGAAGGGTTCCGCGAGCGCGTCGATGAGTCGCCGCGCGACGTCCTCGGCGTCCTGGGGCGTCTCGAGGCCATCGGCCAGGTACAGGAATTCGTCGCCACCGAAGCGAGACAGCGTGTCGGTCGAGCGGGTGACGAACTCGAAGCGTCGCGCGAGCCCGGTGAGGAGTTGGTCGCCCACCAGGTGTCCGTGGGCGTCATTGACGCCCTTGAAATCGTCGAGGTCGAGGAGCAGCACCGCGCCGTAGCCCCCCTGTCGCGCCAGGCGGGCGCGCACCTGGTCGAGGCGGTCTTCGAACAAGGCGCGGTTGGCGAGGCCGGTGAGTGAGTCGTGCAGCGCCTGGTGCGAGAGCTGGTCGGCCAGAGCGCGTTCCTCGGTGATGTCGCGTTCGGACGACACGAAGTAGAGGATCTTTCCCGATGGGTCCCGGGCGGGCGATCGCGAGACTTCCGAGACGATGATGCGTCCGTCCTTGCGCAAGTAGCGCTTGGTGTAGCGGACTTGATCAATCTGCTCGGCGGTGAGGCGCACGAGCGTGTCTTCGGTGATGCCGATGTCTTCGGGGTACGTGAAAATCTTCGAGTCGTATCCCATGAGCTCTTCGCGGGTGAAGCCCACCATGCGACAGAACGAGTCGTTCACCGCGATCACCCGATCTTCGAGGTCGCTGAAGAGCATGGGAGCCATGTTGTGCTCGAAGGCCAAGCGAAAGCGCTCCTCGGCCTCGCGGATGCGCTGCTCGTGGCGCGCGAGGCGTTCTTGGTCGCGCACCCGCTCAATGCCGTAGGCGAGCTCGGCTGCGAGTTCGCCGAGGGTTTCGACCTCGTTGGGCCCGAAGTAGTCGAGCTGCTCGGAGTAGATCGCGATCATGCCCAACGTCTCGCCACGAATCTTGAGCGGAAATGCGCTGAGTGAGCGTAGATCGAACTCTGCGATGCGCTGGCGCCGTTTGGGTGGCGCGGGCATGGTGAGCATGTTGTTGATGACCTGGACCTCACCCGTGCGAATTGATCCCCCAATGGGACCGGTTCCCAGCTCGTCGTCGCCCCAGCCAAAGTCGATGTCGTTGAGAATCTCGGACTGGCCGGCCGAGGCGACGATGCGTACGGTCTTGGCGTCGTCGTGCTGGGCGTATCCGACCCAGGCGAGCGGGTAGGCACCCGCCTCAACGACCGATTGACAGAGGTCGGCGATCAGCATCTCTTCGTCCGTAGCGTGCATGAGGACCTGGTTGCCCTCGCTCAAGGTCGCCAGTGCCCGGGTGAGGTATGTGCGCTCGGTGACGTCGCGTCCGTTGCCGACGATGCCGTGGATTGCTTGGTCGTTGAAGCAGTCGGTCAGCACGCCTTCGATATAGCGCCACTGCCCGTCGGAGGTGAGAAAGCGAATGACCCACGGGGTATCGGGGCCGTCACCGGCCGTGGAAGCGATATAGGCGTCGGTGGCACTTTGGCGGTCGTCGGGGTGAACCAGGCTGAAGATGTTGACGCCCAGCAACGCGTTGGGCTCGTAGCCAAAGAGCCGATCGACGACCGGGTTGGTGTAGGTGAAACAAGCCTTGTTGTCGATCACGACGATGAGGTCAGTGGACTTAGCCACCAGCGTACGAAACCACTGTTCGGACTCACTCAGCGAGAGCTCGGCGCGCTTGAGCGCGTCGACGACCGCGCTGGACTGCTCCAGGGCGGCGACGTGCTGGCGGGCCTCCAGGGCGATGGCGTACGCCGATTCAATCTCGCGCGCGATCGCGTTGAGTCCGCGCACGGACATTTCGTCGAACGCGAACTGATAGTTGTCGTAGATCGAGATCGCGGCGCGTCGCGTGCCCAGGGTGAGGGGGATGGCGATACCCGCAGAGAGGTGAAACTCGGCCGCGCGCTCGCGCCACGGGCCGAACGTCGGCCACTGGGACAGGCTGTCCACGACCTGGGTGGACGTCGTGCGGATAGCCACCCCAGTCGGTCCGAGTCCGGTTTCCTTCGAGCCCTTCCACGACACGACGCCCTCGTAGAGGTAGTCGACCGCCCCTGAGGACGCCACGATGTCAACCGTGCCCTCTGAGGCCGCGACCCCGATCCAGGCCAAGGCGAAGTGTCCGTCGTTGACGACGAGATTGCACGCCGACTGAAGAACCTCGTCGATGCTCAAACCGTCGTCGAGGGCTTTGAGGTGATTGAGCAGTTCGAGGAATCGTCGCTCTTTGACCTCGCGCGTGATGTCGTTAAAGGCGGTCAGGACGCCGACAATCTCTCCGTCGACGTTCGCGGGCCAGTGACGCGTCATCACCCACTTCTGTCGACCATCGGGGACAATGATGTCGTCAATTTCTTCGAGCTGAGGTTGTCCCGAGTGCAGGGCGGCGAGAAACGATGTCTCGCTGGTGGAATAGGGGGCCCCGTCCGGTCGTACGACGCGACCTTCGATGCCGAGGAGGTGTTCGCGGGTCGTTCCCAGAATCTCCTCAGCCGCTTGGTTGCAGTCGATGAGGATGCCGTGGGCGTCGCGAAAGAGCATCCCCGTGCTGATGTTATTGAGAAAATCAGTAGTGACAGTGAGTTTTTGTGCACTACTCAGACCGTCACTAGTGATGAGAACTTCCGACACCCTTACCCCCATCGCGTTGACGCGATTCAACTACCGACAGCCATTCTTCACGCTGGCGGTATTGAACCTCAATTCTATTGACGGTCGTTTTCTGGGAGTTGTTCATTCGTAGAGAATGCGTCGTCACTAGACGTGATTGTCGATGAGAAGTGGGCGTCGGCGTGGTCAGAATCTGTAAATTGATTATTCGTACAGCAGGGTCTCGCTGATCGGAGCGGGTCGACCAAGGACATACCCCTGGACGTGATCGACGCCGAGTTCCTTCAAGAGGCGAAGCGTCTCGTCGTTTTCCGCGCCCTCGGCGACCGTGTTCATGCCGAACGCCTTGGCGAGACTCACGACCGCCGAGACGACGTAGCGACTCGAGATCTCTTCGTGCAGGTCCTGGACGAACTCCCGGTCGATCTTGAGATAGGACACGGGCAAGCGCTTGAGGTACGCGAACCCGCTGTAGCCCGCACCAAAGTCATCGAGGGCGACCTTGATTCCGAGGTCATTGAGCCCGCGCACGAAGCGTTCCGCGCCGTGCAGATCGCGCACGAGTGCGGTTTCGGTGATCTCACAGACGATGTGCTCCGCGCGACCTCCGTGTTCGGCGATTGCACTTTCGATCAGGGACAGGGTCCGAGGATCTGCAACTGACTTAGCGGACAGATTGAACTCCAGGGGATGACCGAGCGCGGAGAGCCGAGCAGTCTCGTTGATGACCCAGCGATCGATCTCGCCGATGAGGCCGTACTCCTCGGCCGTGGGCAAGAAGCTGTTGGGCATGATGACCTCGCCGTCCGCGTCGATCATGCGAATCAGCAGCTCGTTTTGAATCACGTCGTAGGTGGCCAGATCGACAATCGGTTGGGAGTACAGCACGAAGCGATCGTTGTCGAGTGCGTCGCGGATACGTCCGACCCAGGCCAACTTCTCCAGTTCACGTTCCACCCGGAGTTGGGCCGCCGCGCGATCGGTGATGTCCTCAAAGACGATGACCGCGCCGTTTTGATTCTCGTCCTTGAGTGGTGATGCACTCAAGGCGACCGGAACGCTAGAACCGTCTCGTCGAATCAACGTCTCGTGGTCAATGATCAGTGAGCGGCCCTCCTTCCACACTCGCGCGAGGGGATTGGCGTATCCCTTGGCCGGCTCGTCCTGGCGAAAACCGAAGACGTCGTCGGTCGCGCGACCCACGAGATCACGTGCGGAGGTGTGCAGGAGGGCGCCCGCGGCGGTATTGGCGAAGGTAATGATGCCTTCGCCATCGGTCGCGATCATTCCCTCGGCCATGTTGTCAGTGATGGCGAGGAGGAACTGGCGCGACTGGGCGAGTTGAATTTTGGCTTCGAGGTACTCGGTGATGTCCTGCACTGTTCCCAGGAGCCGCACGGGACGACCTTCGGCGTCGCAGATGGCCTCGGCTCTGATGCGGACACTGCGCACCTCTCCGTTGGGTCGGGTGATGTGGTGCGCGACCGCAGCCGACCCGTTCGCAATGGCGTCGCGAAACACGTCTTCGACGAGTTGGCGCTCTGTGTCGTCGACGAAAGACAGAAAGATCTCGGGCGAGCGTGTCCACTCCGACGGCACGACGCCGTAGATGGAGAACATCTCGTCGGCCAGGAAATCGAAGTGGTCACTCTGCAGATCCCACTCCCAGTGGCCCACGTGCGTGAGACGCTCGGCCGCGCGCAGACGTGATTCGTTGAGGGCGAGGTTCTTCGCGTCGCGAATGCGTCCGATGCCGTAGGCCAGGTTGTCGGCGAGCTTGCCAATGAGTTCGAGCTCGCCGTCGCCGAACATACCGACCTCCAGGCCGTAGATCGCGAGGACCCCGATCGTTTCACCCTTGACGATGAGGGGGAGGGAGCACGTCGTTCTCATGCGATGGGCGTCCAGTCGTTCACGCCACGGCGCTACGCGCTTGGACCTTCGCGTGTCTTTGACCACCGTGATGAGACCACTGCGGATCGCGCGACCAACCGTCCCCTGTCCCAGTTCGGTGTCGGCCCACGTCACTTCGAGTCCGTCGAGGTACTCGGTCGCGCCATACGAGTCGACCACGCGAATCGACCGGGCGGCGTCGTGCTGGGCGTAGCCCACCCAGGCCAACCCGTACCCGCCGGCCTCGATGATCGTGCGACAGATGTTCGCGATCAACGTTGACTCGTCGTCGGCGTGGATCAGGACTTCGTTGCACTGACTCAGCGTTCGAAGGGCGCGGGCGAGGCTGACTTGTTCACTCACGTCGCCGCCCGAGACCAAGATGCCGCGCACGTCGGAGTCGTCAGTGAGGTTGTGGGCGTAGAGGTCGACGGTGTGCCACGGCTGAGTATTGGTCGCGCGAAGGCGACACTGCGTGAAGCCGCCTTCGGGTTCACCGCTCATGACCGCCGCCAACTCATCTCCCACGCGCACTCGATCCTCGGGGTGCACGAGCGACAACATCCTCTGTCCAATGAGATCATCGGGATCGCTCTCGAAGAGTTGGGCCGCGACGACGTTGATGTAGCGAAGCGTGCTGTCCGAACCGATGACCGCGACGGGCGTGAGGAGGCGATCAGCCACCCGAGCCAGCTGGCCGTAGTCGAAGTCGTCATCGGATTGGCCAGAAATTTTCACGGAGACCAGCCTGCAGGGGTCTCTCACGCCGCGAGACCGATATTGCGCCGTAACCGGCCCACAAAACGTCCGTCTAGATATGCAGTTGATACACCCGCGCCGCGGGGCGAGACGACTTGCGAAGCGTCGGGCTAGCTGTTGAGGAGCTGAAGTAGCTCTGACTGAGAGTGAACGTTGAAGATCCGAAAGATCTCGCTCAAGTTGTTTCGTACGGTGCTAGGGCTCACGAACAGCGACTCTGCGATCGTGGCCACGCGCTCCCCGCGCAGCAGGCGGCTTAGGACTTCCCACTGCCGAGTGCTGAGAGAACTCAGTTGGGGAAAGCGGTGGGGATCGGGGAATGCGCCGAGCGAGTCGAAGATGCCACTGGCCTGGACTTCACCCGCGATACGCCAGAGCCGGTGCTCTAACTGTGCGACGCGCTCCATCTTGGACTCGGCGCCGGCGTCGGGCCCCGGGAGAATCAAAAAGCACCGCTCGGTCGATTCGGCCAAGCACGTCACGATGCAGCGAACCGCGTGTTGGTCGAAGCTGGTGCCACTGAGTTGTATGGGCATGGAAACGGTCAGCGCACCCTCGCCTGGGAGGGCATCGAGCCTTTCACGCAGGCGCTGCTGCTCGTTGTCGGTGAGCAGTGGTCGCCCGATGAGCGACTCGGCGGTTTCGCCCACGATATCGACGACGTTCTTGCTGAGGGCCGTGATGCAGCCATCGTCATCGATAAGACCGACCGCTACCGTCGGGGGAGCGTAGCCGAGGTACTCCACGAGCGGGCTATTGCGCGAGGTACCCGACACCGAATACTGCGCGAGTGCGTAATGGGACTCGCCGAACTGGAGAGATCGGGCCCACCCGAGGACGGGCAGCGTGCGGTGATCGGGCAATCGAATCCGCCGATGAGCCGAGTAAAAGTCGATGAGTCCGTCGGCCAACGCTTGCAACGCGACGCGAGAACTTTGCTGGTCGTGTTCGTCGTAGAGCTCGTAGACGGGATGATGCAGCACGCTGGACGCGGGAAGGCCCATCTGAGTGGAGAAGGACTTCGTCACGTCCGAGACAGTGAAGCCGTCGAGCTCAATGAGCAAGAGAGGAAGTTCGAGTCCACCGACAACGTCCCAGACGTCTTTGGCGACTACGTCAAGGTCTGAGGACACCATTACCCCCCGTCCGTCCCCTCACGATACGTCAGGAAGTCGTCAATATCTCTCGGGATCTTTGCGACGGGGTAGCCCAGTTTCGTCCTGATGAAACTTCGTGCGGAATCGCTCGTCGAGGACGTTGGTGTCGGACATCGGTTTGCCAAGGTGTTCACGGCGGTGGCGCTTAATAGTGAACAGAGCGAGTGACAATGTGATGAGGCCCAGGATGAGAAAAGCGAATCCCAAGAAGTAGAAAGAAATATCGTTCTCGCACCCCGAGTTCAGCCCGACCTGAATGCCCGTCGGGCCGTTGCCGCAGGAGTGGACCACGTCGTGAACCCGTGTGAGCAACCAGATTCCGGCGCCCATGATCGCCAGACTCAGAACCACCGCGATATTGCGAATCACGAGTGAAACTTACCTTTCGGGCCCCAAGATGTCCGCGATGCGGCACCCATCCTGATGGGCCTCATGATGTGGCCACCTAGGAGATCGGACCGGTCAGTTCTCGTGTGTCGCTCGGTTGAAACGAGAGCCGGCTCGCGGGCGTCGGACGGCTGATGAAATAGCCCTGGGCTAGGTCGCAGCCCAGATCGCCCAAGAGGTCCAGGGTCTCGACGTCTTCGATTCCTTCGGCGACCACGCGCAGACCCATGTCGTGGCCGAGGTTGATCGTCGCTCGCACGAGTTCCATCTCACGGCCGTTGCCTTCCGCCTTGAGCGACGTAATGAACGTGCGGTCCAGTTTGAGTTCGCCCACGGCCAGGCTGCTCAGATAGGCGAGCGACGTGAACCCCGCGCCAAAGTCGTCGATGGATACCACGATGTCCAAGTCGCGCAGTTCCAAGATGACCGCCTGCGAGCGCAGGAAGTCGGTGATGATCGTCGTCTCGGTGATCTCGATGACGATCGCCTCGCCCGGCAGTTCGTGCTTCGCCAGTAGTTCACGGACGTGCTTGAGGAATGCCGGTTCGAGCAGGTCGCTCGTCGAGACATTGATCGAGACGGCCAGATCGATGCCCACTGCTTCGCCACGTGGCGCACTGGGTGAAGGCCTCGTTGAGCACCCACTGGGTGAGCGGCCACATCAGTCCCGCTTCTTCGGCCAGTGGCAGGAACTTGAGTGGCGGCACGAGGCCGAGCGTCGCGTGGGGCCAGCGAACGAGTGCTTCGACGGCCAGGATCTGGCCGGTCTTGAGGTCCAACTGCGGTTGGTAGTGCAAGACGAAGTCGCCTTGCTTCACCGCTTCGCGTAGTTCGTCGAGCAGGTTCGGCGAGTCTTCGCCGCCGTCGAGGTCGTGGTCGTAGAAGACGTAGGGCATCTGGCCGAGCTTCGCTCGGTACATCGCTACGTCCGCACACCACATCAACGCCGGTCCGTCGTTGGCGTTGTCCGGTGCCAGCGCTATGCCGATGCTGGCCCCCACGGTCGCCTTGACCTTGTGCAAGTTGAAGGGCTGATCGATTTCAGCCATGATCCGCTGAGCGACCTCAATCGCGATATCGGCGTCGGCGTCGATCAGGACGACGGCCAGTTCGTCGCCCCCCAAGCGCACGACCGAGCCGGACTCACCCACGGCCCGCGTCAGGCGCGGTCCGAGTTGGCGAAGCAGTTCGTCTCCCGCGGGATGTCCGAAGGAGTCGTTGATCTCCTTGAAATGGTTGAGGTCCACAAAGAGGAACGCCATTTCGCGCGGGGCCGCGTCGGTGTCGACCTCGTCGGCGAAGAAAAGGTCGAGGATCAGGGAGAGTTGGCGCCGGTTACCGAGGCCAGTGAGCTCGTCAGTGTGGGCTTGGCGGTAGCGCTCTTCGGTGATGATCCGCAGGCTGCGTGCACTCAGTAGAAGCCGGATACCCACCGTGAGGAGGGTGGCGACAGCGAGCCACAACGCGATGCGACTGATGCTGCTGAGGGCTCCGTCGATCAAGATGAACAGTCCCACGGCGAGTGCGAGACCTGGCAACAAGAATCCGGCCGGCTTCTCTCGTTGGAGTGGATCGGCGCGCTTGGATGGTAGCCACATCGCCATCGACATCAGCAAGATGGCGGTAGGCCACGCGATGTCGTTGAAGTCGCTGCCGAAGCGCGATCCACCCAGGGCCGACGTGTTCGAAAAGAGGTTGAATGTGTCGCCGACCACGATGACGACGAAGCCGACGGCGAGGAGATACCAACGTGACGTGCCACGGTCCGACAGCAGCACCGTGCCGCCGATAACCAGGCTCAGTAGGAGAAGGTCGCCGACCGGGTAGGCCAGGTTGACGACCGTGCCGAGCGTGCCGAGACCTGCAGCGTGCTGGATGGCGTGAAACGCGAACGCCGCACAGAGGGCGGCGGCGCCCAAACCAGCGACCACGCCGTCAAGCCAGTTGGCCCGCGAGAGCCGACCCAAACCGCGTTGAAGGAGCATGAACGTGGCGATGTAGGCGAGAGGATAGAAGGACAAGTAGAAGAGGTCAGCCCAGGAAGGGTCAGGCGGGTTCGCGCCGCCGAGCGATTCGGCGGTGAGCACAAAGTCGCCGATTGTCCACGAGAGCAGAGCGAAGCCCAAGAACAGGGGGACGGCTCGACCGGGTCGTTGATCGAAGCCGCGATAGAGACACATACCAACCGCCACCAGCTCCATGCTGGTGAGCGCCCAGCCATCGAGCCACGTCCACTGCTGATTGGCGTTGCGAACGATCAACGAGACGATGTAGGCGAGGAGCAGCGCCCCGAGAACGGCGTAACCGAACCAGATGCGGTGACTCCTTGTCTTAAAGGCGGCGACCTCGCTCGGCGTTAGAGACGCGTCGTCGGACGACGTGTTCTGCATTCCGCTGATCGAGTCGGGTACCGGTGAGCGCACTCCCGTGCGCGTGCGGCTACCGTGGCGGCGTTCGTTCACGATCGCCATATCAGTTTCGAGGCTCGACGGTTTTAAGACATTTGACATTTCGCATAAGTATTCCGACACTCCATCAAAAGTGGAACAACCCAAAGCCAAACTGGGGTCATTTTAAGGTGATGGCCACGGAAACCCAGGGATTTAGCGACAAAATATTCACTGTTGCGAGCAAAATACCTATCCGAATCGCTCAGAAAAACGGTTTTTTTGGTGTTTTCGTCGCCTCATGGCGCGCTCTAGGACACTTGTTGTATCGGGATTGACTGGGCAAATGAGAAGTGGTTCTCAGGGTCGTAGCGACGCTTGACCGTGATCAGACGATCGAAGTTGCTCCCGTAGTACGCGCTCTGCCAGTCCGACAGCGTGGGGTCAATGTAGTTCTGATACGCCCCAGAGGTGGGGTCGAACACGTTCGTGCCGAGAAACGTCAGCCACGTTTGGCCCGCGTTGATGACTGACGCGGGTGCTCCCGTGGACCAGGAGTACGTCGCCTGAATGCCCGCCAACTTGTCACGGTGCACGAACGCTGTCGCATCGCTCGCGACTCGATTGATCACCCCGCCGTAGGAGTCGAAGGCGAGCGCCCCGCCCAGAGTGGGGGCGAGTGAGGCGAGGTGTTCGATCGCGTCCACGATTTGGACGCACCCGGCCGACGTGAGGGGCGCGTTGACGTAACTCGACTTGGCCGAGTACGCCTCGCGGCTGAGCTGACCGTGAGGGTTCTGCGACGACAGGTGGCACGCTGCCACGCTCAGCCCCGAGCAGCCGGCTTCGATCTCCATCGCACTCAGGTACGAGTTGGACCCATTGAAGCTGTAGGTCGGCGTCGCCCCGATGGCGGACGTCAGCGACGAAAGATACGGCGCGAGCTCGCTGGGGGAGCCGCAGAACACCCCTCCCACCTGGCCGAGGAATCCGTACGTGCCCTGGGACTCCAGAACGCAGTTCGACCAGAGTTCGTCCGGCGCGGTATCGATCCAGTTGAGCCACGCCTCGAGCATGGTGGCTGCCGCCGCCCAGGGGTACTGCAGTGTGAAGAGCGTGACCTCGGGCATGACGTGGACGTCGAACGTGAAAGACGTCACGACTCCGAAGTTGCCACCTCCACCCCCACGACTGGCCCAGAGCATGTCGGCGTGGTCGCTGTCATTTGCTTGTACCAAGGTGCCGTCGGACGTGACGACCTCGAGTGCGCGAAGGTTGTCCGAGGTGAGTCCGTAGCGTCGTCCGAACACGCCGATGCCCCCGCCGAGGGCGAGTCCCGCGATGCCCACGGTGGGGCACGAGCCGGCCGGCAGCAGGCGATTGTTGGCCCCCACTTCGTTGTAGACGTCGATGAGAAGGGCGCCGGCGCCAATCACTGCGGTATTAGATCCGGTGTCCACACTTACGCCATTCAGTCGACTCACGTCGATGACCAACCCGTCGCAACTGGAGTAGCCCGCGTAACTGTGTCCCCCGGAACGAGCGCACACGGCCATCTGACGTGAGGTGGCGAAGTCGACGCAGCGTGCGACATCCTCGGAACTCGCGCAGTACGCGACGCCTTGAGGATGCAGGCCAACGAATTTTTCGTTGTAGAGCAGGACCGAGGTCGCGTACGACGCACTCGACGGTCGAACGAGGGTGCCAGTGAGTGACGCGGCGAGGGTCGACCAGTCTTGCGCCGTCGCCGGCCCAAGGGTGGTAGTCGTTGTGGTGGTAGACGTCGAGGTGGTCGTCGAGGTCGGAGATCGTTGTGAGCAGTCATCGAGGGCGAGCCCGGCGCCCAGTGCGGCGACGGAGATCGCTGAGGCGCTGGCCGCTCGTCGCAGAAAGTCTCGACGAGACGGCCGGTCCTCACTCACGCCGCGACGCTATTACATGGGCTCTCACACATTTATATAAAGATTGGGTGAAACTCGCCAAGCCAGCAATGATCGCTCGGTAGCCTGCTCGCGGACCAGTGGTGCAGTGTGCGCTGTGCCTTTGTTTCTGAGGTGAGTAAGTGATGTTGAAGATGTGTCGGGCTGTGGTGCCCCGTCTTTCGGGTGCTCTTGTACTATCCGCGCTCGTCGTGTCGGCGTTTGCGTTCGGATTCGGCACCTCGCGCGCTGGTGCGACCAGCACCAGCACTCTTTCCACCAGCGGTTTCTACCTTGACCTTGGCGCTTCGGCTTCGGTGGGGTACCAACCGACTCTCACTGATCCTCACGGCGAGGTAACTGACGAGGGGTACGCCAACGACATCGTGTCCTACGAAGCGTCGCGCGGCGTGAGCCTCTCGCTGACCCAGTTGGGTTGCCCGGGCGAGTCGACGGCCACCATGATCAGCGGAGATGATTCGTGCTACCGAGGCGTGGGCAGTCAACTCAGTGCCGCCGTGGCCTTTCTCCAGAGCCATCAGAATGAACAGGGTTTCGTCACCATCGATCTCGGCTTTAACGACTTTCACCCGTGCCTGATCAACGCACCGCTGATTCAGTCGTGCGTCGGCGAGAACATCGTAGAACTGAACCTCCAGCTGCCCTACATCGTCAACAACCTCGAAGCGGCCGCCGGACCTCACGTGTCGTTTATCGGCGTGGGTCACTACGACCCCTACATCGCAGACGCCATCCACGGACTCTCGGGTGAGGACTTTGCCAACCGCAGCAAAGGCGTGCTGGGTCGTCTCAACGCCACGCTCTTGAGCATCTACACCAACGCGGATATTCCGATGGCGAACGTGAGCACCTACTTCGACTCACCCTCGCGAGCTCGGGTGCACGTGGCGGGTCTCGGCGACGTGGCGAGCAACGTTCTTCAGGTCTGTGACCTCACCTGGATGTGTGCGAGAGGCCCCTACGGTCCGAACCTGCACCCCAACGTGCTCGGGTACTCGGCCATTGCCGCGGCCATCGAGAGCCAGCTCACGACTCCCTGGTAGGCCGGTCGATTTTCGCCACCGTCGGGTCCTCGACGGTTTTGGCAAACTTTGAGGTCGGAGATCTTGCGCTGTCGCCCCGTACCTTAGTAAGTTGATAAGAATACTCATCTATTCAACCGGGCGAGGTGACAGATGGCCATAGCAGAGCTCCAGAGCGAATCGAGTGTCGAAGCGATTAAGCGCGCCAGCGGGCGTCTGCGCGGAAATCTGGCCGAAGAGCTAGCTACCGATGCGGCGAACGTGAGCGGCGAGAGTGAGCAGATCCTCAAGTTTCATGGGATCTACTCCCAAGACAATCGCGATGTGCGCCGAGAGCGCTCGCTGGCGGGCGAGAGCCTGGAGTACATCTTCATGATTCGAGTCGTCGTACCCGGCGGTCGATTGTCGCCGGACCAATGGCTCGGGCTGGACGAGATCGCCACCACCTTGAGCGACGGAACGATTCGACTCACCACTCGCCAGGCGGTTCAGTTTCACGGGGTCCTCAAGGGCAGCCTGCAACAACTCGCGGGCGCGTTGGACCAACAGTTCCTGTCTTCGTTTGGCGCGTGCGGTGACGTCGTGCGCAACGTGGTGACCTGTCCGCACCTACACCTCGATAGCGGTGACGAGAGCCTGGCGAGCATCGCGAACGACCTGCGCCAGGCGTTTCGATCGACGTCAGAGGCGCACTGGGAGATCCTCGTCAACGGCGAGAAGGCCGCGTCGCGAGAGGACGCGCACGAGCGACCGTTTTACGGCGACGCGTATCTCCCGCGAAAGTTCAAGATTGCGGTCGCCCATCCCAGCGAAAACTGCGTGGACGTCTTCGCCCAAGACGTCGGGCTCATTCCCACGGTCCACGCCACGCTCGGTGCGGGTTTCGTCGTGCTCGTGGGCGGCGGACTCGGGCGCTCGTACGCGAAGGACGATACGTTCGCTCGACTCGCCGAGCCGCTCGCCTTCGCCACGCGCGACGAGGTCCAAGAGGTGATCGCCGCTATCGTGACGACCTACCGCGACCTCGGCGATCGCCACGATCGCCAGCGCGCGCGCATGAAGTACGTAGTGGCTGACCTCGGTCTCGACGCTTTTCGCGCGGAAGTCGAAGAGCGACTGGGTCGCGCGCTGACTCCCGCGAGCGCGCTGCCTTCATACCGAGGGGCCGATGATCATCTCGGGTGGCGCGAGGCGCCCGACGGAACGTGGCAACTCGGACTGCGGGTTGGGGCGGGACGAGTGCGCGACACCGAGGATGGACCGTCTCTTCGCAGTGCCCTACGTGAGATCGCTACTCGAGGGTCTGAGACATTCTTCATCACGCCCCAACAGGACATCCTCATTGCGGGCATCGCTGCGAGTGATCGCGGCGCGATCGCGGCGATCGTGGCCACCCACGGTGTGAAGGAACTTCATGAACTGGGCAACGTCGAGCGCAGCGCGCTGGCGTGTCCGGCGCTACCCACGTGCAGTCAGGCTCTCACCGAATCGGAACGACGCCTGCCCGAACTGGTGTCCGGCCTCGAAGAAGCGCTCAAGCGTCGCTCGCTCCAGCTCCGGCCGCTGCAGCTGCGCATGACGGGCTGTCCGAATGGTTGTGCCCGCCCCGCGCTCGCCGAGGTTGGCGTCGTCGGTCGCACCAAGTCCACCTACGACGTGTACGTCGGCGGCGGACCGAGTGGCACGCGACTGGCTTCGATCTATCGCGAGAAGGTCAAGCTGGAGGACATTCCCGAGGTGCTCAGCCCGCTGCTGGATCGCTGGGCGAGCGAGGGCGAGCCGGATGAGGCGTTCGGCGACTTTGTGGTTCGCGTGGGTGCGCAATGACCGTTTATTTGGTGGGCGCGGGACCGGGTGACGGCGACCTGCTTACTGTTCGCGCGGCCAAACTGCTCGCACGCGCCGACGTGGTCGTGCGCGACCGACTGATCGACCCATCCATCCTGGAGTACATCAGTCCGCGCGCCGCCATCTACGACGTGGGCAAGCGTCCCGGTGACTCGTCTACTCAGTCGAGCATCAATGACCTTCTCGTCGAGCTTTCGTCGACCCACGACACGGTGGTTCGACTCAAGGGCGGTGACCCCTTCGTCTTTGGACGCGGCGGCGAGGAGATGCTGGCGCTGCGCGCCGCGGGAGTGGCTTGCGAGGTGGTGCCCGGTTTGAGTTCGGCCCTGGCCGGTCCGCTCGCCGCCGGTATTCCGGTCACGCATCGAGGCGTCAGTCGCGGCGTCGCCATCGTGAGCGCGCGCGGCGAAGGCGGGGAGTTGACCGACTTTCGCCGGCTGAGCCGCACGGGCTTGACGCTCGTCATCTTGATGGGCATCGAGCACCGCCGAGTGATCGCGAGCGAACTCATCGACGGTGGACTCGACTCCACCACACCGGTGGCGGTCGTCGAAGGGGCGTGGACCAACCAACAGCGAACGACCCGCGCCACACTCAGCGACCTCGGTTCCCTCGATGTGCGCTCGCCCGCCGTCATCGTGGTGGGCGACGTGGCGTCCTTTGACCTTCGGTCTCTCACTGTCCGAGACGCCGTTGCCCGCTAGCGCCCTGCCCCTCGCGTTCAAGTTGGATGGCGCATCTGTCCTGGTGATAGGCGCGGGCGAGGTTGGCGTGCGCAAGACCGAGCAGCTTCTCGAAGCCGGCGCCGTCGTCACGGTCATCAGCGACGAGATCAGTCCCAAGTTGTCCTCAAGTGTGGCGAACGTCGAGCATCGTCGCTACCAGCGCGGCGACCTTCGTGGATTCTCTCTCGTGGTCTCGGCGACGGGTGACGCGGCCGTCAACGACGTAATCACCGAGGAGGCGCGCGACGATGGGGTGTGGCTCAACGTAGTGGACGATCCCGAACGCTCGACCTTCTTCTTTACCGCGCTGCACCGCGATGGCGACGTCACGGTGTCGGTCTCCACGAACGGGGCCGCACCCGCCCTCGCGCAGTACGTGCGTGACCTCGTTGCCGCGGCGCTGCCCCAGGGACTCGCACGCGTGGCCGACGACCTGCGACGCGAGCGACGTCGACTTCACGACGACGGGATGACGAGCGAAGGGATCAACTGGCGAGCTCGTATACAAGATGTCCTGGCAAGAGACACAGTGTCTGATTCTTGACACGTGACTGCGTCACGGTCAGCGATATCGTCGAGTGAGGTCGTTGATTTGATTGATTTCTGTGAGAAACCCAGGTTTCAATTCTCGCGGGAGACCTAACTTATTGACGACTGGCCACGGGCGTTACTGTTCGAGGCGTATTTCAAATGCCTAGTGACTGATTAAAATATCTACTTATGACAAAACAGAGCCGGTCCGTTCCGGTTATGCAGGCGGTCCTCGACGCCGTCGCAGAACGCCTGATGGCGGGGGACGAGCTCCTAATTCGCATCCCGGAGATCTGCGAGGCGACGGGTGTCAACTACGGCTCGGTGTACCACCACTTCGGCTCGCGTGAGGGAGTTATCGACGCCGCCTACAACATGATTTTCACCCGTTTTGTCGAAGAAGACCTAGCCATTTTTGGCAGCAGCGTCGATTCGTCGGTCGAGACGCTCGATGAGTACGTCGAAGTCATGGGTCCCCTTGTAGCGACGATGCACTCGGGCCCGGAACGTCGAGCTCGACGGGCCATGCGCGCGCGCATCGTGGCGGCCGCTTCGACGCGCCCTCACCTCAAAGAGTTGATTGGTGCTTCCCAGGAGCGACTCACCAACGACCTCGAGGTGCTGACTAAGGCGGCTCAGCAGCAGCGCTGGCTGCGCGACGACATTCCCGCGAGTGCTCTCGCGGTGCTCTTTCAGGTGCTGGTCTTTGGCCGCGCGTTGGACGACATTTCGAGCGATCCCATCGATGAGGGGGACTGGGAACTCATGATCGGCAACCTCTTTTTGAGCCTGCTGGCGAAGTAGCGCCGCTCGCCCTGTTCGGTGTGCTGAACTCTGGACATGAAGTGGACACGCCTCGCGGGCGGAGTTGTTCTCTTAGCGGCACTCGCGTTCGGCGTGAGCCAGGCGAACTGCACCGCGCGTGCAGCCGCACCGATCGTTCCCTGTAACGCCTCGGCAATCTCCTCGGCGTACCGCGAGGTCGACAGTGTCCAGAGCTTTGGCTGCGTGGGTCAGTACGCGTACCTCTGGGCGACCGTGGGACACGGCGAGGGAGAGATCGGCGTGACCGAAGTGGCGCACTACGAGCTCGACACATCGTCGTGGCGCAACGCCTCGAGGCTGCACTACTGCGTGCACCACCGCCTGCCGAACTACGTGCAGTTCTGGGGCTGTAACTCGAACTAGCTCGGGACGACTCGAGAGTGCGATCACCTACGCTCGATGCGTGCGCGCGCGAGGAATCGTTACCCTAGCCAAAGCCTCCACGCAGGATCTTTTTGATCAACGCACCGCCTTTGGGCGCCTCGCGCTGGTGCACGTGATCATGATGGCCGGCGACACGCTGGTGACCGTGTCGCTCGCCGGTTCGCTCTTCTTTTCGGTCTCGCCCACCGAGGCCAAGGGCAAGGTGTTGCTCTATCTGCTGCTCACGATCGCGCCCTTCGCCGTGGTCTCGCCGCTGCTTGGGCCGCTCATTGATCGCTCCGCCAACGGGCGGCGACTGTTGGTCGCCTTCTCGGCGGGCGTGAGGGCGGTGCTGTGCATCCTCATGGCCCAACACCTCAACTCGCTGTGGCTGTTTCCCCTGGCGTTCCTGCTGTTGGTGTCGTCCAAGTTGTACGTCGTGACGCGCGGCGCGCTGGTACCCGAGATGGCGCGCAGTGATCAGTTCCGCGAGCATGGGTCCCACGTCGGCGACGCCGGGTGGCCCAGTGCCAGTGTGAATGGCGAAAAGGGATTTGCCGGCTTCAACGCGCAGCTCACGTTGCTGGGCACGATCTCGGGACTCCTGGCCGGAACGGTCGGGGCGGGAATCTTGAAGGGGATCGGCGCGACAAGTGTGCTGGTGGTGGCGTCAGTCGTCTACATTGCCGCGACCGTCGCGAGCGCGCGACTGCAAAAACCATCCAAGGTCGTACGCGACGAGGTCGTGGGTTTGACACAGGCCGAGCGCGATCGCAACGCCCTCAATCCGCTCGGTGACGCTGAGGTCGCCTGGGGACTCGGGGCCGCATCTCTCATGAGGTTCGCGGCGGGCTTCGTCGTGTTTCTCCTCGCCTTTGGCCTGCGGCGCGACTCGGCCGGGTTGGGTTGGTACGCCTTCGCCCTCGGGCTGAGCGGTATCGGCTCGCTTGGGGGACTGGCCTTCGTCACTCGGATGCGCAACATTTTGAAGGAGTCGACGCTGCTTACGATCGCTCTCTTTGCGACCGGCGTGGCGGCGGCGTTTGCGTCGCTTGATGCGGTGCTGTTCGTCCAGGTGCTCCTCGCGGGGTGGCTCGGGGTCTGTGGCGCCATCGCCCAACCGAGCTTTGATGCCATCACCCAGCGCAACGTTGCACCCGGAGCCCAGGGTCGTACATTCGCGCGCTTCGCGGTGCGCCAACAGCTGCTCTGGGTCGTGGGTGCGCTCATTCCCGTCGCGATTGTCCTCGGCTTTACGGTGGGTGATCGGTTGCTCGCGATTCTGATGATCGCGGGCAGCGTGGTGTACCCGATCGGTCGACGCACGGCTCGTGAGGCGGAGACTGAATAGTCTTAAATATGGAAAAGCCCGAACTTCATCCCGTGGACATCGAGTCGTTGCCGCACGTAGTGGTGGTCGGGGGTGGCTTCGGTGGCGTCTCGGCGGTGAAGGCGCTGGCGAACCAGGGCGTTCGCGTCACCCTCATCGACCGGCACAACTTTCACACGTTCATGCCGTTGCTCTACCAGGTTGCGACGGCCGGACTCGAGCCCGCCGACGTCGCCTATCCCATTCGCACCATCTTCGGCCACGCCAAGAACGTACGGGTGCGTCACGCTCGCGTGAGTGCGATCGATCGCGACGCGAACACCGTCACCTTGGAGAGCGGCACGTCGATTGGTTTTGACTACCTGATCGTGGCGACCGGGGCAGTCGCCTCCTACTTCAACATTCCCGGCGCCCAGAGTTACTCCATGCCGCTCTACACGCTGGCCAACGCCCGGCGGCTGAGAAACCGTCTGCTGCGCTCGCTCGAAGACGCTGAGGTGGCGGGCGAGACCGCACCTCAGGACCTCGACTTCGTCGTGGTCGGCGGCGGTCCGACCGGCGTGGAGACGGCGGGTGCGCTCTCGGAGCTCGTTGAGATTGCGATTAAGCGCGACGGGATGAGGATCGACCCCGCTCGCGTCAAGATCCGTCTGGTGGACGTGGCCCCTCGGCTGCTCACCGCCTTTCCCGAGCGAGCGAGCTCCTACGCGCTAAACCAGCTCGGCGCCATGGGTGTGAGCGTCGAACTAGATCGATCGGTGGTGGAAGTGGAAGCCCACGCCATTCGATTCGCCGATGGCGAACGCCTTGAGGCGGCGGTCGTGGTGTGGGCGGGCGGCATCACCGTGAAGGGAACGCTGGCCGAGCAGCTCGACGACACCGCGGGACCGAATGGTCGAGCGGTGGTCGGCAGTGACTTGCGCGTACCCGGGAGCACGAATGTGTTTTGCATCGGGGACGCCGCCGCGATTCCCGCGTCGCGCGGGGACGGCTCGTTCTGCCCTCAACTCGCCCCGGTCGCGATTCAGTCGGGTCGCCGCGCCGCCAAAGAGATCCTGCTTCTCGTGGCGGGCGAGCCCACCACCGCGTTTCACTACGCAGACAAGGGCATCATGGCCACCATCGGTCGACGCGCCGCCGTAGCCAAGATCCCGCACGTGCCCACCATCACGGGCACGCTCGGGTGGATGGCTTGGCTCGGCCTTCACCTCTTTTATCTGGTGGGCTTTCGCAACCGCCTGCGCGTCTTTATCAACTGGACGTGGCGTTACTTCGACTGGCCCTCGGGACCTCGCCTCATCGTCGCCGACGCCGAGACGGCGAAGTAGTTCAGCCGAGGCGTGCTTCGAGATCGAGCGCCATCTCGTGGAGCTCTTTGGGCAGGCGCTGGTTGAACTGGGCGTAGTGATCGCGAATGTGCGGCACCTCGCGGCGCCACTCGTCGTGATCGACGCGCAGTAACTGTTCCATATCTTCGGTCGTCACCGTGAGACCCTCGAGATTGATCGCACTCGGTGTGGGAACGTAGCCGATCGCGGTCTCGGTCGCCTCTCCGCGTCCGGCGGTGCGCTCGAAGATCCACTCGAGCACGCGCGAGTTCTCCCCGAATCCCGGCCAGAGCCAGCGACCGTCAGCACTCTTGCGAAACCAGTTGACGTAGAAGATCTTGGGCAACTTGGTCTCGTCCATGCGCTTGGAGAAGGTGAGCCAGTGCGCGAAGTAGTCGGCCATGTTGTAACCGCAAAACGGCAGCATGGCGAAAGGGTCGCGGCGCAGATCCCCGACCGCACCTTCGGCGGCGGCGGTCGTCTCTGACGCCATGATCGAGCCCAAGAAGACGCCGTGGTCCCAACTGAGGGACTGAAACACGAGCGGGATCACACTCGCGCGCCGTCCGCCAAAGAGAATGGCGTCGATCGGTACACCCGCGGGGTCCTGCCACTCGGGAGCGATCGCCGGGTCCTGGGCCGCGGGGGTGGTAAAGCGCGAGTTCGGGTGCGCGGCCGGGGTGCCGAGATCCTTGCTCCAGGGTTGGCCCCTCCAGTCGATCAGGTTCTCGGGCGGCTCGCCCATGCCCTCCCACCACACGTCGCCGTCGGGCGTGACGGCCGTGTTGGTGAAGATGGTGTTGGCCTCCACGGTGTACATCGCGTTGGGGTTGGTCACCATGTTGGTGCCGGGTGCCACGCCAAAGAAGCCAGCCTCGGGATTGATCGCATAGAGGCGACCATCGGGACCGGGCTTCATCCAGCAGATGTCGTCGCCGACCGTCTCGACCTTCCAACCCGGCAGGGTCGGCACCAGCATGGCGAGATTTGTCTTGCCGCACGCGCTTGGAAAGGCCCCCGTCACGTAGCGCGACTCACCCTTGGGATTCGTGAGCTTGAGCACCAGCATGTGCTCAGCCAGCCAGCCATCGTCGCGCGCGAGCACTGAGGCGATGCGCAGTGCGAAGCACTTCTTGCCCAATAGGGCGTTACCGCCATAGCCCGAACCGAACGAGATGATCTCGCGGGTCTCGGGGAAGTGAACGATGTACTTGTTCTCGGGGTCACACGGCCATGGCACGTCGGTGATGCCATCTTCGAGGGGCATGCCCACCGAGTGCAGGCACGGCACGAACGTGCCGTTCTCGCCGAGCACCTCCAGGGCGCCCGTGCCCATGCGCGTCATGATGCGCATGGAGACCGCCACGTAGGGCGAGTCGGTGATTTCGACGCCGATGTGAGCGATCTTGGAACCGAGGGGTCCCATGGAGAAGGGCACGACGTACATCGTGCGGCCCGTCATCGAACCGGAGAAGAGAGTGTGCAGCGTGGCGCGCATCTCTTCGGGATCCCGCCAGTTGTTGGTCGGACCGGCGTCGATCTCTTCCTTCGAGCAGATGAAGGTGCGGTCTTCGACGCGCGCGACGTCGCCCGGGTCCGAGGCCGCGTAGTAGCTGTTGGGACGCTTGGCGTCCGAGAGCTTGGTGAACGTGCCCGCGTCGACGAGTTGTTGGCACAACTCGTCGTACTCCTCGGCCGATCCGTCGCACCAGTGGATACGATCAGGGGTCGTGAGCCTCGCGACTTCCTCGACCCAATCAATCAGGGCTTTGTTCTTGGTTGGGTACGTCATGACGTCCTTGTCTACGTTCGTCTCGCTGCGGGGTTACAACGAGAGTCAACAACCGCAGTCATGAACGAGCCAGCCGACCCAACCAAAGAACGGAGCCAGCACGAAGATGACGTGCTTAAGCGTATAGCGAAAATAGTGGCGCCGGTCACGCCCGTGGCGGGTGAGTACTACGTCGGCGACGACGCCGCCGTGCTCCAACCCTTCGTGGGCCAGGCGATTGTCTCGACCGACGTTGCTGTTCTGGGAGTTCACTTAGATCCCGAACTCTTTGCACTTCGTGACCTGGGCTACAAGGCCGTCGCGAGCGCCCTGTCGGACTTGGCCGCCATGGGTGCACGTCCCCGGGGTGTGGTGATCGCGGTGACCGCGCCCACCGGCACCGACCTCGATGAGTTGCACATTGGGGCGGTCGAAGCGGCCGAGGCGAACAGCACCGCGATCGTGGGTGGCGACCTGTCGTCGGGCCGCGACGTGGCCGTCGCCGTGACGGTCCTCGGGGAGTGCCCCGGGGGTGGAGCAGTGCTGCGTAGCGGGGCCGCTGCCGGTGACGATCTGCTGGTGAGCGGACCCCTCGGTCGGGCGGCCGCGGGACTGCGGCGTCGGCGCGCGGGCATGGCGCTGAGCGACGAACTGGTTCAAGCGCATCGGCGTCCCGTCCCTCGACTGCACGAGGGGATGGCCGCTCGCGGCGCGGGCGTGCACGCGATGATGGATCTGAGCGACGGGATCGGCTTGGACCTGCACCGTTTCGCCGACGCCTCGGGGGTGGGCTTTGAACTTGACGATCTGCCGGTCGCGGAGGGAGCGACGCTCGAAGAGGCGATCAGCGGGGGCGAAGACTACGAACTGCTGATCGCAACCGACGACATTGAGCGACTACGCGAGGTCTTTCGCGGCAACGGCCTCAGCGAACCCTTGAGGATTGGCCGAGTGGTGTCAGACGCGAGTGTTCGAACGCTGAATGGGGAGACACTCGTGCGCCGGGGCTACGAGCACCGGCTCTGGGGATAGCTAGACGCCGAGAGTTGAGCGTGACGGCTTGGTGATCTTGCCCGAGCGAAGGCACCCGGTGCAGACGTTGACGCGCTTGGGCGTGCCGTTCACCAGAGCGCGAACGCGCTGGATGTTCGGGTTCCAACGACGCTTGGTGCGACGGTGCGAGTGAGACACGTTCATACCGAAGGACGGCTTCTTGCCGCAGATTTCGCAGACTGACGCCATGGTGAACATTCTCCTTACATCCGGGCTGAGTGCGCCGGGCGATTAAACCGAGCACCCACTGTAGCATCGCTACCGATGAGCGCTCCCGTGACGTTGTCGGCAAAGGGCTTGCGCGCGACGATGATCACCTACGGAGAGCTGCTGCACTCGTATCGCGAGGTCATCAATCGCCTGAATGTCTATCCCGTGCCGGACGGCGACACCGGCACGAACATGGCCCTCACCATCGAATCGGTGGTTCTGGCCTTGGGGGAACTGGACGAAAATGCGCCCTTGGGCGAGGTCGCCGCCACCATCGCCAAGGGGTCCCTGATGGGCGCGCGGGGCAATTCCGGCGTCATTTTGTCCCAGATGTTGCGCGGTCTGGTGGCGTCGTTTCCCGCTCGCGGCGAGATCGCTGCTCCCGAGATCGCCGGGGCGCTGGCGCACGCCGACGAGCTTGCCCGCCAAGCGGTGTTGCGCCCCGTCGAAGGCACGATTCTCTCGGTGGCGCGTGCTGCCGCCGAAGGTGCCCAGCAGCACTCGGAGTCACTGGCGGAACTCTCGCGCGGAGCGCGCGACGCGGCCAAAGTTGCCCTCGCCAAGACCCCTGAACAACTCGAGGTTTTGCGCCAGGCGGGAGTCGTCGACGCCGGCGGGTCCGGTCTCGTGCTGCTCTTTGACGCGATGTGTTTCGAGTTCGCGAGCGACGAGTTGCCCGTAGCCCCCAGCGTCGAGTCGATCGACGTGCACGTGCACGAGGTCCCCAACGAGTCCGGGCTCGGCGAACTGCGCTACGAGGTTATGTACCTGCTGGACGCCGACGACGCGAAGATCCCCGCATTTCGCGAAGTCTGGGCGGGGTTGGGTGACTCCATCGTCATCGTCGGAGGCGAGGGTCTCTACAACTGTCACATCCACACCGATGAGATCGGAGCTGCCATCGAGGCAGCGATCGACGCCGGGCGACCGCGTGAGATTCGGGTGACGGACCTCACCGAGCAAGTGATCGAAGAGCGTTGGGTGCGTGAGGCCACTGCCTTTCTCGACGATGAAACCACGACACCGGTTCCGTCAACCGCGGTGGTCGCAGTGGTGGTGGGCGAGGGAGTCGGGCGGATCTTTCGCTCGCTGGGCGCACGGCGCCTCGTGGTCGGCGGTCAGTCGATGAACCCCTCGACCAGCGAACTCGTCGACGCGGTTGTAGCGACGGGTTCCAAGCAGGTCGTGATACTGCCCAACAACAAGAACATCACCCCCGTCGCCGCTCAGGTGAACGATCTGGTCGACGTCGACGTGGCGGTCGTGCCGACAAATTCGATCGTCGAAGGATTTGCCGCGCTGCTCGCCTACGACCCCGACGCCTCGCTGGAAGCGAACGGTGAGGCGATGCGCACCTCGGCGGGCAGCGTCGTCGCGGGTGAAGTCACCTGCGCGGTGCGCGAGACGACGACTGACGCGGGCGTGGTGCACGAGGGTGACTGGATTGGCCTGGGGCCTGGGGGGGTACTGGCCATCGCAGATTCGATCGCGGGGGCCGCGAATGAACTGTTGGAACGCCTCATTACGCCCGAGCACGAACTGCTCACCATCATCGAAGGCGAGGGTGCCACGCCTGCCAATACCCGGCGCATCACCGAGTTTCTCGCCCAGGAGCATCCGAACGTCGCGCCCGAAGTCCACCACGGCGGCCAACCTCTCTACCCCTATTACTTCGGTCTCGAGTGAGTGAGTCGAGCGGACGACGACTTCGCCAGCTGGGCGACGTTCCGGTCACGAAGTTGCATCGGATCGGAGAGAAGCGTTCGGCCGCTCTGGCCACTCTCGGTATCGACAACGTCTTTGACCTGCTGACTGTCTATCCCCGTCGCTACATCGACCGCACGCACCAGGTCGACCTCAGCGACCTCTCCGTCGGAGACGAGGCGGCGATCTTCGCCGAAGTCACCCGGGTGTCGAGTCGCCGAACTCGACAGGGTAAGGCCATGGTGGACGTGACGGTCAGTGACGGTGACGAGTCGATCAAGATCGTCTTCTTCAATCAAGCGTGGCGCGAGCGCCAACTGCCCGTGGGGGTTCAGGCCCTCTTCTTTGGCAAGGTCGGCGACTACAAAGGAGCGCGCCAGATGGCCAATCCGGTCGTGGACGTCATCGTCGGAGCGACCGGTGAAGAGCGCGACCCCTCGCGGGTTCTTCGCGTGGCCGCCATCTATCCCGCCTCGGGCAAGGCGGGCATCACGAGTTGGGAGATGGGCGGGTTCGTCGAGGAGTCGTTGGGTCGAGCTGGCTTCCTGTTCGATCCCTTGAGCGATTCCCAGCGTGAAGCGCTCGACTTGGTGGATCGCAACAGTGCGTTCCGGGATATTCACCTGCCCGCCAACTTTGGCGACCAGTACCCGGCCAGGCGGAGATTGGCCTTCGATGAACTCCTTCGCCTGCAGGTCATCCTCGCCTTGCGGCGTCGGCGCCTCGAAGAGTCAGCGGCGGGTATTCGCCACGCCCTCAACGACACCGACCTCGACATCGCACCCGGATCCTTAGTGAGCGAGAACGACTCGCTGGTGCGTCGCTTTCTCTCTCAGCACCGTTTTGCTCTCACCTCGGCCCAGCGGCGCGTGCTCTCCGAGATCTGGTTGGACCTGGAGGGGCCACTGCCGATGCACCGGCTCCTACAGGGCGACGTCGGTTCAGGCAAGACGCTGGTCGCGGTGACGGCCATGCTGGGCGTGCTCGACGGCGGGCGTCAGAGCGTGCTCATGGCCCCGACCGAAGTGCTCGCCGAACAGCATCTCGCCTCGCTGCGCCGGGACCTCGCCGGGCTCTACGTGAAGGACGAGGCCGTTCTGTCGGGTGAGCGCGAAGTCACGGTGCAGTTGCTCACGGGCCGCGTACGCGCGAAGGACCGTCAAGCGACGATCGAGGGCCTGGCCTCGGGCGCGGTCGACATCGTCGTGGGCACGCACGCTCTGCTCAGCGACGACGTGCGGTTTCGCTCGCTCGGCCTGATCGTCATAGACGAGCAGCACCGCTTCGGGGTCGAGCAGCGCTCCCGTCTGTCCGAACAGGGTCGCGAGCGCTCCGACGAGGGAGCGGACCCTGACTTGCTCGTCATGACCGCCACGCCAATCCCTCGCACGGCCGCCATGGTGCTCTTTGGCGACCTCGACGTGTCGGTCGTGGACGAACTGCCCGCGGGTCGCCGCGCGATCGCCACCAGCTGGGCGCGCGAGGACGACGAAGTCACCGCCTGCTGGCAGCGCGTGCGCGACGAGGTGGCCCTGGGACATCGCGCCTACGTCATCTGCCCGTTGGTCGAGGGCTCGGATCGCGTCGAAGCCACGAGTGCGGTCGAGGAACGAACGCGTCTCGCGACGCATGAACTGCGGGGCCTGGCGCTCGGCCTACTGCACGGACAGATGAAGAGCGACGAGAAGGAACTCGTCATGGCCCAGTTCCGATCCGGCGAGATCGACGTGCTGGTCGCGACCGTCGTGGTCGAGGTCGGCGTCGACGTCCCCGAAGCCAGCGTGATCGTGATCGAAGACGCCTGGCGCTTCGGTCTCGCCCAACTGCACCAACTGCGAGGTCGGGTGGGACGGGCGGAGTTCCAGAGCTACTGCTACCTGCTTGGCGAGCCGCCCACCGACGACGGCGCGCGGCGTCTCGAGGCGTTGGTGGCGTCGAACGACGGGTTTGAGCTGGCCGAGGTGGACCTGGAGATGCGCGGCGAAGGCACTTTGCTCGGCGCGCGCCAAAAGGGGCGAACCGACCTCAAGTTGGCCAAACTCACTTCGGACGACGACCTCATCGCCGGAGCCCAGGCCCTGGCGGCTGTGTTGGTGCGCGAGGCGGGTGAGGCGCTGCGCGAAATGGAGGACGAACTGCACCTTTTTGTCGATGAAGAGGACGCCGCGTATCTCTTTAAGTCCTAGCGCGAACCCCTACGCTGAAGTACGTGCGAGTGATTGGCGGTATGGCCCGCGGGCGTCAGCTCAAGGCGAAACTGCCGCCTAAAGTTCGACCCACCACGGACTACGCGCGTGAGGCGATCTTTTCGATGCTCGAAAGTCGCGGGGGACTAACCGACCTTGTCGTGGTCGATCTCTACGCGGGCTCCGGCGCGATGGGCATTGAAGCGCTCTCGCGCGGGGCGGCCAAGGTCTACTTCGTCGACACCGACCCTGTGTGCCTCGCCGCGGCGCGCGCGAACTTAGAGCCACTCAAGCTTGAGGGCGAGGCGGTGTTCGTACGCGCCAACCTGCCGATCTGGCAGCCGCCGCGCGATCTGGACCTCGTGTTGGCCGACCCGCCCTATGGTCCACTCGATCTACCGAGCCTGCTGAACGGCGTGGCAGCCGAGCGGGTGGTCATCGAAAACGACCGGCACATGGACGCCCCCGAGGGGTGGTCGGTGACGAAGACCAAACGCTACGGCACTACGCTCGTAACAATGTTGGAACCGGCGAAGGGTGACGACGAGTGACGGTCGGTCTTATTCCGGGTTCGTTTGATCCGTTTCACAACGGTCACCTCGAAATCGTGGAGCGCGCCTCGCAGATCTTTGACGAGATCGTGGTGGCGGCCATCCGCAATCCCCAAAAGTCCGAGCCCCTCTTTGACCTCGACGAGCGCCGCGAGATGATCGCGGACTCCCTCGTCCACGTGCCCAACGTCCGGATCGTCTCCATCTCGACCCTGCTCGTGAACGTGGCGCGCGACGTGAACGCAACCGCCATCGTCAAGGGCCTACGGGCAGTCTCGGACTTCGAGAGCGAACTGCAGATGGCCCAGATGAACCGCTCGCTCTCGGGCGTGGAGACCCTGTTTCTGCCCTCGAGCTCGCACCACTCCTTTATTGCCAGCCGTCTCCTGCGTGAAGTGGCCCGCTACGGCGGGGACGTCACGTCCTTCGTGCCCGAACCCGTCGCCAAGCGACTCGCCGAAAAGTATCCCCAAGGGTTCTCGTGACCTCCTTTGACGGCTACGACGCCGAAGAGATCATCGAAGAGCCGCCGCGCCACGCCCAGCACCGCGACCTCGAAGCGGACCTGCGCGATCTGATCGACATCGTCTCCAACGCCAAGCAGATGCCGCTATCGAACTCGGCCCTGGTGCCGCGCGACGAGGTGCTCGCCCTCGTAGAACAGGCCCTCCACAGCCTGCCCGACGAGATCCGCGAAGCGCGCTGGGCGCTGCGCGACCGCGAAGAGCTGATGGCGGCCGAGGTGAAAAAGGCCGAACAGCTCATGGACCAGGTACGCGCCGAGGCGGCTCGGATGGTCGATAAGACCGAGATCGTGCGACAGTCGCGCCTCCAGGCCGAGCAGATCACGTCGGACGCCCACACCCGGGCGCGCCAGATGATCAACGAGGCCGAGGACTTCATCGACGGCAAACTCGGCGGTTTCGAGATCGTGCTGGACCGCCTCTTAAAGACGGCCCACTCGGGTCGCGAACGCCTGAGCGCCCAGGGCCTGCCGTCATCGATGTTGAGTCCCGAGCCGCGCGCCGATGAGTTCTTAGCCCAAGCCCCCGGTCCCGCGCCTGAGTCCACGGACGGCTCCTTCTTCGACCAGGACTCTCTCTAGAACCATGGCCTCGCCATACTTGGTCCCCGTCGCCGCTCTGTTGCGCGACGTGCCCTCCTCGATCTCGGTGGACTTTGAAGCACCCTTTGACGAGAAGCACGAGTTCGAGCCGCGCGGGCCGGCCGAGACTGACGTCTTTGGCGAAGCCCCGGTGCACGTGAACTTGCGCCTGGAGAGTTTCAGCGGGGGAATTCGGGCACGAGGTCGCGTGCGTGCCCCCTGGCACGGGGTGTGTCGACGCTGCTCGGCCCCGGTGCTGGGACTCAGCGACGTGAGCGTGAACGAGCGCTTCGTCGAGGACCCGGGCGAGAGCGACGAGCTGAGTTATCCCATCGTGAATAACTTCATCGACTTAGCACCGCTCGTGCACGACGCCATCTTCTTGGACCTACCGCTTGCCCCACTGTGTCGGCCCGACTGTGCCGGTCTGTGTCCCCAGTGCGGGATCGATCGCAACGAGGCGACGTGCGACTGCCAGGCGCCAAAGGATCCCCGGTGGGCTACACTGGACGGGCTCCAATTTGCGGACCCCGAGTCCGAGTAATCCTCGGAGCGGCGGGTACGCCCGTTTCTGGTGAAAGAGAAGATCGATGGCCGTACCCAAGCGCAAGACCAGCAAAGCCAAGACGCGTAGTCGCCGGGCGTCCAACTGGACCTTGGCGCGTCCCGCGCGCAGCGTGTGCCCCCAGTGTGCGACCTCCAAGCTGCCCCACGTGGTGTGCCCCAACTGCGGTTGGTACAAGGGTCGCACGGCCGTAGAGGTCAACTGATTTGACGCTCCCCATCGCTTTAGACGCGATGGGTGGTGACTTCGCGCCCGCAGAGATCATCGCGGGTGCAAAGCGTGCGGTCGACGAACTCGGCTTGTCGGTCACCCTCGTCGGCGTTCCCGAACTCATGGGAGACCCCCTGGGCCTCGAGGTCGTGGCCGTTACCGAGGTGATCGCGATGGACGACGACCCGGGTGCGAGCGTGCGCAAGAAGAAAGACTCCTCTCTGGTTCGCTGTGCCGAACTCGTTCGTGACGGCAAGGCCTCGGCGATGGTGTCGGCCGGCAATACGGGTGCCACCATGGCCTCAGCGTTACTGCGCATGGGACGTCTGCCTGGGGTGCATCGGCCCTGCATCGTCACGCCGATTCCCAACCCCAATCGCCCACCGGTCGTGTTGGTCGACGCCGGTGCGAACGCGGAGTGCACGCCGGAGATGCTCGTGCAGTTCGCCCAGATGGCCTCGACCTACGTCACCACGCGATACGGCATCGAGTCGCCGAGTGTGGGACTGCTCTCGATCGGTGAAGAGCCCACCAAGGGCACCCCGCTCGTGAAGGCCACCCATGAACTCTTGAGTAAGACGGCCGGTCTGAACTTCGCCGGCAACGTCGAGGGCCGCACCTTTATTCCGTCTTCGGTGGACGTCATCGTCACCGACGGATTTACCGGCAACGTCGCGTTAAAGACACTCGAGGGCGCGCTCAGTTACGTCTTTTCCGTGGTGATCGGCGCGATCGGCACCAACGAAGAGACCAAGCGCGCGGGCGACGTGTTGTTAGAACACCTCTTACCCATTGCCAGTCAGCTCTCGCCGGACAGCCACGGCGGCGCCATGCTCCTGGGCGTGAAGGGGATCTGCGTGATTTCGCACGGTTCTTCGAATTCGACGGCCATCATGAACGCGCTGCGCGTGGCCGCCGAGGCGGACGACAACGGAATCGTGGAGAAATTGGCCGCCACGATCCGTCCTGATCAAGCCGCCTAACCGGCCGCTCGATCACCCGAACTCACTAATCTTGGGGCACATTCACAAGGAGGCGTCATGAGCGCTGACACTCAGGCACCGTTGGACCGAGCCGCGATCCAAGAATTGGTTCGCGACCAGCTGGCCGAGATCCTCGAAAAGAGCCCCGACGATATTCCCGAGAACGTCAGCTTCGCCGATCTGGGAGCGGATTCGCTTGCGCTGATTGAACTGGTCGAGGCCCTCGAGGACAACCTCGCGACGTACGCGGCCGGCTTTCACATCGACGACGAAGACCTTGAAGGATTGACCACGGTGAGCGACGCCGTCAACTACGTCGCCCTCAAACTTCAGGTTGTCTAAGGGGGCGTGAGCCTCATGGTCACAACCCGCGACGCCGTCGCTGCGCGCCTGGGTCTCGACCCCGCGAGTCCACTCCTTCTCACGGCCCTGACCCACTCGAGTTACGCAGCCGAACACGACGTCGAATCCAACGAGCGACTCGAGTTTTTGGGCGACGCCGTCGTAGACCTCGCGGTGGCTGACCTCATCGTGACTCGCCACCCCGAACTCAACGAAGGATCGGGCTCGCTGGTACGCAGTCGGGTTGTGAACGAAGCGGCCCTCGCGAACGCGGCGCGTGAACTCGACCTTGGTGCGGTCATGAGAGTGGGGCGCGGGGTGAAGAAGGAACTGGGCACCGAGCGACCCTCGCTGCTCGCCGACGCCTTCGAGGCGGTCGTGGCCGCCCTCTACTTCGAACGGGGATACGACGTCGCCAAGGAGTTCGTGCACGAGACGCTCGCGCGCGACGTGACCGAGGCCGCCCTTGAGCCGAGCGACGTCGATCCCAAGACCCGCCTTCGCCAGTGGGCCGAATCACGTGGAATGGGAAGCCCGCTGTACGAAGTCGTGTCTGAGGGTCCCGCGCATTCGACCACGTACGTGGCGACCGTTCGCGTCGGCGACCTGGTGGCCGTGGGCGAGGGACGCTCGAAGAAGAGCGCCGAGGGCCAGGCCGCACGTTCGGCCTGGCGGGAGCACGACAGTGCCTGAGCTCGCCGAAGTGGAGACCGTTCGGGTGTCGCTCTCGCGGGACCTCGTGGGCAAGAAGTTCAAGATCGTCTCGGTCACCAACGGGCGAGCGGTGCGACGCCACAAGTCGGCCAAGGACTTTCGCGCCCTGCTCGAGGGTCACAGTGTGCGCAGCGTCGCGCGGTTGGGCAAGAACCTGGTGCTCGGACTCGACAACGAGTGCCACCTCGTCATTCACTTAGGGATGAGCGGTCAATTGCTGCGGGCCAAGGGTCCCAAGGACCCCAAGCCCAAGCACACGCACGTGGTCTTCACCTTTACCCAGGGCGGAGAACTGCGCTACGTCGACCCGCGCACATTCGGCGAGCTCTACGTCTCGAGCCCGCCGGCCGAAGGCGACGCGCCCGTGGAGATCTCCAAGTTCGCCCGTCTCTCAATCGGGGGGGAGGGACTCGCGCTGCGCAAGGCGGTGCCCGAACTGGCCCACCTCGGCCTCGATCCCTTCGAAGACCAGATCGGCTGGGACCGGTTCGCCGCCATTATGCGCAGCCGAACGACTCCCTTAAAGGCGGTCCTCACCGACCAGGACATTCTGGCCGGTATCGGCAATATCTACTCCGACGAGATCCTCTTCGCGGCGGGCCTGCGCTTTGACCGGCCAGCCGAGTCGCTCTCCACCATCGAGATCCGCCGACTTCACCGGGCCATCAGCGAGATCCTCACCGATGCGATCAAGCACGGTGGCTCGACGCTGGACGACGAGCAGTTCGTCGACCCCGACGGGTCCAAGGGCGGCTTCCAGCAGTTTCACCAGGTGTACAACCGCGAGGGCCAGCCCTGCCTGCAGTGTCGCGCGATGATTCGCCGTGCGACGGTGCGCGGACGCTCCACTTACTACTGCGAGAAGTGCCAGGCCTAAGAACGGGACTCGAGCCCAAGATTGGTAGCGTCAGTGCGTGTTTTTAAAGCGGCTGACCATGAAGGGCTTCAAATCCTTCGCTGATACCACGGTGTTGGAGTTTGAGCCTGGAGTCACCGCCGTGGTGGGGCCCAACGGCTCGGGCAAGTCCAACGTGGTCGACGCCGTCACCTGGGTCCTGGGCGCCCAAAGTACCCGTGCCCTGCGTAGTGCCCGCATGGACGACGTGATCTTCATGGGCACGGCCAACCGCGCCGCCTTGGGACGCGCCGAAGTCGCCCTCACCATCGACAACTCCGCGGCTCGCTTGCCGATTGATGGCGCCGAAGTGACGATTTCGCGAACTCTGTTTCGAAACGGCGACTCCGACTACGCGATCAACGGCACCACCTGTCGTCTGCTCGACGTACAAGAACTCCTCGGCGACTCAGGCGTTGGTCGCCAGCAGCACATGATCATCGGTCAAGGCCAGCTGGACTCCATCCTCTCGTCGAACTCCGAAAACCGCCGTGCGGTGATCGAAGAAGCGGCCGGTGTCCTCAAGCACCGCCGTCGCAAGGAACGCTCCGAACGCCGCCTCGCCCAGACCCAGGAAAACCTGGAGCGACTCGGCGACCTCGTGCGAGAAGTTCGCCGACAGATGCGCCCGCTCGAGCGACAGGCCGCGAGCGCGCGGAGTTACTCCGACGTGGAAGCGGAACTGCGCGACGCGCGCCACGCTCTCTTTTCGTCGCGACTGCGCCACTTCGAGCACCGTCGCAACGAACTGGAACTCGCGATTGACGAGTCGGCCGTGCGCGAACGCGAACTGCGTCACGAACTCGTCACCCTCGATGCGCAAGCCACGACCGCCGCCGCGGAGATGGCCTCGCGACGCGAAGAGGTGTTGGCCTCGACCCTGGGAACGCTGCAGGGACTGGGCGAGCGGGCCCGCGGGACGTCGTCGGTGATTCAAGAGCGCGATCGCGCGTTGCGCCAGGCGCTGATCGCCTCGGCGGACGAGAACGTCATCGCGACCCTGGAGGCCGACGCCGCGCGTTTGAGCAGTGACCTTGAGTTGTTGAGGTCCGAAGAGTCGTCGCTCGGCGCACTGCGCGACGAGTTGTCAGAGTCGCGAGAGCGACTGTCGGCCGCGGCCGTCACTCGTCGAAGAGTTGGGCGCCACCACGTTCGAACAGGACGAGGCCGCACTTCGATCGGTGCGTGAACAGATCGGTCTGGTCGAACGTTCCTTCACCTCGGTTCAGGATGGTGAACGTCGCGCTCGCGCTCGACTCGACGATGCAGGTACTCGCCTCAGTGCACTGAGCGCCTCACGTCGCCTCGCCCAGGACGAGCTCTCGGACGCTCTGAGCAGTCTCAACGACGCGACCGAGATTCTTGACGAGGCGACGCGCTACGAGGAAGAGTCCCAACACGAGCGCCGCGAGGCCGATGAGGCACTCCGCGAAGGTGCCGATCGGGCATCACGAGCCCAGGCGCGCGCCGAGACGTTGGCTCGGGCCTTAGAAGAACTCTCGGGCGAGGGCGGCCGGGCGATCATCGGCGGCCTGGAGGGAGTCCTCGGCTCGTTCCTCGACCTGATCGAGGTGGACACGGGATGCGAGCGCGCGGTGGAGTCCGCGGCGGGAGCATCGGTCGGCGCCATGGTCGTCGACGGCACCAACTCGGCGCGCGCGGCCCTCGGAGCCCTGCGTCGCGAAGGGGGCGCTGGACTGATCCTGGCCGTGGGCGACGTCGACGTGACCCAGCCCAGTGCGCCCAAGGGAACCCGGGCGTTGCGCGACATGGTTCACGCGCGAGCTCACGCTCCCGCGCACGTGTCGCGGGTTCTTGACGCGCTGTTTGCCCGGGCCTTCATCGCCAGTGACTGGGAGTCCGGCATTGAGGTGGCCCTCGCGAACCCCGATCTCACCATCGTCACGTTGGAGGGGGACCGATTCGCGTCCTCGGGCTGGCGCGTCGCGTCGGGCCGCGCTGTGGTGACGCGCACGACGCTCGATGAGGCCACGCGAATAGCCAGCGAGCACGCGACAGCATTAGTTGTGCTGCGAGAGCGGCGTGAACAGGCTGACTCGATTCTGAGCCAGGCCCAGGAGCGACACCACGTCGCGAACTCGGCGGTGGTGCATGTTCGCGGAGAGATCGAGCGCATTCGCGGTGACGTCGACCGCTTCGCACTCGAGCACACCGAACTCGCGGCGAGCATCGACTACCTCTCTAACGAGGCGGGTGTCCTGGTCTCAGAACGCGACCAACTGCTCGAAGAGCTCGGGCTCTTGCGTGACGCGCTGCCCGGCCTCGAAGCGACAGTCCAGGACAGTGCGCAACGAGCCGTGCAACTCGCGAGTGCGACCGTCGACTACGACGCCGCACGTTCCGAGGTCGAGGAGCGCACAGGTGTTCTGTCGGAGCGCGAAACCCGTTACGCCGAACGTCGTCGACTCATCGAACAACGACAGGGCGAGATCGAGCAGCGCCTGGAGGGTCGCACGGGCGAGCGCGAGGCGGCGGCTCACAAGCGCCAACTGCTCGAGTTCGACATCCAGACGCTGGCGCGACTGGCTGCCCTCGTCGAGCGCGCGTCCGATGAGATTCGAGTGGCCCAAGAAGCGATGGACTCGACCTACCGCGAACAGCTCGAGGCAACGCGCGCGAGTGCCGAGATGCTCGAAGAGGTGCGCCGGGCCCGACACAACGCCGACGCGCGCCTCGCCGAACTGAGTGAGGTCATGCGGCGCGACGAGATCGAACACGCGGAACTCGCCGTCAAGGTCGCCAACGTCCACGAGCTGATTGTTCGCGACCTCGGCGTCGAGCCTCATGAGATGGGGCCCGCCCCCGACGTCGACCTACCCGAGGGCGTCACGTTGGACTCGCGCGTCGCGGAACTTGAAGCCCGGATCACATCACTGGGTCCGATCAACCCGCTCGCCCTGGAAGAACTCGCCGCACTCGAAGAGCGCTACAAAGAACTCGACGCTCAGGTCAGCGACGTGCGACACGCCCGTCGAGAGTTGCAAGAGGTGCTGCGGGCGCTCGATGAAGAGATCATGCAGACCTTCACCGCCGCCTTTGCCGACGTGAACGAGCACTTTTCGTCGCTGATCGCCATGCTCTTTCCCGGGGGCCAGGGTCGACTCAACATGAGTGAACCCGATGATCCGCTGAACACCGGGGTTGAGATCGAGGTTCGTCCAATGGGTCGCAACGTGCGGCGCATCTCGCTGCTCTCCGGGGGTGAGAGGTCCATGGCCGCCCTCGCGTTTCTCTTTGCGGTCTTTCGCTCTCGGCCCTCACCCTTCTATCTGATGGACGAGGTCGAGGCGGCGCTGGATGACGTCAACCTGCAACGCTTCCTCAATCTGGTCGAAGAGTTCCGCCACGACGCGCAGCTACTCATCGTCACGCACCAGAAGCGCACGATGGAGTCGGCCGATGCGCTCTATGGCGTGACGATGGTCCCGGGCGCATCGTCCAAGGTGGTTAGTCAGCGCGTCAATCGACCGAGGGAAGTAGAAACGGCGTGATCGCCCTCTACATCGTTCTGGGGGTTGTCGTCGTGCTCGCCGTCGCCGCCGTGGTGGTGCGGCGTTCGCGCCGTCGTCCGAGAGTTCTCGTGGCCCCGGCCCGGGCCGCAATGCCCGACGTCTTGGTAAGTGACGCGGCGCCGATGCCGGTCATCGCCGACGTGTCGCTCGAGACCCGCCTCGCGTCCTCGAGGGGAGTCTTTGATCGCGTGCGCTCGCTTTCGGGGACGGGCAGCGTCAGTGACGACCAGCTCGATGTGGTCGAAGAGGTGCTGCTGCGAAGCGACGTCGGGGTGGCCATGACCAATACGGTGCTCGACGACTTGCGCGAAAACGGTGCACCCGAGGGAGTTGCCGCTGCCCTGCGCGCGATCCTGCTCAGTGCGCTGTCGGGCAACCGGACGACGACCGCGACGGCCAGCGCCGGGCGCGTGCCGGTGTGGCTGTTCGTGGGCGTGAACGGCGTCGGCAAGACGACCACGATCGGCAAACTGGCGAAGAGAAACCACGACGAGGGCCGCAAGGTCCTCCTTGCGGCGGGGGACACCTTTCGAGCCGCCGCGGCCGACCAACTCGAGCAGTGGGCGACGCGAACTGACTCGGACATCGTGCGCGCGATCGAAGGGGCCGACCCCGGTTCGGTGGTGCACGACGCGATCGGGCGCGCGCACGCTCGGGGCTACGACCTGGTGCTCGCCGACACCGCGGGTCGACGAGCCAACAGTACGAACCTGCTCGACGAACTTGCCAAAGTTCGTCGCGTGGCCGACCGCGAACCTGGACAGGTCGTGGAGACCCTGTTGGTCTTGGACGCGACGACCGGGCAGAACGCCCTCGCGCAGGCCCACGAGTTCCTGTCGGCCGCGTCGGTCACCGGGATCGTCCTCACCAAACTCGATGGCACCGCGCGCGGGGGCATTGTGATCGCGATCGAGCGTGAACTGGGAATACCCGTCAAGTTCGTGGGAGTGGGCGAGGGCGCCGATGACCTCATCGTGTTCGATCCCGACTCGTTCGTCGATTCGCTGCTCGGGCCGTAACGCTAGCCTTTTCTTCATGTTTGACGCCCTGAGTGAACGCCTCGAGCGCTTTAGTTCCAGCCTGCGTTCGAAGGGTCGACTGAGCGACGCGGACCTCGACGCGGCCCTCGCGGACGTGCGATCCGCCCTGCTCGAAGCCGACGTGGAACTAGGCGTGGTGCGCGCGTTCCTCGACGCGGTGCGCGAACGCCTGAGTGGTGAAGTGCTCTCCCAGAGCCTCACTCCGGGCCAGCAGGTCATCAAGGCGGTTAACGATCAGCTCGTCGAAGTTTTGGGTGGCTCTCCGCTTGCGGTCACCTACGCCAGCAAGCCCCCGACGGTCATCTTGCTCGCTGGTCTCCAGGGTGCGGGTAAGACGACCGCGGCGGCCAAGCTCGCCAACTGGTTCAAGCAGCAGGGCCGCCAGCCCTACCTCATCGCGGCTGACCTTCAGCGACCCGCGGCCGTCGAGCAGCTGCGCGTGCTCGCTGCTCAAATTGGCGTGGACGTGTTCTCCGAGCCCAGTTCGCCCGTCGCGGTGGCGCGCGCGGGTGTGAAGGAAGCGACGCGACTGGGTCGTGACGTCGTCATCATCGACACCGCCGGACGCCTCGCGATTGACGAGGCCCTGATGGATGAGGTGCGCGCCATCTCCAAGGAGACTTCGCCGCACTACACGTTCCTCGTGATCGACGCCGTCACCGGCCAGGACGCCGTGCACACCGCGCGCAGCTTCCACGACGCACTGGAACTCTCGGGTCTCATCGTCACCAAGCTCGACTACGACGCCCGCGGGGGAGCGGTGCTCTCGGCGCGCGGCGTGGTGGGTCGGCCCGTGGTCTTTGCCTCCACCGGCGAGAAGATTGCGGACTTTGATCTCTTCTACCCCGAACGCATGGCGTCGCGCATTCTGGGCATGGGCGACGTCCTCTCGCTGATCGAACAGGCCGAGCGCACCATGGACGCCGACGTCGTGGCCCAGTCGGCCGGGCGCATGATGAGCGGCACCTTTACGTTGGACGACTTTCTCGCCCAGCTCAATCAGGTGCGCAAGATGGGCTCACTCGGCGGCATCATGAAGCTGATGCCCGGGGTCACCAAGGAGATGCGCAGCGCGGCCAGCAACATCGACGAGGGTGAGATCAGCCGAGTCGAAGCGATCATGCGCTCGATGACCCCGCGTGAGCGACTGGACCCGTCGATCATCGATGGCTCACGGCGCACGCGCATCGCGCGCGGATCGGCCACCAGCGTGGCGGCCGTCAACCAACTCCTCAAGCAGTTCACGGAGATGCGCAAGATGATGCGCCAGATGGGCAATGGCAACGCACCCCAGATGCCCGGCGGGCTCGGGCGCATGGCGAGCATGGCCGCGCGTGGCGCGCAGGCCCAGGGCGAGTCGTTGCCGGCGGGCTTTGAAGCGTTGGGTGCCGGAATGGCGAGCTCGGCTGCGTCGCGTGGTGGCAAAAACAAGAAGAAGAAGGGCGGGAGAGTTACCCCTCCCAAACAACGCTAAACTTTCCTGCTCGGGTGTCTCGCCCGTCTCGCGTAGACACGTCAGGTATGAAGGGAAATTTGCTGTGGCCGTAAAACTTCGTTTGGTGCGCATGGGTAAGAAAAAGCAGCCCACCTATCGCATCGTCGCCGCGGAGAGCCGCCGCGCCCGCTCCGGCGCGTTCTTGGAGATCGTGGGCACCTACCAGCCCCGCGGCCTTTCGATCGCCGAGCCCGACACCGTCACCAAGATCGACAACGACAAAGTCGTGCGCTGGCTCATCCAAGGGGCTCAGCCCACCGAGCGCGTCGCCAAATTGCTCAAGACCAGCGGTGCCCTCGAGCAGTTCGAGGCTGCCAAAGCCGAACGGGCCGCGAAGTGAGCGACTCCCAGGACGACTACGTCGCGGGCGACATCAACACCATCGACGACGCCGAGTTCGACGACCAGGACGAGAACGAGGACGTCAACGAGGCGAGCAACGACAAGGCCGCGACGTCGACTGCGGTCCTGGAGTTCATTGCTCGCTCGCTCGCCGAAGACCCTGACGCCGTCATGGTCGAAGTCTCTGAGCGCCAGGGCAAGGTTGTGCTCTCTCTCAGTGTCGGCGCGGGCGATATGGGCCGCGTCATTGGACGTCGTGGCCGCACCGCTCAGGCGATCCGCGCACTCGTAGCGGCCGCCGGCGCGCGCGACCACGTCACCACTTCCGTCGACATCATCGACTAACCATGTCCGACGAGCGTGGCACGCTCGAGGTCGGGCGCATCATCAAGGCTCACGGTCTACGCGGTCAGGTACTCGTCGACCTCTGGAGTGATCGCCACGAACGCCTCGCCGCCGGTCAGACTCTCTTCAGCGATCGCGGCCCGCTCGTCGTGCTTTTTGCCGCCATTCACCAGAAGACGCGCTTTATCGTGAGCTTCGATCGCATCACCACGCGCGAGGAGGCCGAACGCTGGCGCGGTGTGGTGCTGTCGGCCCCGCGCATCGATGACCCCGACGTCATCTGGATCGACCAGCTCTATGGCGCCGAAGTGGTGGACCAGGACGGTCAAGCTCGAGGCGTGGTGGTGGACGTCGAGGCCAATCCGGCGAGCGATCTCATGGTTCTCGACTCCGGAACCCTGGTACCGCTGACATTCGTCGTCTCCGTGGAGGCGAATCAGCGCGTCGAGATCGATGCACCCGAGGGACTCTTCGAATGACGCTGCGCGTCGACGTCCTGACCCTCTTTCCTGAAGCGCTGAGCAACTACGTCACGACGTCGGTGCTCGGGCGAGCGCACGAGCGAGGGGTCTTCGAACTCCATCTGCACGACTTTCGCGACGCCACCACCGACGTGCACCGCAGCGTGGACGACACGCCCTTTGGCGGGGGAGCGGGCATGGTGCTGCGGGCCGAACCCATCCTCGCCACGGTCGAAGGAACGCCCGACCTGGCGCGCCCGGTAATCGCTCTCACGCCGTCGGGGAGGATGTTCACCCATGAGGTTGCGGTCGAACTCAGCGAACTAGCGGGCTTCACGCTGCTGAGTGGGCGCTACGAGGGGTTCGATCAGCGCGCCATCGACGTGGTGGCGGACGATGAGATCTCCCTGGGGGATTTTGTGCTGGCCGGCGGGGAGTTGGCCGCGCTCTGCATCATCGAATCGGTAGTGCGACTACTGCCCGGAGGCCTGGGAAATGACGAGTCCAGGCTGTTCGAATCCTTCAGTGACGGTCTATTGGAGTATCCCCAGTACACCAAGCCCGCCGACGTACGCGGTCGACTGGTCCCCGAGATCTTGCTCTCGGGCAACCACGCGCGCATTGAGCGCTGGCGTCGCGCCCAGGCGCTGCGACTCACCCTGGTGCGCCGCCCGGACCTGATCGCACGGCGTGGGGGACTCAGTGACCAAGACCTCGCCATTCTGGACGAATTTCCGGAAATGGTTGAGGGCGAAGCAAACGGCTAAACTTCTAAAGCCCGTGATCCGAAAGGGACCGCTCTCATGAACCCCACCGACCTCGTTGACCGCGACTCACTTCGCGACGATATTCCCTCGTTTCGTCCCGGCGACACCGTCAAGGTGCACGTGCGCGTCGTGGAAGGTACCCGCCAGCGCGTCCAGGTGTTCCAGGGCGTCGTGATTCGCCGCCAGGGTTCCGGCATCCAGGAGACCTTTACTGTTCGCAAGATCAGCTTTGGCGTCGGGGTGGAGCGCACGTTTCCCGTCCACACGCCCACGATCGCCAAAATTGAAGTCGAGTCCTACGGCGACGTGCGTCGCGCGAAGCTCTACTACCTGCGCGAACTGCGCGGCCGGGCCGCCAAGATCAAGGAACTGCGCGTCAACGAGCGCGCGTAGTCACTGGTGGGCGAAGAAGAGCTCGACGACTACGAGTCGACCCTCGAACTCGCACTCGTCCAGGAGTACAAAGCCGTCGTCGGCATGTTCGACTTCGCCGTCGAGACCGACCGGCGCTTCTACCTAGCCAATGACGTGGCGGTTGACGTCAAGTCCGACGGCAGTCCCACTCTGCTCGAAGTGACTCTCCACGATGCGTGGGTCTGGGACATGTACCGCGCCGCGCGCTTTGTGCCCTCGGTGCGCATCCTCACGTTTCGCGACGTGAACATCGAGCGCCTGCCCAAAGAGGATCTGCAGCCTTAGGTGCGACTCGTTCGCGTTCTCACCACCTTCGAAGCGGCGAGGGACGTGGAGTCACTGCACGACGAGCCGACCCCGCTCTTTGCGTGCTCCAATGCCGATACCGCCATCGTGCTCGCTTCGTTGCGCGATCGTCTCAGCCGCGAAGTCGGCGTGTGGCTACACGTGTCCGAGGGGTATCCAGCCCAAATTGCGACCCGTGACGTGCGCACATTGTCAGTCCTCATGGATCTGCGCCACGTCGTGATCGAGGCACCAGAGCCGGTACTGGAACATGTCGAGATCGTGCGAGCACTTCTCAGCGGAAGTGAAGTGAACCTGTCGAATTCGGTGGCGACTCTTACTCACGTGGTGAGTCGCCCGGTGCCGCCACGCCCCATCACCGTCTGGGCCTTCGATGGCGGCGAACTCGTGAGCCCCGAGGCGACTCTCCGTGCGGGCGCGACTCGCCATCAGGGAGCGAGTGAGTTGACGTACTTCGAGGACTACTCGGGCTGACGCGAGATCCGGTCCGGTCGGATCTTGACGGTCACCCGCACCTCACCTGGTGAGCGCCAGGGGTACTTGTCGAGCCCCGCGTACTTTTTGGCGAAGCCATCGATGACGTCGTCTGCGCCCTCGGTGGTAAAGACGACGACCGTGCCACGCACCGTGATGTTGGCCTGGGGATCGTCGGGATCGGTGAGCGACACCGCCACGCGCGAGTCCGACGCGAGGTTGCGGGCCTTCGCGCGGCCGAGGGCGGTGTTGATCACGATGAGATCGCCGTCGAGGCCGACCCAGACTGGCGACACATTGGGCGAGCCATCGGCGTCGAGGCTGGCGACGTGGGCGAGGACCTTCTTATCGAAGATGGCGCGTGACGCGGGGGTGAACGTATCAGTCACAAAACTCCTATGGTCCAGATGAAATTTGGCCTACTAGGTTTAGCGTAATGAACATAGGTGCACACGTACGCGGTGGGGGCAAGCTCGTCCCCTCATTGGAACTCGGCGTCGAAATGGGCGCGACGTCGATACAGATATTCACCCAGAGTCCTCGAATGTGGAAACCCTCGCAGTACGCGCCTGAGGTGCTCGCCGCGTATCGCGAGGCGGCGGCGAGCACGCCCGCCATTACCGACACCTTCTGTCACGCCACCTACCTCATTAATCTCGCCACCGCTGATCGCGACCTTTACGACAAGTCCGTGGCGTGCCTCATCCACAATCTTTCTGTCGCGCGTGGCATCGGCTCCTCGGGTCTCGTCCTGCACGTCGGCTCGCACCAGGGGGCCGGCTTCGACAACGTCGTGCGCCAGATCGCTGACGCGTTCGAGCGCGCGTTCGTGGAGGCCGATCCGTCTCCCGAAGGAGTAGCCGAGTGCCCGATTCTCATTGAGAACGCGGCCGGCGCCGACGGTCCGGTTGGTCGCACCCTGGAAGAGATTCACATGATGATCGACGCGACCAACAACGACGATCGTCTCGGTCTGTGCATCGACACCCAGCATCTATGGGCGAGCGGGTTCGACTACTCGAGCGAGGCCGGCGCCAATCGTCTCGTCCAGGAGATCGAGATGAGCGTGGGCATGAGCCGTCTGCGCTGCTTCCACTTGAACGACTCCAAGATCGAGCTCGGCGGCAACCGCGACCGCCACGCCAATATCGGCGAAGGCACGATTGGCACGCGGGGTCTCGCGATGCTGATCGGCCAACCGCTCATTCGTAATCTCCCTCTCATTCTCGAGGTCCCCGGCAGTGGCGATGGTCCTCGCGCCGAGGACGTCACTGTTGCGCGCCAGGTACTCATCGCGGGCATCGCGATGTACGACGGGGACAAAGACTGGGCTGACTTGCTGCCCGTCGTCGCGGCCGCAGCGCCGGCGCCGAGCGCGGCCAAGGCGCCGAGCGCACCGAAGAAGGCTGCGGCCCCCACGAAGAAGGCGACGAAGAAGACGGTGAAGAAGGCGGCCAAGGCGGTAACGAAGACTGCCCCGCAGAAGGCCGCGGCAACGAAGACCGCCAAAGTCGGGAAGAAGGCTGCGACTGCGGGAGTGAAGAAGGTCTCCAAGAAGGCGGCCAAAAAGTCAGCGAAGGTAGCGGCTAAGGCGGCGAAGAAGTCCGCGAAGGTAGCGGCCAAGGCGGCCAAGAAGACCGCCAAGACGGCAGCCAAAAAGACGGTGAAGAAAACTCCAAAGAAGTTGGTCGTCAAGAAGACGGTGAAGAAGGCCCCAAGAAGGTCACCGCCAAGAAGACCGTGAAGAAGGCTCCCAAGAAGGTCACCGCCAAGAAGACCGTGAAGAAGGCTCCCAAGGCGTCAAAGTCCTCGGCCAAGTCGACGAAGAAGAAGTCAGCGAAGAAAAGTAGCAAGAAGTAGGAGAGGTAAATGACTGACGTACGCGTCGAGTCCGATTCGATGGGGTCCATCGACGTGCCGGCCGATCACTATTGGGGCGCACAGACCGAACGCAGCCTGCACCACTTCGCGATCGGTATTGAGACGATGCCGCCCGCGGTCATCACCGCCTTCGGCGTACTCAAGTTGGCCTCGGCCAGGGTCAACAAAGAACTGGGAAAGTTGGACGACGAGAAGGCGGCGCTCATTGAGCGCGCGGCCGGCGAAGTCATCGACGGCAAACTGTCCCACGAGTTTCCGCTACGCATTTGGCAGACCGGTTCGGGCACGCAGACCAATATGAACGTGAACGAAGTGATCTCGAATCGGGCGATCGAGATGGCTGGTGGGGTCATGGGATCAAAGACACCCATTCACCCCAATGATGACGTCAACATGTCGCAGTCCTCGAACGACACCTTTCCTACGGCCATGCACATTGCGGCCGTGATGGAGATCAGCAGTCGACTCGTGCCTGCGGTGCAGCGACTCCGTGACGCCCTCGACGTAAAGGCGACGGCGTACGCCAGCGTGACCAAGATCGGCCGCACCCATCTCATGGATGCGGTCCCGCTCACCTTGGGCCAGGAGTTCTCGGGGTACGTCGCGCAGCTCGACGCCGACCTTGATCGACTGGATGTCGTTCTGCCCGGGCTCTACGAACTCGCGGCTGGCGGCACGGCGGTGGGAACTGGGTTGAACACTCATCCGGAGTTCGGCGAGCGAGTCGCGGCGGAAATAGCCTCTTTGACCCACCAGCCCTTCGTCACCGCCCCGAATAAGTTCGCGGCCCTCGCTGCGCACGACGCTCTCGTGTTCGCCCACGGGGCGATCAAGACTCTGGCGACGAGCCTCACCAAGATCGCTGAGGACCTTCGCTGGCTCGGATCAGGTCCGCGCGCGGGAATCGGCGAACTCCAACTCCCTGAAAACGAGCCCGGGAGTTCGATCATGCCCGGCAAGGTGAATCCCACCCAGAGCGAAGCGATGATCATGGTCTGTGTGCAGGTGTTCGGGAACGACACCGCCATCTCGATTGGTGGCTCGAGAGGCAACTTCGAGCTGAACGTCTGTAAGCCCGTCATCATTTACAACTTCTGTAACTCGATCGACCTGCTGACCGACGCTTGCGATCGGTTCCGCGAGTTCGCCGTCGAAGGACTCGAGCCAAACTACGAACAGATCCAGAACCACCTCAACAACTCGTTGATGTTGGTGACTGCACTAAACCCCATCATCGGTTACGACAAGGCCGCGATGGTCGCCAAGAAGGCCCACAAGGAGCACATGACGCTACGCGAGTCAGCCCTCGCGCTGGGTTTTCTCACCGGCGAGGAGTTCGACGCCGCAGTCGTCCCCGACGAAATGACCCACCCGTAGTTAGGCCAGTTGCAAGAAGCCCGAGGTGACGCAGAGGCCGAAGGCGCACACTACGACCATGCCCACGACGACCGAGATGGCGGCGACTTTGGAGATCCGACCGCGGCCCCTCGACATAGGGATGGGCATGTACCACTCGGGCAGGAGTTGGCTGCCGAGATTCGAGGTCAAGTACCAAGGCCTCGCGTCAAGGTCGATCGGCGCGTCGGGATCGGCCGCGAGGGCGAGGGCGGTGAGCTCGTCGTCACTGAACGGG
Organism: uncultured Acidimicrobiaceae bacterium; assembly: GCA_963840595.1. Taxonomy (GTDB): domain Bacteria; phylum Actinomycetota; class Acidimicrobiia; order Acidimicrobiales; family RAAP-2; genus RAAP-2. The sequence goes on from CAWIZQ010000010.1 coordinate 119,560, forward strand.
GTCTCTTCGTCGGACACTCTCGTGCTGTTGCTCATATGCACCTCGCAGTCTGTACTCAACTTATCGGGGCGAGGGACGATCACGGCGTCGCCTAGTTGACCGGAACGTTCCACAGGGCCATCCATCGGCTGAGGTCCTTTTCCATCGGCAGATCCGTGCTGAGGAACGAGCGCACTCGTAGTTCGAGTTCGTTATTGCGCTGGGTGGGTCCCGTGGGCGCAAAGGGATAGAACGTCCCTTGCTTCATGAGATACACGAGGCGCAGATCTCCCTCGCCCGGGGGAGTCGTGGGCACGAATCCGAAGACCGCACAGAGGAGCCGTGGTCCCAGACCGTGTTCCACCATCGACGTGTCGGCCGCGTGGATGCGGGTCACGAGCGACTCGAGGTCGGGATCGTGGACGATCAGCCACTCAAATCCCAGGTCGTCCTTGGTGAGGGTCACTTTGTCACTGGTCTCGTCGAAGTCCAGCAGCTCTTTGATGTCGGCATCCGTGGTGAGAGTGCCTTCGCCGCTACCCGCCTTGAAGCACAGACCCCCTTGACCGGAAGTCACCACGTCGAGTTCGGCCTGGAGGGTGATGGCGGCCTGGGTGAGGGCGAAGAGATTGTCGAGGTTTGGCGCTACCTGTTTGGTTCGGCCAAAGATCGTGTCGCGCAGACCCACTAGCCGTTGAGCTGCTTTTCGAGCTGGGCGAGCTGGTTGAGGCGGACCTCGAGTGACGGGTGCGTGGAGAAGAGCGAGGCGACGGTGTTGCCGGCGAGGGCCGGCGCGAAGAAGAAGGCGTTCATGCCCTCGGTCTTGCGCAGGTCGTTGCGCGGAATCTTTCCCATGTCCCCGGTTACGTGTACGAGCGCGCTCGCGAGCACACTCGGTTTGCCGATCAGGATCGCGCCCGACCGGTCGGCCGCCAGCTCGCGGTAGCGCGACAAAGCCATCGTGAGCAGGTACGCAATGACGTAGATCACGATCGAAAGCACCATGGTGGCCAACTCCAGCAGGATGATGTTTTGGCCGCCGTTGCGTCCGCCGCCTCGTCCACCCCCGCCAAACATGGCCCCGAAGAGCGCGATGCGACTGATGAGGCCGGCCAGGATGCCCACGCCACTGGCAATTGTCATGATGGCCACGTCCCGGTGGGCGACGTGGCTGAGTTCGTGGGCCAATACGGCTTCGAGCTCTTCGTCGGGGAGGCGTTGCATGAGACCGCGGGTCGCGCAGATGACGGCCGCATTGGGGTTGCGACCTGTCGCAAAGGCGTTGGGAATATCCATCTCGGAGACGCCCACGCGGGGCTTGGGCATGTTGGCCAGCAGGCAGAGCCGATCAACGATCTGGTGGAGCTTGGGCTCCTGCTCGGGCGTGACCTCGTGCGCGTGCATCGAGAACATGGCGATCTTGTCCGAGAAGTAGTACTGACAGAACAACAGGCCGCCCGCAATAACGATCACCAGAACGAGCGACACGCCCAGGCTGATCATGACCGACACGATGATGGCGTAGAGGGCCACGAGCGCGAGTCCCGTGAAGAACATGCGGACGTTTAGTTTGTGATCGGTCTCGATCTTGGACGACGCGGCCACGATTACTTACTTTCGGTTGAGGGTGCTTCGCTCGGCGTACTGGTACCCATCGGCAGTTCCGTGGTCGTGCCATTCGCCTTGAGCGCGGCCAGTTGGGCGTCAATGTCGGACTGCGAGGACACCTTGTCGAGTTGGGCCTGGATATCGTCGGTCGAGCCGGTGAGATCGGTCAGTGCCCCCGAAGCGAGCAACTCGTCGAGCGCGCCGCTACGTGCTTGCATTGTGGCCACCTTGTCCTGGGCTCGTTGCATCGCAGCCCCGGCATCATTCATCGAGGACGAGATCCCGCTCACCGCTTCATTCACGTGGGTCGAGGCCTCAGCCGCGGTGTAGGTGGCTTTGATGGTCTCCTTCTTGGTGCGAAAGGCCTCAACTTCGGTCTGCAGTTTGGTCGACGTCGCTTCGAGCTTCTGGAGTTGGTCGTCGACCTGGGCGTGTTGGGTCGCAAGGTCTTGGAGCTGCGCCGCGATAGCCTCGCGCCGCGTGAGCGCTTCGCGCGCCAAGGGCTCATTGTTCTGAGCCAGGGCCGCCTTGGCCTGATCGGCGAGCTTGTCGGCCTGGGTCTTGAGCTGTTCGGCTTGGATCTCGAGGCGCTTCTTCGCCGTGGCGACGTCGGCGACAGCCCGCTTCACTTTGGTGAGGCTCTCGAGCTGCTGCTCGTAGGAGAGATCGAGGGTTTGGCGGGGATCCTCCGCCTTGTTCAAGGCGTCGTTGGCTTTGGCCTGAAAGATTGACTGCGCGCGCTTAAAAATACCCACTGGGCCTCCTTAGTGGTCCTTGTCCAGATTAGAGCCAACTGTCTGAAATATTCACGGAGACCAGGTACTCGCAGGTCCCGAAATCTAATTTCTGGGTAAATCTGTCTCGGGGTGGGGTCCACGAAGGTTGAGGTTCTGAGTACTGACCTCGGTGGCGAGTTCGCCGCGATAGTTCTCCAGCTGCTCGGCGAGTTGCTGATCCTCAGTGGCGAGGATACGTAGCGCCAAGAGCCCGGCGTTAGCCGCGCCGTTGATAGCCACGGTGGCGACGGGCACTCCTCGAGGCATCTGAACGATGGATAAGAGCGAATCGAGGCCATCCAGTCGCGCGAGAGCGACCGGGACACCGATCACGGGCAGCGTCGTCGCGGCCGCCAGCATCCCGGGCAGATGCGCGGCTCCGCCCGCCCCGGCGATGATGACCTTGATCCCCTGAGCGCGAGCGCCACTGGCGTACTTCAACATCGCTTCGGGCGTGCGATGCGCCGAGACCACGCGCCACTCGTATTCGACGGAAAAGCGCTGGAGGATATTGGCGGCGCCGCTCATCACTTCCTCGTCCGAGGACGACCCCATCACGATGCCGACGATCGATGCCACTACGCCTCCTGAGTCTGCGTGCCGTACGCAAGGGCACTCTGCCATGCTCTCACGCGCGGACCTTCCGGTTCATCGCCGAGGGCAGTGACGTGCCCGAGCTTGCGTCCCGGGCGCCACGACTTGGCGTAGTCGTGGACAAAGACGCCGTCAACCCCTCGGGCCGCTTCCAGCGAACCAGGACTCTCGGCACCCACGACATTGACCATGACTGCGTATTGACTAGATGGCGTCACGTCGCCCAGGGGCAGTCCGCTCACGGCGCGAAGGTGCTGGGCGAACTGACTCGTCGTTGCGCCCTCGATCGTCCAGTGTCCGCTGTTGTGTGGTCGAAGGGCGACTTCGTTGATCAAAAGACCGCGGTCGGTCACGAAGTACTCGATGGCCATGATTCCCACGTTCTGCACCAGGGCCGCGACGCGCTCACTGAGGCTTTGGGCTTCGCGCAGAGTGGTCTCCTCGAGATCTGCGGGGTAGCGGACCTCGGCGCACATGCCGTCTCGCTGCAGAGTGGCCACAACTGGATAGAGGACCATTGCGCCGTCGATGTCGCGTGCCACGAGTTGTGCCACCTCGCCGAGCAGATCGAGTCGTTCCTCGACGACCACGTCGCCGGTCGCCGCGAACTCATCGATCAGCGCCAGTGCCTCGCTGCGATTCGTGGCAAAGGCCACGCCCCGACCGTCGTAGCCGCCACGCGACGCCTTCACGACGCACGCGCCGCCCGGTTCATCGAGAAAGTCCGCAAGACCGGCGTCGCTCGACGAGTGAACGACGAGAAATCGGGGTACGGGAAGTCCACTGTCGCAGAACGCGCGCCGCTGGTAGGCCTTGTCGACGGCGAATCGAAGCGCACGGGATCCCGGTCGCAGTATGACGCCCTCGGCTTCGAGAGCTTCGAGTGCTTCCAGGTCCACGAGTTCGTGATCGAACGTGACGACGTCGACGCGCTCGGCGAGTCGGCGTAGCGCCGCGACGTCGTTTGCGGCCCCCACCACTACGTCGTCAATGCTCGTGGTCGCCGAGTCATCAAGCGAGTTCGCGAGCACGGTGAGTGAAAGGTCAAGATCGCCTGCACTTTCTCCCATCATCAGTGCTAGCTGACCGGCCCCGACGACCCCGACGCGGGTGAACGCGTGGGATGTGTCGTTCGTCATGACCGAGACGTTACTGGCGAGAAAAAGAGCGTCCGGTCCGAACCGAGCTACATCGCCACTTTGGTGTGCTTGAACTCATTAAGCGCACTCTGATCGCTCATGAGGGTCACCAGCGACTCGATCAAGGCGATCGACGCCTGAGCATCATCCGTCGGCGGGTTCATGTAGCGCACAAACGTGGCGTCGCCGTCAACGACGAAGGTGGGCACGCCGAAGGCGTCGTAGCGCTCGAACTCGCGGAACCACTCGCCGATGATCTTGTGGGGACGACGCGAGGCCACGTCGTCGAAGAGGGCGGTGAGATCGAGGTCCAGTCCCTCTAGCGCCGTTGCGATCTCCGACTCCGTGACGAGGCGAATGGCGCGGTCGTGACGTGCGCGAAACAAGGCCTCGTGAACGTCGAGAAACTTCTCGGACATGAGGGTTTGCACCGATGTACTCACCGCGAGCGAGAGCAACTGAGAGTCGCTTTTGGGGTCGTCCCACTCGTCGAGGGAACCCTCGTCGCGATATCCCTGGCTCATCGTCCAGGGTACGAAGGTCACGTCGAAATCAGCACCGGCGCGAAGGGCCTCAATCACGTGCAAGTGAACGATCTTGGCGAAGGGACAGCGGTAGTCGTAGGAGAGGAGAAATGGCTTCACCCGGCCAGCCTAAAGATTCATCGTCCCGGAACGGGCACGCCCGACGCGCGGCAACGATCCTTGAACGCACAGAACCGACAGGCGTTCACTGAGGGCGTGGCCGGAAAGTCTCCGTCTTCGTAGTAGCGCGTGATGCGCGACCACGCTGTCGCCGCCGACTTGGCGCGCGCGTTCACGACCACGTCGGTCACGTTGCGTTCGATCGACTCGCCGTGGGCCACGTACATCAGGCGAATCTTGTGGGGCTTTTCGCCGAGTTGGGCCCGACAGAGCGCGGCGTAGAGTTCGGCGTTCGCGAAGGTCTTGGAGTCGTAGTTGCGATTCGGCAGGCCGCCGGTCTTGTAGTCGACGATGGTGAGCGAACCGTCGGGGTCGCGGTCGAGTCGGTCCAAGATGCCATACAGCGGCGCGCCGTCGACGTCCACGCCGATGCGCAGTTCCACGCCCTCGTGCTGGACGTTGCGGGGATCTTCCATCGCGAAATACGACACGATGATCGCCTCAGATTCCTCGAGGAGGCGAGCCATCGTGGCGTCATCGAGTTCGATGTCGCGTCGCACGTCCTCGGTGAGAACTTCGTCGATGGCGCCGGGAATGAACTCACGGGCGCGTTCAATGGTGCGCTCGCCGGCGGGGAGAAGGAAAAGTTGCTCGAAGACAAAGTGGACGAATCGACCCTTGGCCGTGGCGTACGTCGCGGGCTGGGGAATGCGCTCGATGGAGGCGTACTGGTACCGGCGAGGACAGGTTTGGAAGTCGGCCAGGCGCGAGGGTGAGAGCGACTGGGGGAGGGTTTGTTCGAATGCCACGTACTCACGCTAGGTCTCGAGTGTGACGTCTGGTCGGTAACAATGGAGACATGCGCACGAAGCCCGCCGTTGTGAGACGTGGGCAGATTGTGCGTTCGAGCGCCTGGCACGGCGTGCGCGACGGTGACCCGGTGATCGTGGACGCGCCCAAGGAGAGACGTCAACACTTCACCTTCGTGGCCCATGTCCTGAATGAGGCGACCGGGGACGAGTGGATTGAGGTGCGAGGTGGCCGGGTCGGTGAGGCCAAGGGGCGAAGCTTTCGGCCCGATCTGATTTACCCGCCAGAAGCCCGCAAGGGAGCTCGCCTCGTCGGGCTCTCCCTGGCTACGGCGCCGAAGCTACCGTTTGCTTGACTCGATCGGCGTCAACGGCGTTGATCTTGGGCGAGATGAGAATCCACAAGCCCGGCACGATGCAGATGATGGCAAAGATCACGAAGTACGCGCGCACCCCGATGACGCTGGCCACCTGACTCGCTACGACGAGTCCGATCGGCACCACGCCGAGTGAGACGAACCAGTCGACCGACGACGCACGTCCGAGCAGTTCTCGGGGAACTTCGGTTTGCATCATGGATTCGAAGATCACGTTGCCGAAAATGATCATCGGCGAGACCACGATGGGAAAGATCTCGATCTCCCAAAAGTTCGTGGCAATCCCCATGACCAGCGCGGTGGCCGAACCGATCAACCAGTAGGTCCACATCATGCGAATCCGGCGCTTGGGCATGCGCAGGTTGCCCACGATCAGTGCGCCGATCGCCCCGGAGACACCGGCCAGCGCGATGCCAAAGCCGACGTAGTCCTTGCCGAGGTGCAGGTTGTGGCGAAAGAAGAAGGGGATGAGAACGAACATGGGAGTGAGAACGAAGGCGTTCACGAGCGTCACCGACACTGACGTGGTCCAGAGCCACCGAGTGCCCACGACGTAGTGGAGGCCCTCTTTGATATCGCCGATCACCGTGGAGCCCTCTTTGACGTGGGGCTTGGGGGTCGCCCTCATCAAGAACAGGGCAATCGCGCTGAGAACGAACGTGGCGCAGTCGATGCCGATGGCGAGTGTGGTGCTGAAGGCCGCGAGCAGTCCGCCGACCGCCGGCCCAATCGTGTTGCCCATAAGGGTGTTGGCGAGAGGTCGCACGGCGTTCATGGCCGGTAGCAGTTCTTCACCGATGATCTCGGGGGTGAAGGCGGCGATGCACGGGTAGAAGAGGGCATCGAAGCAGCCGAATATGACGGCAAAGATGATCAGCTCCGAGTAGTGAAGCGAGTGAGTCAGTAGAGCGAGAACGATCCCGGCTGTTAAGACGGCGCGCACGGTGTCGGAGAGGATGAGGAGCACGCGGCGAGAGAAGCGGTCAACGATCGCTCCGCCGACCAGTAAGAAAATGATCTGGGGTGTCATACGGGCGGCCGCGAACCACCCTAGAGCCGTCACGCTGTGCGTGGTGTCGAGGACGAGCAACGTGAGGGCCACGTTGGCCACACCATCGCCGAAATTGGAGATTGCCTGACCCGTGATCAACAGACTCGGCTCGCGATGCTTCAGCAGCTCGAGAACGGCGAGTTTTCTTTTCACCGGTCTACATTACGGGGACCCCGTGACGCGGCTATGACGAAAACCGTTGCAAGTTCGTGACAAGTCGCGAGACTCGCGCCAAAAACCACGGCGTCACACGAACGTGCGTCGCACTCGCTCGGTCAACCGTAAATCGGAGGCAGTCCCAAGAGTGCACGCACCTTGTCGGCCACGTGGTCCGCATTGAACAGCTGGTACTGCACGTTGGCCAGATTGCCCGAGCGTTCGGCCGGAGGTTCATCCATCCACGTCTGCATGTACGTCTCTAAGTGCTCTTGGGTCTTGATGTAGTGCTTCATCGCTTTGGCGATGTGATGCGGCCAACTCTGCGACTTGAGGATCGGCAGGTCCAACCCCAGGCCCGCGATGTAGGTGTTGGTCACGATGTTGCCCGGCTCGATGCCCTGGGTGGCCGACTCGAAGAACTCCGATCCCAGTTGGTCACTGAGGTACACGTCGGTGAGGAAGGTAAGAGCGCTTCCGGTGGCGGGCACCAGGGTGAATCGATCGCGATGCACGTGGGTGGGTACGTAGAAAGTGTCGTTGTAGGTCGAAAGGGTCTGGGCGTCGACGAAGTTGAACTGGGGGATCGAGCCGTTCAACTTCATGTCGCGAAAGCCAACCGTCGAGAGGCTCGGGTAGTCGGTGTGCACAAACTGGGAGTACACCGGGTTCTCCTGGAACCACTCGCACGAGTTGAACGTATCGTTCGAGCCGTACTTGGTGTTCACCGTCTTGGAAGTACCCGAGGTGAGGTCGGACAGGGTCAGGGCCCAACCGGTTGACTTCATCACCATGCGCGCTTTCACGTCATCGCCCGGCTTCACGGCAAGCATGTAGAGCGGGATGAACTGCTTAGATGTGCTGCTCCAGAACGCGTAGTACTGGTCGTGGGCAAGGCGGTTCTCGACCGTACCGACCTGAGCGAAGGCGCCGTTGTCGGCTTGGGCGCCGATCCACGTGGACGCGTCGCCCTCGTCGGAGTCGCCCGCGATCGTCGGCACCGTCCACTGACCGCTCACGTCCGCGACCGGCTGGCCGGGATAGAGCTGGTATCCGCCAAAGCCGTACTGCGGTGAGCCAATAGGCAACCGAGGGCTGGAGGTCGCGTGCTTCTTCGGTTCGATCGTGCGGCCCTCGGTGTTGATGGAGACCACGAGGGCCGCGATCGCGAGGCACGTGAGCACGCCCATCTGCGCCAGGGGGATAAGGCGTCGCGACATGATCTCGATAGTAACGAGCCAGAGGCCGTCCGCTACCGTGGCCAAGGTGCCTCGATGGTGCGAAGTGAAAGGTGAACGGTGAGTGAATACGAATTGAGCAAGGCCGACGCCCTGGTCATTTTTGGCATCACCGGCGACCTCGCGAAGAAAATGACGTTCCAAGCGCTCTACCGCATGGAGGCGGCCAAGGTACTGGACTGCCCCATTATTGGCGTGGCGGTGAACGAGTGGTCGCTCGACCAGTTGCGCGATGCGATGCACGCCGGTCTTCTCGCGTGCGGTGAGTCCGTGAAGAACGAAGTCTTCGATCGCCTCGTCGCGCGGATCAGCTACGTGCACGGCGACTTCACCGATGACGCCACCTACGCCGCACTGGCGAAGGCTCTTGGCAAAGCGAAGCACCCGCTCTACTACCTCGAAATACCGCCGTTTCTCTTCGCGCCGGTCGTGACTGCCCTCGGCAAGGCGAACCTGACCGACGGCGCCACGGTCATGGTGGAAAAGCCCTTCGGTCACGACTTGGACTCCGCGGTCGAGCTCAATGAGCAACTGCACGCGGTACTCCACGAGAACCAGATTCTGCGCGTCGACCACTTCTTGGGCAAGCAACCAGTTGGTGACATCACTCACTTGCGATTTGCCAATGCGCTGTTCGAGCCGGTGTGGAATCGCGAACACGTCGCGGGCGTCTATGTCACCATGGCCGAGAACTTCGGGGTGGACGACCGTGGCGCGTTCTACGATCCGGTAGGAGCGCTGCGCGACGTCGTCCAGAATCACCTGTTCCAGCTCATCGCCCTGGTGGCGATGGAAGCCCCCGTGGGTCCTGGGCCTACCGCGCTCTGGGACAAGAAGGTCGACGTCTTTCGCTCGATCGCGAGCATTGAGCCCAGTCAGTGCGTTCGTGGTCAGTACGAGGGCTACCAGCGTGTACCTGGCGTGAAGGAAGGCTCGGACACCGAGACCTTCGTCGCGCTGCGCCTGGGAATCGACAACTGGCGCTGGTCGGGCGTGCCGTTCTTCATCCGGGCGGGCAAAGAACTTCCCCTCAAGGTGACCGAAGTGCGCCTGGTTCTCAAGCGCCCGCCACGACTGTCGTTTCTCAACACGCCCCAGCACACCGAGCCGAACCAGATCATCATTCGCATCGACCCCGACGCCGCGGTACGACTGTTGGTTCTCTCGAAGGACGCGAACGGCTCGGCTACTCGCACCGTGCACCTGGACCTGCCCTTCGCCGAAGAACTCGGCCGACCCCCGGGACCCTACGAACGGCTCTTTCACGACGCGCTCGCCGGAGATCGCTCGCTGTTCACGCGCGAAGACTCGGTGGAGGAGACGTGGCGCATCTTGCAACCGCTGATCGATAACCCACCGAAGAGCGTGCCGTACAAAGAGGGATCGTGGGGGCCGAGTGAGGCCAACGAACTCACGCGGGGACACGTGCCGTGGCAGTCGCCGTGGATGCCCGGTCATTGACGCGCGAGTGGTGGCCTAGTTTGAGTCGTAAAGAAGGGAAAAAATGGGGCGCTTCATTACGCAATGTGACGCTTTGCACCTCCCTCTAGCACCCTGCGCCACCCTCTTATACTGCAGGACAGGCAGAAGCCGCCCCTAAGAAAGACTCGCCAGAGGGGGACGTTGGTGGCATCGCTAGGGCGAAGAAATTGAGCGCAGAATCGCGTGTAAAAATCGCAAGAAATGCAAGGGCATCGAGGAAGGAGTCGGCATGAAAAGCACCAAGTTATTCCGCAAGAGCAGAAAAATGAGTAGTGTCATCGATTCACCGGCTTGTCGCGCCCTGATTGACGACATGGCAAAGCGGGTGAAGCCATTCAAAATTGACGCCTCGCTTCGTCTGACGAAGTAAGTCCAAAGGTCATACAGACGGGCTTGGGGTTAACCCTTCATCGAGTGCGACGAGATTTGGTCGTTTTTCTTCGCCAGGTAGAAGAATGCTCCGAGGGAGGCGCGACGTCGTTTAGGTAATCGTGAAGTCGCGCTCGGTTGTGCCAGTCGCGCACGCCACGGTCGCGTGGGCCGTTCCCGGATCGGTGCTCGTTCCGATGCGCCAGTTCCAGGTGACGTTGCCCGCCGCGTTGGTGGTAGCAGAACCGAGTCCGCTGGCTTCGCTGGCGTATCCGCTCGGCAACACCACCGAGAGGGTGCACGTCGCGTTCGCCCGCGATGCGTGAGCACGGAGTGTCTCGTAACTGCCGGGGCCGATGGAACTCACGATCGACGTGATGGTGACTGCGCCGCTCGAAGTGACCGGAGCGGTCGAGGGCGCGTGCAGGGGAGCGCCCTCGGCAAAGTCTGCGTCAACCACTCGGCGAACGGCTCCCACCGCAGCTCCCGAGGTTGTGATGACGCCGAGCTCTCGGTTATACGACAGGGACGCCGTTGAAAAATTCTCACTACCGAGAAAGACGGTGCCCGTGTCACCGACGCAGTCAACGCAGATGACCTTGGCGTGTATGTAGATCTGTGACTCGCTCAAGAGGCGCACGTGCACGCCGCTTGAGGCAAGTCGATCAAGCGCGCTCGTCCACTCCGAGTCCTCGGTCATCGCCACCTCGACATCGATGCCGCGGTGGGCGGCCGACATGAGGGCACTCTCGACCAATGTCGAGTCCATCTCTTCGTTTTCCACCAGGACGCTGTGACGCGCGGACTCGATGAGAGTGATCAATGTCCCCGTGGATCCCGGACTCCAGACCAGGCCGCCGGTCCAGTGAGTAGCAGCACCCCCGGCGAAGTCGCTATCAAATGTCGCGACAATGGCCGACACGTCTGAGGGTCGAGTATCGCTCACCCAAAAGTCCCTGGTGGACGCGTAGTCTGCGGGCACAAAGTTCCCGGTGCCGATGTACGAAGTCGCGTTGTCAATGACGAGGTACTTCGCATGAAAGATCTGATCAGAAGGCGCCCACACAACGTGAACGGACCCCGAGCGCAGGGTGGCCGCCGCACTGGCGTTCTCGCTGGCTCCGTCGTAGGCGGAGTTCAGAATGACGCGAACGTCCACTCCCGCCCGCGCCCGGGCGACGAGGTCCGCTTCGATGGTGGGATCGGACAGTTCGTACATCGACAGATCAATACTCGTGTGAGCTCGCTCGATGGCAGCGTCGATAAAGCCGTAACCACTCGCGGGCTCGGTCCACACCTGGTTGGTCGCGGACGTGTGGACAGCGGCGTCGGCGGGTGCGGATGCAAGCAACGACGTGGCTGTGACCAGAACGCTCAGCGCCGCCAACAGTTTCGCCGTTCCCATACACCCCTTGGTCTACATGACCGCTCTGACGTGCGCGAAAAGCCGAAGCCGCGACCCGAATTTTTTGCGACTCAGACGTCTGCGGGCAGAGTGGTCCACGACCGATCGAACCAACGTTGGATTCGACTCGCTCCGTACGCACCTTTTTCCGCCGCGATCTCCGATGACGGCTCAGCGTACGTGCCATGCGGGGACTGTCCGCTCATGAACGTGACTTCGACTCGAGCCACTTGATCGTGCCCGAATTCGAGGTAACAGAGGCCGTACCCGTCGTACGTGGCGGGCGACGAACTGTCGATGAGTGTCGCAATGATGTGCTGGGCCGCGATTGACCCTTGACGTTCGGAGAAGACGCCGGCCTTCGGCGTGCCCACGCTGGTGACATCACCCACTGCGTAGACACCGGGAAACGACGTCTCCAAGGTAAGTGGATTCACGGGTATCCAACCGTCAACGGTCATGCCCGACTCAGCCACGACCTGGGGAACGCGGTGGGTCGGGATACCTAGGAAGAGGTCGAAGGCCAGTTCGGTACCGTCGGCGAATCGTGCCGTTTTGGTCGCTGGGTCGAGATCGCGAATGAGCGTTCCGGGGTACCAATCGATCTCGCGCTCCGCGAAGGCCACGAGCAGAGCGTCGGACGCGGCGGGAGAGGGCGGGATGGGTACGGGTAGCGGCGACACCAGCGAGATGCGCGAACGATCACGGATCCCGCGCTCCACCAGATAGTCGTGCACCATCAAGGCGGTCTCACTGGGCGCGGGCGGGCACTTAAAGGGCGTCGACGTCACTCCGACCACCACGTGACCGCCGGAGAAGTCGGACAGGACATCTCGCACCGCGAAGGCGCCCTCCACGCTGTAGAACTCGTGACCCACATCAACCAGCCCTGGGGTCGCAGCAGGGTCCAGGTCGGCGCCGAGTGCTACAACCATCACGTCACCGTCGAAGTGACCCGCGCTCGTCTCCACGCCGCGCGCGTCGGGGTCGATCGAGAGTATCGACGCCTGGACAAAACGCACGCCGGTCTTGGCGATATCGCGGTAGTAGTGGCGAACGGCCGAGGGAATCGTGCGACCGAACATGACATCGAGCTTGGAGAACCCAAAGACGAAGTGATCGGACTGATCGATCAGAACAACGTCGATCTCGTCACCGAATGCCTCGGACAGACTCGCCGCTATCTCCAGTCCGCCAAAGCCCGCACCTAGTACCAGTACTCGCTTCAAGCGCGCCCCCTACAACCCCGCCTTCGCGGGGCCGTGATCATGTGTTGCTGTCTCCGACACGAGACGACGGGGGAGTCGCTTATTTGGGCTGGGGCACGATGCGAAGGTACGAAACTGGTTCCTTCCAGGTGCCGTAAATCTCCTTGGCCTCATCGTTGGACACGGCGCCCGTGATGACGACGTCTTCGCCCTGCTTCCAGTTGACGGGCGTGGCGACGCGGTGAGCGGCGGTGAGCTGCATCGAGTCGATCACGCGCAGCACTTCGTCGAAGTTGCGACCGGTCGTCATGGGGTAGATCATGACCAGCTTGACCTTCTTGTCCGGGCCAATTACAAAGACGTTGCGCACGGTCTGATTGTCGGCGGGCGTGCGCGACTCGGCGTCACCTGACGTGCTCGCGGGCAACATGCCATAGAGCTTGGAGACGTTGAAGTCGGTGTCGCTGATCATCGGAAAGTTCGGCCGTGTGCCTTGGGTCTTTTCGATGTCGTCGGCCCAGAGTTCGTGGCGATCCGACGAGTCGACCGACAGGCCAATGACCTTGACGCCGCGCTTGTCGAACTCGGGCTTGATGGCGGCTACATAACCGAGCTCCGTCGTGCAAATCGGGGTGAAGTCCTTCGGGTGCGAAAACAGAACTCCCCATGAGTCGCCCAGCCAGTCGTGAAAGCTGATGCTTCCCTCGGTCGTTTCCGCGGTGAAGTCCGGCGCAGTGTCGCCTAGTGACAGTCCCATGATGACGATTCCTTCCTCCGCAGCGGATCCGCTCCAGTGCGTCACGTCGCACGGTACCAGGATTCATCTCCGTGCATTCCAGAAATTGCGACGTGCACTGCGGCGCGGCGACCCCGTACGGCTGGTGGCACCGTCGCGAGTCCATTGACTTTTTTCGAAGGTGGTTCGTACGTTTGAGGTTTCGCCACGTTCCCGCGAATCCCACCTGTTTCAAAGGGACTCAATGTAGTTACGTACTACAATAGTTAGCATATGAATCTATCTCGCGACCGCACGGACTCCGTGGTCGATTCGGTCTTGTCGGCGAGTCGAGTCTTGGTCGCCGTGGCCGCTCGGTCGCTGGCGGACTTCGCTGAGGAAGTTACCTTGACGCAGTATCGAACACTCGTGGTTCTGGCCTCGCGAGGCCCGCAAAATGTGGCCGGCTTGGCCGAGGCGGTCGGGGTCACACCGGCCACGGCCACGCGGATGTGCGATCGACTCGTGAAGAAGAAGCTCATTGCGAGACGATCCGAGCGGGGAGATCGCCGACAGGTGCGACTCGTTCTGTCGCCATCGGGACTCGACTTGGTGGGCGCGGTGACGGCTCGTCGCCGCCGCGAGATTGGCAAGATCATCGACGCCGTACCGAGCGACGAGCGAGACGTCCTGGTGCGAGCCCTGCGCCACTTCGCCGAGGCGGCGGGCGAAGTGCCCGAACAGGACTGGACCGCGGGGTGGGACTTGTAGTGACGATCCTCGCTCACGGGTCCAGGGGGCGACGCGCACGAAACCTGCAAGTTCGAATCTCAAGGTGGCTGGACACGGCCACCTACACCCAAAAGTGGTTGGCGCTGGGCACTCTCGTCGGCGTGGTGGCCGGGTTGGGCGCGGTTGTGTTCTATGACGCTCTGCGCCTTTCGACCTACGTCTTTCTCCAAGTGATGGCGGGGTATCACGTCCCCGAACCCATCAGCGAGGGCGGACACTTCGCGTCCGCTTCTTTTTCTCGCCCGTGGGCGATTCCACTGGTTGCTGGCGGGGGAGCGCTGCTCGGGGCCATCTTGGTCTTCTCGGTCGCCCCCGACGCCGAGGGCCACGGCACGGACGCGGCGATCGCGGCGGTGCACCACAATCCGCGTGGTGTTCGGCTTCGTACGGTCTTCGTCAAGATCGTGGCCTCGGCCCTGACGATTGGTTCCGGTGGCTCGGGCGGTCGGGAGGGCCCCACCGGTCAGATCAGTGCGGGATTCGGGTCGCTGCTGGCGCGCACGTTCGATCTCAGTCCCGAAGACGCGCGCATCACCGTCGCCAGCGGCATCGGCTCGGGCATCGGCGCGATCTTCGGCGCTCCGCTGGGCGGGTCTGTTCTCGCGACGGAGATTCTCTACCGAGATGACTTTGAGGTCGAAGCACTGTTGCCCGCGTTCATTGCCTCGATCGTGGGCTATGCGGTGTGGGGATCGTTCGAGGGCTTCGGGCCACTGTTCGGCTACGTCGGGAACTATCAACTCTCAAGCGCAGTACCTCTGGTGTGGTTTGGTGTCATCGGCGTCATCGGCGGACTCATCGGACTGCTGTACGCCAAGGGCTTCTACGCCATGGTGGACGCCTTTGCTCGCTTGCCACTTCCGCGATGGGTGCGTCCGGCCATTGGCGGTGCTGCTGGTGGGCTGTATAGCGCTCGCCATCCCCGAGGTCGTGGGGACCGGTTACGGGTGGATTCAGCAGAGCCTGGGCACCCATCTCCTCCAGATTCCCCTGTGGATCGTGCTGGTTCTACCTTTTGCGCGCATCGCCACGACGGGACTGTCGATCGGCTCGGGAGGTTCGGGCGGCATCTTCGGGCCGGGCATGGTCATTGGGGCCTTCGTAGGCGCCGGCGTCTGGCGTCTGCTCGAACCGGTGGTGCCGAGCCTCGGCCACGATCCCGCTCCCTACGTCATCGTGGGCATGATGGCCTGTTTTGGCAGCATCTCGCGAGCCCCGCTCGCGGTGATGCTCATGGTCGCCGAGATGACGGGCACGCTGTCACTCATCGTGCCGGCCATGCTGGCGGTGGGGCTCGCCACGTTGATCGTGCGTCGCAGCGACGACTCGATCTATCGCAGCCAGCTGAAGAATCGCGCGGAGTCGCCCGCCCACCGGATTCTGATCGGCTTACCGCTGCTCGCAGAAGTCCCGGTCTCGGCCGCCATGGTGTCGCCGCGCTGCGTCCTGCACCGAGCCGATCTCGGACGTGGACGCCTTAGCGCTCATGCACGCGAGTGGAGTGGCCGAAGCGCCCATCGTCGATGCGGACGGTCGCTACCTCGGCGTCGTGTCTCGCGCAGCCTTGGAACGCCGAGGCCCGTCGAAGGAGTCGCCCACCGGGGTACCCGTCGATCTCACGCCGTCGCCGGTCTACCAAGACGTACGTCTCAACGTCGTGCTCGACGTACTCACCTCGCTGCCCCAGACCTGGGCCACCGTCGTGGATCCTGATTTGCGGGTCGTGGGTACCATTGCGCTCTCCGACATCGTGCGCAACTACCGACGCACGACTCAGACGTACCTGCGCCGACTCGCCGAGACGGCGGGCACGACGGGCCTCGCCGAGTTGGTCATTGCGGCCAACTCGCGCCTGGTCGGTCACTCACTGCGATCGGCATCGATTCCTCGGGGCGCGCTCATCACAACCATCGAACGTGGCACCGAGGTCATTCGACCCACCGGCGACACCGTGTTCCACGCGGGCGATCGTTTGACGGTGCTGGGCGCGGAGAACGAGATCGATCAACTGACTCGAGTGTCAAACAGTCCCCCGGGCCACCGGGATCAGGCGTAGTCGTTACGGCCACCATCGCCTGAGCCGACCGCGACGAACTAGGTCGCGAACTCCTTCAGATGGGCGATGGCGGCGTCGAGGGCGATCTCGAGGGGCCGCGTATTGCGAGTGGTCTCGGCCATGAGTAACCCGCCCTGCAGGCTGGCGAGCACGCCGATCGCGAGGGCCTCGGCGTCGGCATCTGCGCGAATGTCCCCGCGCTCGATCATCCGAGCAATACCCTCGGCAATGAGCTGAACCCAACTCTCGAATGCGTCACTCAACTGGTCTCGGGCGTCATCGTCCAGTTCGGCCAAGCCACTCGCGAGACTTCCGAGGGGACATCCTCCGCGACACCCTCGCGACACCTGATACTCCACGATCGCATCGCGCCACCGTTGCAAGTCGTCCCAGTTGTTGAGCGACTCGAACACGACCCGATGCCGCGCGAGTACGTGACGTTCTTGGCGCTCTATTACGGCTCGCACGAGGTCGTTCTTGTCCTCGAAGTAGTGATACAGCTGGGACTTACTCGCCCCGCTCTTCTCTTGGATGTCACCCAAACTGACCTCGGCGATACCGCGTTCGAAGATCAGCTCGGCCGCCGCGTCGACGATGCGCCCACGCATGGCCCGTCCTTTTTCGGTCGGGGGCGAGAGCGTCGTGCGTTCGTCGGTGCCCATCGAGCCTCCCTTCCAGAGTGGACTTGACGGTCCAGGATAGAACCTCTAAAGTGGACCAACAAGTCCATTATAGGAGAATATATGACCAACGACAGTGCTGCGCCCACGCAGCAAGACGAACTTGACCTCATCATCGGGTCGATTCCCGAGGCGATCACTGCGCGAATCGATGGAGGCGTGGCTGAAATAACGGCGTCCGGCGTCGCGCCCGGTTTGGCGGTTGGCGATGAGGCCCCGGACTTCACTCTCGATAACGCGGTGGGCGAGTCGGTGACCTTGTCCGAGCTTCTGGCAACGGGTCCCGTTGTCCTCACGTTCTATCGCGGCGAGTGGTGCCCGTTTTGCAACATCCAACTGCGTCACCTCGAACACGCGCTCCCCGATTTTCAGAAGTTCGGCGCCACTCTCGTGGCGGTGAGCCCGCAGGCGCCCGATCACGCGCTTTCACTCACCGAGAAGTATGAGTTGGAGTTCCCAGTCCTTAGCGACGTCGACCAGGCCGTCGCCGACGCGTATCGCGTGAAGTTCACCCTCGCTGGTGACCTGGAAGATCTTCAAGTGAACGTCTTTGGCAATGACCCGCGCACCCAAAACGCTGACGCCACGCGTTCCTTGCCTGTGCCGTCCACGTTCGTGATTGATCAGCAAGGCGTGGTGCGCGCCGCGTTCGTCAATGCGGACTGGCGTGTTCGCGTCGATCCCGAAGATGTGACGGCGGTGCTGGAGAGCCTATGACGAGCGACTTTCGTGGACGAACCGCACTGGTGAGCGGCGCGGGTCGAGGAATCGGTCGCTCGACTGCGATCACCCTGGCTCGTGGCGGCGCGCGGGTGATCTTGCTCGCGCGTACCGAAAGCGAACTGAACGAGACGGCGATGCTGGTGCGTGAACACGGGGGCGAGGCGATCGTGATACCGACCGACGTCGGCGACCCTCAATCCGTGTCGCGAGCGCTGGACGAGATCCGCGACGCCGGAGGTGCCGTCGACATCCTCATCAACAACGCGGCGGTCGTGTGGCCGCTCGGAGCGACTGCGACGGTGGATCTGGCTGACTGGCGCCAAGCGATGCAGATCAACGTCTTCGGAGCCGTTCAACTCACCCTCGGCGTACTGCCCGCAATGCTGGCGCAAGGGTGGGGGAGAGTAGTCAACGTGTCGAGCGGCATCGTGTCGCGACCCGGATCGATGATCGGCGGAAACGCCTACGCGACGTCAAAAGGCGCGCTGGAAGCCCACTCCTTGAATTTGGCGGCTGAGCTTTCGGGCACGGGAGTGACCGTGAACGTCTATCGGCCGGGAACGGTTGACACCGAGATGCAAGCGTGGATCCGCAGCCAACCCGGTGAGCAAATCGGTGAGGCCTTGCACCAGCGCTTCATCGACATGCACGAAAGTGGCACCTTGATCACCCCGGATGAGTCTGGCGAGTCACTGGTATCTCACCTTCTGGGCGAGGAAACGGGAGAAATCTGGAACTTCGAGCGCCCATAGTGCTCGGAGTCTGACCCCTTCAACGAAAAGTAGCGACCCGAAGCTCGTGGCGGCGTGCGAGCCAACCCCTACACGTGGACGCCCACGAGGCCCAAAATTGCCCCCAGCACGCCGGCGGCGAGAAGGCATCCGACCACGCTGCGCCGAAACACTAAGAGCCACAACAGCGCGCCCGCGAGAACCGGGATCTGCCAGTACTGATGCAGGGACAGTCCCAGTGGAATCGCCGAACCGGCGATAGCCCCGATGACGGCCGGTCCCGCGCCGGTGAAAAAGGACTGCACCCCTTCGTTGGAGCGAATTGCGTTGAACTTCGATCCTCCGGCGAGGACGAAGGCGAATGACGGGGCGAACGCGAGTGCGGCGGCGAGGAACGCACCGCCAATTCCGGCCGCGGCGTAGCCCACGACCGCCACCGTCTGGACGACGGGACCCGGTGTGACTTGGCCGAGGGCGACCGCGTTCAGGAACTGAGGTCCCGTCATCCAGTGATAGGTAGTGACTGCGTCGTGCTGCATCAGGGGAATGATCACAAAGCCACCCCCGTAGGAGAGCGCACCAACTTTGATCGCCTCCCAACTAAGCGCCGCAAGGCCTCCCATCGCCGTGGTGTGAACTGCTCCGACCAGCAGTGAGCGCGAAAACCCGGTCGCGCCGAGCGCGTCGCGCCTACGAATCACGATCTCCATGGCTCCGCACGCGATGAGAGCGAACACTAGGTACTCACCGAACAGTGCGGCGCACACGCCGCCCACGACGGCGTACCCAACCCACCGACCTTGTTGCACTACGGTGCTCCCGATCCGTTTCCAACTGGCCGGCAGGAGTCCTCGTGCCGCGTGCAGAGCTACCGCAGGCACCGCCGCGCCCGCTCCGGCGGCGGCCCCGAGAATCCCGATCGGAGGATGCTTGGCGAGGAAGACCGCCGAGAGCGCGATGATCAGAAGGAGACCGGGGCAGATGAAGCCCAGACCTCCGATGATCGCTCCGCGAACGCCCCGCAGTTTCCAGGCGCAGAAGATTGCCAGCTGTGTGGAGGCGGGACCCGGAAGAAGATTCGTCGCGGCAATGGCGTCCTCGAACTCTTCGGGGTCAAGCCAGTGCCGCTCGTCGACGCACAGTCGGCGCAGCAGAACGATGTGAGTCGGCGGTCCGCCAAAGCCGATGCAACCCAACCGGGTCCACTCGCGCGCAAGGGTCGCCAGCGGTACAACGCCGTCAGCCGGTGGCACCGAGCCGTCTTCGTTCATGGACCATTGAGTCTGGCATGAGGGGCCCGTAGGGAGAGCACGAACTGGCAACGCGCAACCAATCAAACTCAGTTCGGGATATGTTCAGACCGGTGCCAATCAACCACGTTACGTCGAGTCAGATGGGATTCGGGGTGTGCGGCGTGGGCGCCTCCGGCGCTCTGATTGTGGGCCTTGCCGTGCATAAGAGCCTGGGGAGCAATCCTCTTTTTATTGCGTCGGTAGTTGTATTTATTCTGGGCTTGCTGTGGGTCATCAGCACGGCGATACATGCCATCCATGCGGCGACGAATTCACCAAAAACTTCTGAACTTTCACCTACGCCTACCCGCTCATCGATCAACGCCAAGAAGTTCGTGAACTCACCGACTGGCGCCGTTCATGGCGTTGATATCAACTCCGACGATCTAGAGAACTCTGGCGTGATCTCTGAGTACCCACCGGCCCCTCCAGGATCGGGATTTGTGTTCCGTGGCAGTCACGACATTTCAATCGCAAACATCAACTTTGACGTTCAGGGCAACGCAATCGATGTCGCCGGGTCGGAACGAATATCCGTATCTAACAGCAACGTTGGGCTACAGGAAAAGTGGATGCCCCAGAATGTAAAGGACGTCGTGAGCGCAAGTGAGACGGGCGAGATTCTGCTTGATCAATGCCCTCAGGAAACGGGGGTAAGTGTCTACGTTCCCGCCACCCTGTCTGCAGCGATCGAAGCGTGGGTGGGCGAGACAATCGAATTGCTAGCGGAATGGCCCGACTATCAAACCCTGTTCGGGAATGAGCCAGCGTTCAAATACTTCAACGGCACCGAGGACGTTCAAGCGATAGTCACTCAGCAGATGACATCGCGAATGAAAACGCTTCGGAGCGTCGTAAGGATACTCACCAAATAGCCCTACAGGGCTTGTGCCTCGATCCTCGCGACGCTCAGATTGGATTCAGTCGAGTCGTCCTCAGAATGTTTGCGACGCTGTTGAGCTGTTCGGGCACCACGTGCCACCACATCCAGCGTCCTCGTTTCTCTCCTTCGATGAGACCGGCCTCGGCGAGGATGCGGGTGTGATGGGAGATGGTGGGCTGACTCTTGCCCAGAGGCTCTTCCAGAGCGCAGCTGCAGACTTCGGTCTCGGTGGCGATGAGCGAGAGCATTCGAAGCCTGACCGGGTCCGACAGTGCGCCAAAGATCGTCGCCGCTTGTTGTGCCTCGCTCTCGCTCAGTTCGCCCTCGCTCAGCGGACTGCAGCAACCGGCCGCCGCGTCCTTGATCGTAGCCAGAGGAATCGTGCGGGCCATCCACGAAGCGTAACATTGACAACCATCAATGTGACGACTACCTTTACATTTACAGTCATCAATGTAAGGAGTCAGCGTGTCGCGCATCCAACTTGCCCTGAATGTCTCAAATCTCGATGAGGCGGTCGAGTTCTACTCCAAGTTCTTCCAGTCTGAGCCCGCGAAAGTTCGTAGTGGTTACGCCAACTTCGCCATCGAGGAGCCACCGCTCAAGTTGGTGCTCATTGAGGGCGGGGGAGTTCCGGGATCGATCAATCACCTCGGAGTTGAGGTATTTTCCACCGATGAAGTGGCCGAGGCATCGAACTACCTGTCGGGCGTCGGGCTCGAGACCCGAATCGAAGAGTCCACGACGTGCTGTTTCGCCGTGCAGGACAAGGTCTGGGTCGACGGCGTGGATGGCTCTCCGTGGGAGGTCTACACCGTGCTCGCCGACTCACTCAGCGCCGCTGGAATGACGGGCGACGAGACGTGCTGTTTCACGTCGAGCGATTCGAACGGCGCCCCCGCGTGCTGCTGAGCGACACGCCGCTCTGGCGAAAGGCCCTCGCGGAGTACCTCGGCAGCCTGTTGCTCGCCGCGATCGTCATCGGTTCGGGCATTGCCGCCCAGACCTACTCACCGCACGCGATTGGCCTCGAGCTCCTCGAAAACGCTGCAGCCACCGGAGTGGGTCTGTACGTGATCATCGCGACGTTCGGTCCGATCTCCGGCGCGCACTTCAATCCCGTGATCTCCTTCGTCGACGCCGCGTTCGGTGGTATCAGTTGGCGCACGGCGTGGTCGTATCTCGTCGTGCAAGTGGCCGGATGCACCAGCGGCGCGATTCTTGCCAACCTGATGTTCTCGAGGCCAGCGGTTTCATTTTCGAGCGACCACCGAGCAACGCTGGCCCACGGATTCTCTGAGGTCGTCGCGACCGCGGGACTCGTGCTCGTGATCTTCGCCTTGGCGAAAGCGAAGCGCAGCTCGCTCGCTCCCGCCGCGGTCGGGGCGTATATCGCGGGTGCCTACTTCTTCACGAGCTCGACGAGCTTTGCGAATCCCGCCATCGTGGTGGGCCGCATGTTCTCGAACACCTTCGCCGGAATCGCGCCCGCTTCCGCCCCCCTCTTCGTCGGCGCCGAAATCGTCGGGGGAGTCGTTGGCTTCGCACTCGTAAAGGCCCTCTTCACGAATTTCACGCCGCGCGACGCCTCTCGCGTCACCGACGCCCTGGTACAGGGAGGAACCAACTGATGAGCGCCTCCGAAACTCCCCACATTCTCTTTCTTTGTGTGCACAACGCCGGACGTTCGCAGATGGCAGCCGCGTTCGCTCGCTCCATGTCGAAAGGTCGAGTCGTGATCGACTCAGCCGGCTCCGATCCCGCCGACACCTTGAATCCTGCGGTGATCGAGGCGATGAAAGAAGTGGGCATCGACATCTCGGATGAGTCGCCCAAGAAGCTGACCGACCAGATGGGCCTGGACGCCGACGTGATCGTGACCATGGGCTGTGGTGACGCGTGCCCCGTGTATCCGGGCAAGCATTACGAGGACTGGGAACTCGAGGATCCCAGCGGAAAGGATCTCGTTACGGTTCGAGAGATTCGTAACGAGATCGCTTATCGGGTGATGGTCCTTGTCAACAAGCTTCTGAACTAAGCGTTCGTTCTATTTACGATTCGATGTCAACGTGGGTGAAACCAGCTCCGCCTGAATTACGTTGCGAACGTGTCAGAGTTTCGCGACGAAGCGGCAGTCTCAAGCGGGTTCGATCGCGGAGTCGAAGCAGCGTTCGCGTCACGCGTCTGGTCGCGTCGGTCGCGACGTGGCTTGCGACCGTCGCTGATCAGCGCTTTCCTGTCGGTTGGGACCAATCAAGCCACATCGCTCGCCGCGTCGGGCACGTCTTTTTCGACGTCGCTCCAGCTGGAAGCAATTCACTTCTCCAGTCCGACGAGACGGCTTCGGCGCTTTTCAGTGGGAGTCGCTGAATGGGCGCACGTGCAAGGACTACGTCGGACGAACCGCGAACGGTGGAGCGACATTCAGCCCACTGGTTCACGTCATGTCGTGGGACTGCGCGAGCAGGGACTTCGACACGGAGCTGACATCTGACGGCCGTGGCGACCTGTTCCTCTTCGGGCCGCAACTCTACGTGAGCCACAACAACGCGCTGACGTGGTCACGAGTTCCTCACCTCGGACCGATCTTGGACGTCGATGCGGTCGGCACGTTCGATCTGGGCGTCTGAGATCCGTCTGCACTCACACAGAGTTGACTCGGTCCGCTGCCCTGTGCGGTGGGTCTTCTCGAGTCGACGAACGGAGGACGTACGTGGCAGTCTGCTCCGAGCCCGTGGGGGAGCACGAACGAGATCTGGCCGATCATCCCGCCACGATGCAGACGTACTTGGTCCGACTGAGTCGAGAACACGGCGTACGTGATGTTGTCGCCCAATCCTCAGTTCAGCGGGAAGCCGAGCACTGCGCCGCTCTGGTTCACAACCAATGGTGGCGCGACGTGGTCGAATCGCGAGGTGCCGTGCCACATCGGAGCATGGTCGGCGGCATTCTCGGTCGCTCCGGACGGGACACTCATGACGGTGTGCGCGTCCCAGCCGAGCGCCGGGCATGCAGCTGAAGACCGTGCTCGAGTCATCCAACGGGGGCAGGACGTGGACGCTGAAGGCTGGCGCCAGCGAGACGTCATTTCCCGAAATCGACGACGGATATCTCGGATCGATCGACCTCCTCTCCCAGCACAAGGCCTTTCTCGTCGGTGGCCGCAGTTCGCTGATGGAGACACTCGACGGCGGAGCCGTCTGGAAAGCGGTACAACCGCTCATCGGGAGTACCGCGGGCGGCACGTCCGAAGTCACATTCTTTGATGACTCGGACGGACTCGTACTGGGAAACAACGACAGCGATAATGAGCGGATGACGCTCTGGACAACCGCTGACGGCGGCGCGAGTTGGAAGGTCGTTATTCCAAAAACTGCGGCGCCGTCAAATGACGATTCGATGTCAAAGGGTTCTCAGTCGGGCTGAGTCGCATTACGTTGCGAGCGTGTCGAAGTTGCACGTGACGTCAGAAGATGCGCGACACGACGAGTCGTTCGCCCCGCGCTGTGCGTCGCACTTGCCGCACTCGTTCTCGCCAGTTGTAGCGGCGGCTCGTTCGAGCACCACGCCTCCCCGGTCCCATCCGACTCCCGATCGCTACCTCGGTGCTCAATCCCAACTCGCTATGCGCTCCAGACGAGGGCGACAACGTTCACCAGTTGCTGAACGGTGACTATTCACGGGATGTTTTCGCGTGCCCAATCTTCGCAGCAGCTCGGTCGTGGTGGCGCTGCAGGCCTTTCGTCGAAGGTGTCTCCAACTCCTTGCCGACGACGGCGCTGACGACTACGACCAAACCGGCTCCCACGGTGAGCATTTCGCTGTCACCCCTGCGAAAGGCCGTGACGCCCGGCGAACAGGTTGTCCTCACGGGACATCTCAACAAAGCCTTGTCGCCTCGGCGAATCCTTCGCCAATCTCTGCTGGGACGGCTGCGGAGGTTTGGCAGGAGCAAGGTGTTCAGATCCGTTGGCTGTCGTCGACGAAAATTCCAGATGACGCTGCAGGTTCCCCAAACGGCGTGGCTCGTAGCGCGCAGCGGCAGTGTGTCCGTTCACGCGTTGACGTCGGGCTCGTATCGAAGTTGGCGTGCAGTGTCTGACGTCGATCTCGGGCTGCGCGTTGAGACCGGCCGAGGCGAAGACGTCGATCAAACTGAAGCCCCGAAACCTCGGCGATGCGTTCGCGGACGTCAGTGCGAGACAATGACCGTTGGTCCCTCGACCGCACGGGTGGGCGACGAAGTCATGGTGAGCGGTTGGGCACCCGGTCCAGGACCTCATTGGTCCGTCCTTTAGTTATTCGATCTCCGTCACGCCCGGATCGACGCGCACGATCGTATCCGCGTCCTCGCGTACTCGGCCTCGAAGTTGGCGGGCAGCTTCAACGTGGTGCTCACTCCCACCCGCGTGCGAATTGGACCGAGTCCGCCGTGGTCCAAATTGGGCGACATTCACTCCGTGTCGTCCACGTACTCCGGACCATCGGCCGTCGACGCCGCGCCCAATTCGTCTCGCGTCGCGTGGTGCGAAACCTCCGGAATCGTGGTGACGGGCGGCTCCTTCTCCGGCAACGATCTCGACCACTGGTGTCGCGAGCGCCCTTCGAGGTTCGACCTTGCACTTCTTTCCTGCCTCAACCACCACCGCGCCCGCGTGCACAGCGGTGCAACTCGATCCGAGTTTTCCCAACAGCGTGTACGCCGGATTCAGCGCGGGGGAGGGCGCGAGCATTCCGCCGCTCTATCTCGCCCCGGTGTATACGACGAACGCCGGAGCGACGTGGCACACGGTGCCGCTCCCCAGAGGATTCTCGCTCGAAGACTTCGGCGGCTTTACGACCGACGGCAACGGCGTCGCGGCGCTCTTCAGTCGCGACAACATCAGTAACGGCGAGTCTCCACAGGGCACCAGAAACGGCTACGTCACGGCTGAAGTGACGACCAACGGCGGGGTGAGTTGGCACACCTCGACGCTCGGTTGTCCGGCCAGCGGGCCGTGCGTGACATTCGGACAGTACGCGTGGGGCAACTGCAACATGACCGAAGACTTCCAACCGCTGCTCGTCGGGACCGCCGGGCGCGACGCGCATCGACCGACGTGAAGTGGAGATACTCGACGTGGGTCACGACCGGTTGACAGCTGCGTCGACTCAGCAACTCGTGGCAGTCTCGTCGAGCGAGTTGTATCTGGTTGATCCGTCATCGGAGTATCCGCTCCTGCGATCGACGGACTCCGGTCTCAATTGGACGAATTTTGAGCTACCTCGCCATTCCGGCCGCTAACTACGGCCCTGACTCATCGCCGCTCACAAACTCGATGGTGCTCGCACCAGACGGCTCGATGTTTGCCTCGATCACCACGCCGGCGGGCGACCGTCAAGACCTGTATCGCCTCTATCCCGCCGCGACGTCGTGGTGCCAGATTCCAGGCGTCTTTGGGAAGACACGTCGCCGTATCTAGATTCAATCTCTGCGCGTGGACGCCACGGATCTCCTCTGGAATCAGATCGTCGCCCGTCGAGCATGCACAGCGATTCCTTTTTCGAAGCTCGCGTGTTAGTTCGCGCGGTCATTACTCCTTGTCCTCGATGACCGAGGCGTCCTCAGGTCACCTGGAGACAAGCAGCATCGGGTCGTTCTTCGATGCCTGCCCGGGCGGTCCCGCGCTCGGGCGTACCAAATATTGAACGGCGAAGCGATTCTTATCTCGGTGACCCGCCTCCCCTGAATGACTAGAGCTGGGCGGGGCCCTCGGTGGCGATTTGTTCGAAGACGCCAAAATCCGACTCAAACGGCGAACCTGGTTGCGGCCAGTGGATCACGAGTTCCGTGATTCCGAGTTCTTTATAGCGCCCAGCCCAGTCGACGAAAGCATTAAGAGACGCGAGAGGGTTTTCGTTGGAGAAGCCATCCAGCAAGAGCCTTTCGAGTGAGTTGGTCAGCAGACCTTCTTCTATGAGGATGTCATTGAGCTGAGCCGACTGGGCAGCGATGACCTCGTGGCTCGACGCGTCGTCATTTGCCGAACGACCCAACGTGATCCATCCGTCAGCAACCTGGGCTGCGAGGCGCATTCCCCGTGCTCCGTCGGCAGCAATGAAGAGAGGTGGCCGTGGGGTCTGAACGGTCCCCGGAATCATCCTCGCTTCGTTCGCGCGATAGAAGTCGCCCGCGAACGAGGTTTCGTTGTTTCTCAGTAATTCATCGAGCAAGTTCACGAACTCGACGAATCGACTGGTTCGCTCACGCAATGAGACCGTCTCGCCAAGAACAGTGAAGTCATTGCCCAGCCCGCCAGACCCCACGCCAATGACGAGGCGACCGTTTGAGACGTCGTCGATCGACAGCAGATCCTTCGCCAGGGGAACGGGGTGGCGAAAGTTCGGAGATGTCACCAACGGGCCAAGACGGAGACGAGAAGTCTCCACGGCGGCGGCAGTCAAGGTCGGAACCGCGCCGAACCACGGGCGATCTTGGAGGCGGAGCCACGAGAGATGATCGTACGAGTACGCCGCGTGAAAACCCAGTTCCTCGGCTCGACGCCATTTCTCGCGGGACGCTGGCCAGCGCTCAACGGGAAGAATGACGGTGCTCAGATGCACGGGATCAATCTAAACCCGCCGGAGAACGTTGCTGAGGGACGCATTTTCGTTTTCGCTCGATATGACGAGCGGACCTGGCGGCTGTCCATGGACGTACAAGTCGGTAGACGACTCAATGTCGAGCGCCTGACGATCCGCCACCGGCGAGCACTTCTCCAGTCTCAATCGGTTCTTTACATTTGACGAAAATTAACAAGCAACGAATTTGGGATTTCGTGCCTCGCGAGTGGCGAGTCAGGTTCTCTAGACCGACTCGTTCGGTAATCCGACGATCTCAATATGGTTCCGCTTATGGCGCCGCGGCTCGTTCCTTCTTGCAAGCAGTCCCAAACGCGTAATGAGGATGAGTACAAGTGCCATCAAGACGAGGTACGCTGCGCCCGCCACGTTATTCATTGTCCAGAACGGGGGCTCTCCGTTTGGCCCACCGACGGTGAACCAAACGAGATCGGTAAGGAGAAACACAGCCAATAGGAAGCCGAAAAGTCCAACCGTCGCCGAGCCAAGTCGCTTGATGGGTCCCGGCAATTCAACTCGGCGCACGAGAAGAGCCATCGCCACACCAAAGATCAAGACGGCGATCGGTGCCAGATCTCTCATAACGATTTGCGACGTGGGTCCACCAGTTGCCCCCGGACTCCACATGGATATCCATGGCTGCGTAATTGAACGTGCGATATCGGCCAAGGCGTAGGCGGCTGATCCGGGGTGAGTCCACCGGTAACCGCCCTGGACCATATAGCTGTACTGTTCTAGAGCTCGGGGCAACCAGCGAACGGTGTAGTACACGTATCCAGCCGAAACGACGGCAAAAGCTAGGGGCCACACAATCCGGCGGACGCGTCCACCAACTATCTGGCGCACAGCGAACACCAGAACCACCAGCACGATGGCCAGGAGCGTGAGGAGCAAGAGCCATGTCGCAACAGTCAGGATGCCCGTCGTGGCATCGATGGGTATCGGGTGGTACTGACGAGTGCTCCACATCAGCATTGCCCTCGACCAATAGTTCAGTGCGACTAATGACAAGAGGGTGATCAGCGCAAAACTGGTACCAAGCGCTGCACGACTTTGATCACCAGGGTCAAGTGCACTACTCGAGAGACCCATGTCATCGAATCGAGCGACGAGTCCTTTGTATGCGACGTTGACACCTCGTCTGACGTCGATAGGTCGATCAGCGAACTCCTGCTCTAAGTGGTCAGCGAACTCCTCGCCGTAGCGCTCACGCCAGGCGGGGGGATACCAGCGAAGAAGTCGTGTCGCGCGGCGCACTTCGCCGGAGTCCTTTCTCATGCCAGGTTCCAGGTTCGCTTGAGCCGAGCTTGACCGGTTTTGAGAACTCGCTGCTGTGCGGTGATGTATTCGGCGAGCACCGTTGCTCCTTGCGCGGTCAATCGATAGGGGCGCCGGCGTTCATCGGCCTCCAGGGCAGTGATTAGTCCCCGAGCCTCAAGTCGAGCCAAGACTTGGTAGAGCGTTCCAGGTGCAAGGTGAACGCCCGCAAACTCCTCAACGTCCTTAACGAGTGCGTATCCGTGCTTGTCTCCACCTGCGAGGCTTGAGAGAACCAGGACGGCAGCACCCGCATTTCTTCCAAGCCCTTCAATTGAATTGATCATCGCACAACTATATCGGTAAGCGATGTAGCCGTCAAGGATCTAATAGATCTTCAACCATGATGACTGCGTTCCTGATACTGGACATCATTTCCGCCTGATTTAATCGGGGAAAGGTAACGTCCTCAGCGGAAGTGGGGTCATATGAAGCGGGTAGAAATTGAGTCGGGATTGAACGACAGTAGAAATTGGCTCTTGGCGCTCTACTCGGAGCTCTCTGAAGAACAACTGCGTAGACCTCTTACCAAGAGTGAACACGACCCGACCAATCTCTGGAACGCTCTCGACCACTTCGGACACCTGGCGCTCATCGAAAGGGACTTTGTCGAGATGATTCGGCGTCATCTTTCGGGTCACCAAAACCCCGTTGGCCTACTGAAGGATGGAAGGGGCGCGAATCGTACTCGAGAGCAAATCGCGGCAATAGTTCACGCCAGGACTGATCAGTATCAGGTTGATCACCACAACGATTCGTTTTCTACGGTCGTGGCGTTGACGGCCGATGCGCGTAGCGCGACCCTTCAGT
Source organism: uncultured Acidimicrobiaceae bacterium (assembly GCA_963840595.1). Taxonomy (GTDB): domain Bacteria; phylum Actinomycetota; class Acidimicrobiia; order Acidimicrobiales; family RAAP-2; genus RAAP-2. The sequence continues at coordinate 149,015 of CAWIZQ010000010.1, forward strand.
TGCTGGCTGAGCTGTCGGACGAGCAACTGGAGGAACATCTCGAGGGTGCCCCTTGGGCCGACGGTACTCTCGGCGGTGTTCTTGCCACCAACGCGGATCACGCTCGTATGCACTGGAAATGGGTCACTTCGGCGGATGCATTCACGAACGAAGTTCCTCTCGTCGAGTGAGAGAAGCGAAGTGTCGTCGTTTGGGACTGAACAAGAGAACGAACTTGCGTCGCTTGGCGACGAGTTCATGTTTGTTTCAGCGGGTGAAGGGAATCGAACCCGCATGGCCAGCTTGGAAGGCTGACCGGTGAATCTTCCAACAACGCCTAACGTCGCTGATGAAAGGACAGTTTCTGAGGACGTGTGCCCCCCACTCGAACTTCTTGGGCACTTCGTGGGCACTTGTCGGGCTCGAGTCGGAGGACCGATGGCAACATTCTCTGGCTGGGGGTTGTCCTGGATGCTGCAGTTGTTCATCCGCGAGAAACGCATCGGTCTACTTTGTCACGACCTCGCAAGGCGCAAATCTCTCGACGCCCGAAGCAACGAGGCCAACAAGGAAGTAGACCTCAATTCCAATGCCGCGAACTTCGCCCGGGCGAAATAGGCGAAGTGAGCCCTTGCGAACGCTACCCGAGCTAGTAGTTAGAAGGCGCCGATCGTATAGCCCCTCACCGCGTTATTCCGCCAGACGATCGAGTATTGGCGGTTAGCTCTCAATGCGGTGAAATGCACTCTGAGCTTGACGTGACTCTTCAGTGCCACGTATTGAACGACGCCGATCGTCCCGCAGAACTGTTCGCTTCCGTCGAATCCAGACTGAACCGGAATGGGCGCCGAAGTTACAGCGGGAAGTGACGCAGCACCGGAGGCAGCACCGATCGCCGTGACGCTGAGCGCGACGGTCATAAGTACTGCGACGATCTGCTTCACCAATGGATATCTAGCACCTTCTCAACTCGCCGAGAGCTCGGACTTTGTTGGCTCCGGAACCGATCCGACAGATCTGCAACCTCGCATTCGCGGCTATATCAATCGGGCGGTTGATCAAACAGGTGGTCCGAGTCGTCCTGTGACCCGCCATCCTTTTCTTGGGACTCTCTGCCTTCAATCCATGAGCGCAGGAATCGAACATCGCCATTGGGCACCGCCATCTCTACCTTGCCATCCGGCCCAGCCGCAGCGATGATCTTGAAGAGCCCTCGCTTTATGTTCCATTCGCTGAAATGTGAAACAGTTCGATCTTTCAAAGCCCGGTTTAGACCGGGATTGTACGCGAAATCTTTCCGCCCGTAATCCCTTTTCCAGGCGAGTTCCTCTTCGGGCAACGTACAGCTTCCCAATCGTGAACTTGTGGGGCAATTGCGCGATATCCTACGGAGGTGCATGTAACCACCCGGCTTTCTCCGGCGTGTACTGCGTCGATGTCAGACACCGACGCGCCACGTAACCAAGTGAACGTAAGCCATGTCCCAGACACTCCTGGTACCGCGGCTGTGCTTTGGCATTTTCCCGCACTCGTCGATCGAAGAGAACAACTTGGAAGACTATGTCGCAGAGCCGACGTCAACGAGCTCCGACCGGCGGATTCAACATGGTCGACGCGATGATGGCGCGGATGCCTACCTGCCGCCGATGTCTTTGAAGTCATCGAAATGACGCTCCGCTTGAGAATTGGCTTCGCCAGCCTCCACTTCCCATGAGCCAGCCCGCCAATCGCCATGCCTTTAGCTGTTAAGGCGGCAGAATTACCCGATGTCGAGGCGATAACGAAGTCCAACTTGTCGTTATCGATCGTATCGAGCAAGGCAAACAGTGTCTCGTCAACGACGTCCGGGAGCAGATACTTGATCGCGCTACGAATTTCTTCGGTTTTCAGCACTTCGCTCCATCGTTCCCCGACAGGCCTCGCACGTTTCCGGCGACGAGTTCGTCACAGGCTCGAATTGCCTTGTCGCGAACCATCCTCATCAGTGCCCTCGCGAAATCCTCAAGATCTTGCGCGGTGGTTCAGTTGACATTTGTGGGGCATCTCGACATGTCCCGAACCTATCTTGGTTGCGCCTCCCGTGTCGCGGCACCCGTAAACTGCATGGCCCGCAAAAGACAAACGAGCGTTTGGATGGAGTCGAACAACTGACGTGAACAATTTCTCCGAGCGGAGGATCCAAACTCCATCGCTGCGATGCTTTAGTTGTCGCCTTTGTGGCATTCGATCGCGTCGTGGAATCTGACGTAGGTTCTCCTGATACTCGAGACGTTCTCGCTCCTCTACTTCGCGAACTACTTCTCCAACGCTCTGGCCAGGGAAGGGCTCGACAAGTAATTCACGGCACAGCATTTGGCACGACCCATCTTTTGACCCAATGAAGTAGTGGCGCGGTACATCGCCAGAAATTGGAATGTCACTTTCAATTGTTTCGCGGTTGTATTCGTGGAGATTCGTTAGCCAGCTCGAGCCTTCAATCTCAAAGAATCCGTGACCGAGCCCGTCTCCTCTTCGATCGCGCTCAAAAGCGTCTTCGTTTGGGTATCCGAAGACGCTTTGCGCAAACCACAGCCGACCCCGGTGACTAAGGCGCAGATTGGGTTCTTCGACATTGTTAATCCCGATGGATATCCCCATATCGTTAAATAGCTCCGGCGTCCCTCTTCGCGTTGTCAAAAATGCATCAGGCCACCGGATGGGGCAGGTTGAAAGCCAAGGTCGAGTCGTCGTGGCAGCCCACGGTCCCAATCCAACATCGTCCGATTCTCACACAATGGTCTGAGGCCGGTGCGTTCTCTGTATCACGGCACTCGCACGAACTGCATCACACTTGACCTGCGGCACAAACACGAGCAAGCAATGGTCACTGAACCGGTCGGAGCTTGTTGGCGTCCGAGACCCGATGATGCGGGTCTGAAACCTCGCATTGGCGGCCAACTGGGGGTACGAAATAGGAAGACAATGATCGCGGAGGACTGGTCCCAGAGTCCCCGGCGACCGGATGGGTCGGAGGTCTGACCTTTCCGCACCAGTGAAACCGTTGTGCGGTGGGGAAGCCACAACGTCTGTTCGATGGGTACTCGGGAGTCGCACCAGCATCCGAAACGAGCTGATGCACTGCGTCTGTTGACCCGTGGCCAGATCGAGACGGCTCATCAGTTCCGTAGATCCAAAACGATGCCAAATCACCTGGATCTAGAGTCACCCTCGGAATCACTCTGGTCTTTACCCCACCAGAATTGTTGCCATTGGCACCGCCGTTGAGGGAGTTGACGACCTCGACCGAGAGCGCATGGGGTTTCTTCAAGTTGTGCTCGGCAAAGCCATAGTCGCCAATGAAGGAGATTTCCACATAGCCGCGAACCGAACACGCTTGTCGACTCACGTTGCGAATCCAGTACAGATCATTGACATTCCCGGCACCGACCCAGGAGTCGTACTCGGATACGTGAACTGAAGTGCTCTGACACGTGGGTGCGACGCTCGCACCCACCACTGATGAGGTAAACGGGACGAGGCAACCAGCCGCAGCCACAATGATCACCTGCGCAAAACGAAAACGATCAGCCACTGGTGCGAGTCTGGCATCCTTGGACACGTGCTCAGCGTAGCTGACCGAACCAAATCTTGGGATCTCCCTATGGTTTATCTATGTCAGCGCTTGAACTTGAATTCTTTGATCTGCTGGAAATCTCAGATTCTCGCTGGACGACGCTATTCATTCAAGGTCGAACTTGGATCGATAGCAATCTTCAGAACGAAGCGTGGCACGCCCACAACGACCGCTTGGCAGCGCGCGGCGCTCGTTTGCCACGTTCCAAGATCGAAGTCGGGTGAGGACGAGGCCTCTGAGTCCGCGGCTGACGTTGCGCCATTGGTTCGAGAGGAGATCTGGCGGCTTTGGGCCGCTCCAGGACGGCGCCGCGCGAATTTTCAAGTAGGACACGACCCGGTTGATGTGGTTATCGAGGGATCGACGTTTTGGAGCAACGGGCACGGCAGGTCAATTACGAATGGCGGAAAAACAAGCCAAGGTCATGGTCTGGGGGACGGGAACAACTTGATACCGGACCTCGGAATACTTTGATCTGCTTCAAGTGATGGATCTTTCAGACGGAATGCGAGCAGGGCGACAGACAATTGACGCCAAGACGACGACACTCGACGGGGAGCATCCGAGCGCGGGCAGGGATTGCACGGTCTGACGATCGGCGACCCCGAAATACTCGAGTTGAGCCTCGATCGCGAAAGAGGCGTTGTGCCTTCAGCGCTTCATCGCACTTCCAAGGGGCGATTTACAGAGTTGTCGAAGCTACCGAAGTCGACTATGACCCAGAGTTCGATTTCGACGTATTCAGAGATCGAACCAGAGTTCGCAACGGAATGGATTCCAACGTAGCGATCCGGAGTTCAACCACTCCGAACCCGCGCTGCTTCTAACGTTCAGCGGACTAGATCGGCTTCCTCGGGAACACGCTGACGCAGAACCGGCGATCCGATTTGATGGAGCGGCAACTACGCGGTGATTCGCGGCAGTGACTCCATGTTCAATCCGATGCGCAGAGCTCTCCCAAGCAGGTGCCGGAGTGCTTGCTGGCGATGGAACGTTGATAGTCCACCCGTAGTAAATGGAAGCCAACGTGTACACGCGTTCCACCTCAGGAGTAGTTAGAAAATCCTCCTTTGACAAGGAGGGATTCATTTCAGCCCTCATAAACCTGGCATCGGGTCACGCTGCGGCCGAGCGTGAGCAACTTCGGGAGGAACTCGGCGTACGACTCCCAGGCGGCCACGTTGACCTTGCCGTGCGAGCACGTGAGCGGATAATCATTCCCATCCGCGGTTGGATGAACGGCCTCAAGACACTCTGACCCGACAGGCCCTTCGTCGGCCAACGGCAACCTGAACCACTGCGAAGAAGAGCGGTCGAGAGGTTGCCAGGTTATCAAACACGGGCGCGTATCGACAGGCCACTGTCTCACATGCAGGAGATCAACCGGATCGTAATGTGCAGGCATTGATTATATTAAGCTTGGAGTTCAACTCAACCGCCACAGTTGGGCACGTATCCCGACTGCGTGTATTCATACGTTGGATATACCTGCCCACTACATGAGGACGCGTGCTCGTTCAGGTTGGAACCCTTTGGCCGAGTTCCACTTGAACTGGTGCTGAAGTGGGCTGAGCCCGATCATCGTTATTGAGACTGCGATCAGGAGAGTGATGTCACTATGAATCATGCATCGACCTGGGTGGTGCTCTTGGTGCAGGGGAAGGCCAACTCGGCACCTTGCTCAATATTGCGATGGTTGGCCCGGGAATGCATTGAGAGGGTCCCGAGAGTCGAGTCGGAGCCCTTGGCCGTGGAGTTTTTTGACGATTCCGATTCCGATTCGCGAAGACGGAGACCTTCTTGTCGCCTCAGGGTTTATCCCCTTGGAATGTCCAAATTTAAATGGACCTAACTGGCGGCAGGATTCGGAGTGGTTGAACACGTCTCCTGGATTTACAAAGGATTCCGTCTGTCTGAGTTGAGATCGAAGGCCAGTTGGAATCGCAGGAAATCCCAGTGAAAGGCGTGGCCGGTGTGCGTCTTCTAGATCATGGCACCCGCCATCTGCATTCCCAAAACTCGAACGCCTGGATGGCCCAATTTTCTCTTGCGATCGAGTGCTCGGAGATTGTTGTGTCAGAAATCTGACGCGACAGAAAGTGCCACCTCACGTTGGCGACTTTGCCAGTGACGTACTTCTATGTCGAGACTCTCGTCCATGTCCTGCCCTCATTTGTTGAGCGCAACAGGTAGATGGGAGAAGTGATCCCATTTTCGGGACCTGCGGCCCGTGCCCATCCAAGAGAATGTGTCACGAGATACCAATCAAGAATGCGAAGGCCTTTCGGAACACTTGCGCGAGGGTCGAGTCCCGTCGTTTGCCACTTCTGGATCAAGTCGCGACCGCGGGACTGCTGAAGGTTCGGTTGACATTGAACCTTGTGAGGATTCACCTCACGGAAAAGACGGCAACAATGGCGAGAGCCTATCCAGCCGAGTTCCGCGACGACGTCGTGGCGGTTGCTCGAAAACACGAGGCCCCGGTCAGCCAAATTGCGAAGGACTTCTGCATCTCCGAAGCCAGGACTTTGCACAACTGGTTGAAGAGCTGACATTGAAGAGGCGTTCTTGCGGCGTGAAGCAGTTGAGTCCGAACGAGAGCGCACCCAGCGAAAGCGCATTAAGACGCTCGAACAGGAGAACGAGATCTTGCGTCGAGCCGCCGCCTACTTCGCCAAGCAGCTCCCCCCCGAAAATGAAGTTGCCGGTCCGCGAACTGAGCCGTGAGGGAATCCCCGTCACCGGCGACCTACCGGGTGCTCCGCTTCTGCTCCAGGGCTACTACAAGTGGTTGCGCGAACCCTGGCCGCCTCGCGACTACGAGAACGCCTATCTCACCAACGCCGCCTTCGACGCCCACTGCGACGATCCCGCCTTCGGCTACCGCTTCATCAGCGACGAGCTCGAGCGCCTGGACCGAGAGTCAGTGAGCGCCGAGTGTGGCGCCTCTGTTCGGAGCAGCGGATCTGAAGCAGTTTCTGAAGAAGTCCCGCTCCGGGAAGAAGCCCGGTCCACCGGCTCGACGACGACCTGGTTCAACGAGAGTTCGAGGGCAACGACCTCGACGTAATCTGGTTCACCGATTTGACCGAACACAACACCGCTGGAATCCGAGCCAACGAGGGCAAGCTCTATCTCTGCTCGTTGATGATGCGTGCTCGACACGCATCGTCGGCTACTCGATCGGTGATCGGATGACAGCGGACCTGGCGGTGTTGCTCGAACGCGATTGCGCTACGCGACCCCAGCGGAACGAAGGTTCATTCGGATCGCGGATCTCAATTTCAATCCAGAAAATTCGTGATGGTGCTGAAGAACAATGGACTCGTCGGTTCGATGGGGCGAGTCGCCCCCCGCGGCCGACAACGCGGCCATCTGAATCGTTCCACGCATTGTTGCAGAAGAACGTCCTCAACACTCGACGCTGGGAAACGAAGGAAGAGTTGCGACTCGCGATATCTGACCCACTGGATCGAAAGAAATACCATCGTCAGCGTCGCAAGCGCCGGCTCGGGAGACTCACCCCAGTCGAGTTTGAGGCACTGCATCGGGGGACAAAAGCAGCATG
>CAWIZQ010000011.1:0-189107 GCA_963840595.1 uncultured Acidimicrobiaceae bacterium
CTTGATCACCTTCCCACCCCTACCGAAGTGCTGGCCATCGCCGAGAAGTGGCGGCCCTATCGCAGCGTGGCTACCAGGTATCTGTTCTCGGCTGCCCCTGGGGAGGCCGAGTCGACGAAATGAAGTTGCTGGACATGTCGATTTCGTTGAGACTGGAGCGTCGGTATGGGTAGAAGGTCTCATCGTGGGACCGGAGAGGAACAAGATGTCCGAATATTTGATTCTCATCTACGGCGATGAGTCCCAGTGGAGCAACCCCACGCCCGAGATGATGGGAAAAATGATGAAGGGCCACGAGGAGTTCGCCAAGAACAACGGCGCGAGTCTTCGCGGCGGCAATGCGCTCCAGCCCACCAGCACCGCCACGTCGCTGCGTGAGACGTCCCCGGGGGAGTTCGTCGTGACCGACGGTGCCTTTGCCGAGACGAAAGAGGCCCTCGCGGGGTACTACCTCATCGAGGCCGCCGACCTCGACGAAGCCATTGCGATCGCCAAGGGAATCCCTTCACCGAACGGTGGACTCGAAGTACGACCCATCCGAGTCTTTGACTGATCGGAGTCACGAGACGTGACGATCGACGTCGAGAGTGCGGTCGCCGATGCGCACCGTCGCGAGTGGGCCTACGTGCTCGCCGCGACGGTGCGTGTGGCGGGCGACATCGACCTCGCCGAGGAGTGCGTCCAGGACGCCTACGCGCGGGCACTAGCCAAGTGGCCGGCGGACGGAATACCGCTCAACACCGGCGCGTGGCTGACCACCGTCGCGCGGCACCGCGCGCTGGACCTGCGTCGTCGCGACGTTCGCTTCGATCGTCTGATGCCGATGCTCGCCGACGATGAGAACACTTCCCTCTCGGAGGGCAGCGACCCGGTGACCGTGAGCGATGATCGACTTCGCCTGATCTTTACGTGCTGTCACCCCGCGCTCTCGCCCGAAGCCCAGATCGCCCTCACCCTTCGCCTGGTGTGTGGGCTCACGACCAACGAAGTGAGTCGAGCCCTACTCGTCAGCGAATCGACCATGGCGGCGAGACTCACCCGCGCCAAGAAGAAGATCGCGGGCGCTCACATTCCGTACGTCGTTCCGTCGAGCGAACAGTTGCCCGAGCGCGTTGACGCCGTGCTCAGCGTCATCCACCTGGTCTTCACGGCCGGACATACCGCGGTCACGGGGGATCAACTCGTGCGACGTGACCTAGTGGAACGGGCCCTCGATCTCGCACGAATGTTGCGAGCGCTCCTGCCCGAGAGTCGTGGCGTCGCGGGTCTGCTCGCGTTGATCCTGCTCTCTGACTCGCGGCGCGAGACTCGAGTCGACGCCGAGGGCCGACTCCTACTTCTCTCTGAACAAGACCGGATCAAATGGGATCGCGAAGAGATCAATGAGGGCGTCGCGCTGGTGCGCGAAGCACTGCGATCTCGCCCGCCTGAGCGTTTCGCCGTCATGGCCGCCATTGGCGCCGTTCACGCCGAAGCCCCCAGTTGGGACGAGACGGACTGGGACGAGATTGTTGGACTCTACGACCTGCTCAGTGTGGTGTGGCCATCTCCCATCGTCGCGCTGAATCGCGCGGTCGCGATTGGTTTCGCTCAGGGACCTCAGGCGGGCCTGGACGCGATCGACGAACTGGCGACCGAACCCACCTTGGCCTCGTATAGCTACTTGTCGTCATCTCGCGCCGAGTTCCTACGCCGACTCGGGCGAAACAGTGAATCGGCGCTCGCTTATGAAGAAGCGCTCGCGTTCTGTGAGAACACCGTCGAGCGAGGCTTCTTGTTGGCTCGACTGCGCGAGACGACCACGTTGTCCGAAGGATCCTGAACCTTCGTTGTGGCGCGTCGCGGTCAGTCGCTCAGTGAGTCCAGCGTGTGCGACAGGTGGCTTCCGAGTTCGCCCGCGCGTACTTCGGCCTCGCGACGCATGTCGGCGGCCATGTCTTTGAACTGATCGAGGGCCGGATTGACTCCCACCAAGGTGAACTCTGTTTCAACCACACGCACGTCCAGTCCCAAGACGTCTTCGACGATGCGTCGCATCCAGAGCGTGGCGTGGTCCCAACCTTCGCGCGGTGTTCCCTCGCCGTAGGCACCGCCGCGCACGGTCACCAGTACCGCGGGTCGACCCTTGAGCGGCTGGCCGGCTGCGGGGCCGACGCGTGGGTCAGTCATGACCAGGTCGACGTACGTCTTGAAGTGCTCCGAGACGCCAAAGTTGTAGAGCGGAACGGCAAAGAGGTACGCGTCAGCCTCGAGCAGTTCGTCGGCCAACGTGGCCGCCAGAGCGACAGCTTCCTGCTGCTCGCTGGTGAAGCTCTCGGGGTGGGCACGATCCGCGAAGACTGAGGTCGCCCAGGACGTGGACGGGATGGGTTCCAGTCCGATGTGTCGGCGGATGACCGTTTCATCGGGGTTGTCGTCGCGCCAGGCGGTCTCAGTGATGTCGGCGATCGCGCGACTCACCGATCCTTCGGTACGGATACTGGCGTCAAGTCGAAAGAGGGGCATCGTATTTCCTTTGTTTGGTCAGTTCTCCGAACTCATAATCTACAGGTAACTTCTGGAAACGAAGTCGCCTATTTATCCTAAGCGCCTAGTAGAATGTAGGCATGGTCACAGAACCGACGGCAGGTGAGGCGGAGGCTGTGGCGACGTCTGCGTGCAGCGAGGCTTCCAAATCCTGTGACGGAGCACTCACGCACGCCTTTTACTTCCTGGGCAAGCGCTGGAATGGCGTGATCTTGGGTACCTTGTCCAACGGCGCCTCGGGTTTTGCCGAACTGCGCCGCAACGTGGTCGGCATCAGCGATTCAGTGCTGTCCGAACGCCTGAGTGAACTTCAGTCGGCGGGGCTCGTTCTACGCACCGTCGATCCCGGTCCTCCGGTCTCGGTGTCCTACCGACTCTCCAGGACAGGCACTGCGCTCGTGCCGGCCTTGCACGCTCTCACTTTGTGGGCCGCGGACAATCTGGCGAGCCGCGGCGACTGACAACTGGTTAGAGGCCTCAGCCCGCGGCGGTGCCGTGAAAGGCCACCACTCCGGTTGACGTCGGCACCAGGAAAAGTCCGTCGCCCACACTCGGCGTCGGGAAGTGATTGGTCACCTGGCCGATGTTGGCCTGTTGGACGACCTGGCCACTCGCGGGGTTGAGGCCATAGAGGACGCCGTTTTGGCCGATCGTCCAGACGCGATCGGCCACGAGCAGCGGCGGCCCCCCGCCGATGCCCGAACTCCACACCAAGTGAAGTGAGGGCGGCGATGTGCCGACGTGCAGCGCAACTGGACCGCTGAGACACGGCAAGTACACCGTCGATCCTTCAAACGCCGCGCCGCCGTCGATGTCCTGGTCGCACAGTCCCCCCAAGTTCGTCTCGCCATTGCCGATTCCGCCCAAGTGGCTGGCCCGCAGGAGGTAGGCGATGCGTGACTTTCCCGCGAGAATGACTTCGCCGTCACTCAGGAGTATCGGCGCGACCGTCATGTCGAGGTCCTCGCCGTTGTTCGTCGTCCAATTGGTGGGCGCGAAGTACTGCTTGAGGCGAAGGGTGGAGGAGAGCTCGATCAGGCCGTCGCTGTCGTCGTAGGCCTGACCCGGTGAGTTCACGGATCCATTTCCGGTGCTCACCCACACGTTGCCCTGCGCGTCGACGACCGGTGCGGCACCGCCCATCCAGATCGCGCCCTGGCTATCGCCCGCGGCCGCGTCGACCGTGAAGATTCGCCGAGGTGATCCGGTCTCGCCGACCGCGACCACGCGACCGCGGTACGCCGCGCAGTCGCCGTAGTTTCCACCCATGGCGAAGACCACGCTCCCGTTGTCGAGAGTGAGACCGGTGCGCTGGAGCAGCGCGTCAGGCGTCGAACCCGGCGGGTCGACGTGGACGCGTAGCTCGACTTTGCCGTTCGTCGTGGAGAGACCCACGAGATAGTGCTCGGGCCCGCCGCCAACCAGTTCGTCGGCGACGACGAAGATCTCCGAGCGCGACGGGTCAATCACCGGAGTGCCGGTGATGCCGACCACCGGTCCGATGTCGCCACAGGGCAGCTTCGACGACGGCACGGCACTCGCGAGGTGCCGACCCCAGATCACTCGCCCGGTCTTCGCCGACAGCGCGTAGACGACGTCGTTCTCCGTGGCCACGTACACGTCGTTGCCGAAGACCAGGGGCTCGCCGTAGATCTGGCCGCTGAGGCCAGGCGACGTCCACGCCCGTCGCGCAAGGTTGACCGAGGAGAGCGCGGTCGAGACCCCGGTGCTGAGCGCATTGCCGTGATACACCGTCCATGAACTGTCGGGGGTGGCGTGAGCGGCGCGCGCTCGAGAGCTTGCTCCCGACGCCACGACGGTGCCCCCGCAGACCAGGGCAATACACGCGGCGACAACAGCCATTCGGCGCGGGCCGGCGCGGTGTGGTCTAGTGGGGGCCATCACACCCATTCTGGTCTGGTCGCGCGGGCCTTACAACCCTGTGGTCAAGCGCTCGGCGAGGTGCAGGGCGAGCGCCGTGACCGGCAGGCTGAAGTGGATGAAATTGTCGGGCATGGCGGGCGAGGCGCGCGAGATATTGAAACTGTCGGTGAAACCGCCCGGCATCGTCGAGACGCCGTAGGGCTGGTAGTTGTCCGACGTGATCACGATGTAGTGGGCAGTCACGGCGTCCACGTAGGCCACGTGACCGTCATTCCACTGGGCCACCGATCCGACACTTGGGATCTGGTTCACCAGCGCGCCGTTCGCTGCCGCGGTGCTCGCCCAGCCGTAGGCGTTCGCGTGCCACGACAGAGTTAGACCCGCCGTCTGTAGCCGGTAGGCCACGTACAGCGTGCAGTTGTGTGGCCCGTAGGCGTTGTGACTCGGCTCGGATCCGCCGTAGAAGTTCCACGCCCATCCGCTCGGATTCTTCAGCCACGCGGCGTATCCCGCGATGGTGCAGGCGTAGCTGGGTGACTCCCCCGAACAGATCGCCGACGCGCTCACTCCGGCTTCACCGGTCCAGGGCTCTTCGTGGGCACTGGGACTCGTTGCCGCACCCACCGAGTGTGAGAGAAGCACTTGGCCGCCGAGAGCGGCGGCGAGGAGACACGCCCCCAGGAACACGCCCCTTACCGGGACGTAAGTCCTGACAAAATGCCCCCGCGCATTTGCCGACATGAGTGACCACGCTTACATGTCATTTGTGTTACGCGCAAATTGAACCCCTATTTCCCTTTGTTTACTAGGTAGTAGGAAGTCGATATTTCGTAGGTTTACGCCTTTCGTCCGCCGAAGGTCCCAAACGGTGCGCGAAGACCCGATGCGTTGCGAGATGTCTGAGCGACGAGTTAACGTCCGGCCCGTGGCGATACGCACGGTCATTGAGCACGGTCCCAAGGACAAGAAGGTGGTCGCCTTCGCCCCCGACTGGCCCGGCTGGAGTCGCGGGGCCAAGACCGCCGACGACGCGCTCGCCGCACTCGAGTTGTATGGCTCGCGCTATCGAGCAATCGCGGCCAAGGCGCGACTCGCCAAAGAGTTCGACGCACAGGGCTCACTCAAAGTCGTCGAGGAGAAGGTCGGCACAGGATCGACCGACTTCTGGGGCATCTCGTTTTCACCGTGCCGACTGGAGACCGAACCAATGCACGACGCCGACTTCACACGGAAGGTCAGGCTGCTGCGATCGTGCTGGTCCTACTTCGACGCCGTGGCCGAACGCGTATCGCCCACGATGGCCAAGGGGCCGCGCGGCGGTGGACGCGAGCGCGACCAGATCATCGGCCACACCATACGGGTCGAGAGCGAGGATTTCGCCAGGAAGGTGGGCCTGCGCATTCCGGCCGGGATCGACTGGAACGCGGACGAACTCGCCGCCTACCGAGAGGACTACGTGAGGGCGATGGTCGCGTATAAGAAGGGCGAGGTCAAGCCGATGGGTTCCTGGAACCTGCCGTTTCTCATCCGCCACAGCGCGTTTCACACCATGGATCACGCCTGGGAGATGGAAGATAAGGACCAGTCCGGATAGAACCACGGGCCGAGGTAGGTCGATACGCGAGGATCGGTGAGAATACGTCGGTGACTTCCTCGTTCCATGATCGCGACGCGTCGATCGAGACCGCCGCGTTTGACTCGCTCAGCCTCAAGGTGCCGAGCTTGATCGATGTTCTCGAACTCCTGAGGGCGCACGCACCCGACGTCGACCAGTCGGCCACCTTGCCACCGGAGAATCTGCGTGCACTCGCGGTCGCGGGGCTCTACGGCGCCGGCGCCACGACCGATGAGGGGGGCTTGGACCTCGACCTCGCCGAAATGTGCGCGCTCGTCGAACTCTTGGCTGGTGCCTGTCTCACCACGACCTTCGTCTGGCTTCAGCATTTCCGCTTGCTTCGCAGCGCCGGCGATCCACTCGCGCCAGACTTTCTCCGCGCCCAACTACCGTCCCTCGTACGTGGCGACATCAAGGCGGGCGTCTCCTTCACTGCGTTATTACCGGGACCGCCGCGCCTCACGGCACAAGAAACCGATTCGGGGTGGGTGCTGAACGGAGACTCCCCGTGGGTCAGCGGATGGGGCATCGTCGATGAGTTGGCGGTCTTGGCACGAACCGGCGATGAGGTAGCGACCTTCGTCATCGATGCCCGAGAGTCCCCCGGGATGACCGTCACTCCCCTCCACCTCTCGGCGATGAACGCGAGTGCCACGGTGACTCTCACGTTTCACGACGTGAAGGTTCCCGCAGAGCACTACGTGGGAAGCGTGCCCTACGACTCGGGACCCGAGCGACCCGAAGGTCTGCGAGTCAACGGGTCGTTGGCGCTCGGTGTCGCTCGGCGCTGCTTGGACCTCGCGGGGCCGTCCGTGCTCGATGACGAGCTGGTTCACATTCGCGGGACTCTCGATCGCGCCGACGCTGAGGGTATTGGCGACGCCCGCGCGAGGTCGGCAGAGTTGGCCGTGCGCTGCGCTCACGCACTCGCCGTATCGCGAGGAAGTCGTTCGGCCCTGAGCGGCGATGTGGCAGAGCGCTCGACTCGGGAGGCCTCGCTCCTGCTTGTCTTTGGCAGTCGCCCGTCCATCAAACACGCGCTTCTCGCGCGTCTCCTGGGCTCATCATGAGCCGGCTCATCGGGGCGATCGAAGCGGGCGGCACCAAGACGGTGTGTGCACTCGGCACGTCGTTCGAGGAGATCGTCGACGCCGAGAAACTGAGTGTCCCCTCTGCCTCACCCCGCGAGACGATGACTCAGATCTTCGACTGGATTGATGCTCGCCGCAACGGAGCAACGCTCGACGCGATCGGAGTGGGAACCTTCGGGCCGGTTGACCTCGCCACGGGCCGCATCTCAGCTTCGACCCCCAAGATCGCGTGGCGCGGATTTAGTTGGCCCGAGGCGATTACCGATCGCTTCGGCGGTGTGATGGTCGCAGTTGACACCGACGTCAACGCGGCGGGTGTGGCGGAGTGGCGCTGGGGTGCGTCTCAAGGGTGTGAGGTGAGCGTCTACATCACCGTTGGTACCGGCATCGGTGGTGCCCTGGTGGTTGGTGGCCGCCCCCTCCACGGACTCCAACACCCCGAGTTTGGACACATGTTTGTCCCGCGCGTTCCCGGCGATGACTTCTCCGGTGTGTGCCTCTCGCACGGCGACTGCCTCGAAGGACTGGCGAGTGGCATGGCGATCGAGGAGCGCTGGGGTATTGAAGGCTCGCAGTTGCCGATCTCACACCCCGCGTGGGAACTCGAGAGCGACTATCTGGCCTTCGCGGTGGCCAACGTGGTGGCGATCGGATCGCCGCAGTCCGTCGTCCTCGGAGGCGGTGTCATGTCGGTCGAGGGACTGATCGAGAAGGTCCGCGAGAAGACGCGAGCGCGCGTGAGCGACTACTTCACCTCTCGCGAACTCCACGACGGCATCGACGCGTTCCTCGTTCCACCCGCCCTGGGTTCGAGTTCAGGCGTGCTGGGCGCGTTCGCGCTGGGACTCGACGCCAGCGCGGGCACGAACTAACGAGAAGAATCCTGCTCGATCACCGAGCGCGCGAGGCGCTTGGGCGCGACCAGGGTGTACGAGGTGCGGACCCACTCTTCAATCTCTTGCCAGCGCGCCATGCTCATTCGAGCGCGCAACGTGACCGAGACCCAGCCACTTCGTCCGAGACCGTAGGACGCCGCTTCGACGAGAGGATCGGTCGCCACCACCGCGGCGGCCTCGTCGTGACTGAGTTTGAGCGTGATCCTCGTGGCGTCGAGACCGGCGAACACGAAGTTCTTTCCCGCCACCCGAAACGTGGGTTCTCCGCCCCACGCTTCAATATCGACCCGCTCGGTTTCGGGCAGTTGCGCCACGATCGCTTCGAGTCGTTCGAGGTTCGTCACGCCCTCATCCTAAGGAACCTTCGGTGCCACCCCTTGTAGGATTCCGACGTCACCCCGGGCAACGGAAGGAACGACATGTCAGACACTCCGCACCTGAACGGACGCCACCGCGACACGCTCCAGCAGATCTTCCAGCACCCCGCAAGTCACAACGTCGAGTGGCGCGACGTACTCTCACTCCTCGAAGCCACCGGCGACGTCGAGGAACGTCACGACGGCAAGTTCCACGTGCGCCTGGGCGAGGCGACCGACACGTTCACGCGACCCAAGGGCAAGGACATCGACGTCCAACAGGTCGTGGATCTGCGGCGTCTCTTCACCCAAGCCGGCTACGACAAAGTCGTCGCCGGCCTCGAAGCCAAGGGCAAAGAAGACTAGGTCGTCGTCTCCAGAGGCGAGTCTCCCCCGCCCGACGGACCTGTGCGAAAGGCGGACGACCTCGCGGCGGCGAGCGCGATCCCGGCCAGCAGCACCGGTATAAGGAACAGCGCGGTATGCAACGAGCTCAGCGTCGCCAGCCCTCCAATGAGCGGCGGACCCAGCACGTACGCGGTGTAGCCGATGCCCGAGACCGCCGCAATCGCCCGACCAGCGTGAACGCCGGGAATGTGACCACAGGCGCTAAATGCCATGGGGACAGTGAGCGCCAAACCGACTCCCAGACACATCGATCCCGCGAGCACGCTCCACGGTTGATCGATCCACAGACCCAGGGCGGAGCCCACCGCGGCGATGACGGCGAAGGTGGGCACCACGTGATGAACGGCGAATCGGTTGGTCACGTAGTTGCCCGCGAACCTCGTGAGCATCATGGTCAGCAGATACGCCGTAAAGCCCAGGCCGGCGATCACCGCAGTTGTGTGCAAGGTGTCGCGAAGATAGACCGCGGTCCAGTCGGCCACGGCACCCTCGGAGAGCATGTCGAGAAAGACAATGAGTCCGAGAACAACGACCGCGCGGCGCCACACCGTCGAGCGCGGTGGCTTGGGTTCTCCTTCGACCCGAACGCGCTGATCGGGGATCATCTTCGTCGTGAACCAACCAACGATCAGCAAGAAGGGAGTGGACAAGATGAGCAGTTGCGTGCTGAGCGACCAACCGAGACCCACCCCGAGCACGCCCGCACCCGAGCCCATCAGAGAGCCGAGCGACCACGCCCCGTGAAAGCCGGGCATCAGTTTGCGCTTCGCGCGGGTTTCGACCGTAATCGCCTGAGCGTTCATCGAGACGTCGAGCGACCCCAGGAACAGACCCCAGAGAAGGAAAGCCAGGAAGAATAGAACCACCGAGTTGCCCAGGCCGATCAGTGGGCCCACCAGGCAGTACCCAGCGAGCGCGATACGCACGAGCGTGCGACTCCCGAGCCGCTGCAGGAGGCGTGAGACGAGGAACATCGCCAGTATCGAGCCGATCGGTGCCCCGAGCAGAACGAGGCCGAGTGCACCGTTGCCCAGATGCAAGTGCGCCTTGACGTGCGGGATGTGCGCGGTCCACGACGCGAAGAGGAACCCTTGCGCGAAGAACACCGCGACGACCGCGTTGCGAGTTGCCGACGCCGAGGGGCGCGATGTGTTCATGGACGCGCTCGAGTCCTCATGCGATTGAGGCTCGAGTCTCTAACCGAAGGGGTCTGTGTGTCGCGCGTGGTCGCGCGGGAGCCTCACAGCTCTTCGCGCGCGCGCCGGGTTGCTTCGACGAGGTTGGTCAGAGTCGCCCGCACCTCGGGATACGCACGCGTCTTAAGTCCGCAGTCCGGGTTGATCCAGAGGCGATCGGGCGCGACCACGGCCGCCGCGGTCGTCACGTAGCCCGCGATCTCCTCGACCGACGGCACGCGCGGCGAGTGGATATCCCACACGCCCGGTCCGATTTCGTTCTGGTACTGAGCGCGCGAGAGGTCCGCCACGATGGCCATCTCGGAACGAGCCGCCTCTAAGGAGATCACGTCCGCGTCCATTTCGATGATGGCTGTGAGCACGTCGCCGAAGTCCGCGTAACACATGTGCGTGTGAATCTGAGTGTCGTCGCGCACGCCCGAAGTGGTGAGGCGAAAGGCGTCGACCGCCCACGCCAGGTACTCCGCACGGTCGCTCTGGCGAAGCGGAAGCGTCTCGCGCAGCGCGGGTTCGTCGACTTGAATGAGCGCGGTCCCGGCGGCTTCGAGGTCGACGACCTCGTCACGCAGAGCGAGGGCCACTTGGCGCGCCGTGTCACCCAAGGGCTGGTCATCGCGCACGAAGGACCACGCGAGCATCGTGACCGGACCGGTGAGCATGCCCTTCACCGGCAGGTCGGTGAGGCCCTGGGCGTAGGTCGTCCAGCGCACCGTCATGGGTCGTGGGCGTGAGACGTCGCCCACGATGATCGGCGGGCGCACGTAGCGCGAACCATAGGACTGGACCCACCCGTGGCTGGTGGCGATGTAGCCGGCGAGTTGTTCGGCGAAGTACTGCACCATGTCGTTGCGCTCCGCTTCACCGTGCACGAGTACGTCGAGGCCCAACTCCTCTTGGAGGGTGATGACGTCCTTGATCTCCTGGCGCATGATCGACTCGTACTCATCGACGTCGATGCGCTTGGCGCCCAGGTCGGCGCGGGCTTGGCGCAACGTAGACGTCTGGGGAAACGACCCGATGGTCGTCGTCGGCAGGAGCGGCAAACTGAGACGTGACACCTGAGCGGCGTGACGAACGTCGTAGGCGCTCTGGCGAGCAATGTCGTTCTTGCTCACCGCGGCGGCGCGCTCGCGAACGGCCTTCACGTTTACGATCGCCGACGCCTTGCGCTCGGCAAGGACCTTCGCGTTCGCTGCGAGTTCACTGGCGATGGCGTCGCGTCCCTTCGCCAGACCCGTCGTGAGCGTGGCGAGTTCTGCCAACTTCTGTCGCGCGAAGGCGAGCCACGGGACGATTTCGGAGTCAAGCTTGGTCTCGAGTGTGACGTCGATTGGCACGTGGAGTAGCGAGCATGACGCGGCCACATCAAGCTGGCCCACCAGACCCGTGAGTGTCTCCAATGTCGCAAACGCCGAGGTGAGGTCACTCGTCCAGACGTTGTGGCCGTTCACCACACCGGCCACGAGGCGCTTGTCGCCCAGTCCGCCCAATGCAACAATCGAGTCGAGGTTGGCCGCGGCGGGACCGGTGAAGTCCATGGCCAGGCCCTCGACGGGGGTCGCCGCGAGCACACTGAGCGCGTCACCGAGTCGATCGAAGTAGGAGGCGACGAGAATCTTGGGTCGGTCCGCGAGGGCGCTCAGCCGCTCGTAAACCTCTCGCACGCGCTCGAGCACCTCGGCCGGTTGGTCGGTGACGAGGATGGGTTCATCGATCTGGACCCACTGCGCCCCGGCGTTCTTTAGCTCGACGAGCAGTTCTTCGTAGCGGGGCACGAGCCACTCGAGCAGGTCGAGCGGCGCGAAGTCCGACGGCGCGTCCGCCGAGGGCTTGGACAGAAGCAGGTAACTGAGCGGTCCGAGGACCACCGGGCGCGTCGTGATGCCCAACTCACGCGCTTCGGCGAACTCGGCGAGGGGCTTAGCCGCGTTCAGACTAAAGAGGGTGTACGGACCAAGTTCGGGCACCAGGTAGTGGTAGTTGGTGTTGAACCACTTGGTCATCTCCAAGGGGGCGACGTCGCCCGTGCCGCGCGCCATAGCGAAGTACCGGTCGTACTGTCCCTGCAGTGTGCTGGTGTCTTCGACCGCGTCGCGGTGGCGACTGGGAATCGCCCCGAAAAGCACCGAGGTGTCCAGCACGTGGTCGTAGAGCGAGAACTCGTTGCTCGGGATCTCGCCCACTCCCGCGTCACGGAGTTCGGTGAGGCGCGCCAGGCGCAGTTCGCGAGTGGCGGCGGCGAACGCCTCGGCGTCCAGACGACCCGCCCAGTAGGCCTCCGTTGCCTTCTTCAGCTCGCGATTGGCGCCCTGGCGCGGGTAGCCGTAGATGGTCGCGATGGGCTCGGCGGGGGACGTCGTACTCACTGCACTCTCCTCGTTGTTGTCGAATGACTTTAGTTGGTGAGGAAGAGCGCTAGAACGACTCGTCGAACGCGACGTCTCCTTCGACTCCAACCTGATACGCCGAGACGGTGCGCTCGAAGAAGTTCGTGTGCTCGGCGACATCCTGGAGCATCATGAAGTCGAGCGGGTTCGACACACCGAAGCGCTTGGGCATGCCCAGACGCGCCAGTCGCTGATCGGCCACGAACTGCAGATACTGACGCAGGTTGGCCAGTGAAAGTCCTGATACGCCCTCACTGAGCACGTCGGCCGCGAAGGCGGCCTCGACTTCGACGGCCTCTTCGATCATGGCGGTCACACGCTGAGCGAACTCCTCGGTGAAGAGTCCGGGCTCCTCTTGGCGAATCACGTCCACCGCCGCGAAGGCGAAGTCCATGTGACCGCTCTCGTCGCGAAACACCCAGTTGGTCCCCGACGCGAGGCCGTTGAGCAGGCCCTTGGAGCGCAGGAAGTACACGTAGGCGAAGGCGGCGAAGAAGAACAGGCCCTCGATGCAGGCGGCAAAGCAGATCAGGTTCAACAGGAACGTCTGGCGATCCTCGGCCGTCTGAAGGGTGTCGAGCTTGCCGATGGAGTCCATCCACTTAAAGCAGAACTCGGCCTTCACCCGAATCGACGGGATGCTCTCGACGGCCGCGAAGGCGGCCGCGCGCTCGTCCAGGTCGGGCACGTAGGTATCGAGCAGCGTCAAGTAGAACTGCACGTGCTGGGCCTCTTCGAAGAGCTGACGCGAGAGGAACAGCCGGGCCTCGGGTGAGTTGAGGTGCTTGTAGAGGTTGAGTACCAGGTTGTTCGCCACGATCGAGTCACCCGTCGCAAAGAACGCCACGAGCCGCTTGATGAGGTGTTGCTCAGCGGGCAGGAGGCGCTGACGGATGTCCACCAGGTCGTCGGTCCAGTCGATCTCTTCGACGGTCCAAGTGTTGCGGATCGCATCCTTGTAGCGCTCGTAGAACTCGGGGTAGCGCATCGGACGCAGCGTGAGGTCCAAGCCCGGGTCCAGGATCGCGCGCTGCTCGGTGGGCGCCGCAGCAACCATCTCGGTCTCGAGTTGTTCCTCGCCGTAGGCGTCGGTGTTCGTCAGGGTGGACATTATTCGCAAGCCTCACAGTGCTCAGGGTTTTCGAGGGAACAGGCGACCGCGTCGCGCTGGCTGCGCGCCTCATCGAGGGACGTCAACGTCGCCGTGGTCGTCTCGACCCCAACGGTCGTCTTGGTGATGCGGGTCGCGGGACGCGAGCGCAGGTAGTACGTGGTCTTGAGACCTTCCTTCCACGCGTACATGTACATCGAGGACAGCTTGCCGATGTTGGGTGACTCCACGAACAGGTTCAGTGACTGGCTCTGGTCGATGTAGGGTCCCCGGGCCACCGCCTGGTCGATGATCGCCTTCTGGGGAATCTCCCACGCCGTCTGGTACAGCGCGCGGATCTCGGCGGGAATAACTTCGATGCCTTGGATCGAACCCTCGGCCTGCTTGATCGCGTCGCGAACTTCTTCGGTCCACAGACCCAACGCCTGCAGGTCGCGCACCAGGTACGCGTTGATCTGGAGGAACTCGCCCGAAAGCGTCTCGCGCTTGAAGAGGTTCGAGACCTGGGGCTCGATGGCCTCGTAACAGTTGGCGATCGAGGCGATCGTGGACGTGGGAGCAACCGCGATGAGCAGTGAGTTGCGAAGTCCGTAGCGCTTGATGCGCTCGCGCAGGGCTTCCCAACGCTGCGGGTCACTCGGCTCCACGCCCCATAGGTCGAACTGCAACTTGCCCTCGGCCGCGCGCGTGTCGCTAAAGGCGGGGTGCGGACCGTTCGCCTCGGCCAGCTCGGTCGAGCGCCACAGCGCGTGGAAGTAGATCTCCTCGGCGAAGCGGGCCGCCACGACCTTGGCCTCCTCGGAGTCGAAGGGCAGACGCAGGCGGAACAGCGCGTCCTGGAGACCCATCATGCCCAGGCCCACCGGGCGCCAGCGGTTGTTGGACGCCGAGGACTCAGGAATCGGGTAGTAGTTGATGTCCACCACGCGATCCAGGAACGTGATTGCGGTACGAACCGTCGTGCCCAAGCGCTCGAGTTGCATCTCGCCGTTCTCGACGAACTGACCCAGGTTGATCGAGCCCAAGTTGCACACGGCCGTCTCGTCGTTGCTCGTCACCTCGAGGATCTCGGTGCACAGGTTGGAGAGGTGAATGATCTCGCCGTTCTTGCCGGTCTGGTTGCTGCGCTCGTTCGAGCGGTCCTTGAAGGTCATCCAGCCGTTACCGGTCTGGGCCAGCGTGCGCATCATGCGTCCGTAGAGCTGGCGCGCAGGGACCTGGCGTTCGTAGAGGCCCGCAGCCTCGGCGGCCAGGTAGGCGGTGCGGAACTCCTCACCGAAGAGGTCGCAGAGTTCGGGAACCTTCTTCGGGTCGAAGAGCGACCAGACGAAGTCGTGTTCGACGCGCTCCATAAAGAGGTCGGGCACCCAGTTCGCGAGGTTGATGGTGCGCACGCGTCGCGCGTCGTCACCGGTGTTGTCGCGCAGGTCGAGGAAGTCCTCGATGTCGGCGTGCCAACTCTCGACGTACACGCACGCCGCACCCTTACGGCGGCCGCCCTGGTTCACCGCGGCGACCGACGCGTCGAGGGTCTTGAGCCACGGCACGATGCCACTGGAGAGCCCGTTGGTCCCGCGAATGAGCGAACCCTGTGAGCGCACGCGGTGAAAGGCGAAGCCGATACCGCCCGCGAACTTGGAGAGCTTGGCGATCTGGCTGTAGCGCTCGTAGATCGACTCAAGATCGTCCCGGGGTGAGTCGAGCAGGTAGCACGAGGACATCTGAGGATGACGCGTACCTGAGTTGAACAGCGTGGGACTCGAAGGTAGGTAGTCGAGGGCAGAGGTGAGTGAGTAGAGCTCGATGGCCTCGTCGACGCTGTAGGCCAGACCGCAGGCCACGCGCAGCAAGAAGTACTGGGGGGTCTCGATGACCGAGCGGCCCTCGGGGTCGCGCAGCAGGTAGCGGTCGTAGACGGTGCGCAGCCCGAAGAACTCAAAGAGGCGGTCATTCTCCGTGCGGATGGCGTCGTCGAGCTTGCGTCGATTGACCTTGACGAACTCGGCGGTTGACTCCGCCACCAAGCCCAGGGCGTGACCGTAGGCAACCGACTGGGAGAATGAGTGCAGGTTCTGGTTGCGTACCTCTTTGTCGATGACCGTCGAGAGCAGTCGCGCGGCCAGCCGTGAGTAGTTGGGCTCCTCACTGATGAGAGCGGCCGCGGTGCGAATCGAGAGTTCGTCGAGCTCGACCGAGGACGCGCCGTCGCGCAGACCCGAGATGGTACGCGTGGCGACGCGCATGGGATCGACCCCACTCAGGCCCTCGGCACTGCGGCCCACGGCGCGCACGATCTTGTTCACGTCCACCGGCTCAAAGGAGCCGCTGCGCTTGAGAACCTGCATCACGCTGACGCCGTCCGCGACCGCTGTGGGACCCGACATGGACGGGTTCTCCGCCACATCCTCAGCTCGCTCGATCAGTACCATCTCTAGACTCCTCCCCAAGGGTAAAACCACAATATCTAGTGGTTGGTCTTCATCCGACCACTAGGGATAGGTGAATTACAGTAGCGTAACTACATCAATGGGTCAATAGGAAATTGACCAAATCCGGCCCTTCGTTTCACCTGATCCAGCCCCCTGAGGCTCTTTTTTTGACCCGCGGTTGTGATCGGGACGTGACGATCACTCAATTGCCCTTGTCACCTGTTCCATCCAACCAACGGTCGCCGTGGAGGACTCCCCCGGACTCAGCGCACCAGGTTAAGGAGTTGGCCCTCGATCACGGTGAGAGGCTCGACGCTGGCGTCGGCTCGACAGAGAATCAGCGCGCCCTCGACACTCGCGATCGTCGTCACCGCGATCGCGCGAGCCCTCTTGCTCTCGACCCCGACCTGAGTCAGTTGCTCGCTCAACAGTGCCGCCCACGACGCGAAGGCGTCCTTCGCCACCGCGAGCAGGTCATCCTCGTCATCGGTGAGGTCGATCGTCACTCCCGCGATGGCGCAACCCGCTCGCGCGTGCGAGGCGACAACCACGTGATGAAACAGTGAGAGAAAGTGGACCAACACGCCTTCGGCCGTGTCCGCCGAGCTCGAACGCATGTGCTCGAGGATCTGATCGGACGTGAGGCGCATCGCGCACTCGGTCAGCTGGCGCTTGCCCTCGGGAAAGTGATGGTAGATCGAGCCGCGCGGCGCGCCGCTGTCGGCGAGGACGTCGGAGAACGAGGTGGCATTCATCCCGCGTGAGCCAATCAGCGAGGCCGCGCTCTGCACCATCTTGTCCCGACTGTCGCTCACCGCTTCTCCCGGTTGCTATGACGCTTGTCATAGATATAGGCTTCGCCCGTTGTATGACGCACAGCATAAATTGACCCGAGCCGGAGGAACACCATGCCCATGATTGACGTGTACGCGACGGAAGGAACGCTGTCGAACACCCACCAACTCGCCCAGGACTTGGCGAATGCCGTCATGCGTTGGGAAGCGGTCCCTCCCCTCGCGCTCTTTCGTAATAACACCGCCGCCTTCATTCACGAGTTACCCGTGTCGAGCATCTCGAACGCCGCCGGGGACAGCAACTACATCCGCGTGCAAGTCCTCACGCCGGTCAACGTGCTGGATCGCGACAAGCAGCTCGGGGTGGTGAAAGAGCTCACCGAGATCGTGACGGCGGCCTCGGGTGACCCGAGCCAAGCCGACCGCACATGGGTCCTCATTACCGAGTCGCCCGAAGGCGGCTGGGGCATCGCGGGACACGCGAATACCAGTGCCGACATCGTTCAAGCGGCGCGTGACGAAATCGCGCAGGCACCGCCAACTAGTTAGGCGCCAAAGTATTCCTTCACGAGCTGAGCGCGAATACGCTCTGTACGATCGGTGTGGCCGGCATCGCAGCATCGATGTTCGTCGAAAGGAAGAGATGGAGACTCGCGGCTACGCGGCGCTGCACGCCAAGGAATCTCTCGTACCCTTTGGCTTCTCGCGTCGGGATTTGCGCACCCACGACGTTGCCTTTGACGTCGTGTACTCGGGCGTCTGTCACTCCGACATTCATCAGGTGGACGAGGACTGGGGGCCGTCCATCTTTCCCATGGTGCCCGGACACGAGATCGTGGGCGTGGTCACTGCAGTGGGGAGCGAAGCCACGAAATTCCAGGTGGGAAGCCGTATTGGTGTGGGCACCTTCGTGGACTCGTGTCGCGAGTGCGTCTACTGCCTGCGCGGCGAACAGCACTACTGCGTCGAAAGTGATACCCCGACGTACAACGGCTACGAACGAGACGGCGCGACAATTGCCTTTGGCGGCTACTCCACGCACTTCGTCGTGGACGAAGACTTCGCGGTGCACGTGGCGGACTCTCTGGACTTAGCCGGTGTCGCTCCACTGCTGTGCGCCGGCATCACGCTCTACTCCCCCCTTCGCCACTGGGGTGCGCGGGCGGGGATGGAGGTCGGCATCATCGGACTGGGCGGGCTCGGTCACATGGGTGTCAAGTTCGCCGCCGCGCTCGGGGCGACGACCACCGTGTTTTCGCACTCCGCCGACAAGGAGAACGACGCGCGACGCCTCGGTGCTCACGACTTCGTTCTGACGTCTGATCCCGACGCCCTCGCGCGACAGCGCGAACGATTCGACCTCGTGATCAATACAGTGTCGGCCGACCTCGACCTCGCCCCGTATCTCGAACTACTCAAAGTCGACGGGAGCTTGGTATTGGTGGGACTGCCTGTGCGTCCCTATGAGGTCAATGCGATGACCCTGGTGAACAAACGTCGCTCGATCGCCGGCTCCATGGCCGGAGGGATGAAGGAGCTCCAAGAGATGATGGACTTTTGTGCGGAGCACTCCCTCACGAGCGACGTGGAGATCGTGACCGCCGACTACATCCAGCATGCGTTCGAGCGCACGATCGCGAGTGACGTGAAGTACCGCTTCGTCATCGACGCGGCCACGTTCTAAGTCACCACGTGAGCGGCGCGCCCGAGAATGACCCCCGCCTTGATCCTCGCATTCGTGCGATAGCGAGCAGCTGGCCCCAGGATCCGCCGAGCGATGTATCGAGTCGAGATGATCTCCTCGCTGACGCGTCATCTCTCGAAGGGCGGCGGAGAGACGCCGCGGAAATGGCCTTCTTAGAAAACGCGGACAGTGAAGAGGTCGCGCCATCGGCGGGACTTCGCATGGCGCGGCGCGAAATCTCCGCGCCGGGCGGTCACTACCTCAACCTGGCGATCTTTCGGCCAGACACGTCCGAGACTCTTCCGTGCGTCTACTTCATTCACGGCGGAGCGATGGCCGCATTGTCGTGCTTCTACGCGAACTATCGCGCGTGGGGCAAGATCGTGGCGGCCATGGGTGTCGTCGTGGTGATGGTCGACTTTCGCAACGCCGTGGTTCCCTCGTCGGTGCCCGACGTCGCGCCATTTCCAGCCGGACTCGACGACTGCCTCACCGGACTCACCTGGGCTCACGAACACGCGAACGAACTCGGCATCGACGTCTCGCGGGTGGTCGTCGCCGGTGAGAGCGGCGGAGGGAACCTCACCCTCGCGACGGGCCTTTCCCTTCTTCGTTCGGGCCGTCTGCACTTGGTGGCCGGACTGTACGCCCTGTGCCCGTATATCAACGGGTCGTGGCCGGACGAGCGCTACCCCTCCTCGCGCGAGTTCAACGGCTACGCCCTCGAACTGCACACCAACCGCGGCGCCATGGGATACGGCATCGAAGCATTCGAGGCGGCCAACCCGCTCGCGTGGCCCAACTTTGCGACCATTGACGACCTCCGCGGCCTCCCGCCCACCGTGATCAGCGTGAACGAGTGCGACCCGCTTCGCGACGAGGGCCTCGATTTCTTTCGTCGACTGCTGGCGGCGGACGTTCGCGCGCGGGGCCGGGTCGTACTGGCGACGACCCACGCTGCTGAGCTGTACCCGACCGTGTGCCCCGAGATCACCCACTCCACCGCGCGCGACCTCGTCGAGTTCGCGACGCGGCCGACCTAGGCGCCGGCGACCTCGCGCACGGGTATCCAGCGACGCTCACCCGCGCTGCGCGCCATCGCCTCGCACACCGCGACGACCTCGGCGCCCTGCTCGAATCCCGGCGTCCAGACTCCGCCCGGCCACGCGGCGGCCCACGCGGCCATCTGGTTGATGAAGCTCGCGTCGTAGCCCACGCCTTGACCGATGGGCCACCATCCCTGGGTTTCGGGATGCAGGACGTGTTCGGTGCGAATTCGTCGCAGGCCGTACAGTCGCGGGTCGTCATCCACACGGCCGAACCAGAGCTCGTTGAGTTGGTTGTAGGAGAAAACGACGGTTCCCTTGGTGCCATTGATCTCGACGACGAAGTCGCAGGGCCGGCGCGGGGCCACCCGCGCCACCTCGAACGTGCCCCGTGCGCCGGAGGCGAATCGGATCAACGACGACGACGCCTCGTCGACCTCGACGGCTCGAGGACCCGCGGGTGTCGATCGTTCGCGGGTAAAAGTGGACGACGAGGCGACGACTTCGTCTATCGGACCGATCATCCACGTCGCGAGGTCGATCAGGTGGCTACCGAGATCCGCGATCGTCGTGCCCCCCATGTTGGCTTCAAAGCGCCAGTCAAAGGGGACGTTCGGGTCAGAGAACTCATCGGACAGCCAGGTCCCGCGCCAGAGTTGAATCTCTCCGAGTTCACCATTGGCCACCATCTCAGCCATCAGGGACAGGGCCGGCAGCCGTCGATAGTTGAAACCCACGGCATGATGCACGCCGGCGGCCACAACGGCGTCGCGCGCCGCCGCCGCGTCGAGGTACGTGGTGGCCAAGGGCTTCTCGCAGATCACTGACTTTCCCGCTCGCGCGGCCGCGATGGCGATCTCCGCGTGGGTGCCCGGCGGCGTGCAGATGTCGATGACGTCCACGTCGCTTCGGGCGAGCACGTCCTGCCAGTCGGTCGTCCACTCGGGGATGCCGCACGCGCTAGCTGCGCGTACCAGTTCCTCCTCGTGTCGCCCCGTCATCACGACGGGTACAAAGTGGACCTCGCTCGGACGAATAAGCGGCGCGGCGCGATACCCGTAGGCGTGCGCGCGTCCCATCATTCCGTAGCCGATAACGGCGACGCCAACGTCGGCCATTTAGATCTGCGCCCGCAACTGCTCGGCGGCTTCGAGCGCCGCGATCGCGTCGTCCACCGTTGCCCCGCGACACGCGCCACCTCGCGCATAGTCCGCAAACGCCGAAGCCTGACGACGCAGGGCCGCGAGTTGGGAACCTTCGCCATCGGCGGGATCGAGGAAGACCGAGAGCGTATGATCGCCCGTACCAAAGACCTCCACGCTCACCACGTCCCCGCCGGGGTAGTGGCGTCCGAGACTCACGAAGACAGTGGCCCCCGACTCCATCGCGCCGAGCACCTGCGCGGAATCGGGATCCCCTGCGCTCTCCGAGTCCGTCACGACGGACGAAGCGACGGCGCGCAGTTTCGTGAGGTCACTTCCCATGAGCCAGCGCGCCTGATCGAACTCGTGTACCCCCATGTCGACAAAGATGCCGCCGCTGCGAGCACGAAAGGAGGCGGGCGGCGGCTCGCCATCCCACTGCAGGCACGTGATCGACAGGACCTCGCCGAAGTCGCCGTTGGCGATGCGCTCGCGGATGGCCTGCAACTCGGGCACGAATCGACGCCAATAGGCGATCTGGAGAGCAACGTCGGCACTCTGGACCAGCTGGCGCGCGGTGCGGGTATCCGACGAGCTCACCCCGCAGGGCTTCTCGCAGAGGATTGGCAGCATGGCCGCGGCCACCTTTTCGATGACCGCCACGTGCGAGTCACTCGGCGTCACGATGAGTGCCCCGTCAATTCCACCGGCGTCCAGCATCTCGTCGAGCGTCGCGAACCCGCGCACGCCGAAGGCGTCGCTCACCTGATTGCGCGGGGCGTCAACCGGTTCGCAGAGGGCGACGATCGCGACGTCGTCGGAGTCAGCCAGGGCGCGCAGATGCGTCTGGCCCATGCGGCCCGCGCCGATCAGGCCGAGGCGAAAGACGTCGTTCTCAGACGCCACGGCTGGCCAACCACTCGCGATTGGCCTTCTGGTCGGCGACGGCCTGGGCGAAGCGCTCGGCGGTTTGGGGAAAGATGTCCTGCTCGACGACAAGCCAGCCCTCGAAGTTCAGCGCCTCGAGCTCCTGGAGCATGGCGTCTAGGTTCACGTCGCCTTGGCCCAGCGCGCAGAAGACCTCTCTCGACCAGATCGACGGCGCGGGCTCGTCGTCGGCGATCAACTGATCCATGCGTGCGCGATACGCGTCCTTGAGGTGGACGTGGTTCACGCGATCAGGAGCACTCTTGAGCACGTTGAGCGGATCGCCTCCGCACACAAAGATGTGCCCCGTCTCGAGGCACAGTCCGACGTCGGAGATCTCGAGCACCCGCTCGATCTCCCAGGGCGCCTCGACGAAGGTCCCCGTCTCGGGATGAAAGGTGGGCTCATATCCCCGATCGCGACAACGCGCGAGCACGTTCTTCAGTCCGGCGGCGAACGCGTGCCACTGCTCGTTGTCGAGTCCGAGCGACGGGTTGGCCTGGCTCTGGCCCGGCTTGAGGCGACGAGCTTCGCTGCTGGCGTCGGCCAGGGTCGGTCGCGGCAACGGCCCCGGCACGACGTCGCGCACCGCGTCGAAGGTGTCCAGCATCGCGTCGAGCTCGGGGTAGAGCGTCTTGAGAGCGACGGGATCGGTGAAGGGAAACTCGAGGTACGCTCCGGCCAGTCCGAGGTTGCGACTGGCCAGGCGCTCGGCCAAGACAGGTCCATCGCCGAGATATCCCACCGGTCCTAAATCGATGCCCGCGTAGCCCGCGCCCGCAACTTCGTTCAGCACGAACTCGGCGTTGGGCACGTTCGGGTCGATGCCCACCGTCAGTTCAAAGGCCCCGTAGCTGATGGGGGCGTTCGCGACTGTCAACTTCATGGTTCAATCCTCTTTCACTGGTCGGGCACTGCGGAAACTATGTCGCGGCTCACCACTCGGTGGGATTCGCCACGGGAGCGCGATCAACGAACGACCGGATGATGGCCTGACACAGCGCAATGTCGCGAGTGGCATCCGCTCCGTCGGTCGGCGCCGCGTGATTCTCCGTCACCGCGTCGTAGAACACGCGCAACTCCTCCTTGAAGCCACTCTCGTATGACGTGATCTCCTCGCGTCGCCACGACTCTGCGCCCTCTCCCCCACGCTCGACGACCAACTCGGTGGGTGCGTTGCGCAGGTAGGGCGACGGGAAGGTGAGCGTGGCGCGACCGTTGGCCGCGTGCAGGTAGAACTCCATCGAGTAGCGCGTCATCTCGGGCGTCTCGAGCCAGTGGATGACCGCGGTCGGGCCGCCAAAGTTCAGGGCGACCGTGGCGTGTCCGTCGCGCAGGTCGACGTAGTCGAGCGAGATCGGCTCGCCCATCAACGCTCGGGCGGTATTGATCTCGTGCACCAAGGTGTCGAGCAGAACCGCTTGGTACTGACGCACCAAGAACGGATCGCTCGTGCCGATCGCGCTCTCCAAGCGACTCTCGGAGTCGGCCCGCAGCGTCGCGAGGACATCTTTATCGACGTCGGTAGGTGGACCGATGAGCGGGTAGTGCGCGACGTAGGGCTCGAAGGGTGACTCCGTGGTCGTCACTCGCAGCAACTTGCGCTCTTTGAGGGTCATGGCCTCGTCGACGAACCTCGCGAAGGCCGGGTCGTAGCGCTTGGGGTACCCGACCATCAAGACAACATCGGCCCCACGAGCCGCGTCGATCATCTCCGCGCCCTCGGCCACCGAGAAGCACATGGGCTTCTCGGCGAAGACGTGCTTGCCCGCGCGTGCGGCCTCAATGGCGATCGGCGCGTGCGAACCGGAGGTAAGGATGAAGACGGCGTCGAGGTCCTCATTCAGCATGGCGCGCCAATCGGTGAAGACCGCGGGGACGTCGTATTCTCGCGCGCACGCAGAGGCCACCTCGCGGGAGAGGTCACAAAGCGCGACCGTCTCGTAGCGATCGTTCAACTCGCGCAGGAAGTGCAGGTGCATCACCTGGCCAATGACGCCTGCGCCGATCACGCCGACCTTCAGTTTGCGATTCACGGTTTCATCTTTCATGTGTGTGCCGACCTGCCCGCGGAGCTGTGCGACCGCGCGGGGTTATCCCTTCACGCCTCCACTTAACACGAAGCCTTCGCGGAACAACCGAGCGGAGGCGGCGTAGAGGATGAACACGGGAATACAAAAGATCAGCGAGTACGCCGCGATATTTCCGAACTCGGGTTTGGGCAGCGTCAGAAAGGTGTAGATCGAAATCGGCGCGGGCTGTTGGGAGTTCGAGCTGATCAAGATGAGGGGCACGATGAACGACCCCCAAGCGTTCACGAATCCGAAGATGGCCGCTGCCGTAATGCCGGGTAGCGCCAAGGGAATGATGACGCGCCGCAAGATCTGGAACGTGCTGGCGCGTTCCATGCGTGCGGCCTCCTCGAGGTCTTCGGGTACCGCGTCGATGAAGTTCTTCATCAGGTAGACCTCGAAGGGCAGCGAAGTCACCGACAAGAAGACGGCCGTCGGAAAGAGACTGAGCCACCCGAAGCGCGCGAAAATCTCGTACACCGGAATCACCATGATCGCGAGCGGCACGCCCGAAGAAAAGAGAATGAACAACAACAGCGGCCCCTTGAAGGGAATCCGGCGCCGAGAGAACGAGTAGGCCGCTAGGACGCCCGCACCCGAAGCGATGGCGGTTGAGATAACCGCCAGGAGCACGCTGTTGAACAGCGCGTGCAACAAGCTGCCCGAGAGCACGTGGCGAAAGTTCACCAGCGACCAGTGCGGCCACTCAATGCCCCAGGAGGCCTGGGAGTCGAACGAGGCGAGGATGAGCCACAGCATCGGCGCGATGAAGAGAATGCCGATCCCCGCGAGGATGGTGTGGGTCGAGATACGGCGCACCACGGTGTTCTGGGTCGGGCGGTTCTCCGGTGGCATCGAGGAAGGATCGAGGAGCGCCCTCGCGTCGTCCGCGGTGGGGGTTAGCCGCTCGTCAGTGACGTCACTCATCGGCGCCCCGCTATTCGTACGTAGAGGACGCCAAAGATCGTCGCGATCAGAACCATGACGTTGCCGATCAGGGCGCCGTACGCCAGGTTGTTAAATGTGAAGGCCTGTTGGTAGGAGTAGAGCGGCAGAATATTGGTGGCGGTGCCCGGTCCGCCCTGGGTCATGATGTAGATCAACGAGAAGTTGGCGAGCGACAACAACGCCACCAACAAGACCACCGCAATGATCGTGGGCCGCATCAACGGCAGGACAATCTTGCGAAATCGCTGCCACGTTGAGGCGTTTTCGACGATCGCGGCTTCGATCGCTTCGCCGGGAATGTTGCGCAGACCCGCGCCTAACACGAGCATGGCGAACCCGGTCATCGACCAGATGTTGGCGAGGGTCACGATCAACAGAGGTTGGGCGTCAAGAAAGTTCGTGTTCCTCAGTCCCGTCAGCGTGCCAAAGGTGCCGGTCCCCGTCGTCGAGGCGTACCAGGTCATGCCCGCGGTGACCGCGGGCATCATCCAGGCGATGACGACGATGCCGCCCACCACGATGCGCATCCACGGACGTGCGCGCATGAGTAATGTCGCGAGCCCATAGCCGACGACGATGACGCCCACGATCGAGCCCACGATGAAGACGCCCGTGATCTGCAACGAATTCCAGAACTCGGTGTCCCCCTTCAGGCGATCGAGATTCTGGGTTCCGGTGAAGCCCCACTTCACGGCCGTGGGGCCCACCAGGGTG
Organism: uncultured Acidimicrobiaceae bacterium; assembly: GCA_963840595.1. Classification (GTDB taxonomy): domain Bacteria; phylum Actinomycetota; class Acidimicrobiia; order Acidimicrobiales; family RAAP-2; genus RAAP-2. The sequence goes on from CAWIZQ010000011.1 coordinate 25,227, forward strand.
AGATTGGTCAGCCCGAGGTAGATCGCGTACCCCATGGGTATGAGGAACAGCACGATCAGCAACGCGAAGGCGGGCGTCATGAGAGCGAGGCTGCTCCACTGAAAGCGCTCTTTATCGCGTCGGGTCTTCCACAACTGCGCTACGGGAGGAGCGGTGGCGGCGTCAAGGGAGACAGTTGACACCGTCACCGACCTCCTCTTCCGTAGTTCACTGCGTTACCTCGGTCTATTTGAGGGTGGCGACGGCGCTCGATCCCAAGTCATTGGTGATGAAGCTGCTCATCTGTTGTTCCGCTTGGAGTCCCGTGGTGCTGGGCTTCTCGGCGATCGCACCGCTAGCTTGTTCAATGCCCTGCACCCACACCGAGAAGTTCGCGTTGGACGGAATCTCCGATGAGTAGGGAAGGACCTTGCCGAACTCCTCGGCAAAGGGCGCGTCAAAGCTGGTGTAGAGCGGCACGGTCCAGTCGGACTTCACCGGCGGCACCCAACCGGCCCAGTTCGCGGCGTCGATCAAGTTGGTGGAGTCTTGGGCAATGTTGAGGAAGTCGATCGCCGCGGTCGCCTGGGCGCTCGTCGCGCCCGAGGAGATGCCGTAGTCCCAACCACTCAAAATCGAGGCGTAGCCGTTGCCACTCGCAGCCGGCAGGCCCGCCACACCCATCGCGGTGGATGACGCTTTCCAGTACGGGAAGCTGACTTGCTTGGTCCAGTTGCCACCGATGAAGTTGGCGGCCACCGCGATACCCAATGTTCCCTTGGCGAAGTCCGCCGAAGGAATGTTGGGCGCGTTGTTCGGGCTGAACAGTTGCGAGGTCGGCGCACCGAGTCCGTCGGCGAAGACTTCGTGGTAGAAGTTGAGGGTTTGTAGAAGACCAGGCGACGAAACGACCATCTTGCCGCTCGATGTCTCAATCGTCGGATTCGACGAACCCATCAGAAGATTCATGATGCCGTATTCCGCACCCGCGGGACCCGCCGACGTTCCGGCGTCGAGCCACAGCGGAATCACCTTCGGTTCGGCCTTCTTAATCGCCTGGGCGGCGGTGATGATGTCCTGCCAGTTCTTGGGCTGCCAGGGCAACGAGATGCCGGCCTTTTGAAGGATCGCCTTGTCGTAGTAAATGCCGTTGTTGTTCTCACCGGAGCTCACGGCGTAGATCTTCCCGCCGATGTTGCCTTCCTTCTGAATAACACTCGGGAACTCCGAGAACCACGTCGAGCCCTTCAGCAGCGTGTTCATCGACATCAAATAACCCGTTGAGGCGTACAGGGCGATCTCCGATGACGGGAACTGAGCAACGGTGGGCGCTGTCGAAGACGAGTGGTAGAGCAGGGCGAGCTTCGTGAGGAAGTCCGGCTCACCACCATCCACGGGCACCAACTTGACCGTGTAATTGGGGTACTTGGTTTCGAACTCCTTGGCCACGGTGTGCCACCACGTGTAGCCCAGCGGCGTTGTGTCAAACGTCGTATTGGCGGCGTAGGCAGCCGTAATAGTGACCTTGCTCGAAGCACTGGCAATGGCGCCACCGCTCCAGGCAAGCCCACCTGCGACGAGGGCCATTACTGCCGCGCCGCTCGCCAATCGGTGCGCCCCCACTTTTTTGGTGACTCTCATGGTCATCCCCCTTGGTGTATTTGGTAACTGCTCTTTGACTACTGCGACTCAGCCGTCGCCCCGGGGGCGACACTGACCTTTTCTCGCTCTGGCGCGCGACGCAACAGACTCGCCTGAGTCGTTTCGTCGAACAGCACAACGTTGTCGATGTGAAAGCCCAACTTCACTCGATCGCCGTGCTCGAACTGTGGTGCGCGCGGCAGGCGCGCGATGACCTTGCGATCTTTTACGTCAACCGTGGCGAACACCTCGGTGCCGGTGTGCTCAGTGATGTCCACGACGCCTTCGATGCAGGCCACACCTTCTTCGTCGTGCCGTGCGAGCTCCAGATCGTGGGGTCGAATACCCACTAGGACCGTGCCCCCTTCGCGTGGCGCGTCCAGGCGACCGGCCAGTTTGGACGTGACCGCACTCTTGACATCGAGGACTTCGATTGTCATCGCGCCCGTCGTGTCGAGCACGCCGGACACGATGTTCATTTTGGGTGAGCCGATGAACTCACCAACGAAGACGGACTCGGGATACTCATAGAGGTCGTTCGCACTGTCCACTTGGAGCAGGACGCCGTCCTTGAGCACCGCGACGCGGTCCCCCATCGTCAACGCCTCGACCTGGTCGTGGGTCACGTACACCGTCGTCGTACTCTCCAGTCGCTTGTGGAGCCGGATGAGCTCGGCCCGCATCTGAACGCGCAACGCCGCGTCCAAGTTCGACAGCGGCTCGTCCATCAAGAAGACGTGTGGTTCGCGGATCAGCGCTCGTCCGAGAGCGACTCGCTGGCGCTGTCCTCCCGACAGCGCGGAGGGAGCGCGCGTCAGCAAGTGACGAATGCCGAGGAGATCCGCCACCTCATTAATGCGCGCGTCAAGACCGGCCTTGGGTTCGTGTCGGACCTTCGGCCCGAAGGCCAGGTTCTTGTAGACGCTCATGTTGGGATAGAGCGCGTAACTCTGAAAGACCATCGACATGTCGCGCTCTCCCGGCGGGGCGTCGGTCACATCACGATCACCGAGGAAGATGCGTCCGTGACTCGGCCGCTCGAGGCCAGCGAGCATTCGCAGCGACGTCGTCTTGCCACAGCCCGACGGCCCCACCAGAACGAGGAACTCTCCCTCACGGATGTCGAGGTTCAAATCCGACACCACGGCGTTGCCCTCGAAGAGCTTCCAGACGTGCTCGAAGCGAATCTCGTTCACGAGATTTACAAACCCTGTGCTCGCGCGCCGATGGGGCTACGAACACCGCGCGACGTTGTCAACCAATGCGTCTTCACTGCCCTCCCACTACGCCCCCTCGTGGGGGCGCTGCCGCACCCGCGCTGTTTTGTCCCCCAACGCGAACGCAGTGATGTTTCGAGTGACTGTAACTCAATTCATTCTGTATGTCAATAACTGCTATCAATCAGGGTTACCGCGGCTGAGTCTCTCGTGGGGTCGTCCACCGCGACCGTCGTGAGCAAGGCGTAGCGCGACGCGCGGTACACGTGACGGGCAAACTCGAGGGGGCGATCGTGCTCGTCATAGGTCGTACGCTCCATCGTTAAGAGCGCCGAGCCCTTCGTCTCATTCAGGACCCGGGCCTCGGCGGCCGACGCGTTTTTCGCCGAGATGCGTTGTGTCGCGCGGTAGGGAAAGATGCCGCTTGCTCGCAGCAACTCGTACAGTCCGTGCTCTTCGAGCATCTCGTTCGAGAGTGTGACGAGCGACGTCGGCAGGTAATTGTGCATGAGCGAGATCGGCTCATCGTCGCCGTATCGCAGTCGCTCGAGGTAGATGACGAACGACTCATCGGCACCGAGACCAAGTGCGTCTTTTACCAGGTCAGATGCCTTAATCACCTCATTGTGCAAGACCTTGGTAGTCGGGCGACGACCCGACCCCGCCAGGTCGTCAAAGAGACTCGTGAGCTTGACGGATCGATTGACTTTCTCCTTCGTGACGACAGTGCCCTGTCCCCGACGCCGTACCACGAGTCCCTTGTCGACGAGGTAGCGCAGAGCTTGTCGAACCGTCGGCCGCGAGAGGCCGAGCAGCTCGGCGATCTTCACTTCGTTCTCGATGCGGTCTCCCGAATCGAGACTGCCCGAGTGAATTTCATTTTCGTAGTGCTGCGCTAACTGAAAGTACAGCGGTATCGGACTGGAGCGATCCAGCACAATCGTCTCAAGTGGATCTTTGTGCGAAACTGCTTGGCGCGGCATGGGGCTCCTCCTAGTGGAGAGGAGAAAATTCTATATCAATTTGGGTCCGCTGCTGTTATTGTTAGGACATATGTCTTTCACCGCCGTGGTGCTGGCCACGCTATGAGGGAACCCCTTGACGTCATCACCATGGGGCGCGTCGGCGTCGACTTCTATCCCACGACTCCGGGCAGTCTCGTGGAGGTTCAGTACTTCGAGAAGTTTCTCGGCGGTAGTCCCACCAACGTGGCAGTGGCCGCCGCTCGGTTGGGCGAGACGAGCGCGATCATCACCCGAACAGGTCCGGATCCATTGGGAGAGTTCGTCCACGTCGCTCTGCGCGGATATGGCGTTGACGATCGATTCGTCCACGACGTCGCGGGATTTCAGACGCCAGTCACCTTTTGTGAGATGTTTCCGCCCGACCATTTCCCTATCTACTTCTATCGGGCCCCGAAGGCTCCGGACCTGGAGATATATCCCGACCAACTTGACATTGAGGCCATTGGCGCCGCGAGGCTGTTCTGGGCGACGGTGAGTGGCCTGTCGGCCCAGCCGAGCCGCACCGCGACCCTTGCGGCCCTGGCGGCCCGCCAGCGCCAACACCCCACCATTCTCGACTTGGACTACCGACCCGTTTTTTGGGAGTCGATCGAGGCCGCTCGCACGTCAGCGCGAGAAGCTCTGGCACACGTGAGCGTCGCCATCGGCAATCTCGCGGAAGTCGAAATGGCCGTCGGCAGCACCGACCCCGACGTCGCCGCTGACCGACTGCTTGAGCTCGGCCTAGAGATGGCGGTCATCAAGATGGGACCGGATGGTGTTCTCGCCAAGACGAACGTCGAGCGGGTACAAGTACCCCCGGTTCCGGTTGACGTGGTCAACGGCCTTGGCGCGGGAGACGCCTTTGGCGGTGCCTTCTGCCACGGTATTTTGTCCGGCTGGCCGCTCGTCGACATCCTCGGATACGCCAACGCAGCCGGAGCGATCGTGGCCGGTCGCCTCGGGTGTTCGGATGCCATGCCCACGCGTGAAGAGATCGAAGAGTCACTAGAGGGAGTGAGTCGTGCGTAGCGAAGATCAAGTCCTGTTGAGAGAGACGCGATACCTGCGCCCTGAGTCCGTCGCGGCCCTGGCATCTCAACGCCGACACCGCATCTCCAGCGACGGCGCAGAAAAACTGCTCATCATCGCGGCCGACCACACGGCGCGCGGAGTGCTCAACGCGGGCAACGACGCGATGATCATGCGCGATCGCTTCGACCTGCTCGACCGGCTCACCACCGCACTCTCGATCCCCGGGGTTCACGGGGTCTTGGGTAGTCCCGACATCATCGACGACTTGGTCATTCTGGGCGCCCTCGATGAGAAACTCGTCTTTGGCTCCATGAATCGCGGCGGGCTGCCCGGCTCGTCTTTCGAAATGGACGACCGCTTTACCGGCTACACCGCCGCATCCGTCAAGTCATCGGGCCTCGACGGAGGCAAGATGCTCCTGCGCATCAACCTCGAAGACCCCGGCACCGCCAACACCCTGAGCGCCGCGGCGAGCGCGGTGAGCGAACTGGCCGAAGCCCGACTGATCGCCATGATCGAACCCTTTATGAATCAGCGCGTCGACGGACGCGCGCGCAACGTCCTCACCACTGACGCGGTCATTCGATCGATGGCCATCGCCAGCGCTCTGGGTTCGACGTCGGCGTACACGTGGCTCAAGGTCCCCGTGGTCGATCGAATGGATCAAGTGGCCGATGCGACCACTCTGCCCATCGTCTTGCTCGGTGGTGAACGGAGTGATCGACCGGACGAGATGTTCCACCGATGGGAGCAGGCCCTGAGTTTGCCCGGCGTGCGGGGCTTAGTGGTGGGTCGAAACCTGCTCTACCCTAAGGACGATGACGTCGAGTCCGCCGTGAAGACCGCTCTCAGCTTGCTATGACGAGTTCGTTCTACGCGGCCGCCCGGTCGCCTGACGTTGACGGCTGGACCGTGTCCATCGATCCGGCGAGCGCCGGGTGGACCTACAGCTCGTTGCGCGTCGCCACGGTGGCACCCGGCAAGAGCGTGACATTTTCCACGGGTGAGTCGGAGTGGATCGTCTTGCCCTTATCGGGATCGTTCCTCGTGACTTGTGGTGACACGACGTTTGATCTCGACGGTCGCCACAGCGTTTTTTCGCGCGTGAGCGACTTCTGTTATGTCCCGCGCGACGCGGAGGTCACGATCGAAAGCGCGCAGGGCGGTCGGGTCGCCCTTCCCGGTGCGAGGGCGGATCGAGTTCTCCCCGCGCGCTACGGCGCGGCCGCCGACGTACCGGTCGAGATTCGCGGCGCCGGGTCCTCGACGCGACAGTGCAATAACTTTGCCGCGCCGGGAGCGTTCGAAACCGACCGACTGATCTCCGTCGAGGTGTTGACCCCGGGCGGTAACTGGTCGTCGTACCCTCCACACAAGCACGACGAACTGAGCCCCCGCGAAGCCGTTCTCGAAGAGATCTACTACTTCGAGGTGACCAGCGGCGTGGATGCGACCCGGCCGGGACCTGGCGGATACCAGCGCGTGTACTCCAAGGATGCCGAACGACCCATCGACGTGCTGGAAGAGGTGTGGAGTGGCGACACGATCATCATCCCTCACGGGTACCACGGACCCACGATGGCCAGTCCGAACCACGACCTCTACTTCCTCAACGTGCTGGCCGGTCCCGGCGCCGAACGCACCATGGCCTTTTGCGACGATCCGGACCACGCCTGGATTCGCTCGACGTGGGACGCTGAAGGGCCCGATCCCCGAGTTCCGATGACGTCGGCGAAAGGAATCGTGTGAAACTCACGGTCGCCCAAGCACTCATTCGCTTCCTGTCTCTGCAGTCGGTGGAGCGCGACGGCGAGACACACCCCTTCTTCGCGGGTTGCTTTGGCATCTTCGGTCACGGCAACGTGGCGGGTATCGGCCAAGCGTTGCTCGAAAGTGAAGACGACTTTCGCTACTACCTAGCCCGCAACGAGCAGGCCATGGTTCACACTGCGGTCGGATACGCGCGCATGAGCAACCGACTACGCGCTTTCGCGTGCACTACGTCGGTGGGACCCGGTGCCACCAACATGGTCACGGGAGCCGCCGTAGCGACGACCAATCGCATTCCCGTTCTGTTGTTGCCGGGAGATGTCTTCGCCACGCGACGCGCGAATCCCGTGCTACAAGAGCTCGAAGACCCGACGTCGCTCGACGCGTCGGTGAACGACTGTCTCCGCCCCGTCTCGCGCTACTTCGATCGAATCTGGCGTCCCGAGCAGCTGCCCCAGGCGCTCCTGCACGCCATGCGCGTGCTGACCGATCCCGCCGAGACGGGTGCGGTGACGCTGGCATTGCCCGAAGACGTGCAGACCGAAGCCTTCGAGGTACCCGAGGACTTTCTCGTGCCGCGCACGTGGCACATTCGTCGCCCTCCGGCCGAGGTTGTCTTGCTCGAACAGTTGGCGCGTCGGTTGCGCACGAGTCAGCGTCCCCTCATCGTGGCGGGCGGCGGCGTGATCTACAGCGGCGCCACCAGCGCACTCCAAGCGTTCGTTGAGGCCACCGGAATCCCGGTCGCCGAAACTCAGGCCGGCAAGGGGTCACTCCCCTACGACCATGCCGCCAGCGTCGGCGCCCTCGGAGCCACCGGGACGCCCGTAGCCAACGACGTAGCCCGCAGCGCCGACCTCGTGATCGGAATCGGTACGAGGTGGAGCGACTTTACGACAGCCTCTTTTTCGGTCTTCCAGAACCCGCAAGTCGACATTGTCAGTATCAACGTCGCCCCCTTCGACACCGCCAAGCTGTCGGGTGCACCGATCGTCGCCGACGCGCGCAGCGCCCTGACCTCGCTGCACGACCTGGTCGGCGACTGGCACGTTGATGCCTCGTACGCCGGCGAGTACCGGGCGGGCGCCTCGGCGTGGAACGACACAGTCCAAGCCGCCTACGCGTTGGCTCACGAACCGTTGCCCGCTCAGAGCGAAGTGATCGGTGCGGTCGAAGCGTCCAGCCAGGCGCGCGACGTCGTGGTGGCAGCAGCGGGAAGCCTTCCCGGAGACCTGCACAAACTCTGGCGAACGAGGGACCCTAAGGGCTATCACGTTGAATACGCCTTTTCGACGATGGGCTATGAGATCGCCGCGGGCATCGGAGTAAAGATGGCCGATCCCGGTCGCGAGGTCTACGTCATGGTCGGCGACGGCTCGTACCTCATGCTGAACTCCGAGCTGGTCACCGCTCTCGCTGAAGGCGTCAAGATCATCGTCGTTCTCGTCGTCAACCACGGATTCCAATCAATTGGTGCCCTCTCGGAGTCGGTGGGTGTCGAGCGCTTCGGCACGAAGTACCGGTTTCGGTCTTCTGCGGGACAACTCGACGGAGAGAAACTGCCGATCGATCTCGCCAAGAATGCAGAGAGCCTCGGTGCGACTGTTCTTCGCGCGCACTCCATCGCCGATCTGCGCTCGGCCCTCGCTACTGCGCGCTCCAGTGAAGTCACGACGGTCATCGAGATCGAGACCGATCCCCTAGTCAGCGCACCCGACTCATCATCGTGGTGGGACGTTCCCGTGGCCGAAGTCTCCTCGCGCGACGCTACGGAGCGCGCGCTAGAGAGTTATTCGAGCGAGCGCCAGCGACAGCGCACGTACCTTCGACCGACCGATCTTGGAACTGGCGAATCGTAGGACTCGCGGCGATCGGTCGTCCCCGTCGTGCGGTGTCAAAGGAGTGAACGTGGACGAGCCCGAGGAGGAGTCGGCCACGTCGCCCATGTCACCGGTCGCGCTGAGTCGCGTCGCCTTTGGCAACTTCGGCGGCATGCTGGTGATCCTCGGCGCGGTCGCCACCTTGTACGGCCCCCTGCTCATCTCGCTCTCGCGGCACTTTCACATTTCGCTGGCTCAAGCAGGCATTCTCTTGAGCGTCCACTTCGTGGGTGCCCTGCTGGGCGTCCCCGCGGGCTGGATGGCGATGGGACGCGTGAAGGGAAACGTCGTTTTGACCGCGACCCTGGCGTGCTTCGGTCTGGGCGCACTCGACGTTGCTCTCGCCTCGTCGTGGCCAGTGTTCTTGGTGGGAGTCTTCGTCATCGGTTTCGGTTTCGGCGGGCTGGACTTCGCGATCAACACGCTGCTCGCTCGCACCGCCGTGTTGGGACGCGCTCATCGACTCAGCGTGGCGAACGCCGGATACGGACTTGGTGCGGTTCTTGGTCCACTGCTCGTCGTGCTCGTCGAGCCGCACAACTATCGGTATCTCTTTGGCGGCGCGGTCGTTGTCGCTGCCGTGCTGTCCACGATGAATCGTGGAGTCGTCGCGCCCGCGCAGACTAACGAAGACCGCCTCCATGAACTCAGCTCTCTGCACCAACAACGGCGAGCCATCCTGGCGACCTTTATCGTCGCCTACGCCCTCTACGTGGCCGCCGAGTCGAGTGCGTCGGGATGGATCGCGCCCCAACTCCATCGCGAGGGTCACTCGGCGTCACTGGCCAGTTTGATCACGGGAGGCTTCTGGCTCGGACTCACGCTCGGCCGTATTGGTGGCGGGCGCTTGCACCGGCGCTTTGCCGACCGAGCCCTAGTACTTGGATCTCTTGGCGCGGGCGTCATCTGTGCCGCGGCCGCCTTCAGCACCGCCGCCGCGCCCGTCGCCTACCCGCTGCTCGGGCTGGCATTCGCCTCGGTCTATCCGATGGGTCTCATCTGGTACACGCGCTTGTGTCCGCACGATCGAAACGGCCTCGCTCTCATCATTCTTTGCATGATGATCGGCGGCATCGTCGGTCCTGGTGTGGAAAGTCTCGCGGTGTCACTCGGCGGAGTTCACGCCGTCCCGGTGGTCATCGCTGTCTTGGTGGCACTCGACCTGGCCGCGTTCGCGAGCGCCAGTCGATTCGTTCCGGGGTCAACGATCGCGCCGGCCAGCTGATCGACTCGCCTTAGGTCGGCTAGGAACGGATGTCGAGAAAGACGAAGCCGTCTTCTACCTTCACCGGATACATCGTGAGATCCACGAGTACCGGCGCACCCAGCGCTCGGCCGTCGCGCAGTGAAAAGCGGCCATTGTGCTTGGGGCACTCGATGACACCATCCAGGACGAGCCCGTCGCAGAGCAGGGTTCTCTGGTGCGTGCAGCGACCATCGCTCGCGAAGTATTCGCCGTCGACGGTTCGGTAGACCGCGAACTCTCGGTCCTCAACGGTGAACGGGATGACGTCGTCGTCACCCAACTCGTCCGCCGCGCAGACCTTCATCCATCTCGACATTGGGTGGTTCGACCTCTTTCGCGGCGCTTAGGCCGTCAGGGTCTCGAGGAAGAGACCGTTGTCGGGAGGGTTATACGGCGCCGCGCCGGGCGGAAGTTGTCGTTTAATGAAGTACGTCGGATCCTTCATCTGGCGCATCACCGCGGGGATGATCTCCTTGTAGGCGGCCCAGAGAGACGGGTACGGGGCGGGCATATCGGCTTTGAGTTCTTCGTGGAGTTCGGCCAACCGGTAGTAGGGAACCATTGGAAACATGTGATGCTCGATGTGGTAGTTCATGTTCCAGTAGATGAAGCGATTGATTGGCCCGAGCAGTATGGTCCGTGTGTTCAACCGATGGTCGAGGACGTTCTCGCCCATCCCCGAGTGTTGCGTGAAGCTGTAGATCCTCTCCAAAAAACATCCGTAGAACTGCGGCCCACCAATGAGAAGTATCGGGATCCACGTGCGCAGTGCAATCGCTGACGCCACGGTGAGGACGTAGATGAGTAACCAGATCCGCGCCGTGCGATACACCCGGGAGCGCTCGGAGGGAGGAACCACGATTGATTCGTCGTCCGAGAGGTGACCGAAGGCGTGTCGCACGATCAGTCCAAACTGGGCGGGCACGTCAAAGAGGCCAAAGAGGTCAGACACCAGTTTGAAGAAGCGGGCGGGCCGCATCACCTCAATCTCCAAGTCACGTCCGACGATCGAGGTATCGGTGTGGTGGCGCGTGTGCTTCCAGCGCTCGACAATTGGGTCTCTCATCCGACAAAAGGATGAAATCTGCAAGACCACGTCTTGAACCTTTCGCGACCGAAACGCTGTGCCGTGACTCGTCTCGTGTCGTCTCGGTTCGCTGGCTGAGCTGTAGAGCACCCCGTAGGTCACCCAAAAGGGAGCTGACCACCAGGTGGGCCAAAAGTAGACGCCCCCCGCCGCCGCGAGGAGTGCCAATCCGATCCACAGTGCCGTGTCCCGCAGCGCGGGATAGTTCGAACGCCTCATGAGTTGCTGCATGCGCGCACGCGGCACCGAGCTGCGGAACCACGTCCCTTCGGCGAGTCCGGAAGTGACCGCGAACTCACTCGCCGGACCTGTGAGTTCGTACCACCTCAGTCGACTTCGATGACTCACCGCGCTCCCCCCGTTGGTCGACACTAATCAAGATTTCATCGTGAGGGTTCGAGTCGACGAGTGCGGTGCGCGAATCTACAAGCGTTCTTTCATCGAGCACCCGGGCCGATGGCTACTTTCGCTCAAGACAGCTCCGCAGTCTTCGCACAGCAGTCCCGCCCAGCACGCTGCATCCCCGCCGACATCGGCCGGTAACTCAGCATCGTGCTTGTCGCTCGGCACCTCAGTCACACTTTCGGTCTACACCGTGCGATGGATGCGAGCGCGACCCCGCTCGGTCCTCGTTGTCGGGGACCGAGCGGGGTCGCGTGAACAACTAGCCCTAGTAGTACAGGTACTCGGGCATGAAGTTCTGCAGCGGATTGGCCACGAGGCCATTCACGCCGTTCACGTCCTTGGCCTTGAGCGTCTTAAGCACTTCGCCCGTCGCCGTCGCCTCGGGCTGGAAGAGGACGGGCAGTTGGGTCGCCGTGTACTCGGCGTAGGCCTTCAGGCTCGCCGTGCCGAAGGTGGTGCCTTCGATGAGGGAAGTCTCGGTGGCGTTCGAGTACGAGCCGACGTTGAAACCGCCACCGGGGGCGAACAACGTTTCACCCGAGGGGTAGTAGTCAGGCGCGTAACTCCATCCGCCGCCCCATGAGCAGATCTCGTAGGTCGTTCCGGCTTCGCAGTCGGCGATCACGTCATTGAAACTCGCTTCGGTGTGGCTGACCTTGATGCCGATCGCGGCCCAGTCCGAGATCTCCGCGTTGAACGTGTCATCGAGCGCGGGCGTACCGCTGGCCCAGATGATGCTGAGCGTGAGACTCGTTCCCTTCGCAATACCCGTTCCGCACTCTGTCGCGCTGGTGCCCGGTGACTCACAGGTGTCGACGCCATTGACCATCTGCCAGCCGTGACTCGTGAGGAGTTTCTTGGCCGCCGTCAGATTGAACGAGTACGGGTTGGGGACCGGTTCAATGGCCTTGGCGAGGCCGCTCACCGACTGGGGCGTGTTGGGGGGCAGCGGGCTGTCGATCGGCACGCCGTATCCCTTGTCCACCTTGTTGATGATGGTGCTCTGGTCCACCGCTTCTTGCAGCGCTTGGCGAACGTAGAGCTGGCTGACGATCGCGAGCTTGGGGTCCTTCGTCGAGAAGTTGAAGGGCGCGTAGTTAAACGCCCACGAGAAACCCGTCGTCAAGTTGTAGTTGTTCGAGATGGCCGACCAGTTCGCGCCGACTTCGCCCGGAGCGGGCGCATTCTGCGTGAGCTCCGTTGGATCGACGTAGCCCAAGGTGATCGAACCAGTGCGCAGCGCGTTCTGCTCGGCGTCACTCGAAGTGAACGCCTCTTCCTTCACGTACTTGATCCCCGATTGAGCCTTCACCGGCCCCGAGTAGGTGGCGTTGGGCACGAATGTCGCATCGCCCAGGTCGTCCATCTTGATGAGCTTCCACGGGCCGTCGGCGCCACTGGTCCACAGGGCATCGGCGAAGTTCGTCTGCGTGGCGGCTTGAGCATCGAGGTACTTCTCGACCGCCTTGCACGCGGAGTTGGTAGACGCCGCGCCATAGACGCCGCTCGCACAAGTTGACGTCGCGCCCGGCGCGGTGACGTCCCAGCTGTTGGGCATCGGGGTCAACTCGGCCAGGTAGTTGTAGAGGATCCAGTTGGGGTTCACCGCGGAGGTGAAGTGGATCACCACGGTGTTACCGGATCCGCTCGCGCTCGCCACTTGGTCGGGGATGCCGTAGCCCTTGTTGTAGCCGCAGTATGACGTGGGGTCGGCCTTGTACATGTTGAGGAAGAACATCACCGACTCGGCGTTCACGCTCTGGCCGTCGGCGAACTTCCAGCCCTTCATGTCAATGGTGATGGTCTTGTTGCCGTTCGAAAAGACGGGCGCCTTGGCTGGCGAGAGGCTGTAGTCCACCGCACTGGAACCGGGCGTGCCGAACCAGTACAGCGGTCGGTACGTCATCTCCTGGAACTGACTGAGCGTCGCCACCGAGAAGTACTGGCATCCCAGGTACGGGAAGATGTAGTTCGGCGCGGCGCCAGGCGCTTCGGCGAACGTAATCGTGTTTGAAGTGCTCGGCGAGGTCGTGGTCGTCGAGCCGTTGCCGTTGGACGAACCGAGCGTCAGTCCCAGGGCTATGGCCGCCACCACGACAACGACGCTGAGTGCGATCCACCACTTTGAGTTTCGTCGCATGAGTATCACTCTCCATTTACCTACCGACTTCGCGATGTCTTCGCGGTGCCGTATCACTGAAGGTAAGAGCGACCTAAGGCGAAGTGTCGTCGACACAACGGAATGTCATCTGAGTGAAACGTGAGACCTTTCTTCGTCGCGCAACGGATAATTTCGTTGCCATCATTGGGCATCTCGCGACACGACGTGCAAGTGAAGCGGTTACATTGCACAACAACGGCGCAGCCGTGCGACGCGTTCTAAGACGTTCTTGAGATTGACGTCAACGTGAGAGGACTGACATGACGACTTCATTGCCCGGCGGCACGTACGACCTCGCCGAGGATCTCTCGCTCACGAGGATGGGATACGGCGCGATGCAACTCGCGGGTCCGGGCGTCTTCGGACCACCTCGAAATCGTGATGAGGCGATCGCCGTACTGCGGGGCGTCGTCGAACTTGGGATTACCCACATCGACACCTCGGACTACTACGGACCCTTTGTCACCAACGAACTCATCCACGATGCGCTGTTTCCCTATCCCGCGTCCCTGCGCATCGTCACCAAAGTGGGCGGACGCCGCGATGAACGTGGCGCCTGGTTGTCGGCGATGTCACCCGACGAACTGCGCTCCGCGGTGCACGACAATTTGCGACGCCTCGGACTCGACACACTCGACGTGGTGAACCTTCGCCTCGGCGAGTCGCAGGGCTCGCTCGAAGAGACCTACGGAACGTTGGCGCAACTCCAGCGCGAGGGGCTCATTCGGCATCTCGGCCTGAGCAACGCCACGCTCTCCCACGTCACCGAGGCGCAGACGATCGCACCGGTCGTCTGCGTGCAGAACTACTACAACGTGGCGCATCGGCGCGACGACGATCTCATCGATTCACTCCTCGCCCAGGACATCGCCTATGTCCCCTTCTTCCCGCTGGGCGGATTCTCCCTGCTGCAGTCCGAGGAACTCCAGCGGGTGGCCGATCGACTGAATGCGACACCACTGTCGGTGGCACTGTCGTGGCTGCTCCAACGCTCGCCCAACGTCTTGCTCATTCCCGGTACCTCATCCCTCGCCCACTTGCGAGAGAACGTCGAGGGCGCGAGCCTCGTGCTCTCGCCCGACGACCTGCTCGAACTCGATCGGATCTAGACCCCCCGTTTGCAGAGTCCGCGCCAGCCGTAAGAATGGTTGTGAGAACCGTTGCAATTTAAGGAGAACGAATGGAACTGCGAATCTTTTGTGAGCCTCAACAGGGCGCCTCGTACGACGACATTCTCCAGCTCGCTAGGGCCAGTGAGGACGGTGGTTTTGGGGCGTTCTTTCGCTCCGACCACTACTTGAAGATGGGATCGGTCAGCGGTCTGCCGGGTCCAACCGACGCGTGGATCACCTTGGCGGGACTCGCGCGCGACACCACGCGCATTCGACTGGGCACGTTGTTGACCTCGGCGACGTTCCGACTTCCCGGACCTCTGGCCATCGCCGTGGCTGAAGTCGACGCCATGAGCGAAGGACGCATCGAGCTGGGTCTCGGTGCAGGGTGGTTCGACGACGAGCACACTGCGTATGGGATTCCGTTTCCCGCTCTCGGTTCGCGCTTCGATCGCCTCGAAGAACAGTTGGCGATCATCACGGGCCTCTGGGGAACACCCGTCGGCGACACCTTTGACTTTTCGGGAACGCACTACTCGTTGAAGAACAGCCCGGCCCTTCCTAAGCCCTTCCAATCACCTCGGCCTCCACTTATCGTGGGCGGCCACGGCGCCACCCGCACACCCCGACTCGCCGCGACGTACGCCGATGAGTTCAACGTGCCTTTCGCGACCTTCGACGCAGCGGCCCTCCAGTTTGGGCGAGGCGACCTTGCCTGCCAGGCGATCGACCGAGATCCCTCGACGCTCGGACGCTCCGTGGCGCTCGTGGTGTGCTGTGGGAAGGACGACGCCGAGATCGCCCGTCGCGCCGCCAATATTGGGCGCGAGATCGAAGAGATGTCGTCGTCTGGTGGCCTCGTTGGAACCCCGGCCCAGCTGGTCGACAAGATCGCGCGGTACCGGGAGATTGGCGTCTCACGGGTGTACCTGCAGGTGCTCGACTTCCATGACCTCGATCACGTACGACTGCTTGCGACCGAGGTATTGACGGAAGTCCAAAACATCTGATCATCGCGTAGAAATGGCGTGCTGCTTCGTGCATCGGCGCTACTGGTACGTTCGGGTTGATGAAGCAGTTCGCCACATTTCAGCCAACACGTATTGCGGCGCGCCTGGCTGCGATACTCCTGGCGGTGGCGATGGTGACAAGCACGGCGTCCCTGGCTTCAGCGTCGACGAAGTCGCCACGCGAGGACGTGCCCGCCGGGGCTCACGTCCTGTACTGGAACGATCCGGTGATCATGGTGAGTGGGTCAGTATCGCGTGAGATCACGGTAACGAATCTGGCGGTCATTGCCCGGGTGCGCGCGCTCATTAACGCGCTTCCCCTCAGCAACAACGCCCATCGGGTGTGCCCCGACGACCTGATGATTCCGATCACCATCTCGTTCGCGTCGCAGAAGGGTGCCGCTCCCTTCACGAGAGTCGTGTTTCAGTTGGGTGGATGCGGGAGCGCCGAGGTCATCCAGAATGGCGCGGCGGTTCTCCCCCCATTGGGCGGCCCCACACTCTCGAGCACCTTTGCCACGATTCGACGACTTGTCGATCCAAGTTCCGTTTCGAGCTGACTCGCGAGGGGCGTCAGTCCCGTACGAGCATCGCCACGTAGGGTTCGCTCAGTTGTGAGCCAAAGATCCCCTTGACGTGCCAGCCCGTCCCGCGAAGGATTGCGCTCATCTCCGCGCGGCTGACGAAGAGCCACGTAAACCAGCCGCCCACCGCGCCGTCGTAGCGATACCGTGCTCGCAACTCCCCCGACGGTCGTCCCTGATCTCGGTTCCTCCGGTAGTACGTTCGGTCGATCCCCGGCGCTCCCCCGCCGTAGGCGCTGGTGCTCTCGACAAAGAGTCTCACGGTGGGCTTCGCCGTGCCGGCCCACTCGCTCAGCCTCTCTTTCGCGCGCTCGGGCGTCGCGAAGAGGCCAAAATTGTTCCCGAACATGACCATCGAGTCGAACTCACCGACGCGAGCACCCACATCATCCAGCGACTGTCGCCAAACAGTCTTCACGCCGCGAAGTCGCGCCGCGCGAACGGCGTAGTCCGACGCGTCAAGGCCCACCACGTCAAGACCTCTCGCCTGGAGTTCGAGGGCGACGCGACCCGCGCCGCACCCCACGTCCAGCACCCGACCGCGCATCTCGCGCACTGCTCGCCGCTCACCCCGGGGCCACTTTGAGAATGACGACAGGTACACCTCAGGTCCGGCTCCTTCTTCGAAGTAGCCGTCGTCGCGCTCGATGATCTCGGGCACTCGTCCACCATGCGCCCAGTCCCAGACGGCGCGGCCAAACGTGTCGGGAGGCTTTCGCGCGCTCGTTGATCCTCGAACGAGGTCACTCACCGCGATCGAGCGAGTCGTACAGATCGGGACGTTGCAAGTGCCAGACGTCGATCTGGGCTCGGCGCCGAGCGACCTCGTCGTCGCTGATCGTCGCGTAGATGATGTCCTCAGTGTCGACGCTTGATTCAGCCAGAACCTCGCCCCAGGGACCGACAATCATCGAGTGCCCGTACGACGACACGCCCTCAGCCGTCGTTCCGGCTTGTGCGGCGGCCACGACGTAGGCGTGACTCTCGATCGCCCGCGCACGTACCAACGTCTCCCAGTGAACGCGACCGGTGGGCACCGAAAAGGACGACGGAATCGCGAACACGGTCGCGCCGTGCAGGGCCAGCTGGCGGTACAACTCGGCGAAGCGCAGGTCGAAACAGACACTGAGGCCGAGGTGAAAGCCGGGCAGGTCAACGACGACGAGTTGATTGCCCGGCGCAATCGCTCGGGACTCCTCGTAGTCAATCTCGCCGGGGACGTGAATGTCGAAGAGGTGCCCCTTGCGGTAGGTGGCGAGGATCTCCCCATCGGGACCGAGTACGACACTGGTGTTGTATGTCTTGGTGGGATCCGGCGAGCGCTCGAAGGTGCTACCCACGTGAAGGACGATGCCGAGCTTCTGGGCGAGACTGGCGAGACGCGACGTCGTCGGCCCGGGAATCGTCTCGGCGACCTCGGTGTACCGAGAGGTCTTGCCTCGGTAGTTGAAGTACTCGGGGAGTTGAACGTACGTGGCGCCTTCTGCGGCCGCTCGCTCCACCAGCGCGATGGCGTGCTCAACGTTCAGACTGGGTTCGGCGCCCGCCGCGAGTTGCACCGCGGCGATGCGAACTTCGCGGTCGCTCATCAATACCTCCACGTCCATGATGGCAGACGACATGTCGCGTTCATTTCGCTGCGCCGACGCCGTTATGATCGACGCTTCGTGAGCAAAGTCACCCCCACCGTCACTACCGCCATCTTCGGAGCCTCGGACGGCCTCGTCGCCACGATGGCCCTCATTCTCGCGACCGAGTCGCACGGCCGCAAGGTCGTTCTCGCCGCAGCCATCGGGCTACTGATCGCCGAAGGTTTCGGTATGGCGGCGAGTCAGTATCTGTCGGATGTCACGCGCGACCTTCGCCTGGCGGTCATCATGGGCATCGCTACATCACTCGCCATCATTCTGCCCGCAGTGCCGTGGACCTTCGCCGGCGGAGCGGGTGCGGTCTTGGCATCCATCATCATCGGAGTGATCTTGGGAGGCGTCATCGCCTACCTGCGACCAGGTGGGTGGGGTGAGTGGGTCCAGACCTACGGGGTGCTCATCGGCGTCGGAGCGATCGCGACGCTGGCCGGTCGATTCACTTAACTCGACCGACGCGTCGATGCACGGCGTGACCACTTCTTGTCGCGTTCGTAGAGTGCCTTGAGTTCGCCGACCCGATCACGAGATCCAGAGCCGTCGCCACCCGAGGGGCCGAACGTTCTCGACTTCGGCACCGGAACATCGTGAAGCGAGTATTGTCCCAGCGCGCATCCGGCGAGCAGGGCTGCTCCGCGCAGTTGGGCGACGAGGGGTTGATCAATCTGCAGCACCTCGCGATCCAGACTGTCGGCGAAGATCTGGCACCAGAGTGCAGACTGCGCTCCTCCGCCCACCAACCGCACAGGCGAGAGCGTCTGGCCCGCCAGCTTCTCGACATACCCCAACAGCCAGGCGCCATTGGCGGCCACGCCCTCCATTACTGCGCGCACGACATCTGCGCTCGTGGTGGTGAGCGACAGATTCGAAAAACCCGCACGAATGTGTTTATTGCTGATCGGAGAACGCTCCCCCGCCAGCCACGGGCTAAAGCGCACGCCATTTGATCCTGACGGGGACGTCGCAGCCAGTGTCTCGAGCTCGTGGTACGTGGGGGCCGAGCCGGATATAGCCATCACGCCGCGGAGCCACTCGAGAGCTTTGGCGCCCGTTTCTTGATTGTCGATCAATACAAAGGAGTCGTTCGACAGGCCGGGGACGGCTGCAATGTTGTGGTTGACGTCCGTTCTTTTGGTCGGAACCGGACAACTGATCCACGACGTCGTGGACAGCGCGAGGTGGGTCTCGTACAGCGAGGTAGCGGCTGAGCCAATGGCGGCCGCGTGTAGGTCGGGCATCGCCGAGACCACGACGACGTCCCGGGACAGACCCAGTTCGTCCGCGACGCGGTCGCTCAGTGTCGCGACGATCGACCCAAAGGGTTGCAGCGGAGGAAGGTACTTCTCGTCGAGACTTACCAGTGACAGGAGGCGCGCGTCGTAGCGGTATTCATCGAGTCGACGATTATCGGTCATCCACATCGCCAGACGCGACGCGTGGGTCGCACTCGCGACACCGGTGAAGCGCATCGTCAAGTAGTCGATCGGCTCCATGTACCACCGCGTGGCCGCTGCCACCTCGGGCATCTCGCGAGTAATGAGATGAATCTGGCCGATCGGATCGGCGCCGGCGGTCGAGGGCGCCCCGCCCGTCTTTCGTACGAAGGGCAGAACTTTGCGGGGGTTGTAACCGAGGAACCAGCCGCCCACCGCGTCGCGCGTGTAGCGACCTCCTCGCACGTCCAGCCATGTGATACAGGGTCCCGTCGGAGTTCCGTTGGCATCGACGGGAACGGTCGAGGCGTACTGTCCCGTCACGGCGACGGCTCGCACGTGGGTTCGCGAGTCGGGAACTTCATCGAGCAGACGCGTGGACGCCGCCAGGATGATCGTCCACCACTCGTCGGCGTCTTGGGTGGCGGCGCCGTCGATGCCGAAGTGCGTCGTGACGGAATGCACTTCGGTGGCGAGGATCTCGCCAGTCAAAGTGACCAGCCCGACCTTGGGGCCACCGGTTCCCAGGTCAACACTCAGGCATAGATCGGGCGTCACGGTGCGGGAACGGAGGCCTGCTTATCCATCATGTCGGCCATGAAGAACTTGATGACGGCGTCGGCCTCATCGGTCATGCCACCCGCGACCCCACCGTAGATGGCCCCGGACTGGGGAGCTTCGTCCTTGTGCTCGAGCGCGTAGGCGACCGCGTCAGCTAAGTCGCTGCGCCACCGATCGCTCACGCCGGGCTGAGTTTGGGGACGAGTGACGGCCATGTGCAGCGCGTTGGGATATTGCTGACCATTGAGGCGCCAGCCGCGCCGACGCAGATAGTCATTGACCAGGTAGACGTCGAACTCATCGGAAGTGAACGAAAAGAGAAACGTCGGCTGGCCCAAAATGCGCAGCGACGGGTGCTCTCGTACCGCTTCTTGCATCGTCATCGACGTCGAAAAGATCGCCTCGGCGTAGCGGCGATACCCCTCTCGTCCCAGATGCACCATGGCGGCCCACGTAGCCGCGAGCAGTCCGCCCGAGCGAGATCCGTCCATGCCCGGAGAACAGTATTTCCCGCCGGACCAGTCGGTGAGGTAGAAGTACTGATCATTGCGCAACGCCTTGTCCGCGAAGCAGAGCACACTCGTACCCTTGAGCGCGTAGCCGTACTTGTGGGTGTCAGCGGAGATCGTGGTCACGCCCGGAACCGAAAAGTCGAAGGGTGCGATGTCATATCCGAGCTCCCGACCGAAGGGCAGTATCCAACCGCCGAGACAGCCGTCCACGTGTAGACCGACGTTCTTGTCGAGCGCGAGGGCCCCGAGCTCGGTTATGGGGTCGATCGTTCCGTAGCCGTAGTTGCAGGCCGATCCGATCAGGGCGACGGTGTTCTCGTCGATGTGCTCGCTCACCCAGTCGAGGTCGACTTGCGTGGTGATCGGATCGATCGGCGCGATCTTCATGTCCACGCCGAAGAGATGTCCGGCCTTGCTGAAGGCAGGGTGAGCGGTTTCGGGCTTGATCATGTTGGGGCGCCCGGACGTCGGGTGGTGTTCACGGTATGCGAGCACCGCGTGGGCGATCGATCCCGAACCGCCCGAGGTGACGAGTCCGGTGGGTGTCGTCTCGGAGATGTGTGAGGCTCCAAGCAGATCCAACGTCATGGCGATGATCTCGGCCTCAAACTTTGTGTTGGATGGACACATGTCGCGTTGCAGCGAGTTCACGTACGAGAAATACGAGAAGGCTTCGTTAAGAAAGTCGTAGTGATCGTGGTCGCCGCAGTACATCGTGCCTGAACACTGGCCGGTTTCCCACGTCGGGTTCTCCGCCTGGGACATGGTCGCCAGGATCGAGAGCACTGCGTCCTTCTCCATGCCGACTTCGGGCAGTGTCCGATGTATCGCAAACTCGTCTTCGTACGGAAAACCGGCCATGGTCGCCTCCTCGCTCCTCGTAGCGTAAGCCACGCGTACAAATCATCTGGACAGGGGCCGAGCAGTACGCTCAGGCTCAGACGTGCCCGGCGGTCGCTGGGTCGGTCCAAGTAGGAGGTTGACTGATGGATCTAAAGGACCTCTTGAGTCGGGCGAGTGATCACCTGTCGGTCGGTCGAGCGTTCGGCAATGCCTACGAGCGAGAGGGCTCGCTCATCATTCCTGTCGCCCTCGTCGCGGGTGGAGGCGGCGGAGGCGGCACGAACGAACCAACGGTTCAAGCGTCGACGCGCTTTGATCGCGATGTCGATGACGATGACAACTTGGACATCGATGGCGACGATGACGATGACGACGACGACGATGTGACGATGACGATGACGACGACGACGATGAGACCAACGCCCCGAGAACAGATGCCCACCAGCATCCGATCGGCGGATCGGGTGGTGGTTTCGGCGGCGTCGTGATGCCCCTCGGTGTGTACGTCGTGAAGGACGACCGGGTGCGCTGGGTGCCCGCCATCAACGGGACCGCAGTCTTGGTCGCGGCCATCGGGTTGATAGGAATACTGGCGCGCGCTTCAAAAAGTCGCCACCGCCACTGATCCGAAAGCCAGAGGAGCTAAGAGTTTGTGCTTTGGCCCTTAATGGCCTTGCGCATCAAATGCGAAAGTTCCGCGCGCTCGGTTGAGTCCAAGGCACCGAGAATCTCGTCTTCAAGGGTCTGCTGCGCTGCTTCGGCCTGATGGAGCGCCTTACGACCTTGCTCGGTCATCGTGACGATGTGCCGGCGACGGTCCGTGGGATCGCGTCGACGCTCGACGAGACCTGAGGCCTCGAGATCGTTGAGCAACATCACGCAGTAGTTCGTGTCGATACACAGACCTTCGGTCAACTGCTGCTGGGTGGGCTCTTGATACTCGCGCAAATATGCGAGCACCGCGACCTCTTTCAGCGTCTGACCAAGTAGCTCAGGTGTGCTCCGTCGGCTGATCAATCGTGACAACTGGGTGATCAGAAGGATCGGTCCAGTCGACGAATTTTCCTCCACGGAAATTAATGGTAGCGAGGGACTTATATTCATGCTATAGTGATTATATCAACTTCACGATGATCTCGCACCATCGTTCCTCTTGCTTCACATTCTATCCCGAAAGAAGGTACTTATGACAGATTTGCCCACCATCTCATCAGGACAAACAGATCGCCGCCGCTGGATCGCCCTCGTCGTTGTGTGCCTGGCGATGCTGATGAACGCTCTTGACTCATCCATTGTTAACGTCGCGCTGCCCTCCATCCAGCGCAGTCTGCACTTCTCGTCGGCGAATCTCACGTGGGTCGTCGACGCCTACTTAATCGCCTTTGGTAGCTTTCTTCTCCTCGCCGGGCGACTTGGCGACTTGATCGGTAGAAAGAAAGTCTTTCTCAGCGGCGTCGCACTATTTACAACGTCATCGCTCGTCTGTTCAATCGCGTCGAGTCAAGCCATGCTCATCATCGCGCGATTCTTTCAGGGCATGGGCGGGGCCATCTCGACTTCGGTCATCGTGGCGATTATCGTCACCGAGTTCTCGGGCGCCAACGAGCGCGCCAAGGCCATGAGTGCGTACATGTTCGTCGCAGTCGGCGGAGGATCGATCGGCCTGCTGGTCGGCGGTATTTTGACCCAGGCGGTGAACTGGCACTGGATCTTCGTCATCAACGTGCCCATCGGCATCGTGACCTTCATCCTTGGTGGAATCTTGATCAAGGAGAATGAGGGTCTCGGCGTGCGTGAGGGACTGGACATTCGAGGTTCGATCTTGATGACCGTCTCCCTCGTGATTGGCATCTACGCCATCGTCACCGCATCGACGTACGGCTGGCTGAGCGCCCACACGGTGGGCTTCGGCGCGGTCTCGATCGTCTTGATGGGCTCCTTCTTCTTGCTGGAATCACGCATCGACAAGCCGATCATGCCACTTCGAATTATGAAGCTGCGGAGCCTCACGACCTCGAGCATCGTGCGCGGTCTTTCCTTTGCCGCGATGTTCGCCGTATTCTTCTTCGGTGCCCTCTACCTGGAGCGCGTCCTGGGCTATGACCCGATTCGCACCGGTGTCGCCTTCCTGCCACTGACCCTGGCCATGGCTTCCATGTCGCTCGGCGCGACAAGTCGACTGCTCGCGCGCTTCGGTCCGATGAAGCTCCTCATCCCGGGCATGACCATGGCGGTCGTGGGCCTACTGTGGCTCTCGCGCTCGGGGGTGCAGGCGAACTACTTCGTCTCGATCCTGCCTGCGTTCTTGCTACTCGGCATCGGCATGAGCCTGGTCGCGGTTCCGTTGCTCACCATCGCCATGGCTGATGTCCCGCGCCAAGACGCCGGCCTCGCCTCGGGCATCGTGAACGTCTCCATGTGGCTGGCCTCGTCGGCGGGCCTCGCAGTCTTCGGTACCTTGGCGGCCAGTACGTCACGGGGTCTGCTGCGCAAGGGATACTCGCCCGATCGGTCTCTGGTCGCCGGGTATCACGAGGCGTTCTTCATTGGCGCCGTCTTGGCCTCGCTCGCGCTACTCATCATCGTCGCGGTGCTCCGCGCACCGGCGAAGGAGGCTCGCGAGGACGCCGAGAGCATCGAAGAGGAGATGTCTCACTTCGAGATCGTCGCCGAGTACTAAATCTCAACGCTACCCACCATTCTTCGCAACACGGACGAATGGTGGGTAGCGTCGTTCTATGAAGCTCGACGTGTATCGCAGCTGTACCTGGCGCGAGAAGCGCCAAGTTCTTGAGGCGTTCTGGAGTTCGCGGGTCGAGTCCACGGGCCGCATCCACGAGGCCGCGGTCCAGTACGCGCCGTACGCGGTGGCGTCTCTCGCCATCGTGGCGGTCGAACTCGTCGTGGTGTTCATCGCCGCCCTCACGCGCGTCGCGGTCGTGAGTTGGATCGCCCTCGTCGTTGAAGTCGCCGTGATCGCCTCGCTGTGGTGGGCGGTCCTTCGCACTCGCGCGCTGAAGCAACCCATCGTCTAACTCCTCGGCGGCGCTCGCCGCTCGCGATCCGACATCGGGCCACAGAAGGTCCGCGCGTACGATGCACACATGGCTTCGCACCCACGAGAAGTAAGGGTGGCCAGCCGAAACCTCTGGACGCTCCTGGTGGGACGGCCGCTTCGATCCAGCGAAGCCTCCAAAGAACAGATCACTCCGGTCCAGGGTCTGCCCGCCCTGTCGCTCGACGCCTTGACGTCGGTGGCGTACGGACCCGAAGCCATCATTGTGGTCCTGGCCGTCGCCGGGTCCAGCGCACTGCACCTCATCTTGCCCATCACGATCGCGATCGTCGTCCTGCTCGCCATCCTGGTCGTCTCCTATCGCCAGGTCATTGACGCCTATCCCGGCGGAGGCGGCGCCTACGCCGTCTCGCGAGCGAACCTCGGCGTCCACGCGAGCCTCGTGGCCGGCGCGTCACTCATCGTCGACTACACGCTGACGGTCGCGGTCTCAATCGCCGCAGGTGTCGCCAGTCTGACGTCGGCCTTCCCCAGCCTCACCTCCTACACGGTGCCGATCTGCTTGGGCATCCTGGCGATCATTACGGTGCTCAACTTGCGCGGACTCGGCGACAGCGCCCGCGCGTTCCTGTTGCCGACGTTTGTCTTCATCATTGGACTGCTGGCGATCATCGCGGTCGGTCTGATCCACCCTCTCGGGCTCCACGAACCCGAACCGGGGAAATCGTTGCTCTCGACGCACGGTCTCCAGGTCGTATCGGTGCTCCTCATTCTCAAGGCGTTCTCGGCCGGCTGCAGTGCGCTCACTGGCGTAGAAGCAATCGCCAACGGCGTGCCACTCTTCAAGCCGCCCCGAGCCCAACGCGCAAAGCGAACCGAACTCCTCCTGGGTCTCATTCTGGGCGCCATGCTCATCGGCCTCGCCACCTTGGCGCACCGTTGGCACATTGGACCGCGCTCGCACGTGACGGTCCTGAGTCAGATCATGGGTCTCGCCGTCGGCCGGCATTGGGCGTATTACGTCGTCTCCCTCACGATCACCGTGGTCCTCGCCCTGGCGGCCAATACGTCCTACGGAGGACTGCCGGTGCTCGCGAGTCTGCTCGCTCGCGACAACTTCCTCCCGCACATCTTCGGACTGCGCGGCGACCGTCAGGTTTTCAACAGCGGTATCTGGGTTCTCGCATCGCTGTCGGCGATCTTGCTCATCGCGGTCGGTGGGAACACCAATGAGCTCATTCCCTTGTTCGCGATCGGGGTCTTCACGGGCTTTACGTTGTCCCAGTCGGGCCTCGTCGTGCACTGGTGGCGTGCACGCCCCCAGCGGTGGCGCTATCGCGCCACCGTCAACGGAACCGGGGCGATCGTGACCGGACTCGCCACCGTGATCTTCCTCGTCACGAAGTTCACAGAGGGCGCGTGGATCGTGGTCGTCGCGGTACCCCTGTTCATCGTGTTGTTCCTACGCATCCACGCGTACTACGACCGCGTCGCCCTCGATCTCGGTATCGGGGGCGTGCCACCCCAACCGGAGGGTCGCGAGACTCTGGTCATCGTGCCGATTGTGAATGTCTCCAATCTCACCAGCGACGCGCTGTCCGAAGCACTCTCGATGGGACAACGAGTCATCGCTGTCACGGTCGTCGTCGAAAGCGAGACGAGTAAGGAGCGCGAAGAGGAACTGACGAACCAGTGGAACCAGTGGAATCCTGGGGTACCCCTGCGGGTGCTGCGCACCGAATACACCTCGGTGGTCGAACCGATCTGTGAGTTCATTGACCAGCAAAGACGGTCCACCGGCGATCAGATCGTCGTGCTCATTCCCGTGTTGATGCCGGCCAAGATCCGCTACCGGATCCTGCACAACCAACTCGACGTCGTGCTCAGTCGGGACCTTCGCAAGCGCCCTGACGTCGTCGTCGCGCGCGTGCAGATCGCACTACCGACGCCGCGCACCCGATCGAAGCGATCATCGGTGAGAGCGCGAGACCCGAAGAAGGCACGTCGGAAGAGCTGAATCGAGGTGGTGTTGCTAGTGGAACGATGATGAGGCGAGTGGGGCTAGTCGGGAAAGAGTCTCCAGTGCCCCTCGGTCACGACGTCAAGGTTGCCCTCGACGATCCTGATCGCACTCTGGTCATCCAGCGCATACGCCGGTCCGGGTACGGTGGTCGCCCACTGCTCGGCGTCGGCCATGGCGTTCGTCGGCATGTCTGCGTGATCCAGGTGCGGAAAGATCGAAAAGTCGACGAGACCCAGCGTTGTGTCGCCACCCTCCGGCGGCCTCCATCGCACGAAGTCCTCTCCCACGTGGGGGGCCAGGACCATGCTGCCCGCGCTCAGTCCGACGTAGACGCCCTGGTACTGCGCCAGAACGTCGGCAAAGCCGGACTGCTTCATCCAGTAGCTCAAATACATGGGGTCGCCGCCGTTGACCAGAATCGCGTCCGTCTCTTGAACCATCGCGATCCACACGTCCCGGTCGATGCTGGGTAGTGCCGCAAGCTCCAAGACGCCCAGTGACTTCCAGCCCAACTCGCACATCGGCGTTGATGCTCGCCCCGTGATGAATCGCCACGCGCTGGCCGCGCCGCCGGGCATGACGTAGGTCGCGGTGGGAACGCACAGAGCGCTGGACTCTTCGATTGGCTTGCCCAACATTCCTTCCAGCGCTTCACGGATGCTGGCGTTCTTGATCCCGGCCGAGGTCAAAAGCAGTTTCATGTTGCCTCCTTCGTGGGGGCGTCGTCGGCATCGACGAGCCTAACTCTGGACCTTTTGAGTGACTTGTGCGACTTGCCAAGAACCAGAAGTTGTTCGATACGATTCCAGGGTGAACGCCTACATTCCCGCATCCGATCGCTACGACCACATGACGTACCGGCGCAGCGGTCGCAGTGGTATCCGTCTGCCGGCAGTGTCGCTCGGACTGTGGCATAACTTCGGTGACGATCGTGCCATCGACACGCAGCGTGCCACGTTGCGACGCGCCTTTGACCGAGGGGTCACCCACTTCGACCTCGCCAACAACTACGGGCCGCCCTACGGCAGCGCGGAGATCAACTTCGGGCGGCTCATGCGCGAAGACTTTTCGTCCCTGCGCGACGAACTGATCATCTCCACCAAGGCCGGCTGGGATATGTGGCCAGGCCCCTACGGCGATCTGGGTTCACGCAAGTACTTGCTCGCCAGCCTCGATCAGAGCCTGAAGCGGATGGGCCTCGAGTACGTGGACATCTTCTATCACCACCACTTTGATCCGACAACCCCCCTCGAGGAATCGATGGGCGCACTGGATCACGCGGTGCGGGTGGGCAAGGCGCTCTACGTGGGCATCTCGTCCTACTCCGACGAGCGCACGAAGGAAGCGGTGGCGATTTTGCGATCTTTGGGCACGCCGCTGCTCATCCATCAGCCCTCCTATTCCCTCTTCAATCGTTGGATCGAAGACAAACTGCTCGACGTGCTCGACGAAGAGGGCGTGGGCTGCATCGCCTTTTCTCCTCTGGCTCAAGGACTGCTGACGGATCGGTACCTGAACGGCGTGCCCGAAGGGTCACGAGCGTCGCGCAACGACTCGTTGGACCCGTCGATGCTGAGCGATGAGAACCTCCAACACGTGCGATCTCTCAACGACCTCGCCCGTGAGCGGGGTCAGTCGCTCGCTCAGATGGCCATCGCTTGGGTCCTACGCGACGCGCGCGTTACCTCGGCGCTCATCGGAGCGAGCAGCGTGCAACAACTCGACGACAATCTCGATGCGCTGAACAATCTCACTTTCAGCGCGGACGAACTCGCACGGATCGATCAGTTTGCCGTCGACGGCGGCATCGACCTCTGGCGAGGGGCCGCCACCAGCTGACGCGAATCGCTACGCGGGCCGATACGCGTTGAGTGGCAGTCCTGGTACGCCCACGTCGACGCAAAAGAGTCGGCCCGCGTCGGGCTCGGCCGCCAGCGCCGACTCGGTCATGTCCTCGCGCGCTGTCGTGATGTACAACGTCGTTGCGTTGGCGCCGCCGATGGCGCAACTCGACGGCTGGGCGGTGGACAGATGGACGCGCGCAAGCAGTTCGCCGCGCGGCGAGTATCGACGCACTTGGTAGCCGCCCCACACGGCGACCCAGATTGCGCCCTCGGCGTCAACGCACAAGCCATCGGGATCCCCCTCTCGCTGGTCAAACTGAACGAGCACTCTGCGAGCAGAGATCTCTCCTGCTTCGTCGACGTCAAAGACGCTGAGGGCTCCCGGTCCTGAATCGACGTAGTACATCGTGGCTCGATCGGGACTCCAACCGAGTCCGTTCGAAATGGTGGCACCGCGCAAGATGACCTCGGTGCCCGTCGACTCCTGGTAGCGGTAGAGGATGCCTTGACCTTCACTCGTGTCAAAAGCCATCGACCCGATCCAGAATCGGCCCCACGGGTCGGCTGATCCGTCGTTCATTCGCACGTCGTCCTCTCGACGTGCCTCCGGCCGAGCGAGTTCATGCAGCGCGCCCATCTCGTCCATCCGAGAGATCGACTGATTGTCGGCGACAATCCATCCCTGAGCGCGGTCCCCAATCGGCGCCACGGCCGAGACGAATCCCTCGACGTGATGCACGGCAACGATGTCGATTCGCGTGCCGTCTGCGCTCGCGCGGAAGAATCGTCCCGTCAGTATGTCGACCCAGTACAACTCGCCTCGCACCTCGTCCCAACGGGCCGACTCGCCGAGTTCGTACAGGTCCGTCGTACAGGGCGTCGCATTGAATTCCTGCATCTGTTTCACCTTCACGCGTTCGGTTCACCGTACTCGGACTCGTCGGTGTCACGATTCTCGACTGAGCGCAGCGCCTCTTCGAGGCTGCCGTTTGTTCTGAATAGCGGAACGGAACGAGGCAAACGTAGGTCGCGAGCGTCGCCACGTTCTAATAGCCGGAACTCGATCAAAACGAGACGGTAAACGGCCGATTAGATCGTGTCGAATGAGCGATTCACAACACCAAATGGGCAGCAAACCAGTAGCGTTGAAGCAAGCCCGAACAGCAGTATCGCATGGAGGAAGTTAATGAAAGCATTGGTGTTTTGCGCCCCTGGAGTCGTGGAAGTTCAGGACGTCGATGAGGTCCAGGCGAAGGAGGGCGAGGTCATCGTGCACGTCGAACGGGCTGGAATCTGCGGGAGTGAGTTGCACGGAATCACCAAGCCCAGCTTTCGCATTCCCCCGTTAATCATGGGCCATGAGTTCGTCGGGCGAACAGACGACGGGCGTCGCGTGGCGGTCAATCCACTCATCTCGTGTGGCACGTGCGAACTCTGTCGTCGTGGTCTGCCACAGCTCTGTCGAAGCCGCGTTCTCTTAGGGGCTCACGTCGCGGGCGGATTTGCCCAGCGCGTGGCTGTCCCACTGGCCGCACTCCACGATCTGCCGGACTCTTTGGATTGGGACAGCGCGGCGCTCATCGAACCTCTCGCCAACGCGGTGCACGCGTGGAACCTTGCCGGTTCACCGAAGGGTCAACGTATCGGCGTCATCGGATGCGGTCCGATTGGACTCGCGTGTCTCCAAGTCGCCCGCCATAACGGAGCGGCGTCCGTTGAGTGCGCCGACCTCTCCGCCGATCGGCAAGAGGTCGCGTCACGGCTGGGAGCGACGAGGGTCGGGGTGTCCCTGGACGGCGAGTTCGACGTGATCTTCGACGCGGTGGGAACTGCGGGAACTCGCAACAGTTCCCTCGAACATCTCATGCCCGGTGGGACAACGGTGTGGCTCGGCCTCGCCACGAACGAAGGAAATTTCGACGCGGCGGCGGCGGTTCGCCTCGAGAAGAACATTCGCGGTTCCTTCGCCTACACCGACGAGGAGTTCGTCAGCGCCATTGAGCTCGCTCCCCATCTCGATCTCTCGTGGTCGACGACCTATCCCCTGAGCGAGGGGGCCGAGATCTTTACGGCTCTCATGAACGGACAGACGACTCCAATGAAGGCGCTGCTTCAGCCCTAAAGCGAAGCATCTAGACCCTGCTGTAGCCGCCGTCGATTGGAATATTGGCCCCGGTGAGAAATGGGGCGACGCCCCGGCAGAGAAAGACCGCGCTCTGCGCGACTTCCTCGACGGTGCCGAATCGTCCGATGGGGTGCCGCGAGAGGAGCACCTTCTCGAAGGCGCCACCATCGTTCATGCCGGCCATGACGCCTTCGTGCAACGCGGTGCGCACGACACCGGGCATGAGCGTGTTAGAGACAATGCCCCTTGAGCCATACTCGACCGCGATGTGATCCGAGAGCATGTTGAGGGCCGCTTTCGAGATGTCGTAGGCGCAGTCACCCGCCCAGACGGTTGTCGCGCACACCGAACTGATGTGCAGCATCGACCCACCGCCCGCCGCCAAGAGGTGCGGGATCGCGAATTTCGAGATGAGAAACGGGCCCCGCAAATTGACGGCCATGATGTCGTCGAACTTCTCCACCGGCCAATCGGCGACGTCGTGCCACTCGGTGGCGTCGATCCCGGCGTTGTTCACGACGATATCGAGCCCCCCGAGCGCGGCGGCGCTGGCGTCAACAATGCGTTGCGCGTCCTCGAGCACCGCGACGTCGCCCGCCGCTGGTACGCAGCGCCCCCCGAACTCCTCAATCGACGCGCACGTCGACGCGAGTCGGTCGGCGTCGCGCCCGCCCACTGCCACGGCGGCACCCTCACGAGCGAACGCCTCAGCGATCGCCAATCCAATGCCACTGGTGGCCCCCGTCACAAGGGCCCTTTTTCCTTCCAGTAGTCCCACGATGTGTCCTTTCGTTGGTTGGTCGGCGCTACGCCTGGGCCAAGCGGTTGCGTTGCGTGCCGAGTCCGGTGATCGAGAGTTCCAAGACGTCGCCCGCCGTCAAGAACGGGACGTCGTCGTGACCGAGCGACACGCCAGGCGGCGTGCCCGTGATGACAAGATCGCCCGGTTCGAGCACCAGGAACTGGCTCAGGTACCACACGATGTAGTCGACGCCGAAGATCATTTCGGCCGTCGTGCCGTTCTGGCGAACCTCACCATTGACGCTCAGACGCAACGACAGGTTTTGGGGATCGGGCACCTCATCTTTGGTCGCCACCCACGGTCCGAGCGGGCAAAAGGTTTCGCACGACTTGCCCTTGTCCCACTGACCGCCGCGCTCGATCTGAAACGCGCGCTCCGACATGTCGTTGGCCATCACGTAGCCGGCGATGGACGCCCAGGCGTCATCGGGGGATGCGAGGTAACGCGCCTCGGCACCGATCACCACTCCCAACTCGACTTCCCAGTCCGTCTTTGACGACCCGCGAGGAATCAGCACCGCGTCGTTGGGTCCAACGATGCAGTTGGACGCTTTCATGAAGACGACCGGCTCAGTCGGAATGGGGCTGTTCGTCTCGATGGCGTGGTCGCGATAGTTCAGTCCGATACAGAGGATCTTTCCCGGACGAGCAATAGGTGGACCGAGTCTCGTGACCTCGACTTCCTTGAGTGAATCCGCGTCCAGCTGATCGTGCGCCCGTTCAACCCCTCCCGAGCCCCAAAACGCACCATCAATGTCGCCCGTTCCTTCGGGTA
The DNA here is from genome assembly GCA_963840595.1 of uncultured Acidimicrobiaceae bacterium. GTDB lineage: Bacteria > Actinomycetota > Acidimicrobiia > Acidimicrobiales > RAAP-2 > RAAP-2. The sequence continues at coordinate 56,937 of CAWIZQ010000011.1, forward strand.
GAATCAGAAATCTCCCCGCTCCGTCAATCACGCCCGGACGTTCTCGGCCCGGTTCTCCCACGCGGACAAATTTCATTTTCTTCCTTCCTCTTGAGTCTTTGGAACGCCGTCGCTCAGCGTGATCGAGGTGCTCCAGCGCTTTTCCTCGCCGCCCGCCAGTGTCCAGGAGTCGCCGCGACGAGCGGCGACTTCGAGGGAGTCGTCGCCGGCGTTCGTTGGCTCGATCGCCGCCACGAGGTGGCCCGACAGCGACGCCCTATCGAGCCACAGGCCCAACCAGGGGGCGTCTGCTTTGGACCAACTCCACGTGAGAGATGGGCCTTCGGGATCTTTCAGAACGACCTCGGCCTCGTCACTGACCACCCGCGCGAACAATTTCTTGTCCCTGTGCGAGGCAACGGCTCGGGCAATGGTGAGTCCACCGCGGGGCCACTCGAAGTCGGTCCGTCCTCCGTCACTTCGAACCTCCCAAAATTCGCTGAGCCCGTCGACACTCACTCGGGTAGAGGAACCCAGGGCAAGGAAAGGGTGGGCTGCCCAGAGAAAGTTCAGGCCCTCAACTCCCGCGACCACACGGTAGTGAATGGTGATTCGCTCGCCCTCCAGCGAAATCTCACGCTCGAAGTCGTAGTCGAGTGAACCAGCGACCGCCATGACGATGGAGTTCGTGGCGTGCGTGACGACCGTCCACGGCCATTGCCACAGCTCGCCGTGGTCCGAGAGATCAAGGTCAGTGCCCGGGTATCGACACGCTGAAATGGTCGGCATCATCTCGTCCCACCCGCAGAGGTCGCCCTCGTCGTAGGGCAGGTCCGCGTCGGCGGGTCCGATGAGTTCGTGATCGGCTTGGACGAGCCACTCACGTTGACTAGCGCGGTCGAAGAGGCTCGTGACCTTTCCCCCTCGCTCGGGGACGACCGTAACGGACACGCGATCACTCTCCAACGTCAGTGAACTCGGGCTGCGAGGGACCACAACTACTGAATTGCGTTCTGATTCTCAAGGTCGAAAAAGTGCAAGCGCTCGGAGAACACCCGGAACTGCACGTCTTCACCGACGTGCAAGTTCGCTCGTGGTTCAACCCGGGCGACACCTTCTCCCACGATGTCAATCGACGTCACATCAAGTTCGCCTTCGTCGGCCACGGCGCTCGCTTCGACGCCGACGCGCGTCGCGTCGATCGAGAAGTGAACCAACAGCTCCGAGCCCAACGCCTCAATCTCTTCGACTCGCGCCTTCAAAACCGCAGCCGCACCGGACTCGGCCGTGGCGATCGGGAGATCCTCCGCGCGAAAGCCGACGACCAACTTGCGTCCACGGTAGGCGGCGAGGCCCGGGCGCTGCTGATACACCTCGGCGTCCAACGTGAGATCCTGCGATCCCACCCGCAGCAACGCACCGTCGTCGCTCAGCGACGCTTCAAAGAGATTCATCGCCGGTGAGCCAATGAAGGCCGCGACGAAGAGATTCGTCGGCTTGGAGTACAGAACCTGTGGTGCGTCGCACTGCTGCAGCACGCCCAGACGCATCACGGCAACGCGGTCGCCCATCGTCATCGCCTCGGTTTGATCGTGCGTGACGTACAGCGTGGCCACGCCGATACGCCGCTGAATGCGTCGGACCTCGGTGCGCATCTGCACACGAAGCTTCGCGTCGAGATTGGACAGCGGCTCGTCCATCAAGAAGACCCTCGGTTCGCGGACAATGGCCCGGCCCATGGCAACGCGTTGACGCTGGCCACCCGAGAGCAGACCGGGCTTCTGATTGAGCAGGTCCGTCAGTCCGAGAATGCTCGCCGCCTCGGCCACCTTCTTCTTGATGTCGTTCTTGGGAATCTTGCGCAGGCTGAGACCAAAGGCGATGTTCTCGGCGACCGACATGTGGGGATACAAGGCGTAGTTCTGAAAGACCATCGCCACGTCACGTTCCTTGGAGGTGCGATGATTCGCGACTTCATCCCCGATACGCAGTGTTCCCGAGGAGATCTCTTCGAGGCCCGCCACCATGCGCAGCGCGGTCGTCTTGCCACATCCCGAAGGCCCGACCAAGACCATGAACTCCCCTTCGGCGACGTCGATGTTGAGATCGTCGACGGCCTGATAGCCGTTGGGGTAGATCTTCGAGACTTTCTCCAGTGAAATTGATGCCATATTTCCTCTAACTCGTCCGGGCCGTCGTGCCCGCTCTAGTTCGTGACCAATCGGCGCGACACTTCTTCGTCGTCGATCTCAATGCCCAGGCCCGCGCCCGCAGGTAGGCGCAGCATCCCGTGATCCGGCGTGAACGGGGTCTTTAGCAGTGACCCCTGCCGCTTGGACGCCGTGACCGGGTACTCGATCAATCGCTCACCGGGCAGTGACGCCACAAACTGCAGCGTCGCAGCCAGCAGCACGTCGGTGGAGAAGCAGTGCGGAATCACCACGGCACTCGCGGCGTACTCGCGACACATTGATGCGATGTCCCGGCCAATGGTGAGACCACCACACCGCCCCAAGTCCGGCTGGAGAATGCTCACGCCGGCGTCAATGAGCGCGCGAAAGGGCGCGACGTTCGAGTGTGCTTCTCCGCACGCGATGCGCATATCGACCGAGGACGTTAAGAGCTCGTACGAGCGAAGGTCGTCGGCCTCGAAGGGCTCCTCGAACCAAAAGAGATTGAGAGACTCGACACGGGAGCAGAACTCGCGTGCGCTGCGCAACGTGTAGGCCATGCCGCCATCGATCATGAGCTTGCGCTTCGAACCCAACACGGCGCGCGCGGCCTGCGCCAACTCGACGTCGCGACCGACGTCGCGTCCGAGCGGCCCCCAACCCAACTTGAGGGCGTGAAACCCCTCGTCAACGACCCGCTGGGCGAGGACGGTCACCTCGTCCGGAGTGTCCGGCATGACCTCACTCGCGTAGATCTCGATGTCGCTGGACACCTCGCCACCAAGAAGCTGGGTAACCGAGAGCCCGGAGACTTTGCCCAGCAGGTCCCACAGCGCCATGTCCAGAGCGCTCATCGCGTGCAACGCCGCGCCGTCGCGTCCGTAGTGATAGCTGCTGAGGAACATTTCATCCCACAGGGGACGGACGCGCACTGGATCCTGGCCGAGCAGGACATCGCCCAGTCCGCGCGCGATCGCGTGCGACGACGGGGTGTTCACGATCGCCTGGGCGACGTAGGGCGACGTGTCGCCCTCGCCCACGCCGATGAGTCCCTCGTCCGTGTGGATGCGCACGATGAACGCGTCTTGGGTACCGTCCGCCCGCGAGGTGTCGATCTCTCCCGCTCGCAGAACAAGTGCCTCGATCTCGGTAATTTTCACGACAAGACCTCTCCTAAGTGCTGACTGATGATGTCTCGGGCTTCATCAATGGATGCTTCCAGCTTCTCCAGCGGCAGGCGCTGGGCGACGGCGGTAATGCTCACGGCCCCGTCGGGCACGGACTTCGACGTCAAGAACAGAGGTATCGCGAGGCAGTTGATACCGGGCTCGTTCTCCTCGCGGTCCACGGCGTAGCGCAGCTCACGAATGCGGCCGAGTTCACTGTTCAACTTCTTTGACGTGGTGATGGTCTGGTCGGTGTGTCGCAGGAGCGTTCCCTCGTGGGTCGCGACGAACTCATTCACCGCCGACTCATCGGTCAGCGCGTAGGCCAACAGGGCCTTACCCACCCCCGTGCAGTAGGCGGGATTACGCCCGCCGATGACCGACGTCATCTGGTAGCGCGAGGTGGCGGGCTGAACCTTGGCCAGATAGACGACCTCGGCGCCGTCGAGGATGGCGTAGTGACTCGTCTCACCGAAGTAGTCCGCGAGGGCGGTCAACATCGGACGAATTCGCCCGACCTCATCGAGCTCTTCGTAGTACGAAAACGCGAGCTTCAACAGTCCGTACCCGAGTCGATATCGGCTGTCGCGATCTTGCTCGATGAGGTCCGCGCGCCGCAAGATGCCCAGAGCTCGATGCACGCTGGAGCGAGGTGAGTGAAGGACTCGCGCGAGGTCGTTAAGACCAATTCCTTCGGGATACGAACCCAGGGCGCTCAACGTGGCCAGGACGCGCTCGGCACCGCTCAGACCCTTTGATTCCTCGCCGGATCCGGCCTCCTTCACCTGGTCTGTCGTCACCCAATCCCCCGCCCGCCGAAAACCTCACTATACCGAAATGTGCAGTAATAGGAACACTGTTCCGCTAAGTGAAACACACGTCTCTCGTTTTCGCTCATCCCACTCATCAGAACGTCGCCGACATTCCGCCATCGATGCGGACGATTTGACCGGTCACGTACGTGTTGTCGGAGGAGGCGAGCCAGGCGACGAGACCCGCGATATCGCCGGGCACAGCGGACCGGCCGAGCGGCAAGCGTCCCCCTTCGACGTACGTGCGGCGGAACTCCTCCGTCGTGGACTCGAGCACGCCGTCGATCATTCCCATTGCGGTATCGACGAATCCGGGGGCGACTGCGTTGCACAGCACGCCGCGGTCGGCGAACTCGAGCGCGAGGGTGCGAGTGGCCTGGTTGAGTCCACCCTTGGCGACGTCGTAAGCGAGGCCTCCGCGCTCGCCAAACTCCCCGTGAATACTGGTCACGTTGACGATGCGTCCGAAACCTCTCTGCGCCATCTTCGTCGCGGCCGCTGCCGCAAGGACAATGGGGGCGTCCAGGTCCACCGCCAGCACACGGCGGTACGCCTCCAGGGAGAAGGACGCGGGGTCGATGCGCTCGTAGATTCCCGCCACGTTGACCAGGGCACTAATGGGCCCCCACGTCGTTTCCAGCTTCTCGATCAGCGTTGACGTCTCATCAAGGTTCGCGAGATCCGCCATCTCGATGGGAAACGGCACCTCTTCGCGAACCCGATCGACTCCCACGGTCACGCGTCCGTCAGCGACGAAGCGCTCGGCGACCGCGCGCCCAATTCCGTTGGCCGCGCCGGTGATGACGACGAGGCCCTCGGCGACGGTTGCCATCAGCGCACCGCTCCCGAGAGCATGCCGCGAATGAAGACTCGAGCGGTCACCAGGTAGAGCAGCAGCGTCGGCACGGCGCCGAGTAACAGCCCCGCCATCAACACGGGTATGTCGGACGTGAACTTTCCGCTCAGTTGGGCGAGCGTGGGCGTGACCATCTCGGTGTTGGGCGCGTGCAAGAGGACCAGGCTAATGAAGAGGTCGTTCCAGATATTGAGGAACGTCAGGATCGAGACCGTGATGATGCCCGGTTTGGCGATGGGCAAAATCACGCGCCAGTAGACCTTGATCCAACTGGCGCCATCGACGCGCGCGGCTTCCACGACCGAGTTGGGAATCGAGCGAAAGTTCGATCGAAGCAGATAGGTGCCGTAGGGAATGTTGATCGCCGTGTAGATCAGGATGGCCGGCGCGAAGTTGTTGGCGAGCCCGGTGCGCGCGACTTCAATGTAGAGCGGTATCAGCACCACGATGCCGGGCATGAACATGATCATCAACATCGTCCAGAACAGCGCGTTACCGAGTCTGACCGGCACCTTGGTAAAGACAAACGCCGCGAGAGAGGAAGCAAACGTGGCCAGCAGCACGGCTGGAACAACCACGATGAACGAGTGCAGGATGCTCTGGAGAAAGGGCACCTGGGAGAAGAGGGCGTGGTAACTGCTCAAGGAGAAGTGCGTGGGCAGTCCGAACGGATTGACTTCGTAGGCCTGGGAAGTGCGCATCGAGTTGAGCGCCATGAAGAGCAGCGGATAGACCGTCGAGATCCCCACCAGGGTGAGAACTACGAAGACGATGCCGCGCGAGATTCGTGACGTCATGGCTAGGAGCCCTGCTGCACTTCGCGGTTGGGGAACAACTTCACCTGCGCGATGGTGAGGGTGAGAACGATCAGGAAGAGCAACACCCCGAGGGCCGCGCCGTAGCCAAACTGACCGTTTTCGAACGTGGTGATGTAGGTGTAGTAGTCCACGGTGGTCGTCGTGAATCCCGGACCACCGGCCGTAATGACGAAGACGAACGCGAAGAGCGATGTGAAGGTGTAAATGACATTGATCACGCTCAGGAACTGGAGCGACCCCGAGATCATCGGAATCGTGATCGAGCGAAGCCGTCGCCACCACGACGCCCCGTCGATGGCCGCCGCGTCATACAGAGCGGTGTCAATCGTGGTCATCGCCGAGAGGATGACGACCATCCCGAATCCGAACGAGGCCCACACCAGGGCCAGGATCACGACCCAACGCGCCGACCACGGACTGGCCAACCACGAGAAGTTGCCCAGTCCGAGCGGGCGCAGTATCTGGTCGACGGCACCGCCGGGCAGGAAGAACGTGCTGAAGAGCACGCCAATGATCACCGGCGACAGGACCATCGGGATGAAGAACAGAAAGCGGAACACCTTCCAGCCGAGGACCTTTTCGTAGACGAGCACCGCCGTCACCAGAGACGCCGCCAAGATGAGCGGCACCGAGATGAGAAAGATCAGCGAGTTCACGAGCACCGTGGAGATGATCGGGTTGTCGAAGATGAGCTGGAAGTTCTTTAGCCCGATGAAGGTGCTGGTGACCCCGTCCCAGTTCGTGAAGCTGTGATAGATGGTGTAGCCGATGGGCAGCACCATGAGTCCGAGCACCAACAACGCCGCCGGCAGCAGCGCAACGTATGAGAACACGTTGCGCCGCTTGCGAAACTTGATGGAAACGCTCTCCGAGTCGCCGTCCTTCAAAACGTCGGCGTCGCTCGTACGCCCCATCTAGAGCCTCCTCAAAGTACTTGCACTCCCTTGCTTACACCGTTGGCTCAGGTGGACGCGGCAGCGAGGTAGCTCTTCATTTGAGACTGCATGCTCGACGCGGCGCTGTCGGGACTGAGGGCACCGGAGAACACACCGTTGTTGGTCTGGTACCAGTACGAGTCGATGCTGCCCGGCATGATGTTGTCAAAGGCCTCGTCGAGCGCGTAGTGGTCGGTGTTGATGTAGGTGCTCAGTTCGGTCAGCAGCGGCTGGGACGTCTTGAAGGACGCCGAAGGCTGGAAGCCGACGTTGTTCGGGAGTTGACCGAGTTCGTGCACCGAGAGCAGCTGCACCGGCAGGGTCGTCAAGAACTTGATGAGCTTCACGTCATCGGCCACGTGGGTCGAGTTCTTAAAGATCACGTAGGCGTTGTTGGGACCACCCGAGAGGGACTTGGGATCCTTCGATCCCGTCAGCGGCGGCACCGGGAAGAGTCCGACGTTGTTGCCGAGGCCCGCGGAGATCTGGGTGTCGTAGTACTGACCGGTGATAGTCATCGCGGCCTTGCCCGCGGCGAAGTTCGCGATGCCCGTGGTGTAGGTCAGCGTGACGGCGTTGGAGTTCGTGAGACCGGCCTTGTACAGACCGTGCCACGCCGTGTAGGGCTTGATCAGTTCACTGGAGTCGAGCGTCGCCTTGCCGTTGTACATCGCGAGCACGCCCGGGTTGCCGTCGAGCATCGACATCAGCGAGTCCTGCGTCCACGCCCCGAAGTACCCTTCCTTCTCGCCGAACTCGAAGGGTGTGATGCTCTTGGCCTTCAGCTTTTGAGCGTCCGCCACCATCGCCGTCCACGTCGTGGGCAACGTGGTGATGCCCGCCGTGGCGAAGTCCTTCTTGTTGTAGTACACGGTGTAGTAGTAGCCCGCGCCGTAGGGAACCGCGTACACGGTGCCCTTGGTCGCATAGTTCTTCGTCACGAACTGCCAACCGGTCAACGAGTTGATGTACGACTGGCCGAGGTCTTTGTTCAGGGGGTCGAGGAACTTGGCGTTCTGAATGACTTGACCGCCCACGTAGAGCTGGCCGATGTCCGGTGTGGTGCCCGCCAACTCCGCGGACTGGAGCAGTGTGTCAAACGCGGTCGAGGAGGCCATCGGCTCTTGGACGATCTTGACGTCGATATTGGGGTTGGCCTTCTCGAAGAGGTCGACGCCCTTGGTGAGGAACGACTTGGACGCCGGCACTCCCACGGAGCCTGCGGCGAGTGGGTCATTCCAGATCGTGATCGTGGTCTTTGAACTCGCACTCGCGCCGGTCGCGAGACCAACACTCGCCAACGTGACGATGCTGAGGCCGACCAACGTCGTCCTGCGACGGGCCGATCCGGCGATCCACTTTTTCATTCGCAACATCATTCCCCCAAATAGTGAGTGTTCTAATAATCGGAACTACGTTCCGCTACGACTGACGCGACCTTATGTGAGGACAGTCTCATTGTCAAGTTCATGGGGCCAGAAACTGACCACCGTGTCGGGCACGCAGTTCGCCGTCAGCGATGCAGCGCGGCGTTCCGAAAACTAGAGGTTCTGTTCGAACTCCTCGAGCACCGCGACGCGATCCTCCTTGGCGGGCATGTCGAAGTACGGGTTGCCCTTGGCCCAGTAATAGAACATCGGAATGAGTCCGAGGCCCATCGCGCCCAGACCCACCCACAGTGTGGCCGCGTTCAGATTGGGGATGGCCTTGACGAACAGGTACCCCATGAAGATCGCTCCCACCAAGGGCCACAGACCCATGAGAATGAAGTTCGAGGGCGACTTGGTTAGTTGCTTGCGATACAGCACCACCACCGAGAGCCCCGCGAGCGAGTAGTAGATACAGATCTGCAGACCAATGGCGTCAATGGCGTCGGTGAGAATGCTGGAGATCGATCCAATCTTCTGGGATCCAATGAAGAGGACCAGCGAGATGACCGTCACCACGACGGTAGCCACGATCGGTGTCTGGCGCTTCTTATTGATCCGCCCGAGAATCTTGGGCAGCGTATTGTCGCGACCCATCGCAAAGAGCGTGCGAGTGACTTGGATCAACGTGGTCTCGAGCGTTGCCACTGTCGAGAGCACCACCGCCAGCACGATGATCTTGCCCCAATCGCCGTGCCACACTTCTTGACCCAGAACGTTGAGGACGTCGGCGGCGTTGTTTTGGATCTGGTGAGAGGTGAGGACCATGTTGGTCGAGATCGTGAAGACTTCGAAGAGCAAGAAGACCACGATGATGCCCAACATCGCGCCCAATCCGGGCGTCTTCTTGGCGTTCTTGGTCTCTTCGTTGAGGTTGGCCGTGACGTCCCAGCCCCAGTAGTAGAAGGCCGCGACTAAAGCTCCTGCGGCGAAGCCGGACTGACCGTGGAAGATCGTGGGTGAGAACCAGTGCCAGGTAAAGGCGTGCACGTGGTGTCCGTGGAAGATGGCGAGAACGGCAAAAAGAAGCAGAAGCGCTAGCTCAATGCAGGACATCACGATCTGCACCGTGACTGTGATTGTCACGCCGGCCGCGACGGCGGTCACCATGGCGAGGAAGAAGATCGCGCCCACGAGGGTCACGTCGAAGGTGTTGTTCGCGGCGCTATGCGAGAACAGTCCGAGAATGTACGAGCCGGCCGGCACGGTGGCCGCGACCATGAAGATGAGTGCCGAGACAACGAGTGCCCAACCCGAGAGATACCCCAATATGGGGTGCAACGCACGGCGCACCCAGGAGTAACTGGCCCCCGCGTTGGACTCGACGCGACCCAGATAGCTGAACGCAAACACGATGCCGAACATCGCGATGCCGCAGTACAACAGGGCGGCCGCCCCGCCGAGCAGGACTGCGCCAAAGAGCACCGCCGTCGAGGACGCGATGGAATAGGCAGGCGCGACGCCCGCAATACCCATGATCACCGAGTCGAAGAGTCCGAGGACCCCCGCTCGAAGACTATGTTCTGCTGCCGCCTCGGGAACCTCGAGCGTCTCGGTCATGACCGCAAACTCCTTTGTGTATCACCTTCATTACGTTGTCGGGGGGCGCCGAAATGTAACACGAACTGACGTGAATGCAGTGCCGGAAACCTCATCGTCTTTCAGAAACGCTCGACGTCGGTTGTGCGGGACCGTCACGACTAAATTCGTCGTCGAGCCTTTCGCGTGTGCGTCGCTCGTTCGACAGAGAGATTCAAAGACCCGTGGCACTCCTCCAACGATTCGACGAAGACACCGTCACTCCGCTCACCCCCGAAGAGCTCAAATCTCGTTGGGTCCACTTCCATCAGGAAGTTCGCCGCCTTTCGGGAACGCGCCTTCAACGGGTCGCCGGTCGGATGCTCGGTGAGGACACGTGGCGCTACAAGACCGCTCGCACGATTTTTCGCCCACCACTTCGTGCGTGGCGGAAATGGCGCAAGAAGGAAAAAACGCGTCCAACCCTCGTGTCGGCCGCCCAGGCGACGGAAATCTATCCGGTGAACTATCGGCCTCGCGTCACCGACTATTCGCTCGAATACGCAGCGCTCAACGCCGATCTCAGCGACGTTGCGATCGTCGAAGTACCCCACGATGCCAAGGGCGCCCACGCTGTGATCGAGTCGCTCAACGCCACACTCAACGAGACCACGGCCGAGTGGTTCTTCCTCTGTGACTCCTCGTTCACCGCCGACGAGCGCAACTACAGCGCCGCGCGATTGCTCGCCCACGCCAGGCTCACTGATGACATCGTGTTCGCCGACGAGGCAGGCCCCAACCAGTTCGCCCCGATCCTGAAGAGCCCGGGCGTCGGCCCCCACACCCTGCTCAGCTACAACGTGGTCGGTCGCCCGGCCTTGTGGCGAGTGGAGACGCTCTTCGCCGCGGGTGGCTTCTCGCTCGACGCGGGCTGGGCGTTCGAGCACGACGCGTACCTTCGCCTCTCCGAACGCGGGGCGACCTTCCACCATTTGGCGCGCGTGCTGCCCGCTGGTCGAAGCACCCAGGACTTCGAGGCCGAGCGCATCGACGACGATTCTGTGCGGGTCGTCCATGCCGCCCTCGAGCGCCGAAGGTGGAAGGGTGCGGCCGCACGAGGTGAACGAGCGGGATTGGTGCGCTGGACTCTCGATGCGCCGAGTCCGGCCCCGTCGATCGACATCATCATTCCCACGCGCGATCGCATCGACCTGGTCCACCAGTGCATCGATGCCATTGAACAACAGACGACCTACCCGAACTACAGCATCATCCTGCTCGACAATGACTCCGTCGAAGAAGCGTCGCTCGCGTACTTCCGAGAGACGAAGTACAGAGTCGTTCCCTGCCCGGGTCCGTTCAACTACGCCAAGATCGTGAACCGCGGTGTCGATCACTCGAGTGCGGACTACGTCGTCACGCTCAACAACGACACGGTGGTCGTCACGCCGGACTGGCTCGAACAACTCATCTCGCTCGCGTCGCTCGACGACGTCGGGATCGTGGGAGCCTGCCTGCTCGATCGCGACGGTCGCCGCGAGCACGAGAGCATCGTCATCTCGCCATACCCCCAGCACCTGCGCACCGACTCCAACTACCCCCACGTCGACAATTTTTCGCTGGCCGTGCGCGACGTCGCCGCCGTCACGGGTGCGGTGCAGATGGTGGAACGTGTCTTCTGGCAGCACCTGGGTGGCATGGACGAACAGTTGGCGGTAGTGATGAACGACGTGGACATCTGCCTGCGCGCTCAAATCGAGGGTCGATACGTTGTCTACACTCCCCACGTTCGCCTCTATCACCACGTTGGCTCCTCGCGCGGTGACCTCGATCCCTTGGAGGATCGCAACCGCTTCATCTCGCGCTGGGACATCTTCGGTTCGTTTCGCGACCCGTATTTTCCCGAGTCGCTTCTTCTCCTCGGCGAGAAGATGTACTACTTCGTTCGCTGAGCCCATCACGGAGGGGCCGAAGAGCCCTTGTAACCTAAGAAGGTGAATTCGTTCGGGGCGAGGGTGTTCGGCGCCTATCGCCGGCTCTCCCCCTCGACCAAGGCCATCGCTCTCATTGTCCTGGTGGTACTGGCGGCCAACGGCTTTTACGTCTTAGGGCTGGCCAACAACGATCCGATCTCGTGGACCGCAGGCATCTCGCACCATCTCTGTCGCATCACGTGCGGACGACCCGCCATCGACCCCAACGTCGGCTTCGTCACCCAGACCCTGGGCCACGAGGCCGCCCTGGATCTTCTGCACTTCCACTTTCCCTGGTGGACGTACACCCAAGGCCTGGGCCAGCCCCTGGCCGGCGAGATGCAGTCCGGCGCCCTGTTTCCCTTGACTCTGTGGTTCGCCCTCTCCTCGGGCCTGGTCTGGTTCCACATCAGCCTCGAAATCATCGCGGGCATCTCGACCTACTTCCTCGCGCGCCGCCTCTCGCTGCCGGTCTTCTTCGCGACCTTCGCCGGCATCCTGTTCGCGATCAACGGGACCTACGCCTGGCTCGGCAACTCGGTCATGAACCCGATCTGTTTCCTGCCGATGCTCATCCTCGGCGTCGAGATGGTCTACGACAGCGCGTCGAGTCCCAAGAATCGCGGCTGGTACATCATGGCGATCGCCTTGGCGCTGTCACTGTACGCCGGGTTCCCGGAGGTCGCCTACATCGACGGCCTCTTCGCCTTCGGGTGGGCGGTCGTGCGATTCTTCGTGATTCCCCGACTCAATCGCTCCCGCGCGGCGCGTCGCCTGGTACTGGGCGGGGTCATGGGAATGGTCTTGGCGCTGCCGATCATCATCCCCTTTAAGGACTATCTCAAGGTCGGCTTCATCGGCAGCCACACCACGGCGGTGGACGGCTCGCTCGTCCTGCCGCACTTCGCCTTGGCGGGATTCTTCGATCCCTACGTCTACGGTCCGATCTTCGCCAACACCAAGGCCGATCAAATGTGGGGCGGCATCGGCGGCTTCTTTGGCGCGAGCGTGTGCGCGCTGGCGCTCGTCGGTCTCTTTGGCGCGAAGCACCGACCGCTGCGCATCTATCTCGGAGCCTACGTCGTGGTGGCCATGGCGGGAGCCTTTGGCTTCCTCGACATCCACAAGCTCTGGGATCTCATCCCGCTCGTGAGTCGCTCATCCTTCGAGCGCTACAACACCCCGGGCTGTGAACTCGCCATCATCTTGCTCGCGGCCTTTGGCCTGTGGGACTTCACCCAGAGCGTGCGCGCCAAGCGCCTACTCACCACTGCCAGCGCGTTCATGGTTGTCGTCATCGTCTTCTGTGTCCTGGGCGCGCGGGCCACGAACGAGGGCCAGACATTCTCCTCCGCCAAGATCCACGACGTCTACGTCGCGCTGCAGTTCTTGCCCTTTGTCGCCCTGGCGCTCGTGTTGATCTTCAGTCGGTTCGGACGCTGGCGGATTGCCCCCTTTCTCGTCGCCCTGGTCGTCGTGGGCGAGGCGCTCACCATGTTCCTCGTGCCCACCGCCGAGTCGCCCAAACAACTCACCGTGGACATGGCGCCGATCACGTACCTGCAACAACACGTCGGCCAAGAGCGGTACCTGGACTTCGCGGTGCTCTATCCCAACTGGGGTACGTACTACGGCATCAACGAACTCAGCGACATCGACCTGCCCTTCCCCAAGAACTTCAAGAACTTCATCGAGACCAACCTCGAGCCCGGACTCACGCCCGGCAACCAGTACGTCGTGAAGAACGGCGGGATCGGCGTACGCAAGCTCGAGCACTCGGTCGTCAACCACTTCCACCAGTACGAGAACGCCGGGGTGAAGTACCTCTTGATACCGACCTCGGTGTCGCTCATGCCCGCCCTCGCGCAACGCGGCGTGAAGCAAGTCTTCCAAGACTCCATCGCCACCATCTACCAGATGCCGAACCCTCGACCGTTCTTCACGGCGGCCAACTCCGCCTGCACCGTGACGAGCACCAACGACAACACGGCCAGCGTTACCTGTCCGAAGGCGACGACGCTGTTGCGCACCGAGCTCTCGATGAAGGGGTGGAAAGCGTACGTGAACGGCAAGGAAGTACCGATCACGACGGTGCACGGCGTGTATCAGGAGGTCTCGGTGCCCGCGGGAACATCCACTGTCACCTACACCTTCTTCCCGCCCGACGAGCGCTACGCGCTACTGATCGGATTCCTCGGGTTCTTGTTCCTGCTCGGTTCGGTGGTGAACGAGCGTCGGCGCTTCATTCCCACGCGCAAGCAGCCGCAACACTCCTAAACAAACGCAGTCGACTACTTTGAGGGCCTATGGCCACTGACGCGAAGAACCCCGTCGACTCCATCGATCTCACCAAGTCCATGTCCAAGGACGAGTCGGACAAACGAGTGCGCAAGGCGCAGAACCGCCTCACCCAGCTTCGACTCTTCAGTGCCGGTCTTCTCGAGCCCCACCCGGCCGGACCGGCTCTCATCGTGCTCTTCGAGGGCTTCGACGCCGCGGGCAAAGGGGGCGCGATCCGTCGACTGACCGCCAGCCTCGACCCTCGCCATGTCTTGGTGCATCCGGTGGGGCCGCCGACCGACGAAGAACTGCGTCACCACTTTCTCTGGCGCTTTCAGCCCTATATCCCCGGCACCGGCGAGATGACGGTCTTTGACCGTTCCTGGTACGGCCGGCTTCTCGTCGAACGCGTCGAGGGGCTCATCGATGAGGACCTGGTCACCCTCTCGGCCAAGGAGATTGTCGAGTTCGAACGCATTCTCACCGACGGCAACACCACGATCGTCAAGTTCTGGCTACAGATCTCAAGCGAGGAACAGCTCACCCGCTTCAACGACCGCGAGAACAATCCTCTGAAGCGCTGGAAGCTCACCCCGGACGACTGGCGCAACCGCGAAAAGCGCAAGGGCTATGAGAAGGCTCTGCGTTACATGGTCGAGATGACCGACACCAAGAACGCTCCCTGGGACCTCATTCCGGCCGAAAACAAGCACTACGCCCGCGCGCACATCCTCGAGACGCTCATTAAACGCTGGGAGCACGATCTGTCGCGCCGCGGCTACGACGTCCCCACCCCCGTGCAGGGCAGTTACCTCAAGGGCAACTAGGTACGTCGCGGCCGGGCAATTCGCTCCTGGTGTGGCGGGGAGCGCAACTCTCTACAATGAATCCCGGATCGGAGAGCCGTGGCCAAGAAGAGCAAGACCAAGTCGAACAAGCCGGAAACGACCGAGCGGGACCCCGCGCGTAAGAAGGTGATCGGCGTCGTGGACACGATGTTCGCGCGCTTCGACATGGGAGCGGCCGCACGGCGCGAACTCGCTAAGTGCCCGGGATACGGCGAGACCTTCGAGGTCGTCAGCCAGACCGTGCCGGGCTTCAAGGACCTCGCCGTCGCGGCGAAGAATCTCATCGAGCGCGACGGTGCGTCCATCGTGGTCGCCCTCGGTATGCCCGGCTCGGCGCCGATTGACAAGCAGTGCGCCCACGAAGCCTCGACCGGCATCATGACGGCCCAACTCCTCACCTCGACGCCGATCCTCGAGGTCTTCGTGCACGAAGACGAGTCCGACGACCCCCAGGTACTCGCCAAGGTCTTCGAGAACCGTTCGCGTGACCACGCGCGCAACGCGTACTGGATGCTCTTCGCGCCCGAGGAGCTCGCCAAGCGCGCGGGCCAAGGCATTCGCCAAGGTTTCACGAACGCCGGCACGTTGCCCAACGCGTAGTCTCACTTTCGCCTCAGTCAGTATGCTCACCTGAGCCACTTACGAGGAGATCGTCATGCCCGAAGCCGTCATCGTCGCCACCGCGCGCACTCCGATTGGGCGAGCCTTTAAGGGTTCGCTGGTTGACCTGCGTCCCGACGACCTCACCGCCTTCATCGTGCGGGCCGCACTGGAAAAGGTGCCCGAACTCGATCCTCACAGCGTCGAAGACCTCATCGTGGGCTGTGGTCAGCCTGCCGGTGAGGCGGGATTCAACGTCGCGCGCGTAGCCGCCGTCTTGGCTGGCCTTGAGGACGTGCCGGGCGTCACCGTCAATCGGTACTGCTCATCGTCGCTGCAGACGATCCGCATGGCGACCCACGCGATTCGCGCCGGAGAGGGCGACGTCTTCATCGCCGCGGGGGTCGAAACCGTTTCGCGCTTCGCCAGTGGCGCCGCCGACGGCGGCGCGGCCATCAACCCGCGTTTCGCCGAAGCGATTGCGCGCACTTTCGAGCGCACGCCCAAGGCGGGTGCGCCGTGGACCCCCCAGACGGGGCTGCCCGACATCTATATCGCCATGGGCCAGACCGCGGAAAACGTGGCCGAGTTCGAAAAGGTCTCCCGACTCGAACAGGACGAGTTCGCGCTGCGCAGCCAAGAGCTCGCCGTCGCGCACCAGAAGAACGGCTTTTTCGAGCGAGAGATCACTCCGGTCACGACACCGGACGGCACCGTAGTCACGAAGGACGACGGACCACGAGACGGCACGACACTCGAAAAACTCCAGAGCCTGGCGCCGGTGTTTCGCGAGGGCGGCACCGTGACGGCGGGCAACGCCTGTCCCCTCAACGACGGCGCGGCCGCGGTCGTCGTGATGAGCGACACCCGCGCCAAGGAGCTGGGCATTACCCCACTCGCGCGAGTCGTCGCGAGTGGGGTCAGTGCGCTGAACCCCGAGATCATGGGGCTCGGCCCGATTGAGGCGTCACGTCAAGTGCTCGCGCGCGCGGGCATGAGTGTCGGCGACATCGACCTTTTCGAGATCAACGAGGCTTTCGCCGCCCAGGTTCTACCGTCGGCCAAGCACCTAGAAATTCCCCTGGCGAAGCTCAACATCCGAGGTGGGGCGATCGCCCTCGGTCACCCCTTCGGGATGACTGGCGCACGCATCATGACGACGCTGCTCAACTCACTCGAGGACGCCGACAAGCGATTCGGACTCGAAACAATGTGCGTCGGCGGCGGCCAGGGTATGGCCATGATCGTCGAGCGACTGAACTAACTACTCGCTCTCGCCCGTCCAGCGCGCGCCGGGGTCGGCCTCGTAGAGCGCGACGTCGTCGTCACTGACGGCGCGCGCCTCGTCGGGCAACATGACCGGGATCGAGTCGCGAATCTCGTAGGCGAGACGCGTACGAGGGTTAAAAAGCACGTCGTGGGCCGGGACGTACAGCAACTTTCCGTGATCGACCGGGTCTTCGAGCAACGAGAGCAGAAAATCATCCACGGCCATCAGCTGAACTCCTTGATCATCGTTACGGTCTGGGCCACGTGCTCGCGCAGCGACTCTTCATCGCGATCCTCCACGTTGAGACGCAGGAGCGGCTCGGTGTTCGAGGCTCGCAGGTTGAACCACCACGACCCGTAGTCCGCACTCAATCCGTCGAGCTCATCGGTTGCCACGCCCTCGTGCTCCAGGCGCTCACGAACCTTCGCCACGACATCCGAGGGACTCGAGACTTCGGTGTTGATCTCGCCGGAACTGGCGTAGCGGATGAAGGGCGCGGCGAGTTCCGACAGCGGGAGGTCCGACTGACTGAGAAGTTCCAGGACGACGAAGGCGGTGATGATCCCGGAGTCGGCGCGATAGTTATCGCGGTAGTAGTAGTGGCCCGAGTGCTCGCCGCCGAAGATAGCTCCGGTCTCGGCCATGACCTGCTTGATGTAGCTGTGACCGACGCGCGTGCGCACCGACACTCCCCCAGACTCTTCGATCACCTCGGGCACGGACCTCGAACAGATCAGGTTGTAGAGCACGGTCGCGCCGGGATGACGACCCAGCATGACCGACGCCACCATGGCGGTCGTCGTCGATCCACTCACCGGGTTGCCGAGCTCGTCGATCAGGAACACGCGGTCGGCGTCCCCATCAAAGGCGAGTCCGACGTCGGCGCCGGTCTCGCGGACGCGCGCCTGGAGGTCGACGAGGTTGGCCGGATTGAGGGGGTCGGCCGGGTGGTGGGGAAAAGTCCCGTCCAACTCGCCATACAGAATCTCGACATGAAAGGGCAGGCCGTCAAAGACCAACGGGGCGACGAATCCCCCCATGCCGTTCGCGGTGTCGGCCACGATTCGCAGTGGGCGAAACGACGCGACGTCCGCGAAGGAGTGCACGTGAGTGACCCACTCGTTGGTCAGATCAAGCGTCGAGTACTCCGCTTGTTCGCCGTCGGCTGGGTGGTCGTAGAACTCCCGGGTCAGTTCTTCGATCTCCTTCAGCCCCGACTCGGCGCCGATGGGCTTGGCCCCGGCGAAGCACAGTTTGATCCCGTTGTACTGGGCGGGATTGTGCGAGGCGGTGAACATCGCCCCGGGCATACCGAGATAGCCCGAGGCGAAGTAGAGAAAGTCGGTGGACGCGAGCCCGAGGACGGTGACCCCGACCCCGACCGACCGCGCCCCCAGAGCAAAGGCCGCCAACAGTGGCTCGCTCGAGGTGCGCATGTCGCGCGCGACCACGATGCGCGGCGACTGGACGAAGGTCCCAAAGGCCGAACCCACCGCGCGCGCCACGCGCTCGTCCAGCTGATCGGGATAGGTGCCGCGGACGTCGTAGGCCTTGAAAATCTCGGACGTCTTCACGGGGGCTCAGTCTACCGAGCGCCTTCTTCGACGCCGAAAGGCCAGCACGAGAACGACGAGGCCACTAACGACCGTCACGTCGCTCACGATGTGTCCCAGCGTGTACGAGGGCGTACTGGCGTAGACGAGCGAGACATTCTTGGATGTCGGCACGACCGCCATCAGGTTGGGACTCACGCGATAGGGACCCGTCGCACCCGTCGCGTGCCAGCGCGGATAGTACGAGATCTTCACCAGCATGGGCACACCCACGCGACTCACGTGGAACGAAATCGACTGCAGCCCGACCTTGACGTGCGTGACGGTGACCTTCGGCAATGCACCCGAGGCACTCATTGAGTTGATGCTCGTCGCGCGAGGCCAGTTCGACGGTCCGCTCTCGGCGGCGTAGACACTCTGGCGGTCGTTGGTGAGCCACCACTCCTCGTTCTCGCTCAGCCAGTTGTGCTGCGAGGAGATGTTGGCCACGACGTTGGGATCTTCACCCAGCGACTGCACCATGGGACTGTCGGCGATCAGGTAGATGCGCCACTGCGCGCCCGGCGCGGGCCAAGTCTTGGTCTTTGCGATGAGCTTGAGGTCGGGAACGGCCGCCGCCTGCTTGAAGACGGCGGGCGAAAAGGCCATGAAGTACTTCACGCCCAGAATCTGCAGGTGTCGCACGCCCTCGGCGACGTCGAGTGGTCCGTAGTCGAGCCCCACCTGCGGGTCGCTCGGCGACACACTCAGTTCCGACTGGTCCAGGTAGTGATAGGGCGTCGTCGGAGACGACTCCATGAGCAGACCCTCCATCGAGTCCACGCAGTTGTCGGTCCAATACGGCAGGAGCATCAGCGCCTCGGGGGTGCCAAATCGATTCTCGCTCGCGCTGTACTCCCACATCGCTCGACCGCACCCGTACTTGGCGGAGACTCTCTGCATCGTCGTGATGATGTCGTGATACTCGGGCCACGAGGATTGCGCCTGGTATCCCGCGTAGTTATCGGCCGACCACGCCGAGACTTGGTTGCCGGTGAGATTGAGACTGAGAAAGTTCGCCACCGGCGTGATGAGACCCGGCACCGTCGAACCAAGCCCGAGAATCGCCACGAAGCAGGTGGCCCAAAAGACGCGACCTCGACGCCAGTAACTTTCCTCGGACTCGTCGACGTCGGTCTGCGTCGTGAGCGACGCGAGGTCAGATTCGCGACTGACGCCCTCGTCTTGTTGATGAGCGATGTTGTCGCCTTCGACGTAGGCGGGTTGCCAGCGACGACGCCGGGGAACGTAGTGCGCCCAGCGGGCCGCGATGTAGCCCACCAACCAACCCGACACGAGGTAGATCGAGATGAACCAGAAGGGAATGAGTCGCTGGTTCCAGATCGCACTCTGAGGATCGAGCACGAAGGCCCAGAACGACGCGACCGTCGTCCAGGCCAGGATGAGCCCGAGGCGATCGCGCACAAAGAACGCGACGAGCACCGCAACGCACGCCAGACAGATGATCCAGCGATCCCCCGCCGCGCCGCCGGCGGAGTTGAACCACCCGAGGGTGGAGAAGATCTCGCGCAGGTTCGATACCGGGACGTTCGTGTAGCCCAGCGAATCGGTCAGCGACTGCGAGACCGCAAAGGGAAAGAGCCACCACGCCGAGAGCCCAACCGATAACAGTCCCGCTCCCACCGCGAAACGCATGGGGCGTGACTGGTCACCGCGCAGCAGCGTTCGACGTTCGTCGTTGTCCAAATCACGGCGCTGGACCAGTTCGGCCGCGGTCATGACGAGGATCATGGCGAGCGCGAAGCGCAGCGTGACGAAGAACGACATCACCACAAAGACCGCGGCGAGGACGGTAAAGGCGTAGCCGCGCCGTGAGTAGATCACTTGCACGATGCGACCAACGGCGAAGAGCGCGAGCAACAACGTGAAGATGAGCGAGTAGGGCGACTCACGGGTTGACAGGAAGCCGATGGAGTTGGTCGTGGCCGCGGTATCAAAGAAGAACGGCACAAAACCGATGCACAACGAGGCCCCGAGCACGGCGAGACGGTTGGTGACGCTGTCGAGTTCCTTGGCGCGTCCGTCGTGCTCGAAAAGCCCGTAGCGGTACGCGAGTTCGTAGAGCAGCACCAGAACCACCGCGCCAATGGTGAACAGCCACGGCAGGACGTGCGCGGCCAGGGTCAAGCTGAGCGCGATCGCCGCCAGCCAAAACCCACGGCCCGTGCGCATGCCGCGCGCAAAGAGTCCAATCGTGAGCAGCGCCAGGGCGAGTGAGAGCGAGAAGGCGTACTCACCCGCCATGGTCGAAAAGAGATTGCCGCCGTCGATCGTGAAGGTGGCGTCAAAGAGGAAGGGCAGCGTCGCCAGCGCCAGCGCGGCGGGGATGGGACGAGGCGCGCGAAACAGTCGACCCATCGCGTAGGCCGTGATCGGCAAGAGCACCGAGCCCGAGAATCGTCGCGAGTTTGATCGCCACGGCAAAGCCGATGATGTAACTCGCGAAGGTGGCGATCACGTCGGGCAACACGAAGTAGTACGTGTACAGCGGAAAGCCGTCGAACCAGCCCGGGTCCCAGGGCGTGAAGTCAAAGGGATTACCCGTCGTGCGCAGGTACGCGGGCGCGGCCAAGTGGCTTCCGGTGTCGCCGCCGGTGATCAGCGTGTTCGAAAAGATGAGATTCGGGTGCAACTCCCAGACGGTGATGAAGATGACGGCGAGGACCAGGACGAGGTCGAAGATGCGCTCGGTGGTCCACCAGGCCTTGAAACGCTGCATCAATGGCCCGAGCGCAGATGGATGACCATCACGAAGGCCGTCGCGTTAAAGGCGGCGTGGGTGAGGTAGCTCGGCACGAGTCGCTTGGCGCGATAGGCAACGATCGCGAGCACGATGCCCAGGGCGAAGAGCCCCGCGAACTCCAAGGGCTCGCCGTGGGCGAGACCGAAGAGGGCCGCACTCGCGACGACACCGATCACCACGGCCGTGCGCCGCGTGACCCCGTGAGTGCCCTCGGCCAAAGCGCGAAACAGGACACCGCGAAAGAGCCACTCCTCGAACAGAGGGTGCGAGGAACACGGTCATGAGGCCCACCAGGATGAATCCCGCACCGTGAGAGGCGGCGAAGAGGTGGTTGACCGGCTGGTTCAGACTCTTGAAGTGAAACGGATAGTAGGCGGCGTCGATGAGGTACTGGCACACAACGCCCAACACGACGTAGATCGCGTCGCTCGCCCGAGGGCGCCACTGATCGGGCCACGGACGAAGATGGCCGTCGCGGTAGGCGAAGACGATCGCGCCGGCGAAGCCCGTCCACACCCCCAAGCAGCCCGAGCGCGTTCGCCCACCACGGTGGGTTGGCCACCTTCGTGAGGGCGCTCAACCCACCGGGATAACTCGTCAAGGCGGCCCCGAGAGCTTCGAGCAGGGTGGCGACGATCTGACCGACTAAGAATCCAATAAATCCCGCCACCACGATCGCGACGACGCGCGGCCGATTTTCCAGCGCAGGAACGGAAGGAGAACTCAAGGGGTAGCGCTTTCGACTCGGAGGTTTTGCACAGGCCCAAACGACTTGTCGCGGTAGACCTCTAGATTAGATACGTGGCTGATGCACCGAATGATCAAAACGGATACAAAAAGTTTCTCCCCAACGGCGAGAAGCCCATGGCGCCCCAGGTTCGGCGCCGCATCATCATCATTGGCCTGATCGCCTTTGTCATCGGCATTCTGATCATTAACTCGGCGTTCTCGCACCAGAACGTCAAGACCTTGACTTACTCGCACCTCTTGCGCGACGCCAAGGCCAACCAAGTCGATACGGCCACGATCAACAACACCAGCGGTGTCGTGACCGGCCAGCTGACCAACGGGACGAACTACACCGCCAACGGCCCGGTGCCCGCGCTTTCTCAGGAAGTGAACGCCCTACGGACCGAGAACGTGGCCGTCACCTTCGCGAACCCCTCGAGCGTGCTCGATGAGTTCCTGCCCTATTTGATCTGGATCTTGATCTTCGGTGGATTCCTGTACTACGCGAGCCGACAGGCACGCGGTCAGATGAACGGGATGATGTCGGTGGGTCGCTCGCGCGCCAAGCAGTTCAGTGAAGACCACCCCAAGACCACCTTCGCCGACGTCGCCGGATACCTCGGGGTGAAGCAGGAGATCAGCGAAGTCGTCGAGTTCCTTAAGAGTCCCCTGCGCTACAAGACCATCGGTGCGACGATCCCCAAGGGTGTGCTGTTGGTCGGGCCTCCGGGTACGGGAAAGACCATGCTGGCGCGCGCCGTGGCGGGCGAAGCCGGCGTCCCCTTCTTCTCGGTCTCGGGCTCAGACTTCATGGAGATGTTCGTCGGCGTGGGAGCGAGTCGTGTGCGCGACCTGTTCGCCACAGCGCGCAAACAATCTCCGGCGATCGTGTTCGTCGACGAGATCGACTCGATCGGTCGAAAGCGTGGCGCAGGCCTCGGCGGTGGCCACGACGAACGCGAACAGACCCTCAACCAGATGCTCAGTGAGATGGACGGCTTCGAGCCGACCGAGGGCGTGGTCGTCATCGCGGCGACCAACCGACCCGACGTGCTTGACCCTGCGTTGCTTGCGCCCGGGTCGCTTCGACCGACAGATCGTCGTTCCCCTCCCCGACCTCGAAGAACGCCTCCCGATTCTCGAAGTGCACTCGAAGGGTAAACCGCTCGATCCCACCGGTGGATCTCATGCTGGTTGCGCGCGGCACGCCCGGTATGAGCGGCGCGGACCTGGCGAACCTCGTGAACGAGGCGGCACTTCACGCGGTGCGGCGCAACTCGGCGACTATTTCGATGGAGGACTTCGAGACGGCGCGCGACCGCGTCCTCATGGGTCAAGAGCGCGACACCATGGTTCTCCAGGACGATGAGCGTGAGCGCATCGCCTTTCACGAGAGCGGTCACGCCCTCCTCGCCTACGTGCTCGAAAAGACTGACCCGCTACACAAGATCACGATCATTCCGCGCGGCATGGCGCTGGGCGTGACAATGACCCTGCCCGAAGAGGACCGCCACATCATGGACCGCCAGGCGCTCGAGGACTCGCTGTGCATGCGCATGGGCGGACGCGTCGCTGAGCTACTCGTTTACGGCGACCTCTCAACGGGCGCGGCCGACGACCTGCAGCGCAACACCGAACTGGCACGTCGCATGGTGCGCGAGTGGGGCATGTCCAAGGAGATCGGTCCCATGGCCTGGGGCTCCAACAATCAGGTGTTCCTGGGCGAAGACCTCATGCACACCCGTGACTACTCCGACCACACCTCAAAGGTCATCGACGACGAAGTCGAGCGGATCCTGCGCGAGCAGGAGTCTCGGGCCATCGAGGTGGTCACCCTGCACCGTCGCGGACTCGAAGCACTTACCCGCGCCTTGCTCGAGCACGAGACCATCGACGGCGCTGAGGCCGCGCGACTGATCGACGAGGCGAACGGTGAGCCGGTGCACCCAGTGGGCACCAAGACGGTGAGCGCTCTCTCGGCCAAGAGTCGCGCCGCAGCGAAGGAGCAGGCGAACGAGCTGGCCAACGCGCCCGCGGCGACGACTCCCGCGCCCGCGACCCCGGCCGCGCCCACACCGGGCTGGCAGCCGCCGACGCTACCGGCCGTCTAAGGGCGTCTGCAGATAGAGCCCGGCCGGTCGACTGGGCAGTGTCACCGTGACGATCGCACTCGGGGTGGAGGCGGTCACGAGGTACGTCCCCGCAGGTTTGGGGATCGCCGCGCCCAACAGTGAGGCCAACGAGATTGTGGTCCCCGCAGCGACTCGGGTGCCCTCGGTTGTCACATCCTTCGCGGTCGGTGTCGTTGCGTAGGTGGTGACGCGCACCGTCATGGCGTGCGCCGATGTGTTCGTGAGCTCGGCCACGTCGAAGCCCGCACCGCTGTAGTCCCGCACCACATCAGCCCCAGCGGGCGCCTGAGGTGACGACAGGACGATCCACGGTCCGGTGCCCGTCGCCAGCCCCGACACGACGGGCTCGCTCGAGCGCACCGTGACGCTCGCGTAGCCGGCGGCGGGAATCGCGGAGTTCGGCGTGATCGTGATCACGCCGCTCGAATAGGGCGGGAGCGAAACGCTCTGCGGTGAGATCGTGAACTTGGCCAGCGAGACGCTCGCACTCACCGTCACCCTTGCATCGTTGGGGTTGGTGACTCGTATCTGTGCGATCGCGTCGTTCACCGTGGTGACCGCGGGAAACCACGCCTCGGTAGAGGGAGAGGTCACGCCGGCGTCAAAGGAGAGCACGCCCGTCGAGTCCTGCTCGCCCACTACTGCGAGCGACCCTCGTACGACCTTGACGTCGACGCCGACGTTCGGATTGTTGACCACACTCCGTCCCAGGTCGATCAGCTCCTGGGCGTGGGCGGGCACCGAGATCCCCTGGATGGCCTCTGGCGCGTAGAAGCCGTTTGCCTCGAGCACCGAGATGTTCGCGACCGCTTCGGTCGCCGTGGGGTTGTACAGACTGACGTACGCGTCGGAGCCGACGAGGGTGTCCAGACCCGCGGCGTACCACCGCGTGACGCCTTGTGAGTCGCACGGCACCGATGCGTTGCCTTCGATCTCGTCGGCCACGACGCCGCCGCCGCTGATCTGGGCGGCGGTGGCGTAGGTGACACTCGTGGTCGTCACCTTCCCCGACTTGGCGCGACTCTTCTGGGGTGGGTCGACCACTCGCGGCTCCACGATCTGGCCACCGTGGGCGGCGAGTTCCAGGGTGCCGCTCCAGGTCCGCCCAGCGCTGGAGACGACCGAGACGCTGACACTGCGCGCGACGTCGGAAGTGTTGAAGTACGAGACGCGCCCGGAGGCAGAACTGGTGAGACCGGTGCAGTACAGCGCGGTTGACTCAGCGTTGATCGACGTAGCGAGGCCGCTGGGTAGTGCCGTGGGATTGCTGGGAGTCGAGCGAGTCGTGGCGAACCCCACCAGGGCCACGATGAGCGCGAGGACGCCCAGCCAGGGGAAACGTCGTGACGTCGTCATCGCTCACTCCGAGCACGCTCTCGGCGGCGCCGTCCGGTAAAGAGCCACTCCACCCGTTGGATCCAGCCAAAGCCGAGCCACACGAGCACCCATACCGCGAGCGTGAGGCCCGCCAGAATCGTGTCGAAAGGAAAGCGCTGCAGTAAGAGTGTGCCAGTCAAGTTCGACGTTGTGGTCGGCACCTGAAAGTACGACAGCCACGAGTTGTCCGTCGTGTGAGGCGCAGCGTGGCCGTTGACGCTGAGCGCAAAAGCACTCGCCGGCGCGTAGCCCGCTTCGACGGTCGCCCCCGAAAAGAGGGCTCCGGTGCTCGAGGTCGTAGAGAACAGCGGGAGGATCCTCGGCGTGCCGGGAACGGTCTGGGCGACGATGCCGTGAAAGAGCGAGTTCGAAAAGACCTCGACCGAGGGCGTCTGCAACACGAGCGACAGATCGCTTTGATCGTTGAGTGCGGTCTCAAGCACGCCCGGCGCGTCGCGTACGGGCGCGCTCTGGACGCCGGCCAGTGCGGGGGCCGAGGAGTTCATCACGACGATGGTGGAGATCCCCGCGGGCGCCAGCAGCGCGCCAAGTCGCACCGTGCGCCCGTTGAGGGCGTCCGAGACGGACTTCATGAGTAGATCGCTCGCTCCCGAGGCGGGCGAGACGAACTGAGTTGCCCCACCGGGAAGCCCGTTCATCGATGTTGCTGCTTCTAGCCCGGGCTCAACCGTCCAGCCCGCGAGCGGCAGCACCGAGGGGTCGCCCAGCCACAGGACGCGATACCCACCCGCGTCACTGGGGGCCAGCGTGCTCAAGGACTGAGCGACGCTGGTCGTTGGCAGGTCGAAACGCCCGCTCCCGAGACTCTGGAGAAAGGGCAAGCTCGCCACCGCGAGGGTGATCACCGAGGCGACGGCGGCGATCTGTCGCCAGCCAAAACGATCGCCGCGCAGGTCCAACTCCAGCGCTCCGACGCCGAGGCCAATCATTGCGGCGAGCGTGAAGGCGTACAGCGCGAGCAACACGTCCAGGTCGGGAGCGAACGAACCCAACCAGTGTCGCGAGACCAGAGCCGCGAGGATCAGCGTGAGGCTCGCGATGGTCGCGAGTTTGGTCGCCACACGTCGACGATCACCGCGACACAGCACTAGGGCGAACAGCGCGGCGACGGGCAGTAGCCAACCCCACCAGGTCGTGCCAAAGCCGCCATCGACGTCGCGCAGCATCGAGAGAAATGACGGCACCGACCACGGCCCGCGCGGCAGTCCGAAGATTTCGACCGACCTTCGACCGGCCGCCAGGACGTCCACGGTCATCGGCAGCAGGAAGATAGCGACGTTGAAGATCAGCGCGCCGCCGAGACGCGCCGAACCGCGAAAGCTGCTGTCCGGATCCGGTTCGAAGGCGCGCGAGAGGGCGACGCCCACGATCACGAGGACACTCACCACCAAAGTTGCCGGTGCGAGGGCCGTGGAGAGAGCCACGATCATGATGAGGGTCATGCGTTGACCCGCTTCGCTTACCCGCCAGCCGCGCTGTCCGAAGGGAACGGGAGGGCCGTACGGGCGGCGGCGAAAGCCTGGCACGTCCATCACCTCGAACGTACGTCGCACGATGAAGGGCAGACTGGCGACACTCACCAGCACATCAAGGCGACCTTGACCGATGGCGTTGAGTCCGAGCGGCATGGCCGCGTACGCAATCGCTCCCACCAAGCGCGCTCGGTTCGAAGCTCGATCCTTCAAGAATCGTCCGACGCCCACCGCACCCAGGGGGACGGCGACGATCAGGGCGAGACGCGGCAGTATTCCCATTCGACCGACCACGAAGGTGCCGGCAAAAGCAAGGACTCCGTAGCCGGGCATCCCTGGGGTACCCGTGCCCACGCCGCTCGCCGACCACGAGGCAAAGAAGTGTCGCCACGTCGACCACCAGGAGTCGAGGGGCGCCAGGTTCCCCACCATCGGTAGGTGCATCGAGAAGAGGTTGCGCGAGCCGATGAACCACAACAGCGCGAACACCACGATGAGCGTGGCCTGGGCTCGAAAGGACGTCATAATGTGCGAGGGTCGCGTACGGATCTCGAACGCCTCGCTCGCGGCGATCTCGTCGAACTCCTCGTCCTCGGAGAAGGCCGCCGCGAAACCGACGCCACTCTCCTCACTCTCGCTGATCTCTTCTCGCTCGAGATCGACCTCGGGCGGCAGGATGCCGCGGGCGCGGTCATATCCTTCGCGAACCAGCGTCACCACGAAGCGACGAAGTCGGAGCGCACCGCCGACCTGCAAGCGGTGAAGTTCGGAGTCCGACAGGACGCGTGACGCGTTCATCTGACGTCGGCGCTGTCGCACGCGGCGGCGATGCTTGAGCAGCCAGCGCCACGAGCCCACGATGGCACCCGCCCGATCGGTGTCGCCGCCCACCAGGGCCACCACCAACTCCACACAGTCGAGGGCGAAGAGCGCCGATAGGGTCCACCACGCCGTGCGACGTCGCCAGCCCGAGGCGACGATGAGCAACTGATGTCGACGCAAGAGATCTTGGCGACTAGCGCGTCGTGTGCCGAGTGCGGTGGTGGGTCGCTCACCGGTCGCGATGGTTTCACGATGCGCCACCTTGGCGAGCGGAGCGACCACAATGCGCGCGCCCGCCACCTGGGCTCGCCAACACAGATCCAAGTCCTCGCCCAGCAGTGTGATGACGGGATCGAAGCCGTGCAGCGAGGAGAAGAGGTCGGTGCGCACCAGAGTGACGCCGCCGGGCGCGACGAAGACGTCGCGCTCCAAGTCCTGCTGACCGTGGTCGACCTCACCTTTTTCGATGCGCTCGCGCGCGACCCCGAAGCGATCGCACGACTGGCCGACGTGCAACAACGTGATCGGATCTTCGTACTCGACAAACTTGGGCGTCACGATCCCCGCGTTCGTCCGGTACGCCGCTTCGATCATCAGTTGGAGCGCGTCCGGCTCGAGGCGCACGTCGTCGTGACAGAAGAGGAAAAAGGCCGTCCCCTCCACCATGAGAGCGGCCTCGTTGCACGCGGCGCCAAATCCGCGATTTTCATCCAACACTCGCACGAACGCGTTCGGCGCGACCGACGCCACGCGCTCAGCGACGCTCGGTGCATCGCCGTTGGCGACCACCAGGAGGCTCAGCTGCTCGTAGTTCTGAGCCGCCAGCGACGCCGCCGCGGCTTCAAGACCCGGTCCGGAGCCGGTGGTGACGATGACGGCAACAACGGCCGGAGCACGAGATTCCATCAGTTCAACAAGGCTAGTTGGATCAGCCCGTTACAACGGAATCGAGTCACTCATCACGCGACGTGACGCCCTACGCCGTGCGGCGCCGACTTTCGAGGTCGGCGATGACATCGTTCAATGTCTGATCTAATGAAATCTCCGGCGACCAACCCGTCGCGTGATGCAACTTCTCGTAGCTCCCGCGAAAGACGGGTATCTCGACGGGCCGCAGCAATGCGGGATCGACCACGGTAGTGATCTCGGGCGCAATGCGTTCGACCAACTGTGCCGCGAGATCACTGAGGAGCACGTCGCGACCGGACGCGACGTTGTACGCCTCGCCGGTGAGACCGTACTGCGCGAGGAGACGATACGCGCGCACGACATCACGCACGTCGCAAAAGTCTCGCCGCGTCGACAGATCGCCCACTGGAATCTCTCGATCGCCACGCTCTTTGGCGTCCAACAAGCGCGTAACCAGTGCGGGAACCACAAAGCTGACCGACTGACCGGGGCCCAGATGATTAAAGGGCCGCGCCACCACGACGCGCTGACCACGTCGTCGCACCACGTCGTGCGCCACGTTCTCGGCCTCGACCTTGCTCGCGGAATACGGGTTCGCGGGTGCGACCCGAAAGGTCTCGCCCAACGGCAGGTCCTCTTCGCTCACGATGCCGTAGACCTCTGAGGTGGACACCACGATGGTGGTCGACGACGGTGCGGCCTCGTAGGCCGCGTCGAGCACGCGATGCGTGCCCACCACGTTGACGCGGGTGAACTCATTGGCCCGCTCCCACGACTCGCCCACGTGCGTGAGAGCCGCTAGGTGATACGTCGTGTCGGGAACATAACGTCGAAAGACCTCGCGCACCGCCGCTTCGTCGGTCACGTCGTACTCGCGGTCGATCCCCAGCACCTCGTCACCGTTCTCGCGCAGATGACGGATCAGGTGCTGGCCGACGAATCCGTTTGATCCCGTGACTAGCGCCCGCATCAGGACAAAGCCAAGTCGTAGGCACTCAGGTGTTGATCGAGGCAGCGCTCCCAGGTGAAGTTCCCGGCCCGCTGCCGAGAACGCACCGCGCGCTCGGCGCGATCCTCACTCGACTCGCCCAGCGCTGTCAGGAGCGCATCGGCCAAGGCCGCGACGTCGCCGACGGGAACAAGATACGCCTCGTCGCCGGCCACTTCGGCCATCACGGTCTCGGCGGTCGTCACCACCGTTGCGCCACACGCCATCGCTTCGAGCACTGGGAGACCAAAACCCTCGCCGCGCGATGGATACGCAACGGCCCGCGCTCCGCGGTACAACGCCGGCAGCAGATCTTCGTGGACGAAACCGAGGCGGCGAATCCGCGCGCCAAACGGGTGCGTGCTGAGACTCTCTTCGACGGGTCCCTCGCCCCAGCCCACCTGACCACAGAGCCAGAGCTCCACTGCGTCGTCCTGGCGTGCCACCTCGCTGAAGGCCTCGAGCAAGAGGTCGAGTCCCTTGCGAGGCTCGACGGTTCCCACGAAGAGGATGTAGGACGAACCCAGGGGCAGGTCATGACGCTCAAAGAGATCGCCGTCGAACGAACTGTCGGGATCGAAGACGTCGAGCTCCACGCCAAGCGGCGCGACCACGATGGGCGCGTGTGCGGGAAAGAGCTCTTCCATGAGTCGCGCCGTGAAGTCGCTGACCGAAATCAGCACACTCGCGTGCTGAGCGGAGAACGTGATCGCTCGGCGAAAGAAGGCGACCTTGGATCGCTCGTGCCACTCGGGGTTGGTAAAGAAGGTGAGATCGTGAATCGTCACGACGCACGGCGTCGAGCGACGCCGGGGCATCGTGTAGTGCGGGCCGTGCCAGAGATCATTCTCTTTGGCGGTGGTCGACGCACCGAGCAGATAGGCCTCGACCGCCAAGCGGGTGGCGCGTGAACTCGGAACGAGAGGAGCGAGAGTCGCACTCGGCGAGAGAGCGGCCCAGCGCTCGGTGTCGTCGCGACGCGTCACCAGTGTCGTGGTGACATCCCGGAGCGGTAGGCGCCGTGCAACTTCGACGATGTAGCGCCCGGCTCCGGCCACCTGCGGCGGTACGGCCGAGACGTCGAGGGCGACCTTCACTGCCAAGCCGCCAGGTGATCGAGCGCGACGTTGCGCCACGTGAGATCCGCCACACTGTCGCGCCGCTGCTCGCGCGCCGACTCGGTGGTCGACATCGTCAAGGCTCTGACGAGTCCCGCTTCAATGGCGGCCACATCCATGGCGTCCACTACTACCACCTCGGGGTTGTGCGCCACGCTGGGCGTCGTGGCGCTCGCCACGACGCGCGCTCCCTGGTGCAGCGCTTCGACGGGCGGCAGTCCAAAGCCTTCGGCCCGCGGCACATACGCCACGACGGACGAGTCCCGGAGCAGACCCTTGAGCATGGCGCGGCTCACCTCGCCGAGGACAATGGAGTCGGCGAGCTCGATGTTTCCCCACCCCTGCGGCCCGACCACCACGAGCGCGCCGAGTTCCGGGTGGTCGGCGCGCGCGTTGGCGTGCGCAGCGACCAAGCGCTCGAGATTCTTGCGGGGTTCCCTCGTTCCGGCGTAGAGCGTGTAAGGACCGTCGACCCCCTGCGCGCGAAGCAGCGCGGTCACATTCTCGGCACTGTCGGGCGCGACGTCATCGTCGTCCACGCCAAAGCGCGACTCGTACAGGCGACCGGGCGCGATGCCCTCCGCGATGAGGCGCTCTCGCAGGCCTGGCGCGGTCACAATGACCCGTACGTCCTCGCGACGGCGCAACATCGCCAAACGGTGTTCGTGAAATCGAATGCCCCGAGGGGTACTGGCGTCCGGTTCGTCGCGCCACAAAAGATCGTGCAGGGCGAGGGAGTGCACCGCGGTTGACGTGCCCCCGCGGTAGGGACCGGCGAGTGACGTCGCGTGCACGACGTTGCTGGTCGAGGGCACGCCCGGGGTCAAGTACGCCCACGCACATGTGAGGAGTTCGACCGGCAGCATCGCACTCACCGTGCGCACCGCCAGGTCGTCGAGCGGCTGACGAGGCGTACCCGTGGGAGCGATGCCCGTCAGATGAAGCGACTCGTCGCCCAGCGACCCGAGCCCCTTGATGAGTCCTCGCACGTACGTGGCGATACCGCCGGGCTGGGGACGGTAGAACTGGTCGAGTGAGACGGCTACCTCGAGGGACACGCCTCTAGCCTCGCACGACTGCGCGATACAGGGTCAGGTAGGCGCGCGCCGCGGTGGCCGGGGCAAAGTCTTGGGCGCGTGATCTGCCGGCGGCGATGGCGATCGCCCGGCGCGCAGAGTTGTCCCAGAGGTCCTCGAGAAGTGTGAGCACGTCGTCGTCGCTGCTCGTCAGTGCGGCCGCGCCGCTCAGTAGTTCGCGGTTGATCGCGGTGGCGCGGGCAATAGTGGGCACGCCCGCCGCCAAGGCGGCGATGGCGAAGGAGGGAAACCTCGCACCGTCGGAAATGTGCAGGACGACGCGCGCATCGCTCAACGCACGACGCGCCTCACTTCGAGCACGCAGTTGCACGTCGATGCCTCGAGCGCGAATGCGCTGGGCGACCTTGGCGCTCGTCACGGCCTCCACCTGCGTACCGTGACGCTGAGCAAAGTCAATGAGGTCAGGCGACAAAGTAAAGAATGGCTCGACAACGCCTGTCAGGTTGACGACTAGTCGAGTTCCCTCGCTCGTCGGCTCCACCAGGGGAACCGCGGGCGGCACGACGACCACTTGGGTTCGCGCCACGTGCAGTACCCGTTGCACCTCGTGGCTGGCGCTGCGCGTGGACGCCACAAGTGTCGCGCCGTGGTCGACCGCCCGACGCAACTGGTTGATGCGCTGATACTCGCGCGACTCTCCGCGAAGGGGTCGCAGGTCGTCCACGGAGATCACGAGCGGCGTGGTCTTGGTCGGGGGCGTGGCGCGGCCGGCGACGTGAATCACGTCCAGTGGCTGAAGGAATCGATCGATCGCGGGACCGATACCGCGTCGCCACAGTGGCGCCCACAGCGCTCTCCCCGCCAGGCGCGCTTCGTCGGGCGAACGCCGCGCACTGAGCGTGTGAAACCGCACCAGCTCACACGCCCGTGAGTCGTCCAGGGCATCGGCCAAATCATTCATCGAATTTTCCAATGACTCCAGCGAGCCGTCCAGGTCCAACCCAACGCGCAGCGCGTCGCTCACGAAGCCAGGGCGAGGGCGCGCGCCGCGCTGGTCCAGTGCGGCCACAGGTCGACGGCCCACCCACCGAAGGCTTCAGTGCTCGTCGCCACCACAGCGATCGCCTCGTCCACGTTGACCAACAGCAGTGAACCACTCTTGCCAAAGTGACCGAAGCTGCGTGGAGGCCAGTCCCCCATCCAGTGCTCCTTCTCGCCACGAATCTCGGGACCCATCCCCCACGGACACGGCGCAAAGCGGCCAAAGCCCGGCACGATCCCGTCGAGGTCGGGCAGGTAGGGATGGATGAGTCGGTCGCGAGTGGTCGGAGAGAGAAGATCCGATCGCATCCACGCTAGGGCGAAGGTCGCGAGGTCGTTGGTCGATCCACTCACCCCCGCGGCCGGACGACCCACGAGTGACGTGCTCGCAAGACCCAACGGCGAAAAAACCCGATCCTCAAGCCACTGCGCGGCGCTGTTCTCACCCACGACCTTGGACACCGCGAGTTCGACGCCGTAGTTTGAATACACCCGCTTGGTCGCGATGGGGATGACTGGGTCGCTCTCTTCGAGACCGAGCCCGCTCGAATGAGAGAGAAGATTGGCGTAGTTGGCCCCCTGGGGACCGACCATCTCGGTGTAGCTGTGCAGATCCCAGTCCATCTCGACGCCAAAGGCCATCGACACCGCGAGCTTGGAGATCGACGCCCAGTCCCGCACGTCATCGAGGTCGCCGTGTTCTGCGACGCGCTCGATCGCCCCGCCATTCATACGCAACACCACAAAGGCGGGCGAGCCGGGCCATCCCTCATCGAGCTCGCTCATCATTCGATGTTATCTACGCGCCTCTAAGGTTTCGGAGGTGATCACGGTTCTCTCTGGTGGTGTGGGTGCGGCGCGCCTCTTGCGCGCGCTGAGCGACGTCGTCGATCCGAGCGAGCTGTGCGCCGTCGTGAACGTCGGCGACGACCTCGTGCTCCACGGACTTACGATCTGTCCGGACCTCGACACCATCACGTACACGTTGGCCGGTCTCAACAACGACGAACTGGGATGGGGCCTGCGCGGTGAGTCGTGGCGGGTGATGGAAGAGCTGGGTGCCCTGGGTGGCGAAGACTGGTTCCGACTCGGTGACCGCGATCTCGCCACTCACCTTTATCGAAGTCAGCGCCTAGCACAGGGCGCGACCAAGACTGAGGTGACCCGCGAACTCACTCAGCGACTCGACGTGGCCGTCACGCTGCTACCCGTCACCGATGACACCGTCGCGACCGAGTTCGTGACCGAGAACGGACGACTGAGCTTCCAGGAGTACTTCGTGAAGCACCACCACGACGTGGTGGTGCGCGGCGTTGAGATTGTGGGCGTGAAGGACGCGACCATGACGAGCGAGGTCGCACGGGCACTGCGTGAGTCGCAGCGAATCGTCATCGCGCCGTCCAACCCCGTTATCTCCATCGATCCGATACTCCAGGTTCCCGGTGTGCGCGAGATTCTCGCCACCCGGCGCGACGACATCATTGCGGTATCGCCACTGGTCGGCGGCGCCGCACTGAAGGGTCCGGCGGACCGACTGATGCGCGAGCTGGGACACGAATCCAGCGCCCTCGGCGTGGCCGATTACTACGGCGACCTCGTGGGAACGTGGGTCATCGACGAGGTTGACGCCGCGCTGGCTGATCCCATTCGTCACCTCGGGATGTCCGTCGAGGTCACGACGACGATCATGGCCGAACCCGAGAGCGCGCGACGTCTCGCCACGGTGTTGGTGTCGTGAGCGAACTTCGACTGGTCGCGCTGGCGTGCCCCGTCATGGTCCAAGTTGGCGACGACCTCGTGACGCTCATCATCGACTCTCTCGAATCCGCGGGCGAGGCTCTGCGCGAGAACGACCTGGTGATCGTGACCAGCAAGGTGGTCTCCAAGTCCGAAGGTCAGGTCGTCACTTTCGATGGCACGGACGAACACAAGGTCGCCATCGTCGAAAGCGAGTCGCGTCGCGTCTTGCGCCGTCGCGGCTCGCTTCGCATCACCGAGACACACCACGGCTTCATCAACGCGAACGCCGGAGTGGATCTCTCCAACGCCGACGACGGCACCGCCATCTTGTTGCCCAAAGACCCCGACCGCTCGGCGCGACGATTTCGGGGCGAACTCGCCCGTCGCCTCGGCGTTGACGTGGCCGTGCTCATCACCGACACATTTGGACGAGTGTGGCGCCAGGGTGTCACCGACGTCGCGCTCGGTTCGTCCGGACTTCGCCCCGTGCTCGATCTTCGCGGCACTCACGACGCGACGGGACGTCTGCTCGAAGCGACCGAGGTAGCGATCGCCGACGAGATTGCCGGTGCAGCCAATCTCGTCTTGCATAAATCTGCGGCCACGCCCTTTGCGCTGGTGCGCGGACTCGACCCGTCCTTTTTTGGTCCGGGCTCGGTCAGCGAGAACATCGTGCGTTCGAAGAACGACGACCTCTTTCGCTAAAGCGGGACTACACGCCGCCGAGACGAACGTCGCCAAAGAGGTGCGAGTCGGGTGCGACGTGCTCCTTGGCTCCCACCACGCAGGTGGGCCCCAACTGTGATCCTGACCCGATAACCGCTTCGGGCCCGATGATCGACGAGCGAATCTCGCTCCCGCTTTGCACAACCGCCCCGGGCAGCAAGACGCACTCTTCGAGCACGACATCGGCAGCCACGACGCAGCCCCGGTCGACGACCGAGTTGGTGAGTTTGGCGGAGGGGTCAATGGTCGACGAGAGTGCGCGCCAGGATCCGTCCACCACGCCGACAAAGTCGTGTTGAGAGTTGCGGCCCTTGAGGACATCGACGTTCGCCTGCAAGTAGAGACGCGGCGTGCCGGTGTCGAGCCAGTACGCATGATCGGCCATGGCGAAGAGCGTGCCCGCAGCGGCCAGCGCGGGAAACGTCTCGCGCTCCACGCTCACGCGACGATCGGCGGCGATGCGGTCGAGTGCGCGCAACTCAAACACGTAGGTTCCCGCGTTGATCAGGTTGGTTGGTGCCTCATCGCGCGGCGGCTTTTCGACGAAGGCGATCACTTGACCGTCCTCTGTCGTGGGCACGACGCCAAAGTGCGAGGGGTCTTCCACGGGGTGCAGGGCGATCGTGGCTTCCGCGTCGTGATCGCGGTGAAACGTGAGGAGTGCGGTCACGTCCAGATCGGTCAGAACGTCGCCGTTCACGACGACAAAGGTGTCGTCGACACCGGCGAAGTCGGCGGCGAAGCGGATGGCGCCCGCCGTGTCGAGGGGCTCGGGTTCGACGGCGTACGTCACCCGCACACCCGAGATGAGATTCGTCGGGTACGCCTCGATGAATCGGTCGGGCAGGTAACCCAGCGACAGGACCGCGTCGGTCACGCCGTGGCGACCGAGTGCTTCGAGCACGCACTCGATCATCGGTACCCCCACCAGGGGCAACATCTGCTTGGGTGTCTCGTACGTCAACGGCCGCAGTCGCGTGC
Organism: uncultured Acidimicrobiaceae bacterium; assembly: GCA_963840595.1. Classification (GTDB taxonomy): domain Bacteria; phylum Actinomycetota; class Acidimicrobiia; order Acidimicrobiales; family RAAP-2; genus RAAP-2. Next base: position 93,039 of record CAWIZQ010000011.1, read on the forward strand.
CCTGGCCACCGACGAGAATGACCGCCTGCAATCTCAGCCCTTGGTGGTGGTCGTCGTGGGGGCGGTGGTTGTGGTGGTCAGTGGTGCGGTCGTGGTCGTCGTCGGCAACGTCGTCGTCGTGGTGGTCGTGGGCGTGGTGGCGTCCTTGACCATCTCCTGTTCCGAGACTTCGGCGGGAGCGAAAGGTGTCACGCCGGCGGGCACAAAGGCCAGCGTTACCCGCAGGTCCTTGACGAAGTGGATCTTCGCGGGATTGGTCGTTAGGGTCGGCTTTACTTGGCCGAGCGTCGTCCAGTACGCGTAGACGACCTTGCCGGGCTTGCCCGCGTACTTGGTGCCCGCGGCACACACGTCGCCGTTCTTAAAGGTGGTCTTCGGGTTGGCGACGCCATCGGCCTTGGGCACAGCCAACTCCGTCGACGTCAGCTTCAGTCCGGCGTATTCCTTCGCGAAGGTCGCGAGGTTCGCGTTGTGCCCCGCGTCCGCGGCCGTGAGCGGGGTCAGACGAATGACGTCGTCGCCACCGACGAGGAATCCGCCGCCCTTGTAGCTCGTGTCGGTCTGTAAATAGGGCAGCGTCGTGCCGCAGTTGTCGATCGCGAGAGCGGCGTACTGGACCGAACCAATCGCCGGCGCGACGACCGGAGCCACGGCCTTTTTCGTGGGGTGGTCGTACTCGTAGCGCGAGAATGCGGTCAACGCGAGTCCCAGAACAACGATGACGAATAGGGCGCCGTAGTAGTTCGCCGGACGCGATTTTTGGTACGTCTTGCCGCCGCCAGCCGAGCCGACACGGCTCACCCACTTGCCAGAATTGCTTTTCGCCACCCTTCAACGCTACTAAATATTGAAGGTTGCTCACACTGCGTGGGGGCGGAGGGACTCGAACCCTCACTGGAGGCGGTTTAAGCGCCCTGCCTCTGCCAATTGGGCTACGCCCCCACGCGACAATGTGGTGTGCCAACGCTAATGCATTGTTACGATTTCGCCGAAACGACCGGATTTTTTGGATGCGCTAACTAGGCTTGATTGATATGTTGCGCGTGCGTCGTCGGAGCACGACTCGTAATCTTTCGCTCCTCCTGGTAGCCGCGTTGAGCGGGTCTGTTGGTCGTCGTGCCCAGTCCCGCCGGAGCGCGCAGTATCACCCAAACCCAAAAGGCCATGGCCGACCTGTCCGCCGCACTCGCACGTCAGGAAAAGCGCAGCGAGATCTCGGCGAACGAGTACGACGCCGACCAGGCCAACCTCGCTTCGATCAACGGCAACATCACGACGCTCGACGCGAACATCGCCACCCTCAAGGTCAAAGAGGCCAAGAAGCGCGCCCAGGTCGCGGTCACCAAACAGAAGGTCGTGGTGGCCGTCGTACGCGCCTTTGTCTTGGGAGCCTCGGAGACCCAGATCAACTCTCTGTTCAACCAGAACGTGAATCGCGGCGACGCCGAGAAGATCTACCAGGACCAGGTCATCGGCAACCTCGACGCGCTCGAGGCGAAGTTGCAGCGAGAAAAGAGCTCCTTGGAGCACACTGTCGCCAAGGTCGCGGCCCAACGCGCCCGGGTGGCCAGCCAGCGCGCCAAGGCCCAACAACAGACCGACGCGATGCAGCAGCTGCTCGCCGCCAACGTGGCCCTCGAGAATCAGACCTCGGTCGAGCTGGCCAACGTGACGGCCCAGTACCGCGTCCAGATCATCAACTACGAGATCCAGGTGGGCGTTGAGGCCGCAAAGGCCAAAAACACGGCGCTGGAAGAGCAGGCGGTCACCGCCGCCACAGCTGTCGGCGGCCAGAACGCGGCGAATCAGGTGATCCAAGCCGAGCAGCAGGCCGCGTCTTCGGTCACGATCGCCGAAGTCGCTGGCACTGCCCAGGGACTGGCGGCCGTCAAGGCCGCCGAGAGTCAGATCGGGGTGCCCTACGTCTGGGGCGGCGAGACGCCCGGGGTCGGATTCGACTGCTCCGGACTGGTGCAGTGGGCCTGGGGCAAGGCAGGTATCAAGATCCCCCGCACGACCGAGACGCAGTACCCCGCCATGCTTCACGTCGTACCGACTGACTTGCAGCCCGGTGACCTGCTGTTCTATTTCAACCTTGACGGCGACAACGAAGTTGACCACGTCGTGATGTACGTCGGTTCGGGGCCGTACGGCGTTGACACCATCATTGCGGCCCCCTATACGGGCACCGACGTTGGATACGCGCCCTTCTTTTCGGCCGGTTTTATTGGAGCCGCGCGGCCTTAAGCATGATCGATCTCACTATCGTCATTCCGGCCTTCAACGAGAGCGCGCGGCTGAAGGACGGTTTCGATCGCCTCGCCCCGGCACTGGAGTGAACTCGGTGAGTCCACCGTTGAGGTCATCGTCGTTGACGACGGCTCGAGCGATGAGACGCTACGCCGGGCCCACGAGGTCTACGGGCACCTCGAACACGCGCTCTTCCTCCAGCAACCAACCAACCTGGGCAAGGGTGCGGCCCTGCGACTCGGTATGGGCATCGCTCGCGGCACCCACGTCATCACGGCCGACGCCGACATGGCGATCGACCCCCAACAGTTCACACTCTTTACGACCGCGCTGCGCACCAGCGCCTTCGTCCCCGGTACGCGCGCGATCAAGGGTCGTATCGCGTACGGTTCCCCGCTGCGCACCGTCGCGGGCACGGTGTTCCATCACTTCGTACACCACTACACCCACACCGCCCAGCGCGACACGCAGTGCGGATGCAAGGGCTTCGACTTGGGGGCAGCGCGACTACTGGCCTCTCTTGCCATGGTGGACCGATTCGCCTTTGACGTGGAGCTGTTCTATCTCGCCGACCAACTGGGTCTGAGCGTCATGCCTCTACTCGTCACCTGGCAGGACGTACCAGGATCCTCGGTGCGTCCGGTCCATGACGCGCTCGTGATGTTGCGCGACATCCGTGGCATTCGCACGACGCACTACGAGAACGTCGTCGTCGAACTCTCACCCGAGGTTCGCATTGACGAGATCGCCCCCGTCGCGCGCGAGGCCCGTCTGCAAGGACTCGTCCTCGCGCGAGGAAGTGAGAATGCACTGCTGGTGGTGGGTCGCAACGGCGGTCCCGGTGGCCTGGGAGTCGCCAAGGTCCTCGGGGGCCAATTGCGCACGACCGACGTGGCCGAGCTACGAGGGCGCAGTTACGAAGCGATTTAGCGGTGGTCGGGCAGTAGCCAACCCGTCACGAGTTCCGGAGCGCGATCGCCCCACTCCTCGGAGGTGATGGCGTAGCGCGCGTGATCCTCCCACGCACCGTCGATCTCGAGGTATCGCTCCGAGACGCCCTCACAACGCAGTCCGAGTTTCTCCACGACCCGACGCGACGGGTGGTTGCGCGGAATGATGTTGACCTCGACGCGATGGAGTCGCAACGACTCAAAGGCGTACTGCAGCATCGCCACCACCGCTTCGGGCATCAGGCCCTGACCTGCGGCGGCTTGGTCGATCCAGTACCCAATGAAAGCTGACTGCAGTGGTCCGCGTTGAATAGACGAGAGAGTGATCTCGCCCACGAAGCGGCCGTCGACAAAGATGCCGAAGCCAAATCCCGTGCCGATCTGACGTTCGCGCTCTCGTATCGCACAGCGGCTTACGAAACTGCGCCGGTCTTCGGACAGGTGCGAGGCGTGAGCCGAGCGCGGCTCCCACTTGAGTAGCCAATCGTGATTGCGGATCCGAACCTCGTGCCAGGCCTCGTAGTCCTGCTCGTTCATTGTGCGCAGCACGATGCGCCGCCCGTGCAACGTAATGGGCGAGAAGATCGCGCTACGCGTCGTCACCATGAGCGGCCTCTCACTTTCCCATCGTTACAGGTCGTCGGAGTGGACGCAATCTCAGACTGCGAGGAGCGACCCCACGATTCCGTCAAGGATGTCGTTTTCGGAACTTAATAGTTCGCTCACGCCGAGACGACGCATCACGGCGTCCAGCACGTAGAGGCCCGCCGGCAACACGTCTTCGCGACCCACCACCATGCCCGGATGACCCAAACGCTCGGCCGGCGGCTCACTCGAAAGCAGGTCCTGCCACCACTCCACGGTCTCGAGCGACAGTACGCGGTGGTGTACGACGTCGCGGTCGTAGTGCACCAGACCGGCGTCCATCTGGGCGAGGGTCGCGACCGTGCCCGCCAGCCCCACGAGACGAACGTGACCCACCAGAGTCTCGAACTCGGGTCGCGCCGCAAACGCTCGATCCATTTCTTCGTCGATCATCGTTCGCGCCGCGTCATCGCTCGCGGGCGTCACGACGCCGCGGCCGAGGGCTCGCTCGGTAATGCGAACACAGCCCAGCTGCATCGAATAGCTCACCAGTCGTCCCTCGAGTTCAACCGCCAGTTCGGTGGACCCGCCGCCGACGTCGACGATCATGATGGGTATATCCAGTGACGCGAGATCCTTGGTCGCTCCGGCGTAGGACAACGCCGCCTCCTCACTGCCCGCCAGGACGCCCCCGGGAACCCGCGTAATCTCGTGGGCCTGCTGGAGAAACTCGGCACCGTTGCTCGCGTCACGCACGGCCGACGTCGCCACGAGACGACCCCTCGTGACGCCATCGAGGTCGCACGCGGCGCGGTAGTCGCGCAACACCGAATACGTTCGCTCCATCGCCTCAGGCAACAAGGTGCCGGTGGCGTCCACACCTTGGCTCAGGCGCGTGATGTTCATCGCACGAACGAGAGTGGTCCTCTCGTCGTTGGCGATCAACAGACGTGTCGAGTTGCTCCCGCAGTCAAAGGCCGCCACCACGTCACTCACGTACCACCACCACCTGCACGACGCCGACGTTCACGGACCTCGCCACCAACTCACCCACGGGATCGTTGGCGCTCACCAAATAGTTGGCGAGATGCGCGTGCAGGCACTTCACCCCCCGGCGCGTGCCGCCGACTCCCCCACTCGGCGCGACGAGGTCTCGACGTAGGGTCGCGGCGTCGCGGCGACGCGCGTAGTGGTCGTGCGCTCGCTGCAGTTCGACCTCGTCCACCAACTCTTCGAAGCGATGTACCCCGCCATTGCTTTCGAGCGTGCTCACCGCAGAATGTAACTCCGGATCAACCAACCAGTACAAGGTGGGCATTGGCGTGCCGTCTCGCAAGTGTGGTTCGTTTTCGATCACGAGGGGCCGACCATCTTTCGTTCGTACCACCACGGCGAAGCGGCCGCCGAGTTGCCGGCCGACCAGAGTTTCTACGAGCTGTTGATCGTCCGACGTGGCGTCGCGAAAGGTCAACGCCAGAACTCGAAAGTGTGCGCCAAGCGTGAGAGGAAGCCATTCGATCGGTGGTGTGACGTCGAGGTCGACGAGGACGGCGGAGTCGTGGTGGTGCCAGGCTCGGTCGCGGACGTCGGCGAGACGAGGGGCTGGAAACCCGGGTCAGCGGAGTTGGCCGACACTTGACCGGAGGAGTCGCCCGGCAGTACTTGGATCAGGCTTTGGCCGGGGTTAACCAATTGATACTGCGCGCGGGCCAGCTGGGTAGCGGCGGCCTTGGTGTCCACGGTCTTGGACTCGTTGGTGAGCAGCGCCTCTTGGCGCTGGACCGCGTGGATCTCGTTCAACGTGGTGTTCAGTTGGGCCTGCTGGTGCCAGAGGGCCTTCGCCGGGAACCAGCCCACCAACATGACGGCCGCCACCACGATGGCCAGAGGCAACATCCAGTGATTGCGATGCGATCGATCGACGCTATGAGTTGCTGACACCTGACGCTCCCGACAAAGACTTCGCGCCGAGAAAACGGGCGGAGTCTCCGAGCTGTTCTTCAATTCTCAACAGTTGATTGTACTTCGCCACGCGATCGCTACGGGCCGGCGCACCGGTTTTTATCTGTCCGGCGTTCGTCGCGACGGCCACATCACTGATGGTGGTGTCCTCGGTTTCGCCCGAACGGTGCGAGATCACACAGCTATACCGATGAATGTTCGCCAGTCGCACGGTGTCCAAGGTCTCGGTGAGCGTGCCGATCTGGTTCAACTTCACGAGAATGGAGTTGGCCACGCCCCGATCGATTCCCTTTTCCAAGAGTTCGGGATTGGTCACAAAGATGTCGTCGCCCACGATTTGAATCGCGTCGCCCAGGCGCGCCGTGAGAGCGGCCCACCCGTCCCAGTCCTCTTCGGCCATCCCGTCCTCAAGAGAGACGATGGGATAGCGGCTGCACAGATCCGCCCAGTAGTCGACCAGCTCGCCGCTCGAGAGCACGCGGCCCTCACCGTCTAAGTGGTAGGCGCCGTCGCGGTACAGCTCACTGGTCGCGGGGTCCATCGCGATGGCGATCTCGGTACCCGGCACACGACCGGCCGCTTCGATGGCGTCGAGCAGCGCTTGAATCGCCGCTTCGGCGTTGGGCAGGTCCGGGGCGAAGCCACCTTCGTCGCCCACCGCGGTCGAGAGTCCTCGCTGATCGAAGATGCCCTTGAGCGCGTGGTAGGTCTCGGTACCCCAGCGCAAGGCCTCGCTAAAGGACGCTGCGCCGATAGGCATGACCATGAACTCTTGAAAGTCGATGGTGTTTTTGGCGTGCGCGCCGCCATTGATGACATTCATCATCGGCACCGGCAGAACGTGGGCATTGACACCGCCGAGATACTGAAACAAAGGCAGGTCGCTTTCCAGGGCGGCGGCTTTGGCCGTCGCCAGCGACACCGCCAGGATGGCGTTGGCACCGAGTCGGGCCTTGTTGGCGGTGCCGTCCAGATCGATCATCGCGTAGTCCACCGAGCGCTGATCTTCGGCGTCATAGCCCTCTAACGCGTCGTTGATCTCGCCGTTCACGTAGCCCACCGCCGTCGTGACGCCTTTGCCGTTCCACTCACTTCCCCCGTCGCGTAGTTCGACGGCCTCGTGAATCCCCGTCGAAGCGCCCGAGGGGGACACGGCACGTCCGACGGCACCCGACTCAAGGTGAACCTCCGCTTCGACAGTGGGGTTGCCCCGTGAGTCGAGAATCTGGCGGCCCAGGACAACTTCAATCGCGCTCATGTCGGTCTCCTCAGTTCGGACAAAACGTTACTCGGCGAGTTTTTCCGATTCGCTCTCGCGAATGACGTCGCGCAACGCGAGGGCGCGTTCGCGCAGCACGCCCTCGAGATCCACGCCGGCGTAACGCGCGGCGATTACGAGCGCGACGATCGCGTCGGCCCACGGCGAGAGGGTGTGTGAGGTGGAGCTCGTGTCACTCGCTGGTGCGTCGTCGAACGCGAGACTCTCGAGTGCGGCGAGCGCCCGACCTCGCGCAGCGTCACCCGTCTCCATCGCGAGGTCAACGGCGGCCGCCTTGCGAAGAAGTTTGGTGTACAGCGTGAGGGCTGGCAGATTCCATTCGATGCCGTCGGTCACGCTGGCGCGACCCTTCTCGGAGCGCTTGAGGGCTTCCCATCGCTGGGCGACCTCGTCGGCACTGTTGGCGGTCACGTCGCCAAAGATGTGAGGGTGTCGGTAAATGAGCTTGTCGCGCAGGTGCTCGGCAATGGACACCAGATCAAACTCGTCATCCTCGGCACCGATCACCGCATGGTGCAGGACCTGGGCCAGAAGGTCGCCGAGCTCTTCTTCCGCGTGGTAGACAACGGCTTCGTCGCGCTCGCCGCGCTCGGACATGCGCGCCATTACTTCGAGTGCGTCAATGGCCTCATAGGCCTCTTCGAGCAGGTGGTTCGTGAGAGATGCGTGAGTCTGCTCTTGATCCCACGGGCACTCGAGGCGCAGTCGCTCAATGAGATGCCACAACTCGCCCATCGCCTGGCCGGTGTCTCGCACGTCCTGCACCCACAGCGAAGTCAGATGGTCGGCCCGGATGAATGTGGTGAGGTCTTTGGTCGGTACGGTCAGAATCTCTTCATCCGCCAGACCGAGGTGATGAAGGACCGTCACCTCACCCGTTTGGTGAAGCCGATCGGCGACGACGGCCAGTACCCCCGGCGAGTACGTCTGGAGAATCAGCATCGGCCCGGGTCCGTCCAGTGCCGCCTCAGGACCGAGCGCGTCAGCGATCCGCAGACCCACGGCCATGGGATCAGCGCCCAGTGCCGCGCAGGCGAGGTCAATCACCGAGACGGCAGGCTCGGTGATCAGCGTCACGTCGCTGCGTTCGCGCAGCAGCTCGACAGTGCGCTCGGCCACGACGGGCGAACCCGGCACGACGTAGAGCACCTCTCCCCCTACTGCGTCGCGCGCCAGTTGCACCAGATCGTCGGCGATCGCAACGTAGAGCTCGTCGTAGGAGTCCGCACGCTCGTAGAGGTCGTCGTAACTCGCTGCACCCGCGAAGTCCAAGGCGGCCGGGTGACGCAGGGTACGAAACCGCACGACAGGCGACTCGCGAATGAGTTGCGCGCTGCCTTCGGTGATGTGTTCGCTGCTACCGGGTCCCAGTCCGACGACTCGTACGACGGGGGTCACTGATAGTTCGCGGCCCCTGCGGCGAGCTTGTCGGCCCCGATGACACTCGAGGACGCGGGCACGCTCGGCGCAAAGACTTCGGGCCCTTCGGTACTGGACACCCCCCATTGGCCAAAGGCGGGATCGACGTAGATCGCGGCCTCTTCGAGCAGTGTGTTCTTCACCGACTCTGCGGCCTGGGCGTTGATCGCCTTGAGGTCACTCAATATCGTGGGTTCGGCCGTGGCGAAGGGCGTCAGTGTCTTTTTGGTAACGGCCACGAAGAGCCCATATTCGCTGCCGTTGTATTGGATCTCAGTGGGCGTGGCGGGAAACTCGTTCAACGTGCCCTCGCTGGCGTCCTGGCGCACGCTGGCGTACGAGCTACTCGAGGGCGCGTAGCACCCGTACGCTCCGCCTTTGGACTTTGAGGGGTCTTGGGAGAAGTCCTTGGCCAGCGTGGCCACACTGTCGCCCTGCGCCGCGGCGCTCTCGAATGCGGCGATCTTTGCCGGCAGCACGAGCGCAATCGAGATGCACAGCGTGTCGTAGTCGCTCTGGTGGGACTTGTAGTAGGTCTCCATCGCCGCGGTCGTGAGAGGAATGGTGTCGTTCAACTTCTTCACCAGGTACAACGATGTCGCCTGCGACTGAATCTCGGCGGTGCGCATCTCGGCGGGCATCTCGGCTAACGCCGCTGTGGCCGTGCCCGAGCAATTAAGTGAGTTCGCCGTGGCTTCTTCGGTCAGCTCACCGATGAGCGAGGTCTTGGCGGCGGCGAGCTGCGCGGCGTCGGGGTGATAGTTCCACTTCGTCGTCACATACTGGTTGATGGCGAGTCCCTCGACGCGCAAGTTCACCCACACCCTCGCCGCACTGGTCTTGAGCGAGTCGCCCCCGGCCCCAACCGAGTACGTCGTGGGATCGAGTGACTCGATGTAGCACTTGAGAGTCTTGTTCTGGCTAATCGCGGCGAGTTCAGCGTTCAAACTCGAGCCGGAGACGGACTGGTGGTTGACGCTCACGCCCGAGGACAGGCCGCTCACCCCATAGATGCTGGCCCCGATGATCGCGACCACAAACAGAGCTACGAGTCGGCGCACCTAGCCACGCTACCGCGTCAGGCCGAGACCTCCGTCGCGGCGTGCAGGTCAATAATGAGCGAGGTCAGCGCACTCGGCGTGACGTCGCGCGAGGTGCGCTCCACGCGAAATTCGTGGGTCGATTCATTGAACGCCGACGATCCGTAGGTACGCCGGACGCGGATCTGTTGACTGAGGGCGAGCGAGATCGGACCCAGTCGCACGACCGGGCGAGACCGCACGCCGGCACGAGCGGGCATCACCACGACTGAGGTCACGCCGTACTCCAGGCAGGTGAGGCGCAGCCTCGCGAGTTCGAGGAGACCGAGCGCGGGGGCAGGCAGTGCGCCGTAGCGGTCCACCCACTCGGCGCGCAGGTCATCGAGTTCCTCGTGGGTCGTCACGCTCGCGAGATGGCGGTACGCCTCGAGTCGCGCGTCGTCGGCTTCGACGTAACTCTTGGGCAGATGCGCGTCACCCGGCACGTCGAGGTTGATGGGCGTGACTTCGGGAACGGAGAAGCCTTTCGCGTCCGCCACGGCTTCGGCGACGAGTTGCACGTAGAGGTCGTAGCCCACGGCCGCCACCGGTCCGGACTGGTCGTGACCGAGCAGGTTGCCCGCTCCCCTGATCTCGAGGTCGCGCATCGCGATCTTGAACCCACTGCCGAGAGCGGTATTGTCGCCGATCGTGCGCAGTCGCTCGTAGGCGGTCTCTGAGAGTACCTGATCAGCTGGGTGAAAGAGATACGCGTAGGCCCGCTGTCCGCTTCGTCCCACGCGACCGCGCAACTGGTGCAGTTGGCCCAGGCCGAGGCGTTCGGCGCGGTCCACGATGAGGGTATTCACCGACGGCAGGTCGATGCCCGACTCAACGATGGTCGTGCACACCAACACGTCATAGCGGCGCTCCCAAAAGTCGATCATGACCCGCTCGAGCGTGCCTTCGTCCATCTGTCCGTGGGCGACCGCGATGCGCGCGTCGGGCACGAGTTGTCCGAGACGCCTCGCCACCTGATCGATATCGCTCACGCGATTGTGCACGAAAAATACTTGGCCTTCGCGCAGGAGCTCGCGACGAATCGCTTCCACGACGGCCGGCTCGTTGTACTCCCCCACGTGAGTGAGGATCGGACGGCGCTCGGCCGGCGGGGTTGTGATCATTGACAGGTCCCGGATGCCGGTGAAGGCCATCTCGAGGGTGCGCGGGATTGGGCTCGCGCTCAAGGTCAACACGTCCACACCCACCGAGCGCGACTTGATCTCTTCTTTGTGCGTGACGCCAAAGCGCTGCTCTTCGTCGACCACGAGCAGACCGAGCTTCTTGAAGGCCACCGACTCACTCAACAGTCGGTGCGTGCCGATGACCACGTCGATCGAGCCGTCCTTCAATCCGGCGAGCACGGTCTTGCTCTCGGCGTCGTCGACGAACCGACTGAGCATGGCCACCTTCACCGGAAAGCCCGCGAATCGCTCCGTGAACGTCGCAAAGTGCTGACTCGCGAGCAGGGTCGTGGGTACGAGTACCGCGGCCTGATAGTTGTCCTGGACGGCCTTGAACACCGCGCGTAGGGCGACCTCAGTCTTACCGAAGCCGACGTCCGCGCACACCAAGCGGTCCATCGGGCGCGGCGACTCCATGTCCGCCTTCACGTCAAGGATGGACTGGGCCTGGTCGGCGGTCAGGGTGTAGGGGAAGAGCTCTTCCATCTCGCGCTGCCACGCGCTGTCGAGACTGAAGGCGTGACCCTCAGCCACGGTGCGCAGGCGATACAGATCCACAAGTTCTTGGGCAACGAGAAACGCAGCCGCCCGGGCCTTGGCTCGAGTCTTTTGCCACTCGGCACCACCCATGCGCGAGAGCGCCGGAGAGTCGCCACCGGTGTAAGGCGTGAGGGCATCGATTTGTTCGGTGGGCCAATAGCTACGACCGTCCTTGAACTCGAGGATCAAGTAGTCGCGCGTGACGCCATTGATCGCGCGCGTCGTCGTACCGGAGAAACGCGCGACGCCGTGCTGACGGTGCACCACGTAACTCCCCACCGCTAGGTCGTCAAAGAAACCATCGACGGTGCGGGTCCGCGTACGCGCCACGCGACGCTGGGGACGTCGACCGGTGAGGTCGCTCTCGCTCCATACAACAACCTCGGGGTCCTCGAGCGAGAAGCCCAGGGGCAAGTGACTTTCGAGAACACTCAACCTCGCCTCGAGCACGCGAGCGGGATCCGTCGTTACCTCCAGGCCCTCAGCGCGCAACTGATCGGCCATCCGGTCAATCGCGCCGGCACTCGAGGTCAGGATCACGCCGCGACGCGCCTTGGCCCAACCGCGCACGTGCGCGGCGATGCGACTGGCGTCGCCCTGCACGACGGGCGGCGACGTGAGTGGAGAGTCGAGGGTGCTCGCCCGAGCGTCGAGCGCTAGAGTCACGCGGCCGTCGAGAACCTGGTCGTAGTCGAGGTGGAGTAGTGGTACCTCGTCGATCGTTCGCCACGTGGCCGCGACGACGTCAGTCAGTTCGCGCTCTTCTACCAACAACTCATCGAGGCGCGCGTGCACGCGCGGCGTTTCGACCACGACAACGCGCGCACCTTCAATCTCATCGAGGAAGGTCGATGGCTCGCTCACGAAGAGCTCCATCCAGCCCTCCATGCCGTCAAAGAGTTGGCCCGTGGCGATGCGGTCGAAAGTGGACTGGGCCCAGGGCGCGCTCTGGGACAACTTCTCGGCGCGCTCTCGAGTGCGTTGCCCGGGGAGCCACTCTCGGGCAGGTCCAATCACGACCTCGTCCACGTCGTGTGTCGAACGTTGGGTTGCAATGTCAAAGATCGTCACGCGTTCGATGTCGTCGCCAAAGAAGTCCAGGCGAATTGGCTCGTCCGCGTGCGCCGGCCACACGTCGACGATGCCACCGCGCACCGCGATCTCGGCGCGGTGCTCGACGAGCTGCTCGCGGCGATACCCCATCGAGACCAGGCCCTCGATGAATTGATCGCGATCAATCTCCGCGCCCCGAGTGAGCACGAAGGGTTCGCGCACCACCTCAGGCGAGAGAATCTGGGCAATCGAGCGAGCAGAGGCGACGATCACGCGCGGTGCCGTCCCGTTTTGGATGCGCCAGCGAAGAAGCGAGCGCTGGGCCATGACGAGGCTGTCGGGACTGACCCTCTCCAAGGGATGGGTGTCCCAGCCGGGCCAGAGCGCCACCTCGTTGGTGCCCAACCACGCCACTAGTGCGTCGTAGAACAGCTCCGCGTCACTCGAAGTCGCCACCACCGCCACGAGATGCTCTTCCTCGAGCGCGAGCGAGGCGAGCGCGAGCGGCGTGGCGTAACTCGAGGGCACGAACGAACCCGCGGCGATCGACGCGCGCACACTCGGCGCGACACGATCAAGGACCGCGCGAAGAGCGACCTCGCTCACGAAGCGTTCACGCGCTGTTGAGCGACGTCGAAGCTGTAGTCAAGCAACGCCTCAATGGCGTCGGCGGCTAGCGCGACGTCAACCTGCAGGGCTTCTTTGAGTTTTCCGGTCGGCCGTTTGAGAACGTAGTTGGCCCCCTGTTCTTTTGTGGGCGGCTTGCCAATGCCCACGCGTACTCGCGCGAAGTCCTGTGAGCCAAGCGTGTGAGCGATCGAGCGCAGTCCGTTGTGACCCGCGAGCCCACCGGCGAACTTGATCTGCACGCGTCCAGGCTCGAGGTCCAACTCGTCGTGAACGACGACCAGGTGCGAGAGACCCTCGAGCGACGTCCGGCGCATCAGCGGAGGAATGGCGGCACCCGAGTCGTTCATGAACACGGTGGGCACGGCCAAGGTCACCGGACCGTCAGGCGTGGCCAGAGTTGCTGTGAGAGCGCGTTGATGGCGTTCGAGTGCGAGGTGACCTCCGCGACGCGCCACCACGAGTCGCACGGCGTCGCCGCCCACATTGTGACGTGATCCCTCGAAGTCTTCGCCGGGATTGGCGAGTCCGACGATGAGTAGCCGACTGGTTTGTCCCCGTCGATCGTCCTGGCGAGCGCGCCGAAGCGCCACGGCGAACTACTCCGCGACAGCGGCGGCGGGCCCCGGCGTCTTGGCCGCACGACCGGCGTGGGTCGCGACGACCGCGGCGCTCGGGTCGCCGGGGGCCGTGACTCCCTTGGGCAGAGAGAGGTCCGACACACGAATGGTCGCGCCCGCGGTGAGGTTCGAGATCTCGACTTCGAGGAAGGTCGGAATCTCACTCGGCCGAGCGCTGACCTCGAGGCTGAACATCTGCTGGTCCACTTCCCAGTCGGCGTGACGTACTTCCACGGCGTCGCCAATGAGGTGCAACGGCACTTCGGCCAGGACGACCTGGTTGGGGTCGACAACTTGGAAGTCGATGTGCGAGACGGTGCCGCGCACCGGGTGGCGCTGAAGCTCGCGCGCGAGGACGGTGTAGGTCGTGCCGTCGGCGTCCAGGGTAATCAGGGAGTTCAGACCCTGATCACCCGAGACCGCGGTGCGAAAGTCCTTGGCGTTGACCGCCACCGTAAAGGGGCCTACGCCGTGTCCGTAGACGACGCCGGGGATAGATCCATCGCGACGCAAACGGCGCGAACTTGCCGAGCCCTCGGCGCGACTCGTTGACGCCTGCAACGTGGCCTGTGACATGAAAACTCCTCTAAGAAATGGCTGGCGGCCCGGGGGCTACGCACAGGGTAAACAGTCTACTTCGCCAAGGCGGGACCCCTCCAGTTCGTAGTGGGTCAGCCGGAACTGACTAGGAACTCTAATGAACTGAGTGAGCATCTAGGGGCGGCGAATCCACCACACGCTGAATGCACCGAGAATCAGGGAAAGTACGACGTAGGACGACAGCTCATACCACTGAATGCTCCAGTACCGGGAGACGGGAATGTAGGTGACCAAGACGTGCAGATGAAATGAGTTCACGCACTTATCCAGCGCCTCTTGCACCGCCTTGGGTGGCCCCGAGCGCCCGCCAGTGCCAAAGCCCGCAGGAATCTTGTTGGGACAACGTCCCGCTCCGACAAAGGTCACGGATCCATTGCCATTTGGTTGAAAGTCGATGCCCTCGTTGAGTCGCGGAAAGATCTTCCCGGCCGCATTCTTGACGACACTCGAGAGTCTCCAATCTCCCGGATTGATGTCGTTACCCCCGATTCGAAAGCCGTTTCCACTCGGCGTCACGTACGCGTACGTCGCGTGCATGGCGGCCACGAAGTGCGGTCGCACGACGAAATTGAACAGCCCGCGAACTGCGGCGAATCCCGCGATCGTGATCACCATGGCGGGAATCACGCGGCGCACGACCGCTCCGAGGGCGACACCGAGGGCGAAGGCAAAGAGCGCATAGCCAATGGGAGCGATGTCGCGCGTATCAAACAGGCTGAAGGGCTGGTCACGTACGCGATCAAGCGGGCTCGACCACCACGTGGCCATCACTGTGAAGAGACCCGCGGTGATGACGCTCGCGATCCCGCCAACCAACATCTTCGCGGTCAGCCACTGGGCCCGCGACGCGCTCTGGGTCCACGCCAATCGGTAGGTGCCCGTATCAAACTCTCGCGCCACAACCGGAGCGCCCCAGAAGATTCCGATGAGGACGGCCAGGAACTCACTCTCGGTGAGCAGGTTCTGTAGGAAGGGGTATGCCGATAGAAAGCTGTTTCGAACATCGTTGCAGTCGTGGCGCGCGCTGCATCCCACGATCTGGGTGTCGTACGTATGTAACAGGTTCGGGCCCGTCACGAGAAACGCAATGCCCAGCGCGACGAGCAACGTGAAGGCGATCACCGCTTGAGTTCTGAACTGTCGCCACGCAAACCAGATCATGCGGACTCGTCGTTGATGACAGACCCACGTTCTGCGCGCCCTTGACCCATATACGCGAGAACGATGTCCTCGAGATTGACCGCCTCGACGGTCCAGCGAGCATCGGTAATGGGGCCGTCGGAGCGGACGAACAAAGTGCTCTGGCGTTCGGTGTAACTCGACTCAATCACCACTTGGCCGTCGGGCACTGCGGCGTCGCGCGGCCCGATGAGCCGGTGGTGGGTGGCGAGGAGGTCCTCGACTTCTCCGGCGACTTGGACGCTCGACGACACAAGGACGACGAGATAGTCGCAGACTCGCTCAATGTCCGCGACGAGATGCGACGACAGCAGAATGCTCACGTCGCGCTCGGCAACCGTCTCCATCAAGATCTGGAGGAACTCGCGTCGGGCGAGGGGATCGAGACTGGCGACCGGCTCGTCGAGCACGAGGAAGTCGGGACGCTTGGCGATGGCGAGTGTGAGGGCCAATTGCGCCCGCTGACCCCCGGATAGCTTGCCCGCGCGTTGAGAGAGATCAAGTCCGAGTTGTTCGATGCGGCGACGCGCGAGCTCATCGTCCCACTGGGGATTGACGTGCTTCGCGTACCGCAGATGATCACGCACGCTGAAGTTCGAGTACACGGGAGTGTCTTGAGCCACGAAACCAACGCGTTCGAGTTGCGCGGTCGAAGAGGCCGGGGGCGCGTCGAAGACGCGCACGTCTCCCGACGTCGGCGAGAGTACACCTGAGGCGATGTTGAGCAACGTGGATTTGCCCGATCCGTTGGGTCCGACGAGCCCCACCACGTGTCCCTGCGGCACCGTAATCGAGCAGTTACTGAGAGCGGTCTTGTTGCGATAGCGCTTGGTTAGGTCCTCGGTTTCCAGGACGGAACTCACGCCACTACCGCCCCCGAGGCGGACCGAAAGCATTCGCGCACGAGCGCCTCGATACTCTCGTCGTCAAGACCAGCTCGACGCGCCGACTCCATCCACTTCTCCAGGTCGTGCCGCAGTGGGGCGAGCGCAGCCAACGATTCGCTAAACGTTGATGTCGCCACGAATGTGCCCACGCCGACGCGCGCTGCCACTAGGCCCTCGTGCTCGAGTTCGCGGTACGCCTTGGAGACGGTGTTGGGGTTGATCGCCAGTCGAGCGACCACCTCCTTTACGGTTGGCAGCTGGTCGCCCTCTCCGAGAAGGCCCAACTTCATTGCCCGGCGAACCTGTTGGCCGATTTGAAGGTACGGCGGCACGCCCGAACGGGTGTCGATATAGAACTCAATCATGATACCTCTAGTTCACTAGGAGACTAGTGAACTATATCGCCTGGGCATCCCACGCACAAGTGGTGAAAATCTGAGATTCGGCCGTGTCTATCTGACCGCCAGGACAACCTTGCTCAACCCCGATACCACTACGCGCCGCACGACGCGAACGTGAGCGTCCTGAGAACGCACGTAGCGAGTCACCAATAGGGACCTTTGGCCGGACACGGTCGCAGTCGCACCGTAGCCGGTGCACTCGAGCGACGATCCCGGTGCTACTGCTCGAACGAACGCGCGAAGCGCCTTCTTCTGGGCGGCGCTCAACCCGATCGCATCTCGAGTGAAACCGAGCTGCAGTTGGGCGGGAGCGGTCGTGATGAGCGGCGCCACGGTCAAGGCGTACGTGCCAGTGACATTCGTTCCCGAGGCATTCGTCACCGTCACACTGCTCGCGCCCAGGCGGGCGCCTGCCGACACGGAGACCCGGGCGCTGATCGCACTCGAGGAGACCACCGTGGCGGATGTCACTCTCACGCCGAGACTGGAGAAGGCGACCGTAGCTCCGCTCAGGAAGCCACTGCCCGTGATGGTGACGACCCGTGCGCTACCCCGACTTAGCACGGTGGGGGTGACCGACGAGACGCTCATCACCGCCAACGCCTCGTTGGTCATGGCGAAGGCAATCGGCGTCGCGTACTCACTCGCGTAGACCTCAACGGCGTAGCCCCCTGCGGTGTCGTTGGCAGAGAAGAGGGAGGTCGAGGCCACCCCCTCGGCGTCGGTCACGACGTAGCTCGAAGTGGAACCGTTGGCGAACGTGCCGCTCGCGCCCGAAGTGGGCGCGACGAACAGGACCGGCACACCCGATTCTGGATTGCCGTTGGCGCCCTGCACGCTGACGGCCAACGGCAGAGCGAAGGCGGCACCCACCGCCGTCGACTCATACGACGGTACATCGGGGGTCATCGTGTCTGACAGCGGGGCCACGTTCGTGAGCACAAATGAGACGCTCGGACTCGACGAACTCGCGCTCGATGGCGACGTCGCGATCACGTTGTAGCTCCCAGCATTGCTGTTGGCGGTCGCACTCACCGACGCAAATCCTGACGTGGTGGTGATCGGTGCAGCGGTAAAGGACGCCGACGCACTCGGTGTGCCAACCAGCGCGAAGCTCACGGTGGTGGACGTTGTGTCGGGCGTCGGACTGGCGCACGGAGTTGAGCTGACTTCGACTTCCAAGGGGCTCGCAAAGGTGCTGGCCTCGAGAGCGCTCTGGTTCGTCGCGCCGACCGCGCAGAGGTAGTCGTTCGGGGTGGCGGCTGACGACGCGAGCGCGCTGGACGCGAGGAGCCCGAGGGTTGTGGTGACAGCGAACGCACCGGCGAGCGCAGCGCGGGCGAGCGCAGCGCGGGCGAGCGCCCGCCCGGCCGTCATTTGAACCCGAAGGTCACCACGACGAGAGATCATGCGAAAACTCCTTTGAGGTTGACAGAGACGAGGGGCATCGGACCCTACTCACTTCGCAACGCGTCGATGGGGGCCAATCTTGCCGCGCGGGCGGCCGGATACACGCCGAATCCCAGTCCGATCGCCATCGCCACGCCAATCGATCCGGCCAGGGCCCACCACTCAAGGGTGATGTGGTTTGAGACGAACTGGGGAATGATGATCGCACCGAGCACGCCCAGGCCGGCACCGAGGAATCCGCCGGTCAACCCCAGGGTGGTCGCTTCAACCAGGAACTGTCGACGTATCGCCGCGGGCGTCGCGCCGAGCGCTTTTCGCAGACCGATCTCACGCACCCGTTCGGTGACCGAGACGAGCATGATGTTCATCACCCCGATGCCACCCACTAGGAGCGAGATCGCCGCAATCCCCGCGAGCAGAAAGGTCAGCGCGTCGTTGACCGAGCTCGCGGTCGACTCCAGGGTCGACTGTGAGGTGATGGTGAAGTCCGCCTTCGCGGGGTTGGTGATCTGGTGCAACGCCAGGAGTTCGTCATCGGTCTCTCCGTACGCGGCGCCGAGCGTGCCTTGAGATTGGGCCTCCACGTAGATCGACTGGACCGACTGCGATCCGGTGATGAGGCTTTGCGCCACGGTGATGGGGACCAGGACCATATCGTCCTCGTCGATGCCGCTCGAGTCGCCCGCCGTATTGAGTTCACCGATCACGGTGAGCGAGACACCGTCGACGGTGATCATCTGCCCGAGGGCAAAGCCACCGAAGCCGAGCTCTTGTGCGGTCGTTGACCCAATGACCGCCACGGGGTCATTGTCATTGACCTGCGCCGACGAAAAGAAGCTGCCTTCGGCCATCGAACGGTCGCGCACCTTCGCCCACGACGCCGTGGTACCCACAATCTGAGTTGTCCAGTTCTTCGAACCCGCCACGACGTTGTCGAACGTCATCGCCGTCGGCGCCACGGCGGCGATGCTCGGACACACCGTGTGCGAGGCGAGGTCCTGCGCATCGGCGTAAGTGAGGGTGCTCGCCGAACCGAATCCGCCCTGGATTCCCCCCGAGGACGTCGAACTGCCAGGGGTCACGATGAGCAGGTTGGTGCCCAGCGCCGAGATGGCGGAGTTAACCGTGGCGCTCGCCCCTTCGCCCAGGCCCACCGTCAAGATGACCGCGGCGATGCCGATCAAGATGCCCAGCACGGTGAGCGCCGAGCGCAAGCCGTGACTCCAGATCGCTTCAAGCGCCGAGCGAACGGTCTCGAGGATGCTCACGTCGATGTCTTCGCGTCGGACTGGATCTCTCCGTCCTTGATGCGCACGATCCGTTGAGCGCGGTGCGCGGTCTCGACGTCGTGGGTGATGAGTACGACGGTGCGTCCCGCGGCGTTGAGCTCGCCCAGCAGGCCGAGCACGTCGGCGGCCGAGGAGGAGTCGAGGTTGCCGGTCGGCTCGTCCGCGAGCACCAACGACGGCTCGTTCACGAGTGCCCGAGCAACCGCCACGCGCTGTTGCTGTCCTCCGGAGAGCTCGTTCGGGCGGTGATCGACGCGATCGCCCAAGTTGACGCGCGCCAGCGAAGCAATCGCTCGCTCTCTTCGCTCCGCGCGGCCGACGCCCGCGTAGATGAGCGGCAACTCGACGTTGCGCCACGCCGGGAGACGTGAGAGCAAGTTGAACTGCTGAAAGACGAAGCCGACTCGACGGTTTCTCACGTGCGCGAGACCGGTCTCGTTCATCTCGCTGACGTCGACCCCGTCTAGTTCGTAGACGCCCGACGTGGCGAGGTCGAGACAGCCCAAGATGTGCATCAGCGTCGACTTGCCCGAACCCGAAGGCCCGATGATGGCAACGTACTCCCCCTCGTCGATGCGCAAGTTGACCCCACGCAACGCCTCGACCGTCATGGAGCCGAGTCGATACGTTTTGCGCAGGTCGCTCAGTTCGACAATGGGTCGCGTCAATGTGCCTGACGTCACGGAGCAACCTTTTGCACGATGACCCCTCCGCCGCCGGGCCCGACGAAATTGATGCGGCTGTTGCCGGGGCCCTGGGAGTTCGAGTTGGTACCCGGCAGCGACGCCGAAAGGTCGGCGATCACCACCTTTTGCCCCCTGGCGAGGCCGGACTTGATCTGAGTCAGCACGCCACCCACGGCACCAGCGACGACGGCGTGGCGAACCTCTTTGCCGTGTACGAGTACGTACACGAAGGTGCGCGAGCCGACGGTGTGCACCGCACTCGTGGGCACGGTGAGAACGTTCTTCACGTCGAGGATCGCCGCGCTGAGATCGGCCGTAGCGCCCACGTACATGTCGGTGGGTTTTCCGGTCACGCCAATCACGACGGGAAAGGTGGCGACGCCGTTGTTGATCGTCGCGATCGTGCTGATCGACACGACCGTGCCTGTGGATGGCACCGTGGCGCCCGTCGGCACGATCTGAACCTGGTCGCCCACTTTGAGCTCGGACACCTGGCGGCTGCTCGCGCTCGAGTCGACGTCAAAGGTCGAAGGGCTCTCCACTTGGATCGCGGGAGAGGACGTCGAACTCGAAGCAGCGTCCAGGGTCGAGGGACCGGCCTGCGCACTCGCGCCGGGCGTGATGTTGACGGCGGTCACCATGCCGCTGATCGGTGAGACTAGGGAGGCGTCGGCCAGGTTCTGTTCTGCGTCGTCGAGCGCAACCTTGGCCGAATCGACGGCCATCTCGTCGGAGCCAACTTGGTCGGCGTACTGGCCATCCTCGGCCCCGCTCAACGTGCTGAGGCCCTTCGTTAGTTGTGCTCGGTCGGCTGCCACTTTCTGTGAGTCCTGATGGCTCGTTTGCGTGTTCTTGAGCTCGGTCTCCGTGAGCGACGTCTCGGCAGACTCGACGGCGGATTGCGCGCTCGACACACCGGTCTGGTCCTGACTGACTTGGTTGACGTCACTCGACACCGTCGACTGATCGCTCGAACACGCGGCACTCGCCACGCCGTCTCCCGCGCAGTCGATGGTCTCCTTGGCCCGCGCGCCGGCGAGCGCCGACTGATCGTTGCTCAGCTGTGTGACAACGCTCGCGTCGGCGCTCTGGGCGGAGGCGAGTGCGGCTTGGCCTCCGGTCAAACTCAACTCGTCGGTCGTCGCGTCATCGTTCTCGGTCGCTTCGTCGTTCGAGAGCGCCGTGCGATCGGAACTCACGCTCGCGCGGTCGGTCGCGATCAGCGAACTCGCGGGCGACTGCGCCGTGGCGAGGGTGGACTCCGCGTTATCGAGGGAACCCTCGCTCTGGTCAACTTGGGACTGAAGGTCGGGGGTTTGCAACGTGGCCAGCACTTGCCCGGCCTTCACCTCGTCGCCCACCTTGACCGTTACCGCATCCACTGTTCCCGAGGTGCCAAAGTTGAGGTCCGCCTGTGTGACCGGCTCGATCGTGCCGGTGAGCGACGTGGTCTGCACCACGGATCCGATCTCGGCCGGCGCCGACACGTACTGAGCGCTCGTCGAGGACGTCAGCGCCAGGCCGCCGAGCGTTCCGCCCACCACCACGGCCACGACAATGGCCACGGCGAGGGCCAACTTCTTCTTCGATCGAGGTCGCCACGACCGGCGCTTCACGACGCCCCACCAGATACAGAGTCGAACACGCGATTCCTTCCACTCTTTGCACGCCCTCAACTACTCGGCTGCAACGAACCTACGAAGAGATCGGAACTGGCGTCATCACTCAAAAGGGCCATTTGCGCCGTGATATCTCGGTACGACGAGGCGATCGGTGACGACGACGCGTCATACCCAGGTATGACACCTCAGGCGCGATGACGTGGGCTCGCCACTGACGTACCGTAAGGACATGAAACGTGACCCCGGGTCTCTCTCTCATTTTTCCGCACAACTTCGCGCCGTTGAGTCCGGCGCCGCGGAGGTCGCCATCGGGGCCGACCCCGCCGTCACGTGGCGCTCAGCTCGCGCGCGGCGCCTCGGCACCGTCGCCACCGTCGTCGGGGTGGCGCTCATCCTCGCCGCGATCGCGGGCATCGTCGTGGCGTTGCGCGTCTCCATCGGACCGGTCGTCAACGGTGTGATCTCCCCAAAGTTCATTCCTGGCAACGGCCTCACCGTGTTTCAAGAAGGTCTTCGTGGTGGGGGCTTTGCCGTCAAGAGCACAGCGATCAGTTCATTCGGCTCCCTCACCCTGTTCAAGTGGTCGAGCTTCGGTCTCATTGGCCTCGGGCCATTCTTCTTGGCGTGGCGCTACCCGCTCTTCGCGTGGCGAGTGGGATTCCTCGGTTCGCTGATCGTCCCCGCGATCTCCATGCGTCCCTTCGCCGCGCTTCCCCCGCGCTATCAACTGCCGCCTGAACAGCTGGCTCTGCTGGTCGTCGTGCTGTGCGTGGCGGGCTTTCGCCACAGTCGAGCCGCGCTCTGGTGGATGTGGGCGCTCATGGCAATCCCGGGCTGGATTTGGCTCGGACCCGGGTTCATTAAGCCGTTGTGCGCCGAGGTAGCGCTCACGATCATTGTCATCGCCCTCGACGCGCAAGGCGCCTCGCGGCGAGCCCGGCTCGAACTCGCCGCCCAGTTCGAACGCAATGAACTTGAAGAAGCGAGACACGCCGTCCTCGAAGAGCGCACACGAATCGCCCGCGAGATGCACGATGTGGTCGCGCATCACATGTCGCTGATTGCCGTGCAAGCTGAGACAGCCCCGTATCGATTGCACGAGCTGCCGGACTCAGCCCTGAATGAGTTCTCTTCGCTCAGCGCGCACGCCCGCGAAGCTCTCTCCGACATGCGTCGGCTGCTCGGAGCGCTGCGCAATGAAGGCCCCGCCGAGCGCGCTCCGCAGCCCCGACTCGACGACGTGCCCGAACTCGTGGCCGCCAGTCAGCGCGCGGGGGTCGACATCAGCCTCACAATGCCGGGCGTCAACGCGGTGACCTCTCCCGGCGTGGAGCTCTGCGCGTACCGCATCGTCCAAGAAGCGCTTTCCAACGCGAACCGTCACGCCCTGGGCTCGGAAATCTCGGTCGTGGTCGAAGGCAGTGACGATGCGCTTCGACTTCGCGTTCGCAACGGCCCCGGCCTCAAGCAATCCGCGTCCACGAGCGAGCTCCGAGCCGGTCACGGACTTATGGGAATGAGTGAGCGCGTCGCCATGCTCGGCGGCGACCTGGTTGCACACGAGGATCCCGATGGGGGCTTCGTCGTCGCCGCGGTGTTGCCACTGCGCCCGCAGCTGACGTCCGCTCCGTGACGATCACCTGCCTCATCGTTGATGATCAAGCCATGGTCCGCGAGGGGTTCGGCGCGATCCTGAACGCGCAGGACGATATGAGCGTGGTCGGACAAGCGGCGAACGGGGCGATAGCGGTCGCGCTCTACGAAGAACACCTGCCCGACGTCATTTTGATGGATGTGCGCATGCCCGTCATGGATGGCCTGGAAGCCACCCGGCGGATCCTCGCCGAGCCGCAGGGCGACGCGCCCGTTCGGGTGCTCGTCCTTACGACCTTTGATCTGGACGAGTACGTCTACGAAGCTCTGCGCTCCGGCGCGAGTGGATTCTTGCTCAAGGACGCACCGGCGGCCGAACTTGTACACGCCGTGCGCGTCGTCGCGGCGGGTGACGCGCTTCTGGCCCCTTCGGTCACACGCCGCCTGATCGCCGACTTCTCTCGCCAGCGACCGAGCGTGCCCGCTGCAACGTCGATTGAAGAACTCACGCCGCGCGAGAACGAGATCCTGCGTCTCATCGCACAGGGACTCTCCAACTCAGAGATCAGCGAGACTCTCTTCATCGCCGAACAGACCACCAAGACCCACGTCGGGCGAGTACTGCTGAAGTTGGGCCTCCGCGATCGCGCCCAGGCGGTCGTCTTCGCCTACGAATCGGGCTTGGTCACCCCGGGCGAGTAGGTTGCGACGTTCCCTGCAGGAGGTCTCGGCGCTCTCGATAGTCCGCGGCGTCAATTTCACCGCGAGCGAAGCGCTCGTCAAGAATTCGCAACGCGTCAGTCGCCGACGACGCGTGGACGTGCGGACCACTCCCGGTGGCGAATCGGTGCCCAAAGCGGGTCCTGCGCACCACCAGCGTGACCAGGAGCGCCACGGCGGCGATCACGATCAGGAACACGACGAGGGCGAAGAACGCACCGATCGATCCCCGTGGACCGAACTGACCTGGGCCAAAGGGGCCAAATCGAATCACTCCCCCCGGACCTGGACCGTGGACTGCAACTCCTGAACGTCCAAAGAAATTCATCGTCCCTCCTTTGTCACCATGTCTAGGTCTCGACGACTTCCCGCGCAAGTCACTGGCTTAGAGAAGGTTTTCGCCGCCGAAGATGTCCGAGACCGACGTGTCCTCAAAGATCGCCGAGATCGCGTTAGCCAGAATCGGCGCGATCGAGAGGACCTCGAGCTTCTCGAAGCGCTTCTCCGGCGGCAGTGGCAGAGTGTCGGTCACGATGACCCGAGAGATCGGCGCGTTGAAGAGTCGCTCCACGGCCGGCGGCGAGAAGACGGCATGCGTCGCCATCACCCAAATGTCTTCGGCCCCGTGCGCCTTGAGCAGATCGCACGCGGCCACGATTGTGCCCGCCGTATCGATCATGTCGTCGATCAGCACGCAGTGGCGTCCATCGACGTCACCGACGATGTGGCGGGCTTCGGCCACGTTCATAGCCCCCCTCGGGCGCGTCTTGTGCACGAGGGCGAGGTCGCAACCAAGATGCTGGGCGTAGCGCTCTGCTACCTTCACGCGTCCCGCGTCGGGGGCAACGACCACCAGTTCGTGGGGATTGGCGTTCGCCTTGAGATAGCCCTCTAGGACGGGCGCGGCGACGAGGTGGTCGACCGGCACGTCAAAGAAGCCCTGGATCTGACCGGAGTGAAAGTCCACCGAGAGCACGCGGGTGGCGCCAGCGGTTTGGAGCATGTCGGCCACCAGCTTGGCGGTGATGGGCTCGCGCCCGGCCGTCTTGCGGTCCTGGCGGGCGTAGCCGTAGTTGGGCACGACGGCCGTAATGCTCTTGGCGGACGCGCGCTTGGCGGCGTCGATCATGATGAGCTGCTCCATCACCGAGTCGTTGACGGGTGACGCGTGCGTTTGCATGATGAACACGTGCGCGCCACGTATTGATTCATCAATGCGGCAATGTATCTCGCCATCAGCGAATTCGCGCAAGTTGGCCTCGGTGAGTTCCACGCCCAACAAGTCGGCAACGTCCTGGGCGAGGGCTGGGTGGCAACGCCCCGACACGATCACGAGCCGACGCTTGGCCAGGGATTCCACGTAGCCAGGGTACAGGTGAACGGCTGGGGTCAGTGAGAGCGATGGCTGAAGGGTGCGACGATCTCGCCGGTCGAGACCTCCGCACCCGGCGCGAGCACGACGAAGGATCCGACGTTCGCATCCGCTCCAACACGCGCGTGAGTCGCTTCAACGGTCGCGAGTGTGGCACCCTCGCCGACCTCGGTGTCGCTCAGATAAGCGTTCGGTCCAATCGTGGCGCCACGCGCGATGACGCAATGTCCGGTGAGAATCGTGCCCGGCAAGAGCGTGACCTCGGGGGCGAGTTCCACGTCGGCGTCGACGTAGGTCTGGCTCGGGTCCCACATGGTGACCCCACGCGACATCCACCGCTCGTTGATGCGTGCGCGCAGCACCCGCTCAGCCTGAGCCAGTTGGCGCCGGTCGTTAATGCCGAGTGCCTCATTCGCGTCGTCGAGTTGCCACGAAGCCACGACGTGGCCCATGTCGTGGAGCTCCTGGACGAGGTCGGTCAAGTAGTACTCCTGTTGGGCGTTGTGGCGACCGATACGGCGCAGTGCCGGGCCGAGCAAACTTTGGCGAACGACCATGATCGAGGTGTTCACTTCGTTGATCGCTCGCTCACTCTCTCGGGCGTCACGCTCTTCGACGATGCGCTCGAGCGTTCCATCCTTAGCGTGGATCACTCGCCCGTACCCCGTGGGGTCATCCAGACGGGCGCTGAGTACCGTGAGGGCGCTCTGGCGATCTCGGTGCACCTCGAGCAGTCGGGCCACACTGGATGCCTTGAGCAGCGGCGCGTCGCCCGGCACGATAAGCACGTCACCGTCGGTGTCACCGATCGCTTCGACAATGGCCCCGAGGGCAACCGAGACCGCATGTCCGGTCCCGAGTTGCTCGCGCTGCTCGACGAAAGTGAGGGGACGCCGAGCCGAGGCGCCTTCGCTAAGTTCCTTTTCCACCCACGTGCCGTGATGGCCCACCACCACGATCGTGGCGCGCACGTCCTCGTGAGCGACCGCGTCGAGCACATAGCGCACCATCGCGCGACCGCAGAGCTGATGAAGGGGCTTGGGACGTGAGGAACGCATCCTCGTCCCCTCGCCCGCGGCGAGCACCACGACGCAGGTAGGGCGCTTCACCTCTCTATCTCTATCAAGCATTTAGACGCCCGAGGTAGTCATCCGCCAATATCTCTCCTTTTGCCGCTGGAACTCGATGAATCCATATCGACATGTCACTTGTCTTCGTTACCTTCGTGGCTGTGCCAACCACAATGCAGGCCTACACGTACGTGTTGAAGCCGAGCGCCGAGCAGGAGGAAGCTCTACTCAGCCACTTCGGTGCTTCACGTTTCGCATACAACCACCTTCTCAGCCTGGTGCTCGACAACTGGGACGAGAATCGTCAGCGCAAGGAACTTGGCGAGGAGGTCTCGCCGGGAGATTGGATTGCCACCAACCATTTCGGCCTGACCTCCAAATGGATGGAAGTACGCGATGAAGTCGCACCCTGGTGGCGCGAGAACGGCCACTCGGCTTACAACGACGCGGCCCAGAGACTCTCGCGAGCATTCGCCAACTTCTACCAGGGGAAGTCGAAATTACCCAAATACAAGAAACGCGGGCAGGGCGAATCCGTGCGCATCGTCGGGACGGCTCTCAAGCTAATAAATACTCATTGCGTGTGCGTCAGTCGAGTCGGAGAGATTCGCACTTACGAATCCACTCGCAAGCTGGCGCGGCACATCAACGACGGCACGGGACGAATCGTCGCAGGTTGCGTCTCGCGACGTGCGGGCCGATGGCAGATCTCATTCACCGTAGAGATTCAGCGAAACATTACCGAGATGAGGGTACCTATAAGAGTCATCGGCGTGGATCTCGGCATTGCCGCTCTAGGCGTCGGGTCCGACCCCAATGGAAACGAAATACTACGCGTTGACAATCCTCGATACCTGATTCAGTCAGAGAGCAAGTTGCGTTACCTTCAGCGCGAGGCTTCACGAAAACAGGGACCACGCAGAGGCCAAGGTTCATCGAACAGATGGAAGAAAGCTCAGCGGCAGGTTCAGGCCACACATCGGAGAATTGCCAACCAACGATTGAACCTTATTCATCAGACGACGACGCATCTGGCGAAGAACTACGACCGCATCGTGATTGAGGATCTCAACGTCAAGGGCATGATGAGTAATCACGCTCTCGCGAAACACGTCTCGGACTCATCCTTCGGCGAATTCCGCCGCCAACTCACCTATAAGTGTCATTGGTATGGCGCGGAACTGTTAATTGCCGATCGCTTCTATCCCTCGTCGAAAACCTGTCGATCATGCGGAGCAGTAAAAGCCAAACTGCCCCTCGCTGATCGAACCTTTCGATGTGATCAATGCGGCGCAGCGGCCGATAGAGACCTCAACGCTGCAACCAATCTGGCTAGATGGCCCAGTGAAGCCATCTCGGCGGGGACAGACTCCGTGGCAGGACGTGGAGGGAAGGTGAGACCGGCGCGAGACAGTTTTTTGGTTCGCGAGGCACATCCCGGGGAATCGTCAACCGAGGTCCAGACCAAGGTCGGGATTTAGGAGGTAATTCGGCCGTCTCGATGAGGAATAGGTTCAATCCTTCGCCCATCAAACGACCGAATGGGAGCAGCCAATCCAATACGCTTCGGTTCAATGTCATGCTGTCTGATGTCCGAGGGCTTGGCTCATAGATTGGTTGCCCTCAGTGGTCGCCACGCGTTCTGCCGACCCTCGGACGTGCGGAACCAGTCGGCGTGGCTTAATAGGAGCGTGTCACCGCCCAGATTGAGGTGTGCCCTCCGTCGGCTGGAGATACTTGCTCGCGGCGGGCGAGAAGATCGTCCGAGTGCCGACGAAGATCATGGCCCACGCGCACTCGGATCATCAACCGGCTGCGTTGGCGCCTGCACGAGCTCGACCCCACGTGGGATCCGCGCTCTAGGCATTTGAATCGCTACGTCCACCTCGATGAGGTGGCCGAACGACTGAACACCCTTGACGGGACTGTGGCGCGCAACGCGCGCGAACCCGTCGAGCGCATCTACGAGTTGACGATCAAAGAACACGATCTCACCCGCGAGATTGCCGGCATCGTGAGCAGAGTTGCACCGAACTTGCTCGAGCTGCCCGGCGTGGGGACCCTAAGTGCCGCCAAGATCGTCGGGGAAGTCGGCGACATTCGCCGCTTTAAGTCCAAAGAAACCTTTGCGCGCCAGAACGGCACGGCCCCCTTGCCGGTCTGGAGCTCGAACAAGGAACGCTTTCGTCTGAGTCGCACGGGCAATCGTCAACTCAATTGCGCGATCCATCGCATCGCATTGACGCAGGCCCGCTGCTACGAACCCGCCAAAGAATTCCTCGTTCGACGTCTCGAGATGGTCAACAACGAACCCGAAGCTCGGCGTGCCCTCAAGCGCAAACTCTCTAACGTGATCTATCGAAGCCTTCTGCTCGACGCAGCGAACACCACTCCGGTGTCGATCGAGTGGGCAGCTTGACATAGGAGCAAAGCGTGAGTGGCAATTCTTATGACGAGTTTTCTCTCTTTAGCGAGAACCTCAATGAGTGGGACCTCGATGTGGAGATTCCGCGAGTGCAACGGTTCTTCGTCGCGGTCGACGGACTGCGCCAGATCAGTGGCCTGCGCTGGGGTGAATCGACCCCCGAGCTCGTGCTGGTTCACGGCGGAGCGCAAAACGCGCACACCTTCGATACGGTGGCTCTCGCGCTGCAGCGACCTCTCATCGCGCTCGATCTGCCCGGTCACGGACACTCCGATGCCTCCCCCTACGGGAACTCGGCCGTCGCGAGTCACGCACGCGACGTGGCGCGCGCGATGGAGCAGTTGAGCGATCACGCGGTGCCACTGGTGGGGATGTCACTCGGGGGCCTCACGTCGTTGCTCGTGGCGAGCGAGCGGCCCGACCTTGTCTCCACGTTGGTTCTCATCGACATCACGCCGGGAGTGAACGCTGACAAGGCCCGCCACATCGCGAACTTCGTGAACGGACCGGCTACCTTCGACAACTTCGACGATCTTCTCGAGCGCACCATCGAGCACAATCCGACCCGCTCGATCACCTCGCTGCGACGGGGAATATTGCACAACGCGATTCAGCAACCCGACGGCACCTGGGTGTGGCGTCACCAACAACACGGTCCCGCGACGCTCGAGGCCCCGCCCGTGAGCGACTTGTGGGAACGAGTCGGATCGTTGCGCGTGCCCGTCGCGCTGGTGCGCGGCATGGCGCCGGGATCCGTGGTGGACGACGAGGACGAAGCGGAACTGCGCCGGCTCCAGCCCGAGGCGACCATTGTGCACATCGAGGGCGCGGGGCACTCGATCCAGGGCGATCAGCCCGTGGAACTCGCCCGAGTGATCGAAGAGATCTGCTTCTAGACCTCGTTCGGAGGTTTTGATCCAGTGTTCACCTGAGCGTCAGGCTGGTCGGGCATTCTTGAGGGGTACCCACAGCGCGCGGGTCAAATTGAGGTGAGGTCAATGGAACACTTTCTTGCGTCGTGGGGTTACCTCGCGCTCGTCGGGATCACCGCCCTCGCGGCCCTGGGCATACCCGTGGGCTCCGAAATCGCCATCGGCTACGCCGGGGTGCTCGCCAGCGGACAGTTCGTCTCGGGACACCATGACCACCTCACCCTCGCGCTCGTGATTGTCTTCGCCGCGCTCGGCGAAGTCGTGGGCTCCCTCATCGGATACGCCATCGGTCGCTACGGCGGGCGCTCCCTGGTTGACCGCGTGGGCAAGTACGTCCTGCTCACCCACAAGGATCTCGACCGAGCCGAGGCGTGGTTTCAACGTCGCGGCGACCCGATGGTCTTCTTTGGCCGATTCATCCCGCTCGTTCGATCCTTCGTCTCCATTGCCGCGGGCATCGGCGAAATGTCCCTCACCAAGTTCGTCGCGTTCTCCGCTGCCGCCAGCGTCATCTGGTGTGGTGTGCTTGCCGGCATCGGGTACGGCGTGGGCGGGAGTTGGCACAAGGTGATCACGGACTTCAGTTACGTGGGCTATCTGGCCGCCGCCGTTGTCATCGTGGTGATTGCGGTCTTCGTGATGCACCGACTTCGCCAGCTGCGACTCGAGCGTTCCTCGAGTTAGGTGCCGACGCGTTCCACCACGGGCAACGCGGTCTCCATCGGGCGGCGTGGCCACGACATCACGACCGTCGCTCCGCCTAACTCCGACATACCGAGGGAGATCTCGCCCTTCGTCGCCGTCACGACCGCGCCGGCGATCGCTAACCCAAGTCCCGCTCCACCCGGCTCGGTGCTCGCGCGATGGAAGCGCTCTAACAATCGCTCGTGATCTCCCTCGCCGAAACCGGGCCCATCGTCGTCCACGCTCACGCTCACGCGCTGATCGGACGTGTCGACGTGCACTTCCACTCGCCCGCCGTCACGCGCGTACCGCGTGGCGTTATCAAGCAACACCGACACGAGTTCGTCCAGCCACTCCGCGGGAGCCATCACAAGAGGTTCGAAGGAGCCGCGCCGCTCGAGTGACAGGGTGATGTCGCGACTCATCGCCACGGCGCCGAAACGATCCACACAGTTCGCCGCAATGATCGCGACGTCCACCAGCTCGTGCTCCGAGCCTTCGGGTATGGAGTCCAGACGAGCCAGCCACAACAGGTTGTCCACGATCTTGCGCAGGCGACCGGTCTCCGCGTTCACCCGCTCGAGGGCGTCGCGATACTGATCGGCCGAGCGCGTCGCGCTGAGCGCGAGACTCACTTCGGCTTGGATCACGCTGAGGGGAGTGCGCAGTTCGTGCGACGCGTCCGCCGCAAAGTCGAGTTGGCGGCGACGAGCGCGATCGATCGGTGCGGCGGCTCGTCGCCCGATGGTCGTCGCCACGAGGTAAAGGGCCAGCAGGGCGAGCGGCGCCAAGATCGACTGGACCACGAGCAGTGTGGTGAGAACGTCGCCGTCATCAGCCGTGTTCTCTCCCACGATGAGGTGCCCGCCATCCACTGCGGACCCCTCAAGCAGGTAGCGTCGCCCTTCGATTGTGGCGCTCCGCAGTTGCGACAACGTGCTGTCTCCGTTCGGCAAATCCGGCGTGCCGTCGTTCAGGCGAATCGCCGTCGATGAACCCGACGGGACGAACCACTCGATAAAGGTCGACGCATCAAAGTCCGGTTTGTCGCTCGGCGACGCGTTTCGGTACTCACTCGCGAAGGTTGCCAGTGACGGTGATGACTGGGTCGCGAGTGCGGTGACGCGCCTCGACAGGGCGGCGTCCTCGGAGCGCGACACTCGCTGGACCGCCACGATGTCCGCCACCGCGCAGATGAGGATGCCGCCAACCAGCGCGACGAGCGTGGCCCGCAGCGCGACCCGCCGGGCGTTCGCGCGCAGTTCGTTCGTGGTGGCGCCGGCGCCCGACGGTACGGCAGTGCGACTCACGTGGCGGCCACGCGATACCCAACGCCACGAACGGTTTCCACTCGCACCCCGGAACCCGAGAGTTTCGAGCGCAGTCGAGCGATGTGCACTTCAATCGTGTTGGAGCCCACGGCGTCGGACTCTTCGGCCCAAGCCTGCAGCGCGATGGAGCGACGCGTCACCACGCTCGGACTTTTGCGCACGAGCAGTTCGATGATGGCGAACTCTCGCGGGGTAACGCGCAGTTCTCGCTCGTTCACGAACACCTGGTGCGTCGACGGGTCGATCCGAAGTGAGCCACACGAGAGGATCGGGCTGCGGCTCTCGCCCGAACGACGCTGCAGGGCGCGCAGGCGCGCGAGCAGCTCCCCAAAATCAAAGGGCTTGACCATGTAGTCGTCGGCACCGGCGTCGAGCGCATCGATCCGGTCCTCGGGCGTGTCGCGCGCGGTCAGCATCACCATCGGTGTGAGCGGATCGCGAGCGCGCGCGATGGCCAACACGTCGCGGCCCGAAGTCTTGGGCATCCGCCAATCGAGGATGACTGCGCCGTACTCGTGCGCACCGAGGTACCGGAGTGCTTCGTCACCGTCGGCGGCCGCGTCCACGACGTACCCAGCTTCGACGAGGCCTTTGTGCAGGACTCGTCGCAAGCTGGCGTCATCCTCAGCCACCAGGACCCGCATGGCGTCGAAGGTATCAGCCGTTCATCATTTCGTCAGGGCCGACCCCTAGCCTGGAGCGTCGTGAGTCTCATTGTCGCAACAGGGGCCTAGATGGCGCCCGCCAAACACCGCCGCACGTCGCCAACGCCCTCCCCTGGCGCGCGAAGCACCCGCGATGACATTCCCGTTCTTGGTCGGTTCTTCCCCGCGCCTGTGGCGGCCAAGGTGCCCGAGGTCATCATCTGGTTCTGGGTCGCCAAGATCCTCACCACCGCGGGGGGCGAAGCCACCTCGGACTATCTCAAGACCTGGGGCAACATCAAAGGCGGCGCCACCGAAGTTCTCGTCTTCGTCGTGGGCCTGCTTTGGCAGTTCTCGACACGCCGCTATCACGCGTTCAGTTACTGGTTCCTCGCCTTTGCCATCGCGATTTTTGGCACGGGCGTCTCAGACTTCTTGCACCTCGACGTCCATATCCCCTATCTCGGCACCACACTGCTGTGGGCCGTGATCCTCGCTGCGGTCTTCGTGCTCTGGCAGAAGAGTGAAGGAACACTCTCGATTCACAGCGTCGTGACTCAGCGGCGCGAGGCCTTCTACTGGGCCACCGTCTTTGCGACCTTCGCTCTCGGCACCGCTCTGGGCGACTTCACCGCGTCGTCGCTGCACCTGGGCTATCTCGCCTCGGGCATCCTCTTCAGCGTGCTGATCTTGGTTCCCGCCGTCGCGACCGGGTACCTCGGGTTCAACAAATTGCCGGATTCTGGGCGGCCTACGTCCTCACTCGTCCCTTAGGGGCGTCCTACGCGGACTACATCTCCAAGTCCCAGACCCTCAGCGGTATCAACTTCGGCGACGGCCAAACCGCCCTGGTGTTTTTTGGCGCTGTCTTCGTGTTGGTGGCGTACCTCGCGATCTCGCGGGTCGATATCCAGCCCGCTCTCGACTAAGAACTACGCGACCCGTAGGCCGGGGTTGTACTCATTCGATGGGTTGACGCGATAGCAAGGGCGGCTGGCGCCCCGCAAAGATCCATCCCCCGAGTGCTGCCACGACGGGCATACCCACGAGAATGATCAGGAGGTTCTTCGCGGGCACGGCACTCAGAGCCGCGAGCCCCCCGTTGAGCGTGTTTGTTCTGATCCACCCCGCCACCCCGACGTAGGCGGCCACGGTTCCCAGGACCGCACCCAGAAGTCCGAGCGCTCCGGCCGTCGTCGCGCCGAGTGCGCGTCGTGTGCGCGAACTCGCGCCGGTCGCCGACAGGATTCGATCGTCGCTGGCGGTCTCACTGCGAATGAGACCCACCGACATCGCGAGCACGCCGAGTGCGAGGATCACCCCAAAGAATGTCGCCCAGTCGATGACTTCGTTCGACGAGGGCAGGCTGTTCTTACTTTCGACGCTCAAGCCCACCCCCGACGCGCCCAGGCGCGCGCTCGTGATCTGTGACGCGCTGAGAGGGGCGGGAGCCTGGATCATCCAACCCGCGACGATCGGAGTCAGATGATACTTGTGCACGGCGTACTCGGTGATCACCGTGTTGGGCTCCGATGTCCCCGACGGCAAGGCGCTCACCTCTTGGATCACGGGATTGGGCTGACACCCATTGCTGACGCTGCACGCGTTGTTCGACGGTCCCACCTTGCCCTGGGTCGTGAGTTGCATCTGTGACAGCCCCGACAGGCCAGGGCGCATCGTGAGGACTTCGGTGTGCGGCGCGATCGAGGAGGGCGAAATGCCAAAGAAACGCAGCAAGGCCGGCGTCGCGACGAACACGGGTCCCGACCAGCTCCGCCCAGCGCCGTTGTGGAAGAGAGAGGCACTCGTCGTCTCCAACTCGAGGACCTGGTGGCTGGAGAGCGACGCGGCGATCGAGTCGGCGGATCGCTTGAGCGACGCAAGTGTGTGGGTGCTCACCGCGCTAGGTGCGTTGGTCCCCGGGCCGCTCGGGCCGTAGGGGCCATTGGGGGTATAGACGTTGAGTTGGCTTGACGTCATGTTCGGCCCGGCGTAGTCGAGCACGTTGGAAAAACGCGCCGCCGACACCAGCGAAATGACGACCGCAATCAGAATTCCCACGCTGATGGCCGAGAGCGCAGAACCCGAACGCGCGCGGTAGCGCGACAGGTCTCTCAACGCCAGGCGGATGGCGACGGGTGCGCTGCGCCCCACGCGAGCGCACAGCGTGAGAAAAAACGGCGACAACAAGATGATGCCCGGAATGAGGGCTACGAGGCCGAAGACAAGTTCTGGCGTGCGGGGCTGTGAACCACTGCCCGCTCCGGCATAGCCAAGGAGAAGGAAGGCGCCGACGAAGAACGCCACGCCCGGAATTGCACTGCGGCGAATCTGGCGAGGCGGGGCGGGACGCCCCGAGAGGGCCGAGACGATCGGGACCTTGGTGATGAGTCGCGCGGGCCGCGAGGCGGCGAAGAACGTGGCCGCGACGCCAAGTACGACGGCCAGCACCACCACCAGCCACGGGATCGCGAAGAGGCCGATGTCGTGGTGCGAGCTCTGTTCCAGGTGGGGCCGGTAGGCAAACCACAAGAGGAATCCGAGCACCACGCCGAGAATCGAGCCCACGACGCCGACGATCAGTCCGTTGGCGCGAACGACGAGACGCACATGACGGTCCGTCGCGCCCAGGGACTCGATCATGCCAATGGATCGCAATCGTCGCTGGGCGAGCACGGTGAAACCACCGATCGAGACCAACGCGAGCAGCGTCATACCGAGCACGAGAGCAGCGATCGAGATCGTCTCGGGGTTGAAGCCGTTCGAGGGAATCGAGCTGACGTTTTGCACGTAGGCGCTCAACGCGGACTTTGAGCCCGGCAGCCTGCCATCGAAGAGAACGGTGACGTTGCTCGGAGCCGTTACCTGACCCGGTATGACGAGAGCGAACTCGTCCAACAGACTCTGAGGATTGACGACGAGTCCCACGACCCGTCGGGTGACGCCGGCGATGGTGACGTTGCCGCCCACTCTCACGTCGAACGACGAGGCGACACCGGAGGTGAGGGCGACCTCGTGGGCGTTCGTCGGAAAGTGGCCGCTGAGCAGCGACAGCATCGGGCGCAGATAGACACCAGTCGGACTCTCGGCTCGCAAATCGAAGGTATTGATCGAGCCCGGAATACTGAGCGTCTCGTTTTCGATGACGTCACTGTGGGGATACAGAGTCTTCAACTCCGCCACGTGCTTGTTCAGCGAGGCGTCGCCGGCCTTGGCGTTCAAATTGGGAGATTGAAAGAACGCGAGATTCTGTGCCGTGCCAAAGCCAAAGTCGGCGACCTGGGCGGAGTTCGCGGACACCGCGGAGCCCAGAATCGTGCCCGCAGTTGCGACGATCACGAGAGCAAGAATCAACAGTTGCTGGCGCCACTCTCGACGAAACAGCCGCCACGCCCAGCGGGTCATCGCGCGCCGGGCTGGTACACCACCGTGGCGCGCACGCGTCGGGTCGACTCGTCGACGGGCTTCGACGTCGATCGTCATGACTGTGGCGTGGGCTCGAGAATCGACTCGGGACCGGCCGCGGGCAGCGTTTGATCCACCACATGACCGTCGCGCAGAAATACCACGCGATCGGCCCACGACGCGAGTTGCGCGTCGTGCGTTACGACGACCGCTGCGACACCGCGACGACAGGCCGTCAGGATGAGTCGCATGACCGCTTCCGCGTTGGTCGAATCGAGAGCTCCGGAGGGCTCGTCGGCGAGCAGGAGGTGGCGCTCCCCCACGACTGCCCGCGCGATCGAAACGCGTTGACGCTCCCCGCCCGAAAGTTCGTCGGGGTAGTGCGCGGCCCGATCGGCCAGACCGAGTTCCTCGAGCGCACCCATGCCGGCGACCCGCGCCTTCTTTGCGGACAGACCGTCCAACTCCAAGGGCAACGACACATTCTCCACGGCACTCAATCCCGCCAACAGGTTGTAGTCCTGAAAGACGTAGCCAATCGACCGGCGCCTCATGCGAGCTTGGTCATCGCGCGACATCTTGGACAGGACGGCCCCGTCGAGAAGGACGTCGCCCAGCGTCGGTGACTCGAGGCTGCCCGCGATCGTCAGCAACGTGCTCTTGCCCGATCCACTCGCCCCCATCACCGCCACCAACGAGCCCGCGTCCACCGACAGATTGATGTCGCTGAGAGCGTGCACCTCGTTGGGCTCCTGTCCGTAGGTCTTGGACACTCCTCGTAGTTCGAGATAGCTCATGGTCGTATGTCCGCCTTCCTTCTCGTGTGGGGCATCGGTAGCCCTTCGGATGCGACTGGTTCAATTGACGCGCGCTTCAATCGCCCTTCGGCCGTGTCGAGCCACCGAACGACTGAGTCGAGTCGAAAGAGTTCCGCGTCCACCACGAGCGCAAACGACAGATCGAAGCGGGCCTCGTCCTCTTTTAAGCGCGTCCATTGCTGCATCAGCTGGACGAGGTAGCGCCGATGGCTTTGAATGACCTCGGTCACGTTCACTCCCGGCAGGCGCACCGCGATCAAGACCTTCATGACCAGTTCGTCGCGCGGAGGAGAGCTGAGATCGGGCGGCGTTCGCAACCACTCGTCGAGTTCGACCTTGCCCGCATCGGTGATGAGAAAACTCTTCTGCGGCCCCTCGTCATCCGAGTCATCGGACTCAACAAGACCATCACGCTCCAGGCGCTGCAGCGTCGTGTACACCTGGCCGACGTTGAGAGGCCACACTTCGCCCGTACGCTCTTCGAACTCGTGGCGAAGTTGAAGCCCGTATTTCGGGCCCTCGCTCAGTAGCGCCAGCAACGCGTGTCGCACACTCATTATCGCACCTCCCTAACCAGTTGTATACTCAGTATCATACTTACGATACACCTGCCAGAGGCTCCGTGTCAACTCGCGACCAAGGTTGGTCGAACTCCTACTTCACGAAGGTAGGCGACGGGCCACTACGTGGCTGTCGGGGTTATCCCCGAACGCCCCCCTACTTCGACCGCGCGTCTCAGGGTTCGCCAGGACTCGAATCGTCGAGAGGATCTATCGGCCGTTCTTTTCTCGATGCTCGCAT
This sequence comes from uncultured Acidimicrobiaceae bacterium, assembly GCA_963840595.1. Taxonomy (GTDB): domain Bacteria; phylum Actinomycetota; class Acidimicrobiia; order Acidimicrobiales; family RAAP-2; genus RAAP-2. Next base: position 130,456 of record CAWIZQ010000011.1, read on the forward strand.
CCCGGCCAACAGCAGGGCCGGCGTTGTCCGGCCTCGAGTTCTTCTTGGGTTCGACGGATTCTGCGTTCTCGCGTCACCGGTTGCTTTGCCTCCAGTACCCAACAGATGAACTCATTTCGCGCGAGCGGGGTGATGTCATTCCAGGTAGCGAGGGCCACTGCATTCGCGGCCAGCGCCGAACGAAGATCGCGGGGCAGAGCGTGCACCACCCCGCTAGAAACCCGTTCGGTACTCATTGGATCACGGTAGCGGCGAAGCAGCGGTTCAACGTGGCGGCACCCGTCGCACTCAGTGGCTGGCGGGGGAGGGCTCGAACCTCCAACGACCGGATTCAAAGTCCGGCATTCTGCCAATTGAATTACCCGCCACAGTCATATGCCGTTAATTGCGCCAATCTTCCGAGATTCTTAAAGTATCCCTGAAGACGATTAATACCAAGCCACAACACTAGAGGCTCAGAACTAGTAAACCGAAAGACATCGTGTCGACCACATCGCTGCCCAACTCCTACGTCGCCATCGTCGACGACGATTCGGCGATTCGCACCGCCCTCGGACGGGCTCTTCGTATGGAGAACTACGACGTGGAGCTCTTCGAAGATGGGGCCACGGCACTTAAGTCCATCCAACTCCGCGCTCCTGACGCCTTGGTGCTGGACCTGCAGCTGCCCGACATCGACGGACTCGAAGTTTGTCGGCGAATTCGGCGTTCCGGTGACACGACGCCCATCTTGATGCTGACGGCGCGCAACGCCGTCAACGATCGCGTCGAGGGCCTCGACGTTGGGGCCGACGACTACCTCGTCAAGCCCTTCGACCTCGCGGAGTTGTTGGCGCGCCTGCGAGCCCTCTTGCGCCGCCACAACGTGAGTGACGTTGACGGCACCGTGCTTCGCTTTGAGGACCTCACGCTTAACCCGGCCACTCGCGAAGTGCACCGCGGCGCTCGATTGATCGATCTCACCAAGATCGAGTTCGATCTCCTCGAACTGTTCTTGCGTCATCCCCGTCAGGTCCTTACCCGCGACCAGATCCTCGACCTCGTGTGGGGGTACAACTTCGACTCGGGCACCAACTCTCTGGCCGTCTACATCGGATACCTGCGACGCAAGCTCGAAGAAGACAACAAGCCGCGACTCATTCAGACCGTTCGCGGGGTTGGTTACGCTCTTCGCACCTCGTGACGTTTCGCATTCGGGTGATCGCGGCGACCGTGGCGGCCGCGGCCATCGCGGTGATCCTCGCCTGCTTCGCGTCGTATTTCACCACCCGTAACGCGCTGTATCACTCGGTCGACGCCTCACTCATGGAGGCGTCCCAGCAACCACTGAGCTCCCACGACTACGACCGGGTCATCGGTGCCAGCTTCGAACTCGTGCTGCCTGACCGTGAAACCATGCCGGCCTCGCGCGTCCCCCTCGATACGACGATCATGAGCGTGGCCGATGGAAAGAGCACCCAAGTCATCCGTACCGTGTCCTTCAATGGACAGGATTTCCGAGAACTCATCGTTCCCGTGGCCGCCAACACGATCGCCGGCTGCACTGCACCGGACGCTTGTGAGCCGATCACCACGACCTCGGCCGAACTGTATGTCGTCGAAATCACCGGTCAGGTTGACCAGCTCAATCAACTCACGACGACCTTGATGCTCGTGGCGGCCGGCGGTCTGCTGCTCGCGTTCGCACTCGGTCTCTTCTTGGCGCGTCAGGCCCTGCACCCGCTCGAGGAGGTCACCGACGAGATCGAAACGATCGCCACAACGAATGACCTAGAACGTCGACTCGTCGAAGGAGATGAGGACGAGCTAGGTCGACTGCGGCGTGTCTTTAACCGACTCCTGCACTCGGTTCAGAGCAGTCAGAAACTCCAGCAACAACTGGTGCTCGACGCGAGTCACGAATTGCGCACTCCCCTGACGTCGCTTCGCACCAACGCGCAGGTTCTCTCGCGCATTGACGAACTGAGCCACGACGAGTTGCACCAAATCAGCGGCGACATGATCGCTCAGGTCGATGAGCTCGCGGCTCTCGTGACCGACTTGGGTGAGCTCGCGCGCGGCGAACGCCCCGACGGCGCCCTCGAAGTTCTTCGTCTAGACGACTGCGTCGATGAGTGCGTCGATACCGCGCGCACGTACGCGCGCACCAAGCACATCACCATCGACGTGGAGGAGGAAGCCTCGCGCGTGCACGCCCGTCACGACCGACTCACTCGGGCCATCTCCAACTTGCTCACCAACGCCATTAAATTCACGCCCGAAGGTGGCCGAATCATGGTGAAGACGGCCGAGGGTGTTGTCAGCGTGGCCGACAGCGGACCGGGTATCGCCGACGAGGATCACGAGCACATCTTCGATCGGTTCTGGCGTTCTCCCGCGGCGCGCTCGATGCCCGGCTCGGGTCTCGGGCTGTCAATCGTGGCCCAAGTCGTGGCCGAGTTTGGCGGATCGGTGGGCGTTGACCGCGACCCGGTCCTGGGTGGTGCACGATTTACCATCCAGTTCCCGGTGATCTCCGAGCCGTAAGGCTCTTGGGGGAGCTAGTTGCTACCCAACGTTGGCGGCGTCAATGAGTTCGATGCGATTGCCAACCGGGTCATCCACGTGGCAGCGCCGACGACCCGGAATGGACTCGTCCGGTCGACTCTCAATGCTGGCCAGCACGAGACGCGCCAGAACGTCGTCGTACTCGTCGACGACCAGAGCCGGGTGCGCCTTGGTGGCCGGCGTAAAATTCGGATCCACGCCGAGGTGGAGAACCACCTGGTCGCGCCGATACCAGCGGCCTCCGCGCGCGGCCAGTATCGGGGGCTTCTCTTCGGACGTAAATCCGAGCACGCCCACGTAGAACTCGTCGCACACTTCTTCAGAACCCGCGGGAATCGCGAGTTGCACGTGATCGAGCACCCACGACACAAGAACCTCCAAAAAATAGGGCCTCATCAGAACGTAGTAGTGTTCTTCGGGCCATGGGATCACTCATCAAGAAGCGGCGCAAGCGTATGCGCAAGAAGAAGCACAAGAAGATGCTGAAGCGCACGCGCTTCCAGCGTCGCGCCGCCGGCAAATAACTCTTTCTACGCCAGTTTTGGCGTGGTGGTGGTCTGGCAAAACTGAACGACACCCTCGGGTCCCATGACGTCCCACGTGCTCACGCCGTGCTCCAGGTGACCCTCGACGAAGAGCGTGGAGCCTGATCCCGCGAGGTGCACGCGGTCGCCCAGGGTGGCCGACAACCAGTCCATCGTCTCGGCCAGGCGAGGTTCCACGATGCGCGCGGCCGGTTCGAGGTGATTGCGACCCGAGGGACGCTCCCCCGCGGCCACGAGTTCGTCGTAGGCGCGATAGCACTGGGCGGTGTTAACCCCGAAACTGAGCAGGATGAGGGTCACGTCGCGCTTCTCGTAGGGGCGCTCGTACAGCTTCTCGCCGACACCCTCGACGAGGGCACGCCCACCGACCTGGCAAAAGGGCACGTCGCCGCCCAAGGTCACTGCCAACTCGGCGCTCACTCCCCCCGCCCAGCGCAAGATTGCGCCCGCGTCAGAGCTGCCGCCACCGAGGCCCCCACCCGGGGGGACGAATTTGTGCAGGGTGACTCCCGCCGTCCGATTCACTAACTGCAAGGCGCGAGCGACCAGATTGTCCTCGTTGGCAATCACGTTGGAGTACGGACCCTCAAGGTTGAGGTAGTCGCCCTCTTCGTCGATTTCCAGCCGATCGGCGAAGTCCACACTGAGCATCTCGGCGCGTAGTTCGTGCATGCCGTCGCCCCGCGTCCCCGTGATCTCGATGAACCACGTCAACTTGGCAGGTGCCAGTAGTTCGATCATCGAGCCGCCGCCAGAGCCGCGAACTCGTCGATCGTGAGCTCCTCGGGTCGACGGGTCTCGGCCACGCCGGCGCGCTCAAAGACCCCCTCGGTCGTCCACTCGGCGAGGGAACGGCGCAGCATCTTGCGACGTTGGCCAAAGGCCGTACGGATAACCGAAAAGAGCTCGTCTTCGCTCACCGTCGCCGGATCAACCCGAACGCTGTCGCGGCGCACCACCGAGACGAGCACGGAGTCCACGTGGGGCCGCGGCACGAAGACGCTCTGGGGCACCTTGCCCACGACCGTGGCGTCAGCGAAGTACTGGACGCGCAGTGAGACCGCCCCGTAGGCCTCATCCCCGGCGTGTGCCGCGAGTCGCTCGCCCGCTTCCTTCTGAACCATGACCAGCATGCGCGTGACCTCGGGTCGCGTCTCAAGCAGGTGGAGCACGACGGAGGTCGCCACGTTGTAGGGCAGATTCGCCACGACGACGGTCGGTCGCGATCCGAGGATCTCGTCGTAGTTAGCCACGAGCGCGTCGGCGTGATGCACGGTGATTCCGTGGGGCTCGACGACCTCTCGAAGGGGCTCGATCAGGCGTCGATCGATCTCGAGCGCCTGGATGTTCGCACCGGTCTCAGCCAGGGCCAGCGAGAGCGACCCGAGCCCCGCACCAATCTCTAATACCTGATCACCTGGGCCAACGTCGGCGAGGCGCGCAATGCGCCGGACGGTATTGGCGTCCACCACGAAGTTCTGGCCCAGGGCGCGCGAGGGCTTCAGCCCGTGGGCCTGAAGCAAGGCCATGAGTTCAGTTCGCGAGATTGTCACCAAGAAACTTTGACACTAATCAGTCCCTTGGCGAGTGGTTCGAGCGCGGCGAACTGCGCCGCGTCGAGATCCACGATGTGATTATCGACGTCGCTGTTGCGATCGGTGACGGTACAGGTGATGGAGCGACCGGTGGCGAGGTCGAGCACGGTGACGACCGTGCCCTTGGGCAAGTACCAAGTCGCGCACTGCCCCGGCACGTAGTTGTACCAGGTGGCGACCCCGAGCTTGAAGTTCGCGCCGCTCACGACTTCATTCGTCGCCGTGGACGTCCCGCCCTCGGGCGCCGCCGTCTTTTTGGCCGCCGTCACCGTGACCGGAGGGCGCGTGGTGACGTGAACGACGACTGTCGAGTGCCACGGTACCTTGGTGCCGGGACGGGGTGACTGCGCGACTGCGACCCGCCATTTCCCGTTCGAACTCCCTGGTCCAACCGTAGAAAAGTACAGCGCCGCTGACTTCATGACGGCGTAGACCCCAGCCCGCGAGCGCCCGGTGAGGCGAGGGACCACCCGCATGGCGTGACGCGCCTCGGGGCGCACCGTCAATGTCGCCTCGCTGTGCCAGCGCACCATGTCCCCGGGAGCGGGGCTCTGACTCACCACGTCGTTCCATTTGGCATCGGAACTGCCTGGTCCCTGGGTCACGAAGTAGAGACCGTCGTGTCGCATCGTGCGAAAAACGGCGAGTCGCGAGCGCCCCACGAGGTCAGGCATGTGAAAGGCGGGATGACCAGTCGCTCCCGCCAGGCTCGGGGTGAGAAGCACGCCGCACGTGACGAACACGACCGCCGTCGTACGCAGTAATCGCGGACGCCGCAACGCCCCACGTCGTGTAGTACTCAGTCGATGCCCTCCGCCAGGCCTACTGGTTGGTACAACCCGTCCACCACGCTACGAGAGCCCGACTCGCGAGGCAACCAGCCATGAGAACCCTTGAAACTATTGAGTTTTGAGGTCAGTTCACGGGAAAGTTGAAGAGGCGGGCCGAGTTGGCCGAGGTGGCCCGTCGCAGCGCCTCAGAGTCCTCGCCGCGCAGTGCGGCGACGTAGTCGCCCACGATCGACACGTAACTCGGCTCGTTCTTCTTGCCGCGAAACGGCACAGGAGCCAAAAAAGGGCTGTCGGTCTCGACGTGCAGGCGCTCGAGCGGCACCAGTCGCGTGGCCTCTCGCAAGGTCTCGGCGTTCTTAAAGGTCACGATGCCCGAGATCGAGATGTCGCACCCTCGTTCCAAGCAGCCGACGGCATCGTCGGGCCCACCGGTGAAGCAGTGGATCACGGTGCGAGGCGGCACGCCCTCACTGGCGAACACGTCAAAGAGGTCGTCGAAGGCGTCACGAGCATGGACCACGAGAGCGAGGTCGAGCTCCGTCGCCAGAGCGATCTGGGCGGCGAAAGCCTGTCGTTGTTGGGCTTTCGGGGAGTGCTCGTAGTAGTAATCGAGGCCGCACTCCCCAATTCCCACCAGCCTCGCGTGGCCCGCTCGAGCCAGCGCCGCGACCGGGGCCAGATCCTCCGTGGCGTCATGAGGGTGCAGACCCACCGTGGCGAAGATCTCCACGTCTCCGCTCATATCCGTCAGAGCGAGCGCTTCGGCCGAACTCTCCGCGCCCGTTCCTATGACGACGACGCGCCGTACGCCGGCGTCACGCGCGCGATCAAGTGCGGCGCCAACCTGGGCTGGTGCGTCAGGTGCGTGATCGAAGAACTCGTCCTGAAGATGACAGTGCGCGTCGGTCCAGAAGCTCACTGCTCACCCGTGATGCGCGGAAAGAGCGGCTCTCCTTTTTCGACAGTCCCGCCTGGGTACTGACCCCACAGCGCGGCGTCGCCAAGGACCACGCCTCCTGGATCGCCGTCCAGTCCGATGCGCCGCCAGATCTCTCCAGCGACACTGGGCATGGCAGGTGAAATAAGAATCGTGACGAGGCGAATGGCTTCGAGCGCGTCTCCCATGACCGCGTCCACGTCGCCGCCTGGTTCCATCTTCCAGGGCGCATGGGTCTCCAGGTATGCGTTGGTGGCGCTCACCAATTCGAACGTCGCTTCGAGGGCGCGTTGCGGAGCGAAGCTATCCCAGGCATCGGCCGTCTTGGCTAGACAGCTCTCGGCGATCTCACGCAGCGATGAGTCAGGGCGCGGTTGCGGACCGACGCCCGCACACTTCGCACCGACCACGGCCGCGACGCGCGCGACGAGGTTGCCCAGGTTGTTGGCGAGGTCGGTGTTGTACCGCGCCGTGATGCCTTCGAGGGAGAACTCGCCGTCGTTGCCCAGTGCGGTCTCGCGCAGCAAGTAGTAGCGCAGCGGGTCGACGCCGAACTCCAGGGCAAGACCCACTGGCTCGATGTCCGTGATCTTCACCGCGCCCTCGGCGGCCATGGTCTTGCCCAATTTTTCACCGCCAATCAACAGCCAGCCATGCACGTGAACGTGGTGGACGGGATCGAGCCCCGCGGCCATACACATCGCCGGCCACCAGACGCAGTGAAAGCGAATGATCTCCTTGCCGATCAGGTGGTTCGAGTATGGCCACCAGTACTCGACCTCGTCGTCATCGAGGCCGTAGCCGATGGCGGTGAGGTAGTTGATGAGTGCGTCGTACCAGACGTAGAAGACGTGACCCGGATCCCAAGGAACCGGCACGCCCCAACTGATCGACGTGCGGGTGATCGAAATATCGCGCAGTCCGCCCTTGACGAAGGCGAAGGCTTCGTTGCGCTTGGTCTCGGGCGTGACGAAGCCCGGGTTCTTCTCGTAGAACTCGATGAGTTGATCCTCGAAGGCGCTGAGTCGAAAGAACCAGTTCTCTTCTTGCATGTGAGTGAGCACCGAGTGGTGTATCGGACATTTGCCGTCGTCACTCGCATCCAGGGTGTAGTAGTCCTCGCAGCTCACGCAGTAGAGGCCCTCGTAGACGTCCTTGTAGATGTAGCCGTTCTCGTAGATCACCGAGAGGAACTTCTGAACCGACTCGTAGTGACGGGGTTCTGAGGTTCGGATGAAATCGTCGTAGGAGATATCCAGCGCCGACCACGCCGCGCGGAACCTTTCGGATACCTGATCGGTCCACTCCTGGGGCGTCGCAGCGTGTTTGGCCGCCGCATCAGCCATTTTCTGCCCGTGCTCGTCGGTGCCGGTGAGGAACTTCACCTCGTCGCCCGCCAAGCGATGCCACCGAGCCAGCGCGTCGGCGTTCACCGTCGTGTAGGCCGAGCCCACGTGGGGGGCGTCATTGGCGTAGTAGATAGGCGTGGTGATGTAGAAGCGGCCCATGGATAGAGGTTAGTTATTCGACGCCGGTATCTTTTCGGCTCGCGAGGGCGAGTTCGTAGACGTCGCGGTGTGCGACCCCCAGGATGCGTGACACGTAGTCGACCGCGTCGCGGGTGCTTGCCCCCTCGCTCCACTGCTCCTCGAGTGCGGCAAGAACCATGTCGTCACTGACGCGCTCCCGGGTGGGCGCACCTTCCAGGACGACGACCACTTCGCCCTGGATCTCACGCTCGGCTAGCACGGCGGCGATCTCAGTGACCGTGCCGCGCAGGATCTCTTCGTGCAGCTTGGTGAGCTCTCGAGCGACCACGACGCGACGCTCAGGAAAGATGGCGGCCAGCTCTTCCATGACCGAGTTCACGCGCTGGGGCGACTCGAAAAACACGATCGTGCGCTCCTCGTGCGCCCACTGGGTATAGCGCAGTGATCGCTCTCCGGCCTTGCGCGGCATGAACCCCTCCATGACGAATCGCTCGGTCGACAGGCCGCTCACGCTGAGAGCAGCGACGACGGCCGACGGACCCGGAGCGGTGGTGACCCGAAGACCGGCGCCCGCGACCGCAGCCACGACGCGACTTCCCGGGTCCGAGATTCCTGGCGTTCCGGCGTCGCTCATCAAGAGGACCAACTCCCCGGCGGCGACGCGAGAGACGACGCGTGCGCTCTCGGACACCTCGTTGTGCTCGTGGAGCGCTCGCAGGCGTCCACCGGCGGGAATGGCGTTGGCGCTAAGAAGCGTCCTCGAGTGCCGGGTGTCCTCGCAGTAGATGACGTCGGCGCACCGCAACAGATCAAGGGCGCGCGGAGAGAGGTCCCCGAGGTTACCGATCGGCGTGGCGACGAGCACTAATTCACCGTTGATCGCGTTCTCTTGCACGGTGTTCCTCGTTTGGACTGTGGACGGCAACTCCCACTAACATTGTCACCTATGTCAAAGCGGACCGTGAAGCGCAAACTACGCGCGAAGAAGAAGGCCAACCACGGCAAGCGGCCGAACTGCGGCCGGGGCTAAGTCCCCTCTTTGCCGATTCTTTACTGACCGACGTGTGAGTTCACGTACGCGTCGTACAGGTGTTTCGTAAGCGTTTGACTTCACTCACTTGGTGATAAATCTGCGGTCATAAGCATGACCCATGACAAAACCACACCCCCACCGCCGTCGTATCCCCGGACTTCGCCTGGCCGTTTCGGCTAGCGCCGTCGCCCTGTCTCTGGTCGTGATCACGTTGCCCGCGCATGCGGCCTCGAATCCCGGCTTCGTGCTCTACTCCGCCCAGGGGTACGACCAGGCGGCGGTCACCGCCTTTAACGCGACCAAGCCCGGATTTACCGTCACTCTCAATGACAACTCGACCGGCCCGCTCCTCCAGCAGATCCAGGCCGAGGGCGACAACCCCAAGTGGGGTGCCCTCTGGGTGGACGGCACCGCCGCCTTCGCCGAGCTCGACGATCAGGGAATGCTCGTCAAGCACGTGGTGCCCAAGGTGGACTTCAACTCCCTCGGCCAGGCGAACGTGCCCACCGACGGGAGCTTCATCCCGACGGGTCTCACCGTTACGGGTGCGCTCTGCTACAACTCGGCCAAGGTCAAGGCCAGCCAGCTGCCCAGCACCTGGGCCCAGTTGACCGAGGCCAAGTACAACGGCCAACTCGGGATGAACGACCCGGCCCAGTCCGGCCCGACGTTTCCACTTATCGCAGGCGTCATGAATGAGATCGGCAAGTACAAAAGCGGCTCGACCACGTCGGCCGTCACCAAGGGCAAGTCCTTCTTTGAGGCACTCTCCAAGAACGGCCTGCTCGTGAGCTCGACCAACGGACCCACCCTGGGAGCCATGGAGATCGGTTCGATCAACATGGCCGTCGTCCAGAGTTCCGCGTGTTACGGCGATGAACTCAACGGGTCGTTCCCCTCGGTGCGAGTGAAGTACCTGAACTACTCCGTCGCACTTCCGAGCGCCATCGGCATCGACGCCAAGGAGCCCAAGATCGTCCAGCAGGACGCCGAGAAGTTTGCCGACTGGGTTATGTCCAAGCCCGGCCAGCACGTGATGCAGACGGGCGACCCCCAAGGAGACTCGCTGTTCTGGCCGGTGCTGAACAATGAGGCGCCCGCCAACAAGATCATCCCGCCGTTGTCATCCACCCACGCGATCAGCATCAATCCGTACGTGTGGGGTCCGCTGGAGTCCTCCATCAACGCATGGTTTGACAAGACCATCATCCCCGTCTAACCCTCGACTTCACCCTCCCCGAAGTCGTCCCCCGCGACCCCGAGGTTCCAACCTCGGGGTCGCGGCACAACAAGGCGCTACTACGTGACTGAGCTCATCGTGACTCCCAACCTCGAGCCGGCGGGGCTCCTGGCGCCCCCGCCAACCAAAGAGTGGCGTCCACGCCGCCTTACTTTCGGGGGACTCACGATCTGGGTCGTGCTCACGTTGCTCATCATCGCCCCGGTGACGTGCTTTTTGCTCTTGGGCGTGAGTCCGCGCCTTTTCTCTCAGGGCTCTCAGTGGTTCACCTTCACGTTCATTCGTCAGGCCTTCGAGGGCTACACCCTCACCGGCATCCTCAACTCGCTGTGGGTGTCCTCGCTCGTTGGCGTGCTCGCCACCGCCGGCGCGACCACGCTGGCCTGGCTCGTCCAGCGAACCAACCTGGGTGCTCGTCGATTCTGGTCCGTGGCGATGTGGCTCCTCCTGCTGATGCCCACGTGGATCATGGCCCAGGGGTGGACCGACGTCTTGCAGCCCTACGGCGTGGCCCAGGCCATGGGCATCAACCTGTCGTGGCTCTACGGCGAGTTCTTCGGCCCCTTGGGGATCGTCGTGGTCCTTACGTCCACCGCTCTCCCTTTTGCCTTCTTCATCGTCTCGGCGGGCCTGCGTGGACTCGGCCCCGAGTTCGAAGACGCCGCGCGCATCCATGGTGCCGGCCGATGGCGCACCATGAAAACGGTCCTGCCGATCATCGCACCGGCGATCCTCGGTGCGCTCGCCATCAGCTTCGCCGAGACGATCAGCGACTTCGGCGTCGCCGACACACTGGGCTATCACGCGCACTTCCCCCTGGCCACTTTCACCCTCTTCAGCGCCATCTCAAACTTCCCGGCCAACTTCTCGGTGGCCGCGGTGATCGCGGCGGTCTTGATCTTGGCGACGGTTCCGTGCATCGCGCTGCAGTCGATGGCGAGTCGTCGCGCCGCGTCCTACGCGGTCCTGGGTGGGCGAACGCGCGCACCCCGGCGCCGCGAGTTTCGCCGGGGGCCGAGGACCATCATCACGTGCGTGGTCGGTTTCGGCGTTTTCGTCGCCCTCGGGGTCCCGGTGATCGGGGCGGTGGTGGGATCGTTCGTCCAGGACCTCGGCGAAGTCGGGGCAACGCACGTGCACTTCACGCTGACCTACTTCGCCCAGATCTTTCATCCCTCCATCGAGAATGACGGACTCGGTTCTCCCCTGACGCTGTCCAACCAGCTCGGACTCGTCGTTGCCACGGCGACCGGGGTCCTGGCGGTCGTCTTGGCCCGGCGCATGGTGGCGTCGCGTGGCGGCTGGAGCCAGCGCATCACCGACCTGTTCCTGCTGGGATCGATCGCGATCCCCGGAGTCGTGCTCGGGGTGGGATACATCTTCTTCTACGACCTGGGCTTCATCACGCGCAACGTGATCGACATTTACAAGACCTTGCCGCTGTTGATGCTCGGCCTGGTGGCCTCGGCCGTGCCCGGCCAGACCCGCTTCATGGCCGGTCCGGTCAGTCAGATCCAGTCGTCGCTCAGTGAGGCGGCGCGAGTCCATGGCGCGAGCCGGTGGCGCACGTGGCGCACGACCAGTCTGCCGCTCATGTCGAGAGTTCTGGTGTGGGGATGGCTGCTCACGTTCGCCAAGACAATCTCGGAGTTAGCCATGTCCCAGATCCTCTATCCGCCGAGCCAGGAGCCAGCGTCGGTCTCGATTCAGTCCTACATCAACAACTTCCAACTCGGCACCGGCACCGCGATGACCGTGTTGCTGATGGCCGAGATGTTCGGCGTGATTCTGATCGCCCTCGGCCTCTACCGCCTGGCGGCGCCCGCGGGGTGGCGACGGGTGGGCTGGAGCGTGGTCGACTAATGGGTGTGCCTCAGGTCACTCCCGTGCGCGTTGCGATCGACGCACTCAGCAAGTCCTTCAACGGCAAGGTCGCCCTGTCGAACGTGTCGCTGTCGATCGATCCGGGAGACTTTGTCGTGCTGCTCGGTCCCTCGGGATCGGGCAAGACCACGACCTTGCGCTGCGTGGCGGGCATCGAACGACCAACTAGCGGCTCGATCACTCTGAATGACAAGGTCGTGGCCGGACCTTCGACGTTCCTCAGTCCCGAGAAGCGCGGCGTCGCGATGGTCTTTCAGGACTACGCCCTGTGGCCACACCTCACGGTGCGAAAGAACGTCGCTTTTCCTCTCGGCACCTCGGCGCACCCACGAGAGATTCGCCACCAGCGCGTCGAGGGACTCTTAGAGCGCGTGGGCATCGTGCATCTGGGCGATCGATACCCCAACGAGCTCTCCGGCGGCGAGCAGCAGCGCGTAGCTCTGGCGAGGGCACTGGCCGCCGACGTGGGACTCATCCTCTTTGACGAACCTCTCTCCAACCTCGACGCCGATCGACGCGAACAGCTTCGCCTCGAGATCGCGACACTGACCCGTGAGGCCGGGGCCACGTCGATCTACATCACCCACGACCAGAGCGAGGCGTTCGCGCTCGCCGATCGCGTGGGCGTCCTGGACAAAGGATCGCTCGTGCAGTTCGACACGCCCGAAAATGTGTACCACCGTCCCGCGAGTTGCTTCGTGACGCGTTTCACCGGTGTGTCGGGCGAGTTCAGCGTGGCGACGGTCCACGAGCGACGCGGCGATCTTCTGGAACTCTCACTTCCTTTCGCCCCCGCTGCGCGACTGCGTGCGCGCTACAACGGCTCCGTCGCTATGAACGGATCGCTGACGTTCTTCGTGCGTTCGAGTGGCGTGACGTTGCATCCCGCGTCGCACGAGGAGGGCGTAGGCGGTGAGGTCCTGGACGTGGCCTTTACGGGGCGGGGCTACGAGCACGTGGTTACCCTCGGCGAGGATGCTCGACTCACCAAGATATTCTCGACACGTCGCTTCGAACGAGACCACAACGTCAAAGTGACTTTCGAACCTTCGGAGTGCTTCGTCATGAACACCCAGGAACAAGAGGCGTAAATGATTGCCAGTGTCAGCGGTTCCACCTCCACCGTCGTGCTGGTGTGCGCGGTCTTTCTCGCCGCCGCGGTCGAGATGGTCGAAGCGCTCACCATTGTGGTGGCCGTCGGGCACACCCGCGGATGGCGTTCGTCTTTCGAGGGGACGGCCGTCGCACTCATCGCCCTCGCTGCACTCGTCGCCATCTTCGGTCCGGCTCTTGTGCGCATCCCCCTCACGCCACTGCGCCTCGTGGTGGGCTCGGTTCTGTTGGTCTTTGGTCTGCAGTGGTTGCGCAAGGCCATCCTGCGATCGACCGGCTACATCGGTCTGCACGACGAAGACGTCATCTACGAAAAGACGGTGGCGTCACTGCGCGCCGAGGGCAAAACCGTCGGGCGAGACAATGTCGCCTTCGTGGTCGCGTTTAAGGGTGTCTTTCTCGAGGGCACTGAGATCGTCGTCGCGGTCCTGACCCTGGGCACGTCCGCGCACCGACTCGGGCTCGCCATCATTGTCGCCGCGGTCGCGGTGATCCTCGTCGCCATCGTCGGGGCCATCGTCGCACGTCAGTTGACCAAGGTCCCCGAGAACCTCATGAAGATGTCGGTGGGCGTCATGCTGATCAGCTTCGGAACGTTCTGGACGGGTGAAGGACTCCACGTTCGCTGGCCTGGCGGCGACACCATGTTGATCGTTCTCGTGGCGATCTACGCGGTCGTCGTCACGGTGCTCAGTCACTGGTCACCCAACGCCCAAGGGCTCGAAGCGAGGCGCGCGTGAAGAAGGTTTTGAACTGGATCACGACGGGCATCGTCGCGTTCGGGCGCTTCTGGTGGGACTTCCTCGTCGGCGACACGCCCGAAATTACCGTCGTCGTTTTGCTCGTGATTGGCGTCGTGGCTCTTGCGCGCGACTCCGCTCACCTCAACGGCCTCGCCGATGTCGCTCTACCCGTCCTGGTGGTCGCGGGACTGACGCTCTCGCTCATTCGCGCGCGGCGTCGCATGAAGAGCTAGCGGTTGGCTAGCCGAGGCGTCCATCCCACAGGCAGTCTTGCTCGCGAAGGACGCCCGCGAGGACGCTCGGGCGGTCACTGATGAGTCCATCCACGCCGAGGTCCACCAAGCGCTGCATCTCATCGACGTCGTTGATAGTCCACACGTGCACCGCGACGCCCGCCGCGTGCGCCGCCCCCACGAACGACTCGGTGACGACATCGATCGTCCCGTATCGCGCGGGAACCTGGAAGGCTGCAACAGGCGGAACGACCGGAACGCTTCCGAGCGAGAAATAAAAGCTCGCGGTTTCTTCCGTGGCCGCCGACGTGGGAACGCCCGGTGCGTAGCGTCGAAAGCTCTGAATGGCCGAGTCGTGAAATGACGCGACGATCACGCGATCGACCAAGTCCAGTCGCGCGATCTCGTTAGCCAGTAGCTCCTCGTAGGGTTCGACCAGTGGCGAGGTGCCCTTGATGTCCAAGTTCAACAGAACTCCCGGAAAGGCCATCGCCACTTCTTCCAGCGTGACCACCCCAAATCGCCGGTCGGCCGGGGCACGGCCCCGGTAGCGATACTCCTCGTCGGGACGTCCGGGAGTCACGACGTCGCCATCGATGAACCAGTAGGCGTTATCGACGTGGCGCAGTTCCTCGAGAGTCATCTCGGCGATCGATCCCTGGTCATTGGTGGTGCGCTCAATGGTGGCGTCGTGGCAGACGACGACGTGGCGATCCTTGGTCGCGTGGACGTCGAGTTCGATCCCGCTCGCCCCGACCGTAAGGGCGTGCTCGATCGCAGCCAGGGTCGACGAAGGGCCCTCGAACGATCCCCCTTGGTGCGCGTAGTTAATGACTCTGCGCGCGAGCCACTCACTCACTGGGTCGCGGGGACCTTCTCGGGCAGCCCGTAGGGATAGAGCTTGACGCGCATGCGATGCTCGAGATAGAAGGCCAGACCCGGCACGAATCCTGCGAAAAGCATGATCGCGATGTAGTAAATGGGCAAGCGGAACTTCAACGTCAAGTTGAAGCACATGATCATGTAGATCGGGTACAGGATGATGCCGTGGCCGATGCCCACGACGTCCACGAAGAGGTGGATGTGGTTCCAGAACGTCAGGTCAACCGTGTGCAGGAACAGGGTCACGAACAGGACTAACAGAGTCGTACCGGTGATGTAGGACATCGCCCGGTACCGACGGAACGTGGCCTCCACTAATGACCCCAGAGACGCTTCTTGGGCGTCTGGGCGAGTTCGGCGAGGTGGTCGTTGTAGGCGGCCAGGGAAGGGTCTTCACCTTCAAGTTGCGTAGCGCGTTCCCGCGCGGCTTGGGCCTCGGCGCGCATGCGCTCTTCGTACTCGCGACGAGCCTTTTCTTTGTGTTCGGAGACCTTCTCCATGTTCAACATGGAGTACCAACCCACGACCCCGAGTATGCCGATGAGAGGCCACTCAATCGAATAGAGATAACTGAGCGCGTTTCCTTGGATGGCCCGTCCCACCTGCCACCACGCAGCCAGAGCGCACAGGGTGAGCCACAGGATCAGGGCCACGTGAAGTCCGATTGCTCGAAGTGAAAAATACTTTCGACGCACCGCTTCATCCTACTGAGAGAAAATTCAGCCATGAAACTCGGCCGTAATATGGAGGTGTGCCCTCCATGATGACCATGCCGTTCTCCTGGCATCATCTCAACCACTGGGACATCTCCGCCCTCCCGATGATCCTGCTGGTGGGCGCGGGGGCCCTCTACTACTGGGGCGTGAAGCGCAGTCCCACGCCCTGGGCCCGCTCGCGCAGCATCTGCTTCGTCGCGGGCCTGGTGGTTACGTTCCTCGCCACGCAGACCTTCATCGGCGTCTACGACATGGAGTACTTCAGCGACCACATGGTCCAGCACTTGATGCTCATCATGGTTGCGGCGCCACTCTTCGCCCTGAGCGCCCCGCTCGACCTCGGCTACCAGAGTGGAACCGACGCGATTCGCCGTTTCCTCGACGGGCGATTCATGACGACGCTGACCCATCCGCTTGTCGGCTTTGGGTTGTACCTCGCCTTCATCCCGGCCACCCACCTGACGGGCTTCATGAACATCATGATGGCCCACATGTGGATCCACCACCTCGAGCAGATCGGCTTCCTCGTGGTGGGCTACCTCTTCTTTCGCCCGGCGTTCGGGCTTGAGCGCGGCTACAAGATGCACCCGGGATTACGACTGGTCTACGTGATGGCGGCAGTCCCCGTGGACACCTTCACGGGACTGGTGCTGTCGATGTCCTCACACGTCCCGTACCCCAACTACGCGATGATGGCGCCGTCGGGCACGAGTGCGGCTTGGCAACTCTCCAACATCAAACTTGGCGGGGGCATCATGTGGATCGGGGGCGACGCGCTGATGCTGCTCGCCCTCATTCCCATGGCCTTCGCCTGGGTGCACTGGGAGACGCTACGCACCAAAGAACTCGACGCCATTCTCGACGCCCAGGGGATCTAACTACAAAAGCCCGGCTTCAATGCCGAGCAGCTCCAGGTCGTTCTCCGGACGTGCACCCAGGTGCGTGATGATCTCTCCCGCGCACAGCGATCCCAGTTCGGCCGCCTCGACAGGATCCGCCCCGAGGGCTAAGCCGTAGAGAAAGCCCGAGGCGAACATGTCCCCCGCGCCGTTCTGATCGATCACGTCAGTCACCTCGGCCGCGGGGACGTGCACCACGCCCGACACGGTCGCCACCTCCGCACCCGCGGGTCCGCGCGTCACGACCGCGAGCACGCCGATCTCGTCGAGGGCTTCGAAGGCTTGCTCGAGTCGCTCGTACTGGAAGAGCGAGAGGATCTCGGTCTCGTTGGCGAGCAGCACGTCGACGTCCCCGGTCACGAGATCCAGGAAGTCACGTCGATGTCTGTTCACGCAGAACATGTCCGAGAGTGAGAGTGCGACCATCGAGTCGGCCTCGTGGGCGAAGTTCACCACTTTGCGAATCGACTCTTTGGCCGGTGGCAGGTCGAAGAGGTACCCCTCGACGTACGTAATCTCCGAGCGCGTAATGAGATCGCCGTGAATATCCTCGGTGGTCAGGCGATTTGAGGCACCCAAGTACGTCGCCATCGTGCGCTGGGCGTCTGGAGTAATAAACACGTGACAGCGTCCGGTCGCTCCCTCGTCGGGCCGAGCAACCGCGAGGTCAAGTTCCACTCCGAGAGATTCGAGGTCGTGGCGAAAGCGCTCACCGAACTCGTCGTCGGCGACTTTGCCGATGTACCCACACGTTCCCCCGAGAGCGGCGATGCCCGCGATGGAGTTGGCGACCGATCCGCCCGACATCTGGACCGTCGTGCCCATGGCCCCGATGAAGCGCTCGAGCTGATCGACGTCGATGAGTTCCATGGCCGCTTTCACCAGGCCGAGCGAGGCATAGATCTCACTCACGTCCTCGGTGATGATGTCAAGCATGGCGTTGCCGATGCCCGTCACCGCGAGCCGATTGGGGCCGGGTTTTTGACGTAACGAGACGGGTGTCGGGGGAGAACTCACCCGTCGAGGATAGGCGAAATCGTTCTAGGGTGGTGCGTTATGAGCCCTTCAACGAACCCCTACCGTCTCGCCCGAACTGTCGTTCCCTCGGCGTACCGGATCTTCCTCACCCCCGATCTCGAGAAGTTCACCTTCGCCGGCCGCGTCGAGATCGACATCGACATCAATCGGAGCGTGGATCGCTTCACTTTGAACGCCCTCGACCTCGAGTTGGGTGCCGCAACCATCAGTAGTGACGGCACGAGCTATCGCTCCTTGGAGCACACCATGGACGAGACGTACCAAACGGCGACTTTCGTCTTCGATCGAGAACTGCCCACGGGTCCGGCCATCCTCGAGATTGCCTTTGACGGCTTCCTCAACGACAAGCTGGTCGGTTTCTACCGCTCCACCTACACCGACGTCAACGGGGTCGATCACGTGATCGCCACCACCCAGTTCGAGAACACCGACGCGCGTCGCGCCTTTCCCTGCTGGGACGAGCCCGCGTTCAAGGCCACGTTCCAGGTCAACTTGACCGTCCCGAGCGAACTCAAGACCTACTCCAACTCCCCCGTCGAGTCCGACGTCGACCTGGGCAACGGCCAGCGCACGGTGAGCTTCCGGCCGACCATGATCATGTCGAGTTACCTTGTCGCCTTCGTCGTGGGCGCCTTCGAGGAGAGTGAGACGATCGACGTCGACGGGATTCCCCTACGAGTCATCACCCCGATTGGCAAAGTGCACCTCGCGGATCTCGCTCTCGAAGCGGGGGCGTTCGCGCTGCGCTTCTTTGGCCACTACTTCGACATCCGTTACCCGGGCGAAAAGTTGGACATGATCGCGATCCCGGACTTCCTCCAGGGGGCGATGGAGAATCTTGGTCTCGTGACCTACCGCGAGAACGCACTGCTGGTTGATCCCGCCACGGCTGCGCACATCGAGATCGAGCGCGTGGCGCAAGTCGTGCACCACGAACTCGCTCACATGTGGTTCGGCGACCTGGTGACGATGGAGTGGTGGGAAGGGATCTGGCTCAACGAGGCCTTCGCCACCTTTATGCAGCTCATCTGTGAGAATGCGTTTCGCCCCGAGTGGCGAATCTGGGCGGCCCAAGTCCCCGACCGCGATTTGGCGCTGCAGGTCGATGGACTCAATCGCACCCGCCCGATCGAGTACGAGGTCATCTCGCCCGACGACACCCAAGGAATGTTCGACGTCCTCACGTACGAAAAGGGCGGATCGGTGCTGCGCATGCTCGAGCAGTACTTGGGTGAAGAGGTCTTTCGCGACGGCATCCGCCTGTATCTGCGCAAGCACAGCTACGCCAATGCCACGACGACCGACCTGTGGGACGCGTTAGAAGAGAACTCTGGCCAGCCCGTGCGCAACGTCATGGACACGTGGATCCTCCAAGGTGGCGTGCCCCTCGTGACGTTGGATGGCACGACGGTGACCCAGCAGCCCTTCCGTTATCACGCGAAGAGTGCAGACAGCGCAATCGGCGAGCACTGGTTGGTACCGCTCATGACCCGTTCACTGAACGGCGGAGAGCCCTCGCGCCACCTGCTCGATGACACACCCCTCACCGTCACCGACGCCGCACCCGTTTTGCTCAACGCCGGAGGCTCGGGAGTCTTTCGCTCGCGCTACGCGAGCAACGAGACGGCCGCGATCGCGGCACGACTCGACGACCTCACCGAGATCGAGCGCGCCACAGTCTTCTCTGACGCCCTGGCGGCACTGCTCGCTAACGCAATCACCTGGAACGACTTTCTCACGTTGGCCCAGGGTCTCGGCGACCAAAACGAACCGACCCCCTGGGAGATGGTCGCCGCAGGAATCGACATGGTGTACCGCGCCCTCAACGCCGATCAGCGCGTCATCTTGCGCGACCAGGTGCGCGCGCTCTTTGCCCCGCAGCTCGCCCGTCTCGGGTGGGACGCGAAGGACAGCGAGGACGAGCTCACTCCCCAGTTGCGCGCCGTGGTGATCTCCATGCTCGGCGTAGTCGGCGAGGATGAGGACGTCCAGGCTGAGGCGGTCAAGCGCTTTGAGGCCGACCACTTGGACGGTGACACCGCGCGGGCAGTCCTGCGGGTCGTGGCAGTCCAGGACCGCCCCGGTGACTACGAGACATTCCTCGAGCGCTACCGTTTGGCGCCCACACCCCAGGAGGAGATGCGCTACCTCTCCGCTTTGGCCGGGTTCCGCAACCTCGACGTCTCGATCGACGCCGTCAAGCGCAACCTGAGCGAGTTCCGCAGCCAAGACGTACCGCTCACCCTCCCCCTGCTGCTCATGAATGTGGAAACCGGACCCGCGGTCTGGCGCTACGTCACCGAGCACTGGGACGAAATACTCGAGAAGGTGCCGGCTCAGCACTTGTCGCGTATGGCCTCCGGGGCTCCCACGTACGTGAACGATCCTGCCTTCGCGGACGAAGTCGAGGCCTTTCACAACGCACACCCGGTGATGGGCGGGTACCCGGCGACCGCTCCCCAACACTTGGAACGCATGCGGATCGGACTGGCCTTTGCCGAAGTAATTCGTCAGCAGTTCTAACTTCTCCATGAACGTCGGAGCGTTTTTCGGCATCTTCGCCGTGATGTTCCTGTTGGAGTTACCGGACAAGACCATGATCGCCACGATCGTGATGAGCACGCGCTCGCGCTCGTCCTCGATCGTGACCGGAGCGTCGCTGGCCTTCATCACCCAGATGGGCATCGCGGTCGGTGCGGGCGGTCTGTTGACCCTGCTGCCCGTCCGCGCGAAGGACATCATCGTCGCCGTTCTCTTCCTGGGCGGTGCGGCGTACCTGCTCCTCTCGAAGGAGGAGACGGCCACTGAAAGCGGCGAACGCGAGGCGCAACGCGAACAGTCGTCGACGCGCCTCAAAGAGATCGTCACCGCCTACACCGTCATCTTTCTCGCCGAGTTTGGTGACCTCACCCAGATCCAGGCGGCGAACTTCACGATCAAAACGCACGCGCCCCTGGAGGTCTTTCTGGCCTCGTCGATCGCCTTGGTGTGTGTCTCATTCATCGGTGCCTACGGCGGTCAACTCCTCCAGCGAATCGTGCCGCTCAAGTGGATTCGACGAGGTGGAGGACTGATCTTCTTCGGCTTGGGCATCTACACGCTCGTCAACCTGGCCACGTCATGGTCATGAATCGACGCGACGAGCTCCTCGCGCGAGCCGACGCCGCGAAAGGTTTCATGCCACGCGACGAGGGCCTAGCGCTCTTTGGCTACGCGCGCTCGGTCGGCGAGCGAACGTCCCAGGGCACGTGGCTCGAGGTGGGTGCGTGGTGTGGCAAGTCGGCGCTGTATCTCGGTGCGGCGGCTGAAGAGACCAACTGTGTGCTCTACTCACTCGACCACCATCACGGCAGTGAAGAGAACCAGATTGGCTGGGAGCACTTCGACGAGTCGCTCGTCGACCCCGCGGACGGACGTCTCAATACGCTGCCTCTTTGGCAACGCACGATCGCCGAGGCGAATCTGGAGTCCACGGTGATCGGACTGGTGGGACCATCGGTGGTCGTGGCGGCGCACTTCGCCCAACCCCTCGATCTGCTCTTCATCGACGGCGGACACGCCCACGATGTCGCCTGGGCCGACTACGAGCGCTGGGCGCCCAAAGTCGTCACGGGAGGGCTGCTTCTTATTCACGACGTCTTCGAGGATCCCCGCGACGGTGGCCGGGCGCCCTATGAGATCTACCTCGCCGCGCGCGAGGAGGACTTCGTCGACGCCGGGGCCGTGGGGTCGCTACGGGTGCTGCAACGTCGCTAGAGCAGCGGACAGCCCGGTTCGGCGAGATCGAGAGGCTCGGGCAGTTCGCCGTGTCGAAAGAGCCCGGCCGCGGGGGACGAGGAGGTGAGGGCGTCGGCCGCGAGCAAGACGGCCGCCGCGGTGTACGAGGTGACTTCACGATGCGGGAACGTCACGCGATCGGGGTAGGCAATGCCCGTCCAGTAGGCGCCGTCCTCGCGTCGATGCAAGTTCGTACAGCGAAAGAGCTCCAGCGCCTGACTAGTGAGACCGAGCGCATCCAGGGCGAGCACGCACTCAGCCGTCTCGGCGGCCGTCACCCAGTCGTTGGTCGACACGCAGCGCACGCCTAGCCCCTCCATGACGTGGCGTTCGAGACCGTCGGCCACGCGGTACTCGCCCCTCGCCCCGCGCAGGGCCCCCGAAAAGATCGGGTAGTACCAGTCCATCGCGAACTCGTTCTTCGGGGCGAAGGCCCCGGGGTGGTTCGAGACCGCGTGTCCCAGACGTCCCGCCGCCAGTTCCCATTCGGGTCGAGCGAGGTCCAGGCGTTCGGCGAGCGCGACCGCACTGCACAGCGAGTGAAAGATCGACGACGAGCCCGTGAGCAGTGCGTAGTGCTCGGGGCGACCCTGAGCGTCGAGAGACCAGCGAATCGTGCCGTCTTCGAGTTGCCAGCGCAGCACAAAGGAGATGGCCCGCTCCACCATCGGCCACATAGTCGCGGCAAAGTCGACGTCGCCGGTCGCGAGGACGTAGTGGTAGAGACCGGTCGCCACGTACGCACACACGTTGGTGTCCAGGCGCGCGTCCTTCACCCGGTCGCCGATGTAGTAGTTGAACCAGCTCCCATCACCGAGCTGCTCGCGCGCCAACCAGTCGTACGCGGCGCGCGCATTCTCCAGGTGACCGCAGATCGTAAGCGCCATCGCCACCTCGACGTGATTCCAGGGATCGCAGTGACCGCCTTCGAACCAGGGAATCTGACCGTTGGCTCGTTGCAAGTTCTTGAGGTACTCACCCGTCGTCGCGATCTCTTCGCTCGTCAACACGTCGGGCACACCGCGCAGCGCGAGGGTCGAACTCACGACGGCTTCCTCAGGTAGAGCACGATTGACTTGCCCATGATCGGCGAGAGAAGCTTCTCGGCGTACCGCGTCGTGCGAGGTTTCTTCATGATGTCCCACACCAGCAAGCGGTGATACGCCTTCACCAGTCGATGTTCGTCGTTCGCGGTGCCCACCACGCACTTGAGCCACCAGTAGGGGCTGTGCAGTCCGTGCGCGTAGTGGTGCCCCGTGAACACAAGACCGGTCGAGGTCAGGCGCTCCTTCAGTACACCCTTGCGATAGATGCGAATGTGACCGCCGGGCACGTTGTGGTACTCATCCGACAACGCCCAGTTCACCAGTTCCGGCCCGAAGCGCGGCACGGTGATCGCCATGGTGCCGCCGGGACGCAGCACGCGCGTGAGTTCGCGCATGGCGCCGAGGTCGTCGGGGATGTGTTCAAGCACCTCCGAGCAGATCACCCGATCGAAACTGGCGTCAGCAAACGGGAGTGCCAATCCGTCGCCCTGAACGGCGGCGTGACGAGAACTCTCGTCGAGCTCGCCCGCAGCCACCATGGCTCGGAACATCGCGGCCACGCCCCTTACTTCGTCGTCCCCCGCATCGACGGCGACCACGGACGCGCCGCGGCGCGCTGCTTCGAAGGCGTGACGACCAAAGCCGCATCCGAGATCCAACAGCGTGTCATCGGCGCGCAGTCCGAGTCGTTCGTACTGGGCGGTGAGCATCAGTCGAAGTTCACCGACTCGGGCAGCGGGTCATGGTTCAGGATCGCCTCGTAGCAGGCCGCCGTTCCCCGGGCCGTCACCTGCCAGGTGAAGCGCTCGATCACGCGCTCGCGACCCGCCGCGCCCAGGCGTTCGCGCAGTTCGGCGTCATCGAGCAAACGTCCAATCGCCTCCACCAACGCCTCGGGGTTATTGGGTTCGACGAGTAGACCCGTCTCACCGCTCACCCCGACGACCTCGGGCAGCGCTCCCCCGGTCGTGGCCACGACCGGCACACCACAACTCATCGCTTCGATGGCCGGCAGTGAGAAGCCCTCGTACAGGCTCGGGACGATGGCGACTTCCGCCTCGCCGTAGAGACGAGCGAGCTCCTCGTCGCTCACCCCCGAGATAGTGGTCACGATGTCGCTCAGTCCCAGTCGATCGAGAGCACGCGCAACACGCCCCTTGGGCTGAGGCTTGCCGATGACAATGAGGTCGATCTCTCGCTCGACGCGTAGCTTGGCGATCGCTTCCAGCAACGGCACCAATCCCTTCATCGGCACGTCGCTGCTCGACGTGACCATGAGGCGGCCCTTTTTCTTCACGACGTCGTCGTAGGGGCGAAAGACTTCGTGGTCGACCCCGACGGGTACGACGGTGAGTCGCTCGAGTGCGACGCCCATCTGGTCGTGGATGTCGATCTTGGAGTTGTGCGACACGGTCAACACCGCCGGCAACTGCTTCACCACTCGGATCTGCATGCGCAAGAAGCCAAACCACCGGCGCGTCGTGAACCGCTTCCACCACGTCGTCGCGTGATCGAGCGCGATCGAGCGGTCCACCGTGATCGGGTGATGCAGCGTCTCGAGCAGCGGCCAGCCGCGACGGTGCAGGCGAAGCACTCCTGGGCCCATGCACTGGTCGTCGTGGACGATGTCGAACTCGTCGCGCCGCTCATCGAGGTACGAGGCCAGGCGCATCGAGTACGCGAGCGGTTCACCAAAACCGGCGCTCAGCATCACCGCGAACTCCGCCACGTCGGCGAGCGACGTGAACTCCGAGAGCGCGGGAGTACGGAAGGGATCGGGGTCTCGGTAGAGGTCGAGACCGGGCACGGGGTTAAAGCCCACGCCCGGATCCAGCTCCGGCCAGGGCGGGCCCGAGAAGACCTCGACGCTGTGACCGAGGGCAACCAGCTCACGGGTCAGGTGACGCGTGTAGACCCCTTGACCGCCGCAGCGCGGGTTGCCCCGGTAGACCAAAAAGGCCACACGAAGTTTGCCGGGCTCGGCCGCGCGTGCGGGAATGCGCTCGGGAATGACGATGGTGCGACTGAGTGTCCATGACGCCTTGGTGGCGGCAATGGTGTCAGCGATGGATCGGGCCACGAGTCAACTTTCCTTGTCAGGGCGGTCGTCCATTCTCGCGCACTTCGACGACCCACACAAACCGTCCAGGAATCCTGGCTACGCTTCGATTGTGGACCTGACCTATCCTCCCGAAGCCGAATCCTTTCGTAAGGAGATACGTGCGTGGCTCGAAGAGAACCTGCCTGGGGGCTGGTTCGAACCCGGGTTTTCCCTCTCGCCCGAGGGGCGCCGCGAGTTCAACACGACCTGGCCCACCAAGCTCTTTGAGGGTGGCTGGATCTGTGCGGGATGGCCCACCGAGTATGGCGGCAAGGGCCTCACGCTAATTGAACAGGTCGTGCTCAACGAGGAGTTCGCCAAGGCCAACGCGCCGATGCGCGCGGACTTCTTCGGCGACACGCTGGTCGGCCCGACGATTCTCCAATGGGGCACCGACGAACAGAAAAAGGAGTTCATCCCGGGCATCTTGAACGGGACCATCACGTGGTGTCAGGGATTCTCGGAACCCAACTCGGGCTCGGACTTAGCCAGCCTCAAGACCTCGGCGGTACTGGACGGCGACGAGTGGGTCATCAACGGACAGAAGGTCTGGACAACCCAGGCGCAGTACGCCGACTATGTCTTCTTGCTCACACGTACCGACCCGGACGCCGAGCAGCACGCCGGCATCAGCTACCTGCTGGTGCCCATGCACCAGGACGGCATCGACGTGCGGCCGATTACCCAAGTCGATGGCTCGGCCGAGTTCAACGAAGTGTTCTTCACCAACGCGCGCTGTCCCAAGGGGAACGTCGTCGGTGGCGTCAACAATGGGTGGAAGGTCGCGATGACCACGCTCGGATTTGAGCGCGGCTCCTCGTCCACCACCGGCTATCGCCGCTTCCTCAAGGAGTACGAGACGATCGTTGGCGAGGCTCGTCGGGTGGGCAGGTCCGACGACGAGCTGGTTCGCGAAGACCTCGTGAAGGCCTGGTCCAAGATCAAGATCATGCAGATCAACGGGTATCGCTCACTGACTGACGCCCTCAACAACACGCACAACGCGGCGCTGCTCGGTGCGTGCAACAAGATGTTCTGGTCCGAGACGCATCGTGACTACATGGACCTTGCGATGAACATCCTGGGCATGCAGGCCCAAGTCCTCACTGGCACGGGCTCCGTCGCGGGCCCCTCGGGCGCGATGCACCGCGGACGCGAGGACTACCCGGTCTCGGAGCTACAGGCGTCCTTTTTCTTCTCGCGCTCCGAGACCATTTGGGGCGGCACGGCAGAAATCCAGCGCAACATCATCGGTGAGCGCGCATTGGGTCTACCCAAGGAACCCAAGGTCGCACGCGCCTAGAGCGCAGCGCGGCGCTAACTGAGCGAGCGGTACCGGGGCACGTAACTTCCGGTACCCAAGAACGAGGACTCCTCGGGGTCGATCGTGTCGTCCACGTCGCCCACGACCTCGGTCACCCAGTCCAGGCGGTCCTTCAGGATCCGGGTCACCCCGCCCTGGATGGTGTCGGTAGAGATCGCGCAGCTGGAGCACGCGCCGGACAACTGAACTTCGACGACGCCCGCCTCCACGTCGCAGCGCACGAGCAGGAGGTCTCCCCCGTCCGCCTGAACCGAGGGCCGCATCAACTCCATCAGCGAGTTAAGGGCCGCTAGGCGCGACGATCGTTCTTGGTCGGTGAGTTCCACGCCTCTATTCTGCCGGAAAATAGACGCTTCGTGCCCTAGCGGGCCGCAGCGGCCTCGTCGTAGACCCGCAGGGCCCTGGGTCCCCACACGGTGCCCGGTCCCCCGTTCATCGAGATCGCTACGCCCATCGCCTCGGCTAGTTGCTGGCGCGTCACGCCCGCGCGCAGCGCCCCGCGAGCGTGGGCGACGATGCATCCGTCGCACTCTCTGGTCACCGCGATAGCGAGTGCAAGTAACTCCTTGGTGGCGCTCGTGAGTTCTCCCTCGGCCATCGCTGCGCTCGACAGTTCGGCGTGCGCGCGCATGACCTCGGGGATCAACTCGTGCAAGTCACGAGCCGGTTGACGTAGCTCCTCGCGAATACGGTCCATACTCTCCACGCGATCCTCCATCTTTTTTTACGAGCGTAGCGATTCGTCTCGTGATGGTCCGTCGCTCAGTTTTATGATTGTGCGGTGAGCGCAATCGACGACTTGGTTGAGCACAACGAGGGCTACGTTCAGTCGCACGGGCATCGCGTCATGCCGACCGAACCGGCGTTGCACTTGGCGGTGCTCACGTGCATGGACTCTCGCATCGACCTGTTCAACGCGCTCGGCCTGACTCTCGGCCAGGCCCACCTCGTGCGCAACGCGGGTGGCATCGCGAGCGAAGATGCCATTCGTTCACTGTTGCTCAGCCAGTGGCTACTCGGCACTCGGTCGATCATGGTGATCCACCACACGCGCTGTGGACTCGAGACCTTCGATGAGTCCACCCTGCTCGATGAGATCGCCGACGAACTGCGCGTGCGACCCAACTTTCGCCTCGGCGCCTACAGCGACGTGGACGAGGATGTGCGCGTGACGGTGCGCGCGCTGCGCGAAAGTCCCTTCCTCAGCGACACCGAGATCAGGGGTTTCGTCTACGACGTCGACGACGGTGCACTGCGCGAAATACCCGTCGCTTACAGCAATTTCTTGAAGCCCTGAGAGGTCGCCTCGTATCCCTGACGCTCGTAGAAGCGATGGGCGTCGACTCGTACGTTGCGACTCGTGAGCTGCATTCGGTAACAGCCTTCGCGTCGAGCGAGCACCTCGGCCGCCACGAGTAGCTGAGCACCCACGCCTTGACTTCGGTGGTCGGCGCGCACGTGCACGCTCTCGAGTTCACAGCACCACCCTCCCGTGTGTTGGAAGTGCGGAAAGATCATGACCTGACAGACGCCTACGACGTCGCCATTGTGGATCGCGACCAAGACGTCGCCGCGACGCCGACGCGTTTCTTCTACCGCGTCCCAGTACCGTTGGACGTCGTCCTCGTCCTCGAACTCCGCCGAGAGTGAACCGCCTTGGACGACGAGCGACGCCGCTTCGACCTCGTCTCTCTGGATGGGTCGAACGACGACGTCCACGAACTAGCGAGGGTCGATGGGAGTGAACACGCCCAGGCTCTGCTCAATCGCTTCGGCGGCATTCAGGCACAGGTCTTCGCGGAAAAGATCGCCAATCACTTGCACGCCTGTCGGCAGATCCTTCGCGACGCCCACCGGCACACACGCCCCAGGCAGTCCCAACAGGTTCGCGGGCAGTACGAAGCGCACTGTCTCTAGTACCCGCATCGCCGACTCCTTGTCCTGGATATCGAAGCCCAGAGGGAATTGGGGCAGCGCCCAGGTCGGTCCCACGATGAGTGGGTAGGTCGTGAAGAACTCGCGCCAGGCGCGAGCGATCCCGAAACGAGTCTGGTGCATGATGGCGTCGCTGGCGGCCGCGGCGAAGTCTTCGGTGCTCAGTTCCAAGAAGCGCAATGCATCCGGTCCGAGCACCGTGTCGAGGGGAACAGGAATCTCCGCCAGGCTCGTCGTCATGAGCTCCGTCCACGCCAAGTAGGTATCGAGCACTCGGGGCGGATCGACCTCCTCGACGTCATATCCCGCCTCCTCCAGCGCCCGCCCAGCCCGTCGCACGCCCTCGGCGATCTCGGGATCGGTCTCCCCGCCGGCGGGCTCGGGTACGAGGGCCACCCGTTTGGAGACCGGAGGGCCGTGAAAGGGCACATCGACCGACTGGGGGTCGGCGCGGTGGGCTCCCATCACGATCTCAAGTCCGCGCCGCACATCGCCCACGTGGCGGGCCAATACGCCGTCGACGAGCATGACCTGTTCGCTCAGTCCGCGCTCGACGATCGCGCTCGAGTCTTGGGCCGCGACGCGACCGCGCGACGGCTTGATCGACGCGACGCCGCAGCAGAACGCCGGATTGCGCAGCGAACCTCCGATGTCGTTACCAAACCCGATCGGGCTCAGACCCGCGGCCAGTGACGCCGCTTCGCCGCCCGAGGATCCACCGGCCGTGTAGCCGTGGCGCCAGGGGTTATGCGTGGAACCGTACAGCGAGGACTCGGTGTTGAGCCGAAGTCCGAGGTCGGGCATGTTCGTGCGCGCCAGCATCACGGCCCCCGCGCGTCGCATCTTTTCCACGAGCGGAGCATCCACGCTCGCCATCAAGTTGGCGAGAGCGAACGACCCTTGGGTAGTCGCATAGCCCGCCACGTCGATGTTGGTCTTGGTGGTGAAGGGCACTCCGTGCAGAGCCCCCACGGCCTCACCTGCGCGCAACGTGGCGTCCGCGCGGTCGGCCTCGGCGAGCACCTCGTCCGGACGTACCTCGACGACGGCATTGACGTCGGCGTTCACCGCGTCAATTCGATCTAAGTGCGCCTCGACGACTTCACGCGACGTGACGTCGCCGCTTCGAATGAGCTGTGCGAGCGACAGCGCAGACTCTCGCCACAGTTCCATGAACACCCCCAGATTGGACTCTGGTTAGTTTGTCATGCCCGCGTGATCAGCCGAATCGGCCCAGCGTGTAGTCGAGGGTACGGGTGTCGTCGGGGTTGTTGAAGATTTTCTCGGTGGTGTCAAACTCGATGAGTTCTCCGGCACGATCCTCGCCCATGAGCAAGAACGCGCAGTCATCCGAGATACGAGCCGCCTGCTGCATGTTGTGGGTCACGATCACAACCGTCACCCGACTCTTGAGGGTCTTCATCAGTTCTTCGATGTGGAGTGTGGCGATCGGGTCGAGCGCCGACGTGGGCTCGTCCATCAACAGCACTTCGGGGTCGAGCGCGAGAGCGCGCGCAATGCAGAGGCGCTGCTGCTCGCCGCCCGAGAGATTGGACGCGGCGACCTTGAGTCGAGTGGACACCGAGTCCCACAGGGCCGCAGAACGCAGTGAAGTCTCGGCAGCCTCATCGAGCAGCGTCTTTTTCTTAATGCCGTTAAAGCGCAGACCCGAGACGACGTTGTCGTAGATCGACATCGTGGGAAACGGGTTGGGGCGCTGGAAGACCATCCCGACACGGGTGCGTAGTTCGGTCACCGTGATGTTGCCGCGATAGATGTCGGCGCCCTCGAGCGAGATAGATCCACTCACCTTCGCACCCGGTGTGAGGTCGTGCAGTCGGTTGAGCGCGCGCAGCAACGTGGTCTTTCCAGAACCCGACGGACCGATCAGACTCGTGACCCTATTTTTCGTGACGTCGAAGGTGCAGTCGCGCACCGCGGTGCGGCCGTGGAACGCAACCGCCACGCCCTTGAGCTGCATTGCAACGGCCCCGCGCTCCTTCGGAACTTCGGGCTCGACCTTCGTTTGCACATCAACCATGGCTTCGATTTCCTGTTCCATATTTAATTTCTAACCTGCTGCTTTCTTGATGCCCAAATGCGGGCGCTGAGACTCAGAATGAAAACGAACACGACCAGGACTAATGCGATTCCCCACACCTGGGCCCTTTGGGCGGGCCACTCGGACTTCGCGTTCTCGTAAATCGCGAGTGGCATCGCCGAGACCGGTGACAGCGGCTTCCATGCATTGGTGAAGCCGCCCCCGATCACGAGGAGCACTGGTGCAGTCTCACCGATGGCGCGCGAAATCGCCAGAATCACGCCGGTCACGATTCCGGTCAAAGCCGAAGGCAGAACAATCCGAAGTGAGACGACATGCGACTTCGCGCCGAGGGCGAGCCCCGCTTCGCGCAGCGTGGTGGGAACGTTGCGAACGGCGATCTCAGTAGAGATGATGATGACTGGCATCATCAGGACGGCCAGGGCGAAGGCTCCTGCAATCGCCGAGAAGCCCACGGTCAGGTCGTGCACGATGAAGGAAAAGGCGAATAGACCCATCAGAATCGACGGAGCGCCGGCCATCGTCTGAGCGATGACGCGCAAGGTCGTTGCGAGCTTGGACTGCGTCTCGGCAAGGTAGATACCGACGATGATGCCCATCGGTATCGCCATGATCGAGGCGTAGATCGTGAGAGCCAACGTGCCCACAATCGCATTCGAGATACCGCCTGTCCCAGTGGGATCGAGCAAGGAGGGGGTCGTCGGCAACGTTGTGAAGAACTTCCAGTCGACCTGACCCGCGCCCTGCTTGATCAACTGGTACATCAGCATCACCAGCGGCACCGCCGCGATGACGATCGCCACGCTGCACAGGCCGACCATGACGCGCGAGATGATGAGGCGGCGAGCCCGGTTGTGATCGGAGGTCTTGCGAATCTCCTCGCGCATGGCGTTGCGCGTGTCTTGAGGGTCGAGTTCGATCAGGTCGCTCATACGACGGCCAGAATCTTGCGTTGACGGTTGACGAGCGAACGGCTGATCAGGGCAAGGCACACGTTGAGCAGCATCAACAACACGCCCAGTGCCATGAGGGCGGCAACTTCGTTACCCTGGGACTCGCCGAACTCCGTCGCGATCCAGGCTGCGATCGAGGTGCCCGGATAGAGCAGGTGGAACTGAACGTTGGCGACGCTGCCGGCTACCAACGCCACCGCAACCGTCTCACCGGTGGCTCGGGCCAGGGCGAGGAACGTCGCACCGAATAGACCGATCTTGGCGGTGGGCAGCACAACTTCACGAATCATCTGCCAGCGGGTAGCACCCAGCGACAGGCTGGCTTCCATCAGGTCCTGAGGAACGACCGCGATCACCTCACGACTGATGGCGACGAATGTCGGCAGGATCATGATGCCCAGCACGATCGAAGCGAGCAGCAACGATGTCCCGAACTCCTGGCCCGGGTTACCAAAGATCTCTCTGGCGAATGGCCAGCTGTTCAGCCAGGGGTTGACGGTGTTCTGCATCCAGGGAGCGAGAACAAGAAGACCCCACAGGCCGTACACCACGCTGGGAACGGCCGCCAAGAGTTCAACCAGTGTCGCCACCACCGTGCGGAAGCGGCGAGGGATAAAGAAGACAATCGAGATCGACGTTCCCAGACCAATGATGACAGCGAGAACCAGAGCGATCACCGAGGTTTCGGCAGTGCCCAAGATCATCGCGAGGCCACCAAAGGGACCATCGGGCGACGTCCAACCCTTGCCTGTCAAAAGAGTAAAGCCGTGGTGAATCCAGTCGGGCCACGAACTCCAAAAAATCGATCCAACGAAAGTGACGCTGACCCCGGTGAAGATCAGCGCGGCGAAAATGAGGAGGTAGTTGTACCACGTACGACGCGCAGCGGTGGCGGACACTGGTTCCGCCACCGCTTCGTCGTACTCAAGCAAGCCCACGACCTGATCTTCAGGCATTCTGCTGATCGCTCCCTTGCTTGTCTAGTAGTTACTTAACTCTGGGTGAGGCACTCCGTGCCACCGGACGTCACCTTGGACAACTGGGCACGCGCGTACGCCTGGATCGCGGCGGGCAGCGGGACGTATCCCTCGGCCTTGGCGAAGGCCGTCTGACCGTAGTGCGATTCCCAGTCGAGGTACTTCACGCTGGCCTGGCACGTGGCGTCCGACGAGATGGACGCCGGAACGACCGCCCAGCTGTAGGTCGCGAAGGGCCAGACATTGCTACCCGGCTCGTTGGTGATGGCAAAGTTGTCGGGAGTGACCGCCGTGCCCGCCGCCTGAGCCGCGTTGCCGATGTTGGTGAGGTTGGGCTGGAGCCACTGACCGTTCTTATCCTGGAGCGACGCCGTTTGGATGGCGCTGTTACCGGGGATCAAGAGGTAGCTGTACTCCACGTAGCCGATGCCACCGAGCGTCTGGTCGACACCCTGGGCCATGGCGGCGTTGTTCGCCACACCGTCGATGTTCTTGGCCTTCCACGCTCCGCCGCCGCCTTCCATGACTGCACCACCGCTGGGAGCGATGCCCGAGTTGCCGGCCTGGTAGAGGAAGTAGGTGAAGGCTTCGGTCGTGCCCGAGCTCGCGGCGCGGTAGAAGACCTTGATGGTGTCCTTGGGCTCATTCGCCGTGCCGAGCGTCGTGAGCGCCTTGCCGACCGCGTTGCTGGCGCCACCGTTGGTCGCGACAATCTGGGGGTCGGACCACTGGGTGATCGTGCCGTTGTAGATGTCGGCGACTTCGGCAGCCGTCAGCTTCACGTTGTCAAAGCCAGCACCCAGGTTGTAGGCCACGACTGCGCCACCAAGGAGGTAGGGAACCTGCACGTAGTTCGACTCCGTCACACCGCTGGGCAGGGTGCCCGCGGCGGCCGTCATCGGAACGTCGGTAAAGCCGATCTGGAGTGAACCGTTCGTAATGCCGGTGCGGCCCGAACCTGAACCTGCGGCCGGGTACGAGCTGAAGGAGACTTTGCCACCCGCGGTGTATGCCGAGGATCCCGACGTCGTCACGCCAACTAATGGCGCGTCGAACGACGATCCGTTGATCGCGAGCGAGACGGAGCTCGGAACGCTGAGGTCCGGGTCACCGGTCTTGTTCGAACCCTGAATGCTGGTTACGGCTGGCTTGGGCTTCGTCTTCGTCCACGGCTTAGGGCAGCGAGTATTGAACTTGGCTGACTTCACCTTGTTGTTGACCAGTCGGTAGCACACGACCTTGTGGGTCGCGCCACTCGCGGGCAGCGTCGCCACCGTGAGGAGACCGGTCGCAGCGAATGCCATCGCCATGATCAGTCTGAGTGATTTCTTCATGCTGAACTTTCCTCCTAAAGAAAGGTGTAGACGCCACGTATCGAACGTCGAACGTATTGCCTCCTGCAAACTAGGAATTCCAGGTAAACGGCAGGTGAATTGAAGTCACTCGGCAAGTGAAATGAAAAAGAAATTGACGAAGACTGAAGGCTTTCACAACAACGCTGACGTCAAATGCGCCTTCGACGTCACTTCGACCGCGAATGACACACGCTTTTGGAGTGAGCGAGTCTCGTTACGACGGATCGGCGCTGAGCTGACCGAGGCGGTAGTGGGTCCGACAGAGGACCTGATAGTGGACAACCCCATCGCTCACGTCGCCGGTGACGAACTGAGTTCCCTCCCGGGCCACTAGGCCATCGACGACGCGGGCGTTACATCTGCCCTTCTTCCCGCACCAGCACGACGAGGTCAAGGGCAACTCGTGAGCCCAGTCGGCGATCGCCAGGAGCCTCGCCGACGCCGGAAAGACGTTGAGCAGGAAGTCGGCCGAGAGCCCAAAAGCGTGCACGTCCACTCCGTGGTCGTCGACCAGGCGAGCGAGCTGATCAATTTGGTCCACGCTCGCGAACTGGGCTTCATCGATCACGAGAATGTGGACCCCGCCAGCGAGGAGCGACTCGACGTGCGGTTCCAGCGAGGATCCGGGCTTGATGGCTTCGGCGGCGGCTTCGATACCGATGCGACTCGTCACCATCCCGTCAGCGCTTCGATCACCGAAGGTCCACAGAGCCACGTCGCTGCGGCCCTCTCGCAGTTGCCAGCACAACTGGAGGGCGAGTGTCGATTTGCCGGACGCCATCGTCCCGTACGTAAAGGTCAGTTCTGCCATTGTCAACTTTCGAACGACCTACGTTACCGCCGCGTTCTGCCTCGTCGAATCGCTGAAGCCGACGCGCTCAGTAGATTTGTCGAGGTGGAACCCGTGCTTCGCGTCGTGGCTCACGTGCACAGTGAGCGGCGCGAGTTAGTCGACGACAATTGGGACGACTTCCTCTCGGTAATCGAGTTGGCGGACGACGTTCCCGACGCGGCACTTCGCGGACTCGAGGAGTTTTCGCACGTTGAGGTCATCTTCCTCGCCGAGTTGGCCCAGAACGTTCCTCCCGGACCCTGGCATCGTCACCCTCGCGGCAACCCCGACTGGCCCGACGTCGGCGTGTTCGCCCAGCGCAACAAGGATCGACCCAACCGCCTGCTGGTCTCGATCGCCGCGATCGAGACGGTCGAGGCACGTTCGCTCGTGGTGCGAGGTCTGGATGCCATTGACGACACCCCCGTACTCGACATCAAGCCTGTGTTCTCATGGAACGGACCGCGCGGAGAACTGCGTGTTGCGCCCTGGAGCGACGAGCTCGGGCGGCAATACTTCTAAGTCATCTCCGCATCGTCGCGCGTCGCTAGGAACGCTTCGACCTCACCGCGACGAGGTCCGGTGGCGGGTCCCCTGAGAGCGACGGCCATCGCGGCGGCGGCGTTCGCCCATCGCGCCGCCTCGATCGGCGCCACGTGCTGAGCGAGTTCGGCCAGAAAGACCCCGTTGTGAACGTCACCCGCGCCATTAGTGTCGACGACGTCGGTCGCAAAACCCTCGACGCTTACGGCGGGAGCATCGTGTTCGGCGACGACGCACCCCGCGGCACCGCGTCGCACGAGCGCGCTGAGAGACTCGCCGCGCCGCGTGAGTTCAGTGGCCGCGGCCAACGCATCGTCTGTCCCGCCGAGCGCGTTCGCTTCAGCGAGATTGCACAACACCCAGTTGGCCCGACGCAGAACGCGCGCAAGGTACTTCTGAGGTATGTCCTCCACCCGTGTTGCGGGATCGAAGGCCACCGTGACGTCCCGATCCAACGACTCCAACCACCCCAGTACGACCTCAGCCATGTTCTCGTACATCACGTTGTAGCCCGACACCAAGACGTAGTCGCCCGCCTTCACGTCGAGCGCCGCGAGGTCGCTCGCACGCACGGTACTTTCCGCGCCGGTGGTCGTGATGAAGGTGCGCTCCGCGTCCGGTTCGACGAGCACCACGCAGATCCCGCAGTCCACCTCTCGATTCGCCTCGACCGGTACGCCGATATCTTCGCGCGCCAGGTCCGCTGAGGCCAGCGTGGCAAATGGTCCACTGCCCAGACGACCGGCATAGACAACAGCGACGTCGTGGCGCGCTGCGGCGCTCATCGCATTAAATCCCCCGCCGGTCGTGATGAGTTGAGATGTCGCTCGCACGTCACCGGCACGTTGCGGCAGTGATGTCACAGTGAGCACCACATCGATGAGCACCGTGTCCGTGCAGAAGAGTCGTGACGCGACCATGGAGTCACCCTATGACGACGTGAACCGGCGTATTCGCCCGTCATGCTTTTGTGGTGGCGCTGACCTCGTACAATCTTCACCAAGCGATACGCCGTCGCTCGCGGGGAGGCATGAAGAAGACGTGACCCAGGTCGTTGATGACAGTTCTAACTTCGCCGCCGCGACCTCGGGCGCGCTGCACGTTGAGGCCAATGGCATCAACGTCATCACAGAGGACGAACGCAAGGGGCGCCCGGCCGAGCTCTTCTGGCCCTGGTTTGGAGCCAACGTCTCGGTGCTGGGACTTAGTTATGGATCCTTTGTGCTGGGCTTCGGCATCTCGTTCACCCAGGCCGTCATCGTGGGCGCGATCGGGATCATCTTTAGCTTCTGGCTGTGCGGGGTAATCGCCACCGCGGGAAAAAAGGGGTCCGCACCGACGATGGTCCTCTCACGCGCGGCCTACGGCGTGCGAGGAAACCGCCTGCCGTCGGGCATCTCATGGCTCCTGTGCGTGGGCTGGGAGACGGCCCTCACCGTTATCGCCGTCCTGGCGACATCAACGGTCTTTACTCGGCTGGGGTGGAATGGCGGCGACGCGACCAAGGTTGTCGCCATGCTGGTCGTGGCTGCGCTCATCACCGGCGGCGGCGTGATGGGCTTCGACCTGATCATGCGGATGCAGGCGGTCATCACTGTTCTCACCGGTGTGCTCACCATTGTCTTCATAGCTTTGACGTTCAAACACGTCCAGTGGCACATCGTCAGCCACGTGCACTCCGGGTCGTTCCAATCCACCGTCGGCGCACTCGTGTTCGTCATGACCGGCTTCGGCCTTGGGTGGGTCAACGTGGCGGCCGACTATTCGCGTTATTTACCGAGAAGTGCGTCAAATCGCGGTGTCGTGTGGTGGACCACGTTTGGCGGGTCAGTCGCTCCGATCATCCTCCTGTTTTTCGGACTCTTGCTCGCGGGCTCGTCGAGCCAGCTCAGCACAGCTGTCGGCGATGACCCCGTCGGAGCGTTGGCCAAACTCCTACC
This sequence comes from uncultured Acidimicrobiaceae bacterium, assembly GCA_963840595.1. GTDB lineage: Bacteria > Actinomycetota > Acidimicrobiia > Acidimicrobiales > RAAP-2 > RAAP-2. Next base: position 166,987 of record CAWIZQ010000011.1, read on the forward strand.
CACCTGGTTCCTGGTCCCCTTCGTGATCGTGGCCCTGGCTGGGCTTATCGGCGGCGCGGTGCTCGACATCTACTCCTCGGGCCTCTCACTTCTGTCGGCGGGTCTACGCATACCGCGCTACGCCGCCGCCGGCGTGGACGGCGTGATCATGTTGATCGGGACTATCTACATCGTCTTTTTCGCGAACAACTTCCTCTCTCAGTTCGAGGGATTTCTCATTACGGTCGGCGTGCTCATCGCCGCGTGGTGCGGGGTCTTTCTCGGTGACCTGGCGCTACGGCGCAAAAACTACGCCGAGAAAGATCTCTACGAGACGCGCGGGCGCTACGGCGACGTGCGTCTTGCTCCCATCGTGATCACGGTCATCGCGAGCGTCTTGGGGTGGGGACTCGTGACCAACGGGGCCGCGTCATGGCTCACCTGGCAGGGATATCTTCTCTCACCCTTTGGCCTCGGCGGCAAAGGGGGCGCATGGGCGTACGCGAATCTGGGCGTGATCGTCGCTTTGGCGTTCAGTTTCTTCGCCACCGTTCTCCTCGGACGTAACGCGGTGACGCGCGAGGAGGCTCTCGCTTAGGGACTTACCTCCATAACCCGTTGGTCGCTCGTAGACTTAGGTCGGGTTGGGTTAGGAGGTTGTCGTCATGCGCATCGGTGTACTCACCGCGGGCGGCGACGCCCCGGGGCTGAACGCGGCTATTCGCGCGATCGGTGATATGGCCATGCGCGACGGCCACGAAGTCATTGGAATTGCCAACGGCTGGGCCGGTCTGGTGGGCGAATTCCAGGGCGAAACCCTTACCGCCAAGGACTTACGCGGCATCATCGGCCAGGGCGGCACACTGCTCGGCACGCAGCGCTACAACTTGGACGATCCGGCGGGCGGACGCGAGTGCGTGCTCACCGCGATCGACGAGCATGTCGATGCTCTCATTGCCATCGGCGGCGATGGCACCCATCAGATCTCGCACTGGTTAGCCGAGCGCAACGCGCCCATCGTCGGAGTTCCCAAGACCCTCGACAACGACCTGCCCGGTACCGACTACTGCATTGGCTTCGACACCGCCATCAGCATCGTGGCCGAGTCGCTCGACCGACTCAATACGACCGCCGCCTCGCACCACCGGGTGATCGTGGTCGAAACGATGGGACGCTCCACCGGCTGGGTGGCCGCGCTCGGCGGTCTCGCGGGTGGCGCGGACATGATCGTGATCCCGGAGTTTCCGATCACGATCGACGAAATCGTCGCGCACCTCGAAGTGCGCCGACGCGCCGGACTGGTCTTTTCGATCGTGGTGGTCGCCGAAGGAATCGACCTCGAGTCACTGGAAGTGGGCGCCGCGAGCCACGTGGACTCCGACGGCGTGAGCGGCGTGCGTCACGCGACGCGCGGCGTCGGTCACTTCGTGGCCGCCAAGATCGAACAACACGGTTTCGAAGTGCGCACCACCGTACTCGGCCACCTCCAGCGTGGCGGCAGTCCCACGGCGCATGACCGCATCTACGCGACCCGCGTCGCCGCGGCCGCCTACGAAGCGGTGGTCGCCGGGAAGTTCGGGATGATCCCCGTCGTGCGCGACGGCACCGTCGTGCTCACCGAGCTCTCCACGGTCACCACGGGGCGCCGCCAGGTGCCGCGCGAGATCTACGACCTCTGCGCCATCTTCTTCTAACGCCCCGATACTCGAAGGCGACTTCGAATCGCGAGCGCTCGCGCCCCCAGCATGAACAGACCGAGGAACCCAAGCGCCACGCCGATGAACGCCACGGCCGTGCCCTGTCCCGCTACTACGCGGAGCACCATCCCGAGCGCCACCGTCGACAGCCAGATGATGACCCCACCTTGAAGTGCGGACGGGCGTCGGCGCGCCATGAGCACCGCGGCCCAGCCGGCAAGAAGGCCCGCGCCAAAGGGCCACGTGGTGGAGAACAATCCCCCGAGAGTCTCGCCGTGATGATGAGTATGGCGGCCAATCACCACGAAGACGAAAACGACCACGGCGTCAAAGACAAACCATGCGATATTGGCTTTCGACGTCGATGACACCGACTCAACTTAGTAACGAGTCCTGTTCACTCGATGCGTCACGCCGTTAAATTGAAGGAACTCGGCGCCGCCATCGGGGCTCGTCGTTGGTAGGGGGAGACGATCGTGAGCGCCGAGACAGGTCCAGGTCCCCTCGCCCTCGTTGGCTCGGGCGAGTATCTACCCGAGATGCTCGAAGTCGAGTCGTCACTCATCAAAGGTCGCGCCCCGCGCTACGTCCAACTCGCGACCGCGGCCTTCAACGATGGCCCGAGCGTCGTTGAGCACTGGCATCAACTGGGAGCGGCCCAGGCCCAGCGAATCGGGGTCGAAGCGGTCGCGGTGCCGGTGGGCACGCGCGAGGAAGCTAACAACGCCGACTTCGCCGCGCTCATCGAGGGCGCCGGACTCATCTATCTCTCGGGCGGTGATCCTCACTACCTGGCCAACACGCTTCGCGACACGCTCGTGTGGTCGGCGATCGAACGGACCTGGCGAAACGGCGCCGCGCTCGCGGGCTGCAGTGCCGGAGCGATGGCGATCGGCTCGTGGATTCCGTCGATTCGCCACCCGCGCAGCGCCGCCACGGCCGGACTGGGGCTGCTCGCCCACGTGGGGATACTCCCCCACTTCGACGCCTTCGCCGCGCGCGTGCCCGACGTCGTCGCGCGCTTCGTCTTGCCCGATGAGTCCGCCACCTCGATCTACGGGATCGACGAACTCACCGCCCTGGTGGGGGGTCCGAGCGAGTGGACCGTCGAAGGTCATGCCAGCGTCTGGCACCTAACGTCCAAAGGCCGCCACGAGTTTCGAGTCGGCGAGCACGTGACGACGCCTGCTTAGGCTCCCACGTGTTCGGCCCGGCCATCTTGTCGAGCAGATAGCGAATCTGGATGGACGCGGCTGCTCCCTCGCCTACGGCCGACGCGAGTTGCTTGGTCGAGCCGTGACGCACGTCACCGGCCACGAACACGCCGGGCATGCTCGTGCGGAACTGCTCGTCGCTGACAATAAAGCCCCGTTCGTCAAGGTCGAGGGCGCCGTGGAGAAACTCGGTGTTGGGATCGAGACCAATAAACACGAAAGCGCCGGCGGCCTCGTGCGAGCGAACCTCTCCTGTCGCGCGATCTTCCAGGTCGACGTGATCCAGCTTGCCTTTTTCGTTGCCGGAAAATCTCACGACCTTGGTATTGGTGAGCACCGACATCTTGGGGTTCTCGGCGACCTCATCTTGGAGTAGTCGACTGCCGCCCAGGGTCTCGTTGAACTCAACGATGGTCACATGATCAGGGAACTGCGTGAGAAAGATCCCCTCCTCGAGCCCGCTGTTACCACCACCAATGACGAGGACTTCTTCGGCCCCACGGTAAAAGGGTCCGTCACAGGTCGCACAGAAGTGAATGCCCGCGCCGATGAGATCGGCCTCGCCCTCCGCGCCGGTGCGTCGATAGACCGACCCCGTTGCAATCAGCACGGCACTCGCGCGGTACGTCTCTTTGGCGGCGGTGGTGACCGCGATCCATTCGCCGTCGCGCGCGATGTCGGTCACGGCCACGGCTTGAAGAATCTCCACGCCGTAGCGCTCGGCTTGACGGCTCATGCGATCGGCGAGCTCGTGACCCGGCACGCCATCGGGAAACCCGGGGTAGTTGTCGAGGCGCTCGGTGATGCCGGCCTGTCCTCCCGGCGCGGACTTTTCGATGATGAGCACGCTCTGGTTCTCGCGCGCCGCGTAAATGGACGCGGTCAGACCCGTGGGTCCTCCACCGACGATGATCACGTCGTACATGTCGCACTCGGCCGAACGCGACAGGCCGAGCTTGTCGGCCAGTTCATCGTTCCCGGGTTCCGTGAGGTGCGAACCGTCGGGAAAGACGATGGTGGGAATCGAGCGGCGCCCGTCGTTGTAGCGCTCAACGATCTCAGTCGCCTCGGGGTGCTGTTCGAGGTCGATCCAGTCGTAGGCCACGCGCTGCTCGGCGAGGAAGGCCTTCGCTCGGCGGCAGTCGGGGCACCAACTCGCCCCAATCACCGTGATGGTGCTCGCATTCAGATCCATCGCACTCCTTTCGTCGCGTTCATTCACAGTCTTGGCAGAGGCCCGCGCGTTACGTGACACTAGTGGGGCAGTCGGCGACGATACGTCGCCACGAGAACGCCCTCGCCGGTCGACTCGACGTCAAAGAGGTGCCAGGTCGCGGGATTGAGACCCTCTTCAAACAGTCGGTCGCCCGATCCCAGGATCACCGGGTGCAACCACAGGCGGTACTCGTCCACGAGGTCGTGCTGGTGAAGGTACATGGCGAGCTTGCGACTGCCAATGACCACCAGGCCGTTGCCCGATATCTCCTTGAGTTCGGCCACGGCGCTCGCCACGTCGCCTCGCAACAGAGTGGCGTTCCAGGCGACGCGCGAGAGCGTGGTCGAGGCGACGAACTTTGGTATCTCGTTCATGCGCGCCGCGAGTCCGATGGTGTCGCGCGTGTGAGGCCAGACGGCGGCAAACTCTTGGTAGGTGGTGCGACCAAGGAGCAGTGCATCGGCCTCGCGCATCTGTTCGACCATCAACCGGATGTGGTCCTCGCCAACGAACTGGCGCTGCCATCCCGCCACCGGGTGATCGTGGGCGTCGCCGGGCGCTTGCATGACGCCGTCCAGAGTGACGAACTCCTGGACGATCACTGGCCGCATTCCACCCCTTCCGAGAGGGCTGCGCGGTGTGGAACCTCGCCTTGATGACTATGCACCGAGGGCGGTAGCCCCGTCAAGGAGCTTTCCCGACGCCCGGGAGGCGTTATATCAATGGGGCGGGGCCGGACTCGCCGCCGCTGGAACCTAAGTGAGCGCGCTCGCGAACAACCGCTTCAAACGCATCGGGGTCGTCAGGCGTCACGAAGGGCCTCACTCGTTTGCTCGCGTCGAGAATGAACCCGATGGTCTTCTTGGGTCGCTTCGCATCGAAGTTGGCCCACAAGCTGAAATTTGCCGTGCCCCAGATGCGCCACTGACCGGTGAGGGCGCCCATCGTGACGCGCTCGAGACCACGAATCGTGCCGTAGGCGACGCGCTTGGAGCCCCAGGGAAAGTAGTAGCCCCGTATGACCACGCCCTCGGTGTCGCACGAGATGATCCCGTCGTTGTAGTCCCCGGCCACTCACGAATCCTAAGCCGCTGTTTTTGAACTAGGGGAAAGTCTTCTTGGTCGCTGTCACGAAGGCCGATGGGGCCTTCACGCTGAACTTCTCGCCCCACTTCGAAAAGACCAGTTCGTTGATGATCTTGTGACCCTCTTCGGTCGCTTCAGCCGAGAGACCGATCGGCAGGTACGGGGCAGTCGCCGACACGTAGATCGTTTCGGTACCGCTCGCCCCCGCGTCGCCGCGAAGTTCCAACGCGGTCTGGCCGTCGAAGGTGGCCGTGCCCACTTCCTTGACCGATCCGATGTCGACCAACTGCTGCATGACCGACTTCACCAAGATGGCGTCGGCGATGTTGCCGTAGTTCTTGTTCGTCGAGGGCACCAGAACCCACTTGTTGGCCAGGGTGGTCTTGGCGACGTCGAAGTCCTGGGCGTACGCCTTGGCGTTCGCGTACATGTACAGGGTCTTACCAATGAGTCGGGTGGTCTCCGTGCCGCCGTCCAACTTCTGAGTCTGGGTGCCGTAGGTGAGCGAGCTATCCGTGGACAGGCTGAGGGCCACCTTGCCCGCGATCGATGACGTGGAGTCGTAGTGAAAGCTGCCCTCGGTCTTCATTGAACCCACGCTGATCTGAAGGATCTGTGCCGCGGTCTTCGTGGCGGCGCCGGCGTTCAGCGACGTTGTGGCGAGCAGGAGGGCGATGACGGGTACCACGAGGACAAAACGACGCATGAGACTCCAGGGCAACTCGATTCGGCGACACGCCGAGCCATTCAGAGTAGTGCGGTGACGCGCTCACAACGGAGCATGACATATTTGCGAAAGTACCCAAGATACCGTTGAACAGTGGGAATCAGGGCGCGACGCGAGGACCACCGACGAGCGCCGTGCGCCAGCGAGAGTCGCGTTGTCGCGCTATCTCATGTAGCCGTGTCCCCCACGTCCGCCACGACGTCCCAGGCCCGTCATTTCCCCTGTTTTCCGCTTAATATCGGCCAACCGCGATGAGTTGCCTACGCTACGAGGTCGACGCGTTAATGGATGGGAGGGGGCCGGTCAAGATGACCAAGAAACAACAGCGCCGCCACGACCACGACGTCGTCAAGGCCTTCACCCGCGAGCTGCTCAACGTCGCCGAAAGTGACATCAAACTGGCGGACTTCATTGTGCGCAACAATCGCGGCGACGGTGCCCCCGACGACCCCGAGTCGACCCGCAAACTCCGCCTCTCCTTTCGCCGCGTGCAGTACCGCTTGGCGACGATGGCCAGTATCGATCCGACCCTGGGCGCGGACGACCTCATCGTGCGCCTGGGCGACGTGAGCAAGCTCTTCGGACGCCTGAGAGACGCCGAGGTCCTCGAAGCCAGCGTCATTCGCGCCCTGGGTAATCGCGTGACGTCCTCTCAGGGTCGCCAGCTCATGGACATCGCGGCTCGATCACGGCGAAACTTCCAGCACAAGACCGACGACCTGCTCAAGTCCGATAAGTATCACGACACGTTGCGCGAGGTCAGCGAGTTTCGCACGTCGCTGCCCACTCGCTTCACCTCGTCCGAGACCCTCACGCCCATGGCTCGTCGTGCGCTGCGAGTTGCGTGGAGCGAGCTTCGCCGCGAGATCAAGCAGGCCAAGCGCAAGCCCAGCGACCGAAACCTGCATTCGACGCGCGTGGCGGCCAAACGAATGCTCTACGCGGCCCAGGCGCTCTCGGACGTCGTGGGCTCACCGGTGGAGGAGTTCGCACGGCGCCTGGACTACATGCAGAAGTACCTCGGCAAGCAGCACGACATGGTTATTGCCTCGAACTGGTTCCGCGACATCTCCACGGAGCAGCCGCAACTGAAGAAGATCGCCAAGAAACTGGCCTCCCAGGAGCGCCAGCGCGCTGATCAGCGTGCCGTGAGGTGGCGACAACACTGGAAGGCCGTGAGGGAACTGCACGCCGACCGGCGCTGGTAAGACGACCTATTCAGTGAGTAGCTCATCGAGCGGTGCCAGCGACAGCGGTTACCTGGTCTTAGCGGTGCTCATATTCATTGCAATTCTGCGGAGTCGCAGCATTCGACAGAATCGCGACGTGGTCCTCAACAAACGAGAGCGGCTCCGCCCGCTGGCCATCACCATGCTCGACCCTCTGGTGAGCATCGTGCTCATCGGATCGGTCCTCTGGAGTCTCATGGGGCGTAGCGACGGTCACGTTGTGGCAGCCCTCATTGGCGCCGCCGTCGGCGTTCCGATTGGAATGGCTCGAGCGAGAGTGATGTATGTTCGCGCGGTCAAGGAGTCGCACAGCGTCGTCTTTCGTCGCAGTGCGATGGAGTACGGGCTCCTCGGGTTGCTGCTCGTTCTGCGCATTGCCGAGTCATCGATCTCGCATCTCCACAACGAATTGGTGACCTACATCCTCACGGCCGGCATCGCGCTGGCCGTCGTTGAGTCGATCGCGCGCGCGGGAGCCATCCTCCTGAAGTATCGACGTGATCCTGCACTTCCCGCCCCGTAGCTCAGACCCGCCCGATGATCTCGTCGCGGTACGCGGTGATGGTCCCTTCGGGATCGTCGTGCATCAGATAGAGGGAGTACTGATCGACCCCCAACTCAGAAAGCTCGCTTAACTTGTCACGGTGCGCCTGCACGTCGCCGAGCACGCAGAATCGATCGATGATCTCGTCGGGCACGAAGTCCACGTCGGGGTTGTCCGCGCGGCCGTGATGGGAGTAGTCGTAACCCTTACGTCCGGCGATGTAGTCGGTCAGCGCCTGGGGCACGAAGGTTGACTCTGCGCCGTAGCGCTCCACGATGTCGGCGACGTGGTTGCCCACCATGCCGCCAAACCACCGCACCTGGTCGCGTTGGTGCGCGAGGTCCCGGCCCACGTACGCGGGTGCCGCAACGACGACGCGATAGTCGCTCGTCATGAGACCGGCGTTGGCGCGCGCGGCCAGCGCCTGCTCGCTCGCCCAAGCGACGATGAAGGGGTCGGCCAACTGCATGATGAGCCCGTCGGCCTTGGCCCCCGCGACGGCCAAGGCTTTGGGTCCGTAGGCGGCCATCAGAACGTCCAACTTCCCGTTTTCGACCCAAGGAATCTTGACCGCTCGACCGTTGAAAGTGACCTCGCGACCCTCGGCCAGACCCTTGATCACGCCAATGGACTCACTCAGCGTGTCGAGCGACGCGGGACTTCCGCCGGTGACGCGCAGCGCCGAATCGCCCCGACCGATCCCACAGATCGTGCGGTCCCCGTACATTTCGTTCAAGGTGGCGAAGAGCGACGCCGTCACCGACCAGTCGCGGGTCACCGGATTGGTCACCATCGGCCCGACGATGATCGACGAGGTGTTCGCGAGGATCTGGGAGTAGATGACGAAGGGTTCTTGCCACAAGACGCACGAATCGAAGGTCCAAAAGTGAGTGAAGCCCGCGTCTTCGGCGCGCTTGGCTAACTCGATCACGTCACGCGCCGGCGCGTTCGTCTGGGCCACGAGACCGAATTCCATAGCTCTCCTTTCGAACGTGGTGACTACCGCAGGTACCCGTTGAGGCCACGTTCGAGGAACTGACCTCGTCCGGGAGTACCCACGTAGTTGTGGTTCTCAACGACAACCTCGCCGCGCGACAGCACGCACACCGCTTGACCCGTGAGCGTCATACCCTCGTAGGCCGAGTAGTCGACGTTCATGTGGTGGGTAGCGGCCGACAAGGTCTGGGTAGCCGTGGGGTCATAGAGCACGATGTCGGCATCCGATCCCGGTGCGAGGACGCCTTTTTTGGGGAAGAGACCGAAGAGCCTCGCCGGCGTGGTCGAGCACACCTCCACCCAGCGCTCGAGCGACAGCCTTCCTTGATCCACCCCCTGAAAGATGAGATCAAAGCGGTGCTCGACGCCCGGCATGCCGTTGGGGATCTTGGAGAAGTCACCGACGCCGAGTTCCTTTTGCTCCTTGAAGCAGAACGGACAGTGATCGGTGGACACGACACTGAGGTCGTCGGTGCGAAGCCCCCGCCACAGGTCGATGTGATTGTGCGCGCGCGCGCAGCGGCGGCGAGCAGACGAACTTGGCGCCCTCAAAGCCTTCACGCGCCAGATCGTCTTCGGACAGAAAGAGATACTGCGGACAGGTTTCGGCGAAGACGTTCTGCCCGCGGTCGCGCGCCGCCACGACCTGCTCGAGCGCTTCGTTGGCCGAGAGGTGCACGATGTAGAGCGGAGCACCGGCGACGCGCGCGAGTTGGATCGCTCGATTGGTCGCCTCACCCTCGAAGAGGGCTGGGCGTGTCGAGGCGTGGAACCGCGGATCTCCTTCACCGCGGGCCAGTGATTGGGCGACCAAGACGTCGATGGCGATCCCGTTTTCGGCGTGCATCATGATCGTCGCCCCGTTGCCCGAGGCCTGCTGCATGGCCTGGAGGATCTGGCCGTCGTCGGAGTAGAACACGCCCGGGTACGCCATAAAGAGCTTGAAACTCGAGACGCCCTCGTCCACGACGGCGTCCATCTCCTTCAGTGACGACTCGTTCACGTCCGAGACGATCATGTGAAAGCCGTAGTCGATCGCGCAGTTGCCGTCGGCCTTGGCGTGCCACTTGTCGAGCCCCTCGCGCAGGCTCTGACCCTTGGTCTGAATCGCGAAGTCGATGATGGTCGTGGTGCCACCGAACGCCGCGGCGCGAGTGCCGGTCTCGAACGTGTCTACCGAATGCGTGCCGCCAAAGGGCATCTCCATGTGGGTGTGCGAGTCGATCGCCCCGGGCACGACGTAGAGGTCCGTCGCGTCGATCACGCGATCGGCGCTCTCGCGCCACGACGCGCTCGCGCCGGAGTCGGGATCCACGAGAGCCGCGATGCGCTCGCCGTCGATGAGCACGTCGGCGACGAAGGGACCCGTTGAGTTCACCACCGTTCCGCCACTGATGAGAATCTTCATACGGCACCTCTCTTCGTCGAACGTTAGGGAGCGACCAGGCTGCCGTAACTGTCGGGGCGACGGTCACGGTAGAAGGCCCAGGTGTGTCGCACCTCGGTGAGCAGGCCCATGTCGAGGTCGCGCACGATCACGTCGTCCGCGCTGTCCGACGCCGACTCCCCGATGATCTGTCCGCGCGGGTCGACGAAGTACGACCCGCCGTAGAAGTCGTTGTCGCCGAGGTCCTCGACGCCCACGCGATTGATCGCGCCCACGAAGTACTCATTCGCCACCGCGGCGGCGGGCTGTTCGAGATTCCACAGATACGCGGAGAGTCCGCGGCTCGTCGCCGACGGGTTAAAGACGATCTTGGCTCCGGCGAGTCCGAGCGCGCGCCAACCCTCGGGGAAGTGGCGGTCGTAACAGATGTAGACGCCCACCGGTCCCACGGCCGTGTGAAAGATGGGGTAGCCGAGGTTGCCGGGGCGAAAGTAGAACTTCTCCCAGAATCCCTTGACCTGAGGAATATGGTGCTTGCGGTACTTGCCCAAGTACGTGCCGTCGGCGTCGATCACAAATGCGGTGTTATAGAACACTCCCTCCTGCTCGACTTCGTAGATCGGCACCACGAGCACCATGTGGGTCTCTCGAGCTAACTCCTGCATTCGCTCGGTGGTGGGGCCAGGAATCGTTTCGGTGTACGAGAAGTACGCGGGGTCCTGTACCTGGCAGAAGTACGGACCGTAGAACAACTCTTGGAAGCAGAGCACCTGGGCACCCTGGGCCGCGGCCCGTCGCGCGAGGGCGACGTTGGCTTCGATCATGGAGTCCTTGTCACCGGTCCATTTCGTCTGGACCAGCGCCGCTCGCACGATGTCGCTGGTCGAATCGCTCGGACTCATGGGACCCCCACTCTCTTATTCGGGTACACCTGAACAGTTGTGGATCCTAGACCGGCCTCGTGATCACCGAGCCCGTCGACCGGTATCTTGGCCGTGATGGCTGCGCTCATCTACGCCGCAATGTGTTCACTGGACGGCTTCATGTCGGACCCGTCCGGCGAGATCCAGTGGGCGGCGCCCGACGACGAAATGATGGCCGCCGCGAATGACCTCGAGAGCGAGATCGGCACCTACCTGTACGGACGACGAATGTACGAGACGATGCGTTACTGGGAAACCGCCGACCCCGACGAACGAGACGAGCCGCTCGAAGCCGAGTTCGCTCGACTGTGGCTTGCTGCGGACAAGATCGTGTTCTCGACAACGCTGACCGACGTGTCCACGGCACGAACCGAGCTCGTGGAATCCTTTGACCCCGAGGCGATCGTGCAGTTGAAGTCAACCGCCACCCGGAATATCTCGATCAACGGTCCGACCCTCGCGTCAGCCGCGTTTCGGGCCGGACTCGTCGATGAGTGCCACCTTTTCCTGCAACCCGTCATTATGGGTGCGGGCCTGCGCGCGCTACCCGGTGATGGGCCAATTCCCCTGGAGCTCATCAGCGAACGACGTTTTGACTCGGGAGCCGTGCACGTGCGCTACCGCGTGAAAACGATGTGAGCTGGCCGATCTCGCGCCTAGCGAGACTGCCGATGCGCGCGACGAACTAGAAAGGATGTCATGTCAACTGATCGATCTACCTTGAGTCCCCAAGAACGAGAGAAGGCGTCTGTCTTTCACTCCTGGTCCGCACAGGGCTCCATCAATCCGCTCATGATCAAGGACGCCCACGGCGTCTACGTGACGGACATCGATGGGACGACCTACCTCGACTTCTCCTCGCAACTGGTGAACACCAACATCGGTCACCGGCACCCGTCGGTGGTGCGCGCTATCCAGGAGCAGGCGGGCGTGCTCGCCACGATCGCGCCCCAGCACGGCTACGAGTCTCGCTATCGCGCAGCCGAGTTGATTCTCGACCACTCCTTCGAAGGCGCAACCAAAGTCTTCTTCACCAACGGTGGCACCGAAGCCGTCGAGCACGCCATCCGCATGGCGCGCCTGCACACTGGTCGCTACAAGGTCCTCTCGGCGTACCGCAGCTACCACGGCGCCACGACGACCTCGATCAATCTGACGGGCGATCCGCGGCGGTGGCCCAACGACTACGGCACCGAGGGCTCCGTGCACTTCTTCGGCCCCTTCCTCTATCGCTCCGCGACCGGCGCCACGACCGAAGAAGAGGAGCGCGACCGCGCACTCGGCAACCTCGACCGCCTCATCCAGTTCGAAGGTCCGAGTTCCTTTGCCGCCATCATCCTCGAGTCGATTCCCGGCACGGCAGGCATCATGGTCCCGCCGAAGGGGTTCCTCGCCGGCGTTCGTGAGATCTGTGATCGCTACGGGATCGTCTACGTCGCCGACGAGGTGATGTGTGGATTCGGTCGCACCGGTTCGTGGTTCGGGTACCTCGACCACGACGTCAAGCCCGACCTGGTCGCCTTCGCCAAGGGCGTGAACTCGGGATACGTCCCCTTGGGCGGGGTCGTGATCAACGAAGCAATCGCAGCCACCTTCAACGACCGGGTCTACCCCGGCGGCTTGACCTACTCGGGCCACCCCCTCGCCTGTGCCGCGGCCGTGGCGAGCATGGAAGCAATGGAGAACGAAGGAATCGTCGACAACGCCCGACGGATCGGCGATGAGGTGCTGCGTCCTGGACTCCAGGAACTCGCGGCCAAGCACCGGATCATCGGCGACGTGCGCGGGCTCGGCGTCTTCTTCGCCCTCGATCTGGTGAGCGACCGAGCAACCAAGGAACCCCTCGCCCCCTACGGTGGGAGCTCGCCCGCGATGAATGAGATCCTGGCGGCGTGTCGCAACGAAAGTCTGTTGATCTTCAACAACTTCAACCGCATTCACGTCGTTCCGCCGTGCACCGTCTCCGACGAGGAAGCGCGAGACGGCCTCGCACGACTCGATCGAGCGCTCGGCGTCGCCGACAAGTACTACACGGGCAGCTAGCTACCCGGCGGCAGCTCTTCGCACGGCGTCGATCGAGAGACGAACGTCATCGTCATCGGTACTCCAGTTGCTCACCGACACGCGCACGATGTCTCGACCTTGCCACCGCGATCCCGACATCCACGTCGCGCCATCGGCGATGATGCGTTGGGTGACCTCGCGGGTGCGCTCATCGCTCTCGAAGGCGACGCACACCTGGGTGTAGACGACGTCGTTGAGGACTGTCGCTCCCTCGATGGCGTCAAGTCCCTCAGCGATTGCCTGCGCGTTGCGCACCAGCCGATCGACGAGATCTACCACGCCGGTGCGCCCGAGCGAGCGCAGCGCTGCCCACACGGGCACTCCCCGCGCGCGGCGTGAGAGCTCAGGCACTTTCTCCGAGGAATCCCCCACGCCCGTCTCGTCACTGATCAAGTAGTCGGTGTGCACACCAAAGGTGGAGCGCATCGCGCGAGGGTCCGCGACGATCGCAATGCCGCAGTCGTAGGGAACGTTGAGCGTCTTGTGCGCGTCGGTCGCCCACGAGTCCGCACCCGAAAGTCCCACCGCAAGTGGGGCGAGAGACGGAGAAGCTGCGGCCCACAGACCAAAAGCCCCATCCACGTGTATCCAAGCGCCTCGACGACGTGAGAGTTCGATCGCCTCCTCAAACGGATCAAAGGATCCCGAGTGAACATTGCCGGCTTGTAGACAGACGATGATCGGCGCGCCATCGGGAACGTTGTCCAGCGCCGTGGCCAAAGCATCGATCTTGATGCGTCCTTGTTCGTCCGCGGCCACCTCCGTGGGATGGCCGAGGCCGAGGTAGCGAAGCGAAAGATCGATCGTGTCGTGACGCTCGGCCCCCACGAGCACGTGAACTTGAGGAGCGCCCGTAAGACCCTTGCTATGGACGTCCCATCCGACGCGATCCAGTGTTTGATACCGGGCGGCGGCGAGGCCGGTGAAGTTGGCCATCGTGCCTCCCGTCACGAAGCCAACGTCCGCCCCCGAGGGAAGTCCGAGAAGATCCAGCAGCCACGCGGCGGCGGCCTCTTCGAGGGCGGCCACCGCGGGTGTGGCGTAGCGGAGGCCCGCGTTCTGATCCCACGCGCTCACGAGCCAGTCCGCGCCCAGAGCGGCTGGGAGCGTTCCGCCCATGACCCAGCCATAGAAACGGCCGGAGCCGATCGCCATCAACCCGGGCTCGGCGCCCGTTGCGAGTTGATCAACCACGTCGCCGGCCTCCGCGCCTTGGTCGGGCAATGGTCCCCCGAAGAGAGACAAGAGGTCATCTGCGGTGGCGCTCGGCGACACGCGGCGACTGGCGACAGTATCCAACCACGCTCGGGCGTAGTCGCTGGCTCGCGAGAGGGCTTGTTCGTATTCGGCTTCGGACGTTGACATGGCGTGATTATTCCACAGCGACGTGAAGGCAGCGCACAGCAATGACCGCTCGCAAGCCGCTTTCAGCCAAATCGAGAAGAGTAGTCTTCGACCCCCATAGCCTCGGCTCATGCAGGAGAGTGACCGACATAGTCGGGGTCACCGCGCTGAAGCCTTGGCGCGTGGGGCCGCCGACTGGCTGAGCATCAATATATGGAAGAACGCGGACGACCCGTCGCTGTACCACGGGCTTGCCGGCGGCGTCCTCGCGCTACTGGAAGCAGACGAGCACTTCGTCGACGACCGCTATTCGTCCGCCATTGAGCGGGGCACCGACGTACTCGTCGGCGCGCTTGACACGGTTGATGACTGCTCCTTGTATCTCGGATTGGCCGGGCTGGCCTTTGCCCTTCGCGCTTTGCGTCGCGACGACGGAGCCGATCGGGCGCTCGCGCTCATTCGCGCGCGCTTTGATGGGACGCGCTGGAACGAGATGTTCGAGCTCATGATGGGAAACGCGGGCATCGCGTTGGGTGCGCTGTCTGCGGGCGATATCGATCTCGCTGTCGACGCGTTAGAGCCGTACGTGTCGCAGGCGGACGCGACGCCTCACGGAGTGAACTGGGCGGTTCGGCCGTCGCCGCCGCGCTCGCATCACATCGCCCACGGCACACTCGGCATCGCCTACGCGTTGGCTGGCGTGGGTTACACCGCAGGGCGAACCGACATGATTGAACTGGCGGTGTTGGGCGCAGAGGACGTCGTCAGCCGTAACGACGCAGGCCCAGAAAACTTCCTCGTTCCGCATTCCGATCCCCCGCACCGACCGGACATCATCGAGCGATACAGCTACGGCTGGTGCAATGGACCGACGGGAGACGCCCAAGTGTTTCGCCTCCTCAAGCGCGTCACTGATCAATCGAAGTGGTCCGATCTCGGCGAACGCTGTTGGCGCACCATTACCAACTCGGGTTTGCCCCAACGACTGCGACCTGGCTTCTGGGACAACAACGGGCGGTGTTGTGGCACAGCGGGGGTCCTTGCGCTCGCCTGTGATCGAATTGTGGAGCAAGGCGACGACTTCGCGTTTGCAGATCTCCTGACCGACGAGCTGGAAACGCGCGCAATCGTCGACGACGCGGGAGCGCGCTGGTCGAATGTCGAACACCGCGCCTACCCCATCGACCTCAAGCCGCGGACGGGGTGGGCGATGGGCAATGCCGGCATTGTGAGAGAACTTTTGCGGTACGCCCGTCTCTGTGAGGGCCGCGCGCCCGAATACGCGGTTTCGTGGCCCGACCACCCAATTGCGTTCGAATCTCGTTCGACCTGACTAGGCGGTCTTCGGATCGAAGGCGCCAATGACCAGGAGCCATGCCGCCGTCACCATGTAGCACGTGTTACTCACGATCGCGACCGCCGCAATATAAAGGCCGAACTCGTGACCAAAGAAGAAGAATGCGGCACCGATCATCTCAACGAGATGAATTGAGCTTCCGCCGACGACGCGAGTGAGACGAAGACCGTTACCACTCCGGATGGCTTTGGCGTACCCCCTGGCAAAGACCGTTGCCGAGATCCCTGCTACGACAAAGAGCTCTGCGCCGATTGCCCGGTAATTTTGGGCGGCCATGAGAACAAGAGCACAGCGCATGAACACGAGCGCCAAACCCGTCAGGGTGTTGATGGCTCGATTTCGATAGGTGGCGTCAATCGTGATCGCTTTGACATTGAGGGACATCGCCACGAACGCCAACCCGGTGAGGGTGACCGCACCCGTACCGACCAACAGAAAGAAATCGGTCCACTGCCCAGGCCGAAAGATATAGACGGCAGTCACGGCCTCCGATCGTAACTTGTGCGAACAATCAGAGGCCGCACTCGCACACTACGGTTCACTTCATCGTCAAACTTAAGGAGAAACGGTGCGAATTCGTCAACTCGCGATGGTCACGCTCCAAGTTAGGAATTTCGACATCATGCTGGTTTGGTATCGCGACGTGCTCGGGCTCACCGTCGGGTGGCTGGAACCTGGCGAGTTCTGCACCTTGATTTCGGACGACCAGGAGGGAGCCGTCCTCGCCTTGGCCACCGATCACCCCGAACGGATCAACGCTCAGTCCGGAGTTGGTTGGACTCCTACATTCGCGGTCGATGACCTTGACGAAACCGTCGCGTATCTTCGAGGGTGCGGTGTCGAATTCGAGGGCGAGGAGGAAGGTTCAGACGAGGGATACCGTCTCGTTCGAGTACGCGATCCCGAGGGTAATGCGATCGGCTTTACGATCTGACGCCAACCTCACGATCGTCGCGACGGATCTCGATCCCAAAGTGCCCCCGGCAGGATTCGAACCTGCGCACACGGTTTAGGAAACCGATGCTCTATCCCCTGAGCTACGGGAGCAATGGCCTGTTGATCCAATTTTGATCCAATTTGAAATAGGGTCTGGGAATGGTCTCTAGGCGTCCCCATGGTAGTGGCTCACTGGTCGAGAGGCCGGCCGGAAGTGGCCAGTGGTATTTCAGGTACAGCATCGGTCCCGACCCAGTTACCGGAAAGCCCCGTCGCCGGGCGGTCACGTTTCGCGCCAAATCGAAATCCGCCGCTCAATCTCAGGCGCGTGCGATCGTGGCTAGCACCGACACAGCTCCAGTTGGATCTTCGATGTCGGTCAGCGAACTGCTCGAGGAGTGGATGCGCTTCCAGCATTCTCGTGACCGCTCCCCCGTAACCGTCCGGGGATACCGGAGCCTCATCGATCTCCACATCACACCCGCACTTGGGGCGATCAAGACCAGCGAACTATCTGCTCACCAACTCGACTCCCTCTATGCGAAGTGTTCCAAGGAGGGCAAGAGTCCACGCACGATTCGAAACATCCACAACGTGATCGGAGCGGCCTGTAATCAAGCAGTGAGATGGGGGTGGCTTGAGAGAAGCCCAACTCTCCGCGCGACCCTGCCAACGGCACCCGTCCAGAGACTCACGGTACCGTCGGTCGAAATCGTCCGGAACTTAATTAGCACTTGTCAGCAAGAAAGCGAAATCCTTGGGGCCTTCGCATTTCTCTCAGCGGTCACGGGTTGCCGACGCGGCGAGGTAGCAGCACTTCGTTGGAACTCGATACAGAGTGGCGTGCTCGTGATAAAGGAGAGCGCCTACAGCGTTAAGGGAGAGATCGGCATTAAGTCAACAAAGTCCGGTCGTGAGCGCGCAGTGCACCTCGATCCCGTCGTGCAAACGTGGCTAGCTCACTGGCGAGAACGTTGCGAAGATCAAGCATTGGACTGGGGGGTAAGTCTCCCGGACAATGGCTTCATCTTGTCGTCCAGGCCGGACGGATCTCAATTCGTCAACCTCGATGCGATCTCTCGCGGTGTCAAGAAGGCGGCCCGTCAACTTGGATTGGGCGACGTGCATCTTCACTCTCTCCGTCACTTCGCCGCCACGGAGCTTCTCGCCGCTGGAGTATCTGCGAACGACGCGGCAGAAATGCTGGGCCACGCTGATCCAGCGCTGACCCTTCGTGTTTACGCTCACGCGACCGCGGACCGCCAAAAGGCAGCGGCCAGGGTCTTGGGCGGACTAGTGGACGGTCCCCTCCTTTTGGAACCACTTCTTCCTGAGCCACCTGTTTAAGCCGAGAAGTACAAAACTAAGTAGAAGGGCGACTCCTGCGATTAGGTACACGACCCAATTGTCGCTGAGAGTCCCTGCGCAATGAATCCAGCGGTGGCTAGCCAGAGTGTCAAGACGTTGAATTTTATGTCTCGCATCAACCTTCGGCGAGCCCGTGATACGAGTTCAGGATCCGGGACGATTCGTTCTCGTTTCAACGCTCGCCGCATCGCTCGAGCAAAGGAGACAAATCCGATCGCGGAGACGGCCCACCAGCAGAGAAATACAACAAAGATCTCGGACCTAAAGACGATCAACAGCACAGCAAGGAACAAGGCGTCACCGAGCAAGAAAACCCGAACAGTTCGTCCGTTTACCTTGCGCTGCTCCTCAGTTTTGGGAATCAGAACGAACATCTTCGTTCTCGGCTCTGAACCTTCGTTCTGTGGTGTCTGATCCACGAATCGATTTAATCATCGTCTCGTCTGGCAGGTAGTCCTGAGTGCCCTTCGAAACTTGGCGCGTCACCTGAGATTATTGGGCTCGACGTATTGAACCAAATCGACCACCCGAATTAACCAGCGTGCGCCGTGTTTCCTACCCGGGATCTCGCCGCTCTTGAGCCTCTCGCGCACGGTGTAGGGGCTCACTCCGAGATACCCTGCGGCGTCCTCAGGCGACATCAATTGGGGCAGGGGCATTTCCGTCACGGGAGTCGGCACGTCAATCGTCTTCCGAGGCGGCAACGCTTGAATGCGATGATTTGGACGCTTCCACAGAGAGTTGATGAACGAATTCGGCGATCGCCGCGGCCCGCGGATCGTCATATCCACGACCGTCGTATTGAAAACTGCCTGCGACGGGGTCGTCTGATTCAGGTCGCCTCATATACGAAGTTCTGACATCACGGAGGTCCTGGAAGCGGGTTGAGTAGTAGCGGGACTTTGTGATCAACTGACTGCGAACACCAAACGTGTGCGCGTGCGTTCGCAGGTTCAATGACGCGAATCCTGACTCGAGCGCCACATCCCAGGAGGTGAGTGCCAACCGCTTGAGATGAGGGGTGGCATCGAGCTTCTGGATCTCGGATCGCGATCGGAAGCGTCTTGCGAAGTCCAACGATCCGTCCGTGGTCTTGGTGGCGTACTTGGCGAGGTAGGCAGCGATTCTCAAGTCATCGCGGTCGAGGAGCGAAGCGTCGGCGATGTGAAATTGACGACCCCACTGGACCTTGCCGTGGGTTGCGGTCACCGAGAAGTCCTTCACCGTCGACGAGATCACCCGGGACAGCAGCGGCGTCGTGAGAAGGTCCGGCGGTGCGCTGAATGGCTCGTCCGGTCCGTCGGCGCGTATCACGATGTGGAAATGTACGAGTCCCCGTCGCTGGAATTCTGCAACCTTGAGATAGCTAAGTCGGAAGAGATTGGGTGCAGGTTCAGATGCTGACTCGAAGTGAATCGCCAAGCGACGTCGAATCTGTTCAACCGTTCGATTCCACAGCCGCGATGACTCTGCGTTCCAGAGGACGGCACCTCGATAGTCGTAGCACTCAGGGCATAGGGGGGTGCCGACGAGCGGATCCCCTTCGGCGTGCCGACGGTGACACGACATCACCTGACGGTGCCGACACGAGGACCGTAATTGGCGCTGGCAAGATCCATCCTTTCGGCGCGTGTGCACCACGCCAAAGGAGGGCGCCGTCAAGGTAACGAAAAGTCGAGGATGGCCGATCACGGACTCCGGCACCCCTTTTCCGCCAATCAAGCCCGTTGAGACGACGATCCAGGCGTCGGCTTTGTACAGGTAGGAGCACGCCGCACACACTACGGAGCGTCGATCTTTGCACGCTACGAGGAGCGGTCTCTCAGCGATTTCGCCGGTCGCCGTGTTCACAAATTCGCCTCGCAGCCTGATGGGCTGGCTGCAACCACCGACATGACGAACGTCTCGCAGAAGCGCGGATGGTGACTTTTCCTGTAGCACGGTCGACCCTCTCTCGTTCGAGGGACGAAAAATCCCTCCACTTATAAAGGCCACCGAAATCGAAGGAAACCGAACAAGAACTTTGTGAAGCGCAGAAATTTGTACACAGTGGACCCCGACGGACATCTACGGACAAAATCCGCTCGCCCCACCGCTGCCTCTATGCGTAACTTTTTCGCAGGCGAGCTCCGTGAATCAAACTGCGTCAAAGTCACAAGTCTGGGCTCTGAAGCAAATTCGGCGTCCGGGTGACCGAAACGGGTTCACCACAGGCGTGGGACAAGCCTCGGATTGATACTTCTTCAAGTAAGTGTCGCCTGAGTGGCCCGTGGCGCTTCGCGCCAGGGCCCAAAGGCACCAACAGGAAAGATGTCGCCATGAACGGTTGAGATCAACTTCTATGCGTAACTTCTCTTTACGTCTTTTAAACGTGCAACTTTGGAAGACTGGGAGCAATATTCAATTATGAGCAGGCCAGCACTTCCGAGTCCGACACAAATGTCTCAACGTTTTCGAATCAATCCACTTACAAAGTGTGCTCTAACAGCACTCAGAGTACCTTCTACGGGATCACGGGCGGTACCGCAACGATTAACGGAGTTTCGGGTTGGACTGCATATGATCAGTCTCCGAACATTTCTCTACCTTGCGGTACATGACTTAGTCGCTTGTGGGGTTGATGCGTGAGGAGATCTAGAGAGTGGGCGACTCCGGGGTCGTTCTTCATTGACTCCCAGGAGACCCCGCCGTTCTCAAATGAGGGATCCTCGAGGACTAGGGATCGGGAGACTCTCGATCAAGTTGTGGAACAACTTCTTTCCGGCGAGCTGACTCTCGTATCGTCCGGAACCTGGTGTTTAGCTGCGCAGATTCGCGGTCGTTTCCGTCCGGAACTCCGCATCGTTGCCTTACAGCCGAATTCAAGGCATCACAAGAGCATCAGGGTACCGCTTCGAGGCGGAGCAGCCCAACGTGAGCGAGAGGTCCGGTTCCAACTTGAGGTGGCTATTACTCCGCAGCCGCCGAGTTAATTCGGGTGTATAGCCGTCGCTCAGCGGCGGGCAACAGCGAGAAGAGATGTTTAACCGCCGGTGATCAGTTGCGGATCTGTTGCTTCCGGTCTCCGACGCCAATACCACTGCTCGCTTGTCGTTGGCAGTTTGCAGGTACCGCGACACGGGAAGCGCACCCAAGGCCAGAGATCTTTGGCTAGGTTCGGGACATGTCGAGATGCCCCGCAAATGTCAACTGAACCACCTGCGCAAGATCTTGAGGATTTCGCGAGGGCACTGATGAGGATCGTTCGCGACAAGGCAATTCAAGCCTGCGACGAACTCGTCGCCGGTGCGAGGCCAGTCGGGGGAACGCTGGAGCGAAGTGCTAATACCGAAGAAGTTCGTCGCGCGATCAAGTATCTGCTCCCAGACGTCGTTGACGAGACACTGTTTGCCTTGCTAGATGCGATGGATAACGACGAGTTGGACTTGGTTATCGCCTCGACATCGGGTAGTTCTGTCGCCTTAACGGCTAAAGGTATGGGCGAATTGGCGGGCTGGCTCATGGAGAGGCTGGCGGAGCCAATTCTCAGCGGAGCGTCATTTTGATGACTTCAAAGACATCGGCGGCAGGTAGGCATCTGCGCCATCATCGCGTCGAGCAAGTCTGAATCCGCCAGTCGGAGCTCATTGACGTCGGCTCTGCGACATAGTCTTCCAAGTTGTTCTCTTCGATCGACGAGTGGGAAAATGCCAAAGCACAGCCGCGGTACCAGGAGTGTCTGGGACATGGTTACGTTCACTTGGTTACGTGGCGCGTCGGCGTCTGACATCGACGCAGTACACGCCGGAGAAAGCCGGGTGGTTTCATGTCACCTCCGTAGCGATATCGCGCAATTGCCCCACAAGTTCACGATTGGGAAGCTGTACGTTGCCCAAGAGGAACTCGCCTGGAAAAGGGACTACGGGCGAAAAGTTCTGCATACAATCCCGGTCTTAAACCGGGTTCTGGACGTTCGAACGGTCTCACATTTGAGCGAATGGAACATAAGGCGAGGGCTCTTTAAACGTTCCAGGAATGAGAATGAACCAGTTCGACCCTATTATCGTTCCAGCTT